>NZ_JBFBLT010000002.1:0-600536 GCF_040702645.1 Microbacterium sp. NPDC078814
AGCTGCCCGAGGCCGCCTGGATCAACCAGCCCTCACAGGAGGCCCTCATACAGACCGCCTGACGGAATCTGTCTCACCCGCCTTGACACTTTCCGCATGGGCGCCGTGCTCGTGAAGCTGTCAGACTTCGGACTGCACAAGCATCGGGACTCTGAGTTCACGCGGACGGAGACGGAGATGAAGGGATCGATCATCGACCCGCTCCTGGAATCCTTCAGAGACTTCAAGCCCACAAACGACATCTACGCCGCAGGGGTAATCATCTCGTTCATCTTCACTGGCAAGACCCGACTGGGTGTCGCCAGCGGCCCGGTCGGTGACATTGTGAACCGCGCGACCAGTCTCGACGAGTCCGCGCGGTTTGGCTCCATCGCCGACATGATCTCAGCCGTTGAGGCTCTGGAGGCGCCTCTCTCTGCGTCCGCCGAAGCCAGCGTCTAGCATCGCCCGTCCGCAGTGCAGTGGGCTTTCGGAAGGGATGATCTCTGCCGGTCGGCGAAAAACGGTGACATCGCATCTCGGGTTCGCTTCGACTTCGCGCAGTGGCGGGAGAAGCGCACGTAAGTACGCGTTGCTCAGGGCGCGCGTCAGGCAGGCGAACAGACTGAAAGCCCGCCACCCGGAACAACCTTGATGATCTCCCGAACCTGGAGGTATCAGCGGGTGTGACGAGTTGGAGCTCGCCCGTCGACGCCTCCGGCCCGAACACTAACCCGTGGCGGCCTCTTGGATCGCCGCCGCGAGGCCGTCGTAACCGACGACCGCGGTAGCGAGCTGTTGCGCTCGCACCCAGGTGAGAGTTGACTGCCCAGTTGCCTCTAGCGCAACGCGCGAGACCACGGCGAATCGCCAATTCCCGATGTCGAGTTGATCGAACTGCTCTCGCCCGGCGAGATTCGCGGCGAGAACGTACACGTCGGCGTTGTAGGTCGACTCGGCGGCGTATGTGTTCGTCACAGGGTCGAGGAGCTTTCCACGAAGACCTGAGAATGCGAGCGTGGACGGTTGGCGCTGCGCCCACCGCTGCACGAATGCGCTGGACTTCACCTCGATGCGGATGTCGCCCCACAGGACGTCGAACGCGTCCCACTCGACGCGCACCGGCCGCTCGACCCCGGTGGCACGCCACACAAGGTACTCGGCCAGCCACCCACGGACATTGTTCGTCGTCACGTCGGGCAACGCGAACCGCCAGAAGTCAGACACCGACGCGTCAAGTCCGAGTAACTTCTCGTCTCCGGTCAGCGGATCCAGAGGAGGCGGCTCGACCATCGTCATGCCGTGAGCCTATCCGTCGTAGAGCTCCATCGGGACTGGGGTCGGAGCGCCCTCGTCAGTGAGGTGACGGCCACGTTCGACGACGACGACGAGCGCGGCGCTGCGCTATTTGCCGGGGGCATGCATGCGTGCTGTGGGGCCGTACGCGGCACCACCATCTGCTTCACATGTGCTGGTCCGACTCGGCGATTGCTTCGCCGATCTCGCGCATGCGCTCCTCGATCCGGAGTCGCGCGACGACCGATGTGGAGTGCTCGCTGCAAAGCCACTGGCCATCGAAGTTCTCGCCCGTCCGCGTCCGACACCGGTCCCCGAGGCTGACGTGCTCACACCGCGCACTTGGTGCTGGACGGAGACGGTCGGGGGCATTCGCGGCGTACGGCGAACTCTCCCATCTGTACGGGTGCTTTGAGCAACGCCATTCGAACCAGCCGCCATTGGCGAGCCCGTCGAGGTCGGGGGCCCAGACGCTGCGTTCACGCCAGCGACGGACCACGACGATGTCCTGCGTGCTGTGGTTCCGTCCCCACTCTTCGCGGCGACAGTAGGTGCATTCGCTTGTCAGTGGATCCTTGTCATCGCCGCGGTCTTCGATGTCGAGGATCGGGTAGGGCGTGTCGATGAGCATGTCTTTGAAGAGGACCATTAGGACTCCTTACCAGCGAAGAGGCTCGTTCTCTCGATTTCGCCGCGCAATCGCGTCCACTGCTCGGCGCATGCGGGGCTGATGCGGTAGTAGACCTCGCGTCCTCGGGCCGGGCGGAGGTCTTGGCCGGTTGCCCTCGTGAACGGCGCGAGTGTTCCCTCTGGCAGGTGCGCGTTGATGTAGCGGTAGAGGTGTGTGCGGAAAGTCGAGATCACCGATGGCGTCTGTCCGGTCCACTCCGCCAGTTCAGCGATGCTGAGCCACTGGCCCGCCGCGCCGTGCTCTACGACGGCATCCATGATCTTGACGTAAACACGCGCTGTCGTCGTGGGGGCTGATGCGAACCGCTCGACTTGTTCGTCAGGCCATAGCGGATAGTCGGGAATCCCGTCGTCCGGAACGGCTGTTCGTGGGAGGCGGTTCGGCTGGTCGGTGATGAGAAAAGCCGCGAACCTTCGCACTTCGTCGGCGATTTCCGACGGTACGTCGATGGTGATGAGGTTGCTCATGTTGCAGATCCTACTTCAAGTGCTGTACTCCACCAACATACAGTGCACCATACGGTGTGAAACCTTCGTGGGGTCGCTGCTTCGACGCTTGTTGCGCGTTGTGCGTGGGTGAGCTCAGCGCCTGGAGGTGGAATCTGGCATCACGCAGTGTGCGTCTGCCGGGCGACGGGGTGAGCGGAGAAGCTTCTTCTCCGGGTGAGGCGGCCGCGTCGATACGATGTGGGGAAGCATCGCGTCGGGTGAGGGTTCACCGTCGGCCGACGGCACACTGGAGGGGCGACATGGGCACTACCACCGAGACTCGTGCTGCGTTGAAGACATGGCGCGAGGGGCTCATCGGACTGGATCGACGAAGCCGTCTCCTTCGGTTCAAGGCTCCCAGGACATCCTCGCTGAGCTTCGATGCTCCCTCCGCGGACGCCATCCTCGAACTGCTCCGTTCCGGAAAGCTGCAGAGCTTCGTCGGCGACATCATCGACGCGAACAGCGGCGAAGCGCGCCCGGCACGCTCCGGGCCGCTTCTTCACGTTCCTCGCGCAGACGCGGAGATCGGTCCTGTGGTCCGCACTCTGATGCGCCGCGCGAACGAAGAGTTCCTCGACCGCGGCCTCTCCGTGCTCTACGTCGCTTTCGGCATGCTGAAGTGGCAAGACGTAGACAAGACGGACATGACCAGTCCGCTCTACCTGCTCCCCGTTGAGTTGGTCCCGGAAGGGCCTCGAGCTACCCCGAGGATCAAGGGCGGTGAGGACGACGCCGTCCTCAACCCTGCCCTTCCGCTGCGCCTCAACGAGTTCGGGATCACTCTTCCGACGTACGAAGAGGTCGAGGGGCTGACCGTCTCGGAGATCCTGTCCCGCTTCACCGCAGAACTCGGCAAGGCGAAGGATTTCAAGGACTGGAGCTTGGAGCCGGAAGTTCATCTCGCCACATTCTCCTTCGCCAAGGAGGCCATGTATAAGGACCTCCTCGACAACGAAGCGACCATCCTCGAACACCCGGTGGTCCGTGCACTGGCGAACGGCGGTCCCACGAGTCAGAGCGATGAGTTCCAGTTCGACCCTGTTGATCCCGCCGACATCGACGAGGTCGCCCCGCCGGAGCGCACACCGCTCGTGCTCGACGCGGACTCCTCTCAACGTGCCGCTGTCGCAGCCGCCTTGGCCGGACGCAGCTTCGTGATGGACGGACCGCCAGGAACGGGGAAGTCTCAAACCATCGCCAACATGATCGGCGCGCTCATGCACGCCGGCAAGTCGGTGCTCTTCGTCTCGGAGAAAATCGCCGCACTCGATGTGGTGAAGAACCGCCTCAAAGACAGCGGTCTCGAGAGTTACCTGCTCGAGCTGCACTCTCACAAGACAAACCGCAAAGACGTCGCATCCGAACTCCTTCGCACCCTCGACAACGTCGCCCAACCGCCCCACGCGATGAGCGCCCCATCTCGCTCAGCCCTTGAAGACCGTCGCCGCCGACTCAACTCCTACGCGCTGGCGATGAACGAGCTTCGCTCACCACTGCAGGCATCGCTTCACGATGTCCTTGGTGAACTCGCCGAGCTCGTCCACGTGCCCGTTGCTCCCGCTCCGGGTCGCCCACCTCTCCAACTGTCAGAAGAGGGGCGCGCAGCACTCGGCGACACTCTCAGTCGCCTTGAACGAACATGGCGCCCCGCTGCGCAAGGCTCGACTTTCCTTTGGCGCGCTGTCACGGATCCCTCCTCGCTCGAATCTCGCCTCTATTCCGCAGTCAGCGCCCTGGAAGAGCTCCAAGGCACGATTCGCCTCAATGACGATGTCGTCGATTCGTTCGGACTGCGCACGCCTCGCCAAACGACGACGTTGATGGAGTTGCTGGATCTCCAACACGTTCACCGTCCCGGCTTCGTCAACGATGCATGGCTGACCGCAGTCGACCAGACTTCCATCCACGCAGATCGTCAACGCCTAGGCGATCTGGTCACCACGTACCAGCGCGCTGCTGACCTCGTTCTCGAACTGGCGGGTGTCGGCCACGAGCAGCTGCCCATCGACTTCCCCGCGCACTCGGAGGCCATCGCCGTTCGCGGGGCAGTTGACCTCGCCGGGCTCACCGCGCAGACGCTGAGAGGCACCGCAGACTCCTTCGCAGCCAGGGCGGTATCGCTCACAGCCGCGATCAACGCCGTCGGCAACCTCGCGCACCTCGTCGGGGTGGGCACCCCTCTTTCCTTCGCTGACGCAGACCGTGTCGTGCGCATCACTGAAATACATCGCGAGTTCCCCGGCATCGAAGCCGCTTGGCTCACAGCCTCCGGTCTCCACGCAGCCCGCGAAGCCGCAAACACTCTTCGTCTCGAAGCTCTCGCGCTCGAGCGAAGCGAATCACAAGCGAGCGGACTTTTCACCCCGAGCGCTCTCACGGCACCGCTGCGGGATCTCCAGGAGCGCTTCGCCAACCTCCACACCGGACTCCGAAAACTGTCCGGCGCGTACCGTACCGACAAGAAGGCGCTCGGAGCGCTCCTCGCCGACGCGAAGGAGGTGAAGTCAGGCATCGCCCACCTTTCGGATGCCATCGCCTGGTCCGATGCCGTCGGAAAGTTCGAGGCCGCCGGCGTCGCCTCCGGGCATCTGCTCGGGCGATGGTGGCAGGGACGGTCCACCGACTGGGAAGCGGTCGACCGATACCTCGGAGCGGCCGAGGAAGCCATAACTCTCAGCGGTGACATGGTCTCTCGCTCGACGGTCGCCTACCTGGCTTCCGCGACGGTTGACCCCGCTGAGGCGGCAGTTGCGGAGTCCGTGCGTCTCGAGCTCGTCAACTGGCGAGCAACTGTTGCATCGCCTCCTGCTCTGGCCGGGCGACCGGAACTGCTCGTCGAGCAACCGGCGACTTCGGTCGCGTGGCTGTCCACGCACGTCGCCCCCATGAGGAGCGCCGCTGAGCGGATCGAGTCGGTGTCAGCCCACACCGGCAGAGAGCACACTCTTGAAGATGCTGACGCGGTCATCGCTGCAGTCCAGGATGTGCGCGCTTGTACGCGAGAGCTGGACTTGGCGACGACCGACCTGAGCGCCCAGTTCGGAGACCTTTACCAAGGCGCCCGCACCGACCTCACCGTCGTGGACGTGGCCCTGGGATGGGCGGGGAGAGTTCGCGAGCTTGCGGGCGCTGCGCTATCGCCCCACCAAGTTTCTGCTCTGGTCCAGTCCTCTCCCGTAGGCAGCCTTGAGTCTGTCCTCCGCAAGTGGGAGAGCGCGCGCGACGAGATCCTCAACGCGTTCGACTCGTCGCGGACGGACGAGCTGAGGGAGGACTTCGGCGACTTCGTGACTGCCTTCGAGCTTCTGAGCGACTTCCAGTCCGACACCATCGGTCAACAGGAGTGGTTCGACTATCAGGCAATCCGCGCCGAGCTTCGCGAACTCGACCTCGATGAGACCGTCAACTTCTGTATCGAGCAGCGCTTGCAGGCTGCGGACGTTCCGAAAGTCATCGAGCGTGCATTGCTGCGCGCGTGGGCGGACGAGCACATTCGAACTGACACCCGCTTGCATCCACTACTCGCCGCAGACCGAGAAGCCCTCGTCGCCGAGTTCCAGAAGCTCGACCGAGAGATCGTCGCAGCAGCCACCAGCGACATCATCCAGTCCGCGAACACGCGGCGGCCCGCGAACACCTCGCTGGGAGAGCCCGCCCTCATCCGGCGGGAGGGCATGAAGCAGAAACGCCACATGGCGGTTCGCAACCTCATCACCCAGGCGCGCACCGCGATTCAAGCCATCAAGCCCGTTTTCATGATGTCTCCACTGGCGGTCTCGCAGTACCTTCCGCACGACCTGAAGTTCGACGTCGTCATCTTCGACGAGGCATCCCAGGTCACCCCGGGCGACTCCATCAACTGCATCTACCGCGGCAGATCCTTCATCCTCGCCGGCGACGACAAGCAGCTTCCACCGTCGCAATTCTTCGAACGGGCGGTGGAATCCGACGACTCCGACGAAGAGGACTCGGACGTCAAAGACTTCACCTCGATCCTCGAACTCGCCAAGTCCTCCGGTGCCTTCCGAAACCTGGGCCTCAGATGGCACTACAGGTCACGTCACGAAGCCCTCATCGCCTTCTCGAACTACCGGTTCTACGAGGGGCACCTCGTCACCTACCCGTCCGCGCAGGACGAAGGACCAGACGTCGGAGTCGAGTTCTTCCACGTAGACGGGATGTATCGCCGAGGCGGGGGAGCAGACAACCCGAAGGAAGCCAAAGCCGTCGCCGAAAGAGTCATTCAGCACTACCGGACAAGACCCGGGCTCTCCCTCGGCGTCGTCACCTTCTCCGTCGCGCAGGCCGACGCCGTCGTGGCCGCGGTCGACGAGCTTCGTGGGCAGCACAGAGATCTCGATCCTCATTTCGACAAGAGCGACCGACTCAATGGATTCTTCGTCAGGTCGCTCGAGTCGGTTCAAGGTGACGAACGCGACGTCATCGTCTTCTCCATCGGGTACGGCCCAGACGAAGCGGGCAAGATCTCCACCAACTTCGGTGTCCTCAATAAAGACAGGGGATGGCGTCGCCTCAACGTGGGAGTCACACGCGCAAGGCAACGCATCGAGGTCGTCGCATCCATAGACGCAGGCGATATCCCACAATCCACGAATGAGAACGTTGAAGCCCTGCGCTCGTATCTAGACTTCGCACGCAGAGGCATCTCTGTACTCGGCACGCAAGCCTCAGTGACGGGGCTCATGCCGGACTCCCCGTTCGAAGAATCCGTAATCCGGGCGATACAGTCCTGGGGCTATGTCGTGGAGCCCCAAGTGGGGGCCGCAGGCTTCCGCATCGACATCGGTGTGCGACACCCCGCCAAGCCCGGCTCCTTCGCCCTCGGCGTCGAGTGCGACGGCTACCAGTACCACTCGGCACCCGCCGCACGTGACCGGGATCGGCTCAGGGACCAAGTGCTCTCAGGCCTCGGGTGGACCCTCCACCGGATCTGGGGCACCGGATGGTACCGAGACCGTCATCAGGAAGAAGAACGCCTCCGGGCGGCCATCGAAGCCGCGGTCACGGGAACTGCGACCCGTAAGCGGAACTTCACAATTCCGCGCGCGACGGTTGAGACGACCGCGGCGGAAGTCGAAGTGCCCTTCACCTGGGCTGTCGACTACATCGAGGCGGAACCGGTCGCGTTGCCCTACTGGGTTCAGCCAGCAGAGCCCGGCAACCATCTCCACCTGGTTGAACCCCTCAGGGCGCTCGTCCTGGTTGAAGGCCCTGTGCACCTCGACACCGTCAGCGAGCGGATCCGAGAATGGTGGTCCGTCGGGCGAGTCACCGCTCGACTCAAGGAAAACATCGACCTAGCCATCACCAAAGCGGGCCTCGCCCGAGAAGGCGATTTCGTCGATGTGAAAGACCGCGCGGTAACCAAGGTGCGGTCACGCGACCACAACCGCAAGCCAGACCAGGTCCACCTCGACGAGTTCGCGCTCGCCGCCGAGATGCTCGTACGAGACGTCGGTGGAGCGTCACGTTCAGAGGTGGTGAACGCCATCGCGCGCCAGTTCGGCTGGACGCGGACGGGCGCCATCGTAGACCAGCGCGTGAATGCAGCTGTCGACCGCGCCGTTGCCCGCGGGGTTCTCGCCGAATCCGGCGATACCTTGTCGGCACCACCAGCTAAGTGACGCAGTCGGCCATCGGCCTACGGACTTCGATGATGATGGCAGCAGCTCGAGGCAAAGTTCTCGCGCGAGTAGGAAAGGAATAGGCGATGGTGTACGACAGCACACAGGTCGAGAAGCTCAAGGCCCTCGTGAGTGCATTCGCAACTGAGCTGGATACAGCCGCAATGCCCTACATCAACGAAGGCTTGACTGAGACGGTCACGCTCACACAGATGTCCGATGCTGACAGAGCATCGGGAAAGCTCGGGTGGGGACTTGCGGCTTCGTCTGGCGCTGAGCCGAGCATGCTCTTCACTTACTCCGATCCTGCGGCTCTCCGGCTCGAAGCCACAGCTATGAAGCGCAGAGGTGAGTACCTCGCGTCCGCAGAGAAGCTCATCGAGTCCTTTCGGCTAGAAGGCCACTTTGACCTCGGCAACCTCAGGAACTTGTGGAAAACAACTCTCTGCGGCGGTGATGCCCGAGGGGCGGTCGCCCTCATTAGGGCCGCCGTTTCTGTCTACGAGCGTTACGACGCAGCGAGGCTGTACGAGCAGTTGCCATACCCGCCGCAAGACGATCTGGCAGACGTTCTCGGCGCTTTGCAGACAGAGGAGTCGTGCGCATCGCGGCTTCGCGACTTTTCAGGGAACCCCAACTACGTGCTTCCTAGGCCATATCGGCAAATCGTTGCCGACCTTCGCGCAACCAACGTGCGAGAAACAGTTGATACGTCTGCAGCGACCCCGAAGTCGACAGGCGGGTGCTACATCGCTACGGCCGTCTACGGAAGCTACGACGCGCCTGAGGTGATGGTGCTTCGTGAGTTCCGAGACGAACGCCTTCGGCGCACGGCGCTTGGCCGAACTTTCATCGCAACGTACTACGCGCTTAGCCCCTCGCTAGCTAGACGACTGCCAAGGCACAAGAGACTGAGTGCTCGGATTCGAGGAATGCTCGACTTTGTGGTGGACCGTCTTCGTTCCAATGACGGAGGCAGGGATGATGAGGTCACCCGCGCTACCGATGGACTCGCAGCACCGAGGAGAACATGCATTCGCTCAGGCGTCGAACGGACGTTCGCGAAGAATGGTGTTGGCAGACTGTGACCGTGATCTTCGGCCCTTTTCCTTCTCCTACTAGCGCTCCGTTCGCGATGGCGGCGCCGCCCGTTCAAGTGGAGGTGGTGGGCGACGAGTTCCTCGCAATACTGGGGCTGGCAGTGTCTGTAATTGCCGCCGTCGTCGGCCTCTTCGCCGCTGTCGCCGCGTGGCGTGCCGCTACCGCCGCTCGAGACGCAGCGCGGGTCGGCGAGAAATCGGCCGAGCATGCGGCCAACGCTGCCGACGCAGCACAGAAGACCGCGGAGTATGAGCGAGCGACCTTCGAACTAGCCCACCAGCGAGATGTCATGAGGCAGGCTCTCGCGGTAGTCGTGTCGTGGCGGGGTGAGTTCAGCGGTGGCTTGACCCACGGAGCGACGGTGGAAGTTCAGAACACCAGCGGGCTGCTCATCTCCCAGCTCGAGGTGTGGGCTGTCAAGAACGGTGAGCGTGTCACAGAGGTGAAGAGCATGCAGGACCTCGGAAGCGTGTCCCAGACTTTCTCGCTAGCGGCGACGGTTCCCTTCGTCGACTTCTTCGCTCCCGCCGAGAGTAAAGGTGTTGTCCGGTTCACTGACTCCGTAGGACTGCGCTGGGAGCGTCGAAGCTATGAGGCTCCCATCAGTGTGGACGAGATCTCGAAGCATTCCTAGCCAGCGGCATCCGTCGTCTGCGTGACCGCG
This sequence comes from Microbacterium sp. NPDC078814, assembly GCF_040702645.1. Classification (NCBI taxonomy): domain Bacteria; kingdom Bacillati; phylum Actinomycetota; class Actinomycetes; order Micrococcales; family Microbacteriaceae; genus Microbacterium; species Microbacterium sp. NPDC078814. The sequence goes on from NZ_JBFBLT010000002.1 coordinate 9,868, forward strand.
TAGGCAGACCTATGGTCAACCGGCGCGGGAGCTGTGACCAGGCCGTAGTCTGACTGCCCAGGAGCGGGACTGGTCCCCGTGCCCGGACGATGCTGCGGAGGCTGGCGGCACCACAGGAAAATGGTGAGGGGTTCATGGGAAAGTGGCCTCACGTTCGACGTACGTAGCCTTGCCACAGCGGGTTGTGCCAACAGCCCACCATTTCGGGGCCGGAATCTCGCACGAGGTTCCGGCCCTTCTGCATTCCTGGGATCGCCGAGGGCACGAAGAGGGCACGCCTCCGCGACCGTCAGCGCGTGGGAAGGAGCTCCGCGATCGTCCCCTGGGGCGCGCCGACCAGCGTCTCGCAGGCCTGTGCCAGCCGAGCGGCGAACAGCGCCGCGTCGGTACGGCGCGTCAGCGCATGCGCTGCGATGCCGTCGATCATGGCGAGGATCTGCCAGGCCACGGCATCCGTGTCGTCGGTGCGGAACACGCCGGAGCGCCGGCCCTCCTCGATGAGCTGCGCGATGAACGACTGCCAGGCGCCCATTTGCTCGTCGATGGCCACCGACAGCGCCGCGCTGCCGCGGCCGAGGGACCAGGCATCCACCCACACGAGCGTGATGTCGTCGTGGTCGCTGCTGAGCACCGTGGAGATCATCCGCGCCATCCGTGCCGCCGGCTCGCTCTCGGTCTCGGCCTGGGTGCGGACGTCGTCCAGTTCGGATGCCGTCAGCTCGCGGAAGGTGCGCGCGACCAACTCGTCCATGCTGGATGCGTAGTGCGAGACGAGCCCCGGCGCCACCCCTGCCCTGCTGGCGACCGCCCGCAGCGTCAGTGCGGACAGTCCCTTCTCCCCGGCGATCGCGATCGCGGCGTCGTAGATCTCGCCGGCGCGCTGCTCCGGCGTCTTCCTGGTTCGTGGACGCGTATCGGATGTTGACATGGTGCCTCCAGTGTAGGAACATTCCTGTATTGGTCACGTGACCAACAACCCGTTGTCGGCAAAGGAGATGACATGGGCTGGCGGATGCCGCACGAGGGCGATCGGCACGAACGCACCTGGATGGCGTTTCCGCGCGTGGGCGTCACCCTGGGCGACGGTGCTGCTTGGCGCGACACCGCGTACCGCGCGTGGACCGACGTCGCCCTGGCGATCGCCGAGTTCGAACCGGTGACGATGGTCGTGGACCCGACCGAGATGGCGCGGGCGCGGGACATGCTCGGCTCGGCCGTCGAGATCGTCGAGTCGCCGCTGGACGAGTTCTGGGCGCGCGACTTCGGCCCCACCTTCGTCCTCGACGACGATCGGCCAGGCGTCCTCGGCGCGGTCGACTGGATCTTCAACGGCTGGGGCGCGCCCGCATGGGCCGAGTGGCAGGTGTCGGCCGGCATCGCACGCACTGTCGCCGCACACGTCGGAGCCGAGCACATCAGTTCGGTGCTCGTGAATGAGGGCGGCGGTATCCACGTCGACGGTGAGGGCACGGTGCTGCTCACCGAGACGGTGCAACTCGACCCGAACCGCAACCCCTACGCCGACAGAGGCCGCGTCGAGGCCGAACTCGCACGCACGATCGGCGCGACCACTGCCATCTGGCTGCCCCGAGGCCTCACGCGCGACTACGACGAGTTCGGCACCAACGGGCACGTCGACATCGTCGCCGCGTTCGCCGCTCCGGGCCGGGTGCTGCTGCACCGCCAGGACGACGCGGGACACCCCGACCACGTCGTCACGCGTGAGCTGAGGGCGTTCCTGCAGGACCAGACGGATGCCGCGGGCCGCCCGCTCGAGATCGTCGACGTCCCGGCACCCGAGACCCTCCGCGACGACGAGGGCTACGTGGACTGGAGCTACATCAACCACCTCGTGGTGAACGACGCCGTCATCGCCTGCGGGTTCGGCGAGGACGCCGCCGATGCCCGTGCGCGGGACATCCTCGGAGCCGCGTACCCCGGGCGACAGATCGTGACCGTCGACGCGCGCCCGATCTTCGCGCGCGGCGGCGGCATCCACTGCATCACCCAGCAGCAGCCGGCCACGAGCGAGGTGCCCGCATGATCGACGTGGTCGACGCATCCATCGCGGACCTGCGGCGAGCGCTCGAGACCGGTGCAGCGACGAGCGTCGCGCTGGTGCGGGCCTATCTCGCCCGCATCGACGCGTACGACGCACCCGGCACCGAGACCGCACTCAACGCGGTCGTCGTCCGCAACCCCGATGCACTCGCCGAAGCCGCGGCGTCCGATGCCCGCAGGGCGGCCCGGCACTCGCTCGGCCCGCTGGACGGCATCCCGTACACGGCGAAGGACAGCTACCTCGTTTCCGGGCTCACCGCGGCATGCGGATCCCCGGCGTTCGCGGATCTGGTCGCGCAGCGGGACGCGTTCACGATCGCACGGCTCAGGGCCGGCGGGGCGATCTGCCTCGGGCTGACCAACATGCCGCCGATGGCGAACGGCGGGATGCAGCGCGGTGTGTACGGACGGGCGGAGAGCCCGTACAGCGCCGACTGGCTGACCAGTGCATTCGGATCCGGCTCCTCCAACGGATCGGGCACCGCGACCGCCGCGAGCTTCGCGGCCTTCGGACTCGGCGAGGAGACCTGGTCGAGCGGTCGGGCACCGGCGTCGAACAACGCCCTCTGCGCATACACGCCCAGCCGCGGCGTCATCTCGGTGCGCGGCAACTGGCCGCTCGTGCCCACGATGGACGTCGTGGTGCCGCATACCCGTACGATGGCCGATCTCTTCGAGGTGCTCGACGTGATCGTCGCCGACGACGCCGACGTCCGCGGCGACTTCTGGCGCGCCCAGCCGTGGGTGCGTATTCCTGCGGCATCCGAGGTGCGTCCGGCGTCGTACCGCGACCTCGCCGCGGCCGACCCTCGTTCCGCTCTTGCAGGCCGGCGCTTCGGCGTGCCGCGCATGTACGTCAATGCCGATCCGGATGCCGGCACCGGCACCACCATCGGAGGCGCCACCGGGCAGCGCATCGTGACCAGGGCGTCCGTCATCGAGCTCTGGGAGCAGGCACGCCGAGACCTCGAAGACGCCGGCGCCCACGTGGTCGACGTCGACTTCCCGGTCGTCACCAACTACGAGGGCGACCGCGCCGGGGCGCCGACCGTGCGCACCAGGGGACTGGTGTCCGAGCGGTTCCTGCGCTCCGAGATCGAGGATCTCTCCGCCTGGGCGTGGGACGACTTCCTGCGCGCGAACGGCGACCCCGCGCTCGATCGGCTCGACCTCGTCGACGGCGCGCGCATCTTCCCGCATCCGGAAGGTGCCCTCCCGGGTCGCTACACCGGCTTCGACGACGAGATCGCCGAGTATCCGGCCTTCGTCCGCGAGCGCCCGTACGCGTCATTCACCGACATCCCGTATCTCGAGGAGGGTGTGCGCGGGCTCGAGGAGACCCGCCGCGTCGACCTCGAGGAGTGGATGGACGCGCTCGGCCTCGACGCCGTGATCTTCCCCGCCGTCGCCGACGTCGGCCCCGCCGACATGGACGTGAACCCGGCATCCGCCGACGCCGGCTGGCGCAACGGCGTGTGGGTCGCGAACGGGAATCTCGCGATCCGACATCTCGGCATCCCGACCGTCACGGTGCCGATGGGCACGACGGCAGACATCGGGATGCCGGTGGGTCTGACCATCGCGGGCCGCGGCTGGGACGATACCGCCCTGCTGCGCCTCGCCGCCGCGTTCGAGGCGACCGGCGAGCGCCGTACTGCACCGCCGCGCACTCCCGCTCTTCCCGGAGAGGAAATCTCGTGACGTCGCCCTTTCCGCGCCCGGAGCGGCGCTTGCAGATCACGGCCGATGCCTCGGATCCGCTCCAGCGCGGCGTCGAGCGCGGCAGGCAGCTGCGGGAGACTCTGCCCGGCACGATCGACGCGTATGATCGGCTCTTCCGCCTCGGCGCCGTCGACGAGAAGACCGTGCGCGACGACGCCGAGCGGCTGCTCGACGCAGTCGACGCCCACCGTCCGGCGCTGCGCGCGCAGATCGAGGGCATCGCCGCCGGTGCGGACGCCGAGATCTGGCGCGTCGCAGCCTTGAACGGGCGAACGGAGATCCTCTCCCGCAGCGTCGCCGTACCGCCGGGGGAGTGCTCGACCATCGTGCGCTCGATCCGCGATGCGGACGGCCGCGCGCGCACCCTCGGCGTGCAGACGTGGGACTGGCACATGGAGATCGCGCCGTACTGGCACACGATCATCTCGCGCGGCGGCGTCCACGACTACGCCGGGCTCACCGAATGCGGCATCCTCGGCAAGATCGGCCTGAACAGCGCCGGCGTCGCGCTGCACTTCAACATCCTGGGGCACCGGTCCGACCGGCCCGAGGGCATCCCGATGCACGTGCTCGCCGCTCTCGTGCTCGAGGAGGCCTCCAGTGTCGCGCACGCCGTCGAGCTGGTGCGCGAGGCGCCGGTCACGAGCTCGGGCTCGTTCGCGCTCTTCGACGCCGCGGGCGACGCGGTGCTGCTCGACATCAGCCCCGAAGGCGTGTTCTCCGCGCCTGCCATCACCGAGGGCACCTGGCTGCGCACGAATCACTTCCTCACCGAAGCGCCGGCGGCGCACGAGAAGACCTGGCTGTACCAGCCCGACTCCGGTCTGCGATGGGAGTTCCTGCGAGACCGACTGCCGTCCGTCGGCGCGCCGACGGATGCCGAGCAGCTGCGCGCGATGCTCGTGACCGGCGACGGCGAGCCTCCGGTGACCTGCGTACCCGACCTCGCGCTTCCGATGGGACAGCGGTGGGCCAGCCTGGCCACCGTCGTGCTCGACCCCGTCGGTCGTCGGGCCGACGTGCTCGACGGCACTCCGGCTGAAACCGCCACCCGCCCGCATCTGGCGCTCGCGCTCTGACCCGATCGAAGGGACCACCATGACCGACACCGCCACCGTCTATCGCAACGCCACCGTCTTCGACGGGCTCGCGGATGCTCCGGTGCAGTCCGCGTTCGCCGTGCGCGGCGATCGCATCCTCGCTGTCGGCACGGAGACGGAGGTCCGCTCCGCGGCAGGTGAGGGTGCCGCGGTCGTGGACCTTGACGGGGCCTTCGTGATGCCCGGTGTCATCGAGGCGCACGCGCATCTGGCGATGTTCGGCCACGCGCAGGGCAAGGTGCAACTCCGCGACTGCACCTCGGTGGCACAGATTCAGCAGCGGCTGCTCGAGGCGCGGGCGATGAACCCGGACGCGACGATCATCGAGGGCGTCAGCTGGCTGTTCGACGCTCTGCCTGACGGCGTCACCCAGCCGACCGCGGCGATGATCGACGAGGTGATCGACGACATCCCGGTCTTCCTCGACGCGAACGACCTCCACAGCACCTGGGTGAACACAGCCGCGCTGCGCGCTGCCGGAATCGACCGCGACACCGTCGACCCGATCGGCGGCCAGGTCGTGCGGGACGGCGACGGAGAGGCGACCGGGTTCCTGCTCGAGACCGCGGCCATGGATCTGCTCGCGGACTATCTCGACGGCATCCGGACCGAGGAGGAGGTCGACGGCCACCTGGAGCTCGCCTTCGCCGCGTATCTGGCGGCCGGCGTCACCGGTGCCGCCGACATGGGGATGACAGAGCAGTCGATGGCGGCGCTGCGGCGTCGGCTCGACCGCGACGGTCGGCTGCCGTTCCCGGTCACCGCGCACTGGTGGCTGAGCTCCACCGGCGACCCGGCAGCCGATCTCGCCCAGGTCGAGCGTGCGGTCCAGCTGCGTGACGAGCTCGAGGCCACGGGCACGCCATGGCTGAAGGTCGTCGGAGTGAAGTTCATCCTCGACGGCGTGATCGACGCGTGCACCGCCGCGATGGTGCGCCCGTACGCCGACGGCTCGAACGCCCACCCGATCTGGAGCCGCGAGGCCGCGACGCCGGTCGCGATCGCCGCCGACCGCGCCGGCCTGCAGCTCGCGATGCACGCGATCGGAGACGCGGCGAGCGCACTGGCCGTCGACCTCGTCGAGGCCTGTGAGCGGGCGAACGGCACCGGCACCGCCCGCCGCCCGCGCATCGAGCACCTGGAGTCGGTCGCGCCCGAGACGGTCGCACGGATGCGCGCGCACGGCATCGCGGCATCCATGCAGCCGGTGCACTGCGACCCCGCCATCCTGGACAACTGGATGGCGATGCTCGGAGATCAGCGCGCCGAGGACGGCTTCCCGTGGAACTGGTTCCGCGACGTCGATGTTCCCATCGCGCTGGGTACCGACGCCCCCACCGCACCCCACGAGGCTCTGCACAACCTGTTCATCGCGATGTCCGGGCGATCCTCGATCGACCGCGCGCTGCCGCCGTACCACCCCGAGCGTGCGTTCACCGCCGCGCAGGCACTCGCTGCGGCGACGTCCGGCGCGGCCCACGTCGGTGCGATCGACGACGCCTACGGCCGGATCGCGCCCGGTTTCTTCGCGAACGTCGCCGTGCTGGACATCGACCCGCTGTCCGCGCCGACCGACGACCTGCTCACCGGTGCCGTGCTGCTCACCCTCGTGCACGGCGAGGTCGCCTACCGGCGGCCATGAGCTCCCGCTCCTGAATCCCGAACGCCCCCTGCAGTGACGCAGGAGGGTGCCCGTCCTGGAAGGACCGTCATGTCCGACACATCCGCCATCCCCGCTCCTGGTGCCGTCGCGCCCGGATCCGAATCCGACTTCGTCGACTCCGCGAGCACCCCCGAGACGCGGGGCATCGAACTCATCACCGACGCCCAACGACACGGGAGAGCGCGCGATCTGTTCTTCGTCTGGAGCGCACCGGGCGTCAGCGTGCTGAACATCACGGTCGGCGCCTCGATGACGCTCGTGCTCGGCCTGGAGATCTGGCAGGCGCTGCTCGTGATTCTGGCATCGAGCGCGCTCGCTCTGCTGCCGGGTATCGTCGCCATCTCCGGACCGGCAGCCGGCACCTCCGGCTCGGTGGTCCAGCGAGCGATCTACGGCATCCACGGCAACAAGATCGTCATCGCGTTCTACGGCTGGTTCATCTCGGGCGTCTTCCTCGCGCTGAACTGGGTGGCGGCGTCATTCATCGGCGGCGAACTGCTCGTGCGGTGGGGCTTCCCCGATCCGATCGCGGCATCGATCCTGGTGGCGGTCGTGGTCTCGACGATCACCGTGGTCGTCGCCGTGTACGGTCACGCCCTCATCCTGAAGGCCTACCTGGCGATCTCGATCGGGCTGTTCGTGATCTTCGCACTCGTCATCGGCTTCATCGCCCCCGCGCTGGATTGGGGATTCGCGCAGTCCGCGCCGCTCAGCGGGCTGCCGCTGTGGGTGAGCATCACGATCGCGTTCGCGCTGATGGCATCGTCGCCGCTGTCGTTCAGCAACAGCGCCGACATGGCCCGGTATCTGCCACGCGACACCAAAGCGTCCGGCATCATCGGCGCGACCGCGCTGGGACAGCTCTTCCCCGCGGTGCTCATCACCGCCTTCGGCGTCGTGCTGGGCGGCTCCATCGGGCCGGACAGTCTCGCGAACGGCATCGAGTACTCCCTGCTCGAGAAGCTGCCGGTGTGGCTCGCCCCGCTGTTCGTGCTCGGCGTCCTGGTGAACTGCATCTCGCTCAACGGCATGACGACCTACACGGCGAGCATGGCCCTGCAGTCGATCGGCGTGCCGATCCGCCGCATCCCCTCCGCGATCCTCATCGGTGCGCTCGGCTGCGCGTTCACGATCGTGCTCGTCGTGGCATCCGACCTGATCAGCGCCGTCAACCTGATGCTGCAGTTCCTGCTGATCATCTCCGTGCCCACGATGGGCGTCTACGTCGCCGACATCGTCCTGCGCCGCAACCGGTACTCCGGGACCGACCTGTTCGACGAGCGGCCCGGCGGCAGGTTCTGGTACACCGGCGGCTTCGGCATCCCGGGTCTCGTCTCCGTGGTCGCCGGTGGCTTCGCCACCGCGATGTTCCTGTCGACGACCGTGTGGACCGGCCCGCTCGGCGCGGCGCTGGGCGGGCTCGACCTCTCGGTGCCGGTCGGGCTCCTGGTCTCGGTGGGCCTGTACGCCGTGCTCGCAGGACGGACAGTGCGCACGCAGATCGGCGATTGAGCCGGAGGCCGTCGCTTTCCGTCCGCCGCGGTGGAACGGGTCAAGGGGGTGCGACGCCACAGCCTCGCGTCCTAACGTCGGAGTCATGGCTATCGAACTGAACCGACCGGCGCTGAAGCTCGCGCGTTCCCTCGTCCGCGACGGCAAGGTCGTGCGGGACGAACGCGACGACTGGTCCGAGGCGGCGCCCAGCGCCGAAGAAGAGAACCGCTTCATCGACGAGCACGGGTGGACGGAGTTCGCCCACTGGCATCTCGGCATCGACAAGAGCGAGAACCTCGAGACGAAGAAGGCGTACAGCTTTCCGTTCGGCGACTTCCGGAAGGTGCGTCGTTCCGGCGTGATCTCGGGGGAGAGCCGCGCCGGGCAGTATGACCACACGGAGATCAGGGACGAGCTGCGGAAGCTCCTCGAGCTCCTCGACTCCGAGGCCTGACACCTTCCATGAGCGCTCCGGAGACAGCAGAGCAGGCGGACGGCACCGAGCCCTACGCCCGCGCCCTGCGAACCGTGCTCGACGGGGAGAGCGAGCGCGTCGCCGCCGCGCTCGGTGACCTACATCGGGCCGCCGTCGAAGCGGAGAGCGGTGTGGAAGCGATCCTCATCGACGTCTTCGTCGACCAGGACGGCGAGGGCCCCTTCGACGTCTGGGCGCGGTTCGACGGGGCCGACGCCTTCGACCTGGACCGGCTGTTCGACGACCAGCGCCACCTGTTCGGTGTGGAGTGGACCGCGGACGGCTGGGAGCCCGCGGTGCCCTCGCGCCCGCGCGGATGGACGCGGGATCGCCTGGAGGAAGCCGTCCTCGTGGTCGTCGCCGAATGGATAGAAGGCCTGCTCCCGGCCGGCGCGAGGGAGGGCCTCTTCTGGGTGGGTGCTCCCGATCTCGGCTACGCCTGACCCGCTCCTGACCGTCCCATCCGGCTCCGGAACCTAGCGGCTCGGCGAGGTCTCCTCAAGCCCCTCGGCGACTCAGAGTCCAGCCGGGAGACTGGGGGCAGCCCGATCGAAGGAGGAGACATGGAATCGACACCCGACGACGTCGGCGGTCAGCCGCTGCGCGACGGCGACGCGACCACCGAGGCCGACCCGAGCAACGATCCCGCGCAGGCGGAATGGGAGCGCACGGAAGCCCTCGACGACGGTGCGGCACCGGAGGATCTGGAGGCGTCGACCGCCACCGGCCGTGATCCCGACGAGATCCCGGACCCCGACGACGAGGTGCCGGCGGAGGACCTGCCGGGTTCCGCGCCGCAGCCGGAGAGCCAGGGAGAGGACCCGGTCCTCGCCGATCTCGGCGAAGAAGGACAGGGCGACCTGGGGCCGGGGGACGTCTGATGGCCATCACGGCAGTCGTCACCCGGTCGAAGAACGGGCAATGGGTCAACGAGGTGGACGGCGCCCCCGAACTCTCTCGCAGCTACACCAGCCGCGACGAGGCGATCGAGGAGGGGGAAGCCCTCGCGGCGGAGCACGGTGCCCGCCATGAGATCGAGCACAGTGAGCCGACGGGCACGATCACCGACGGCGGCGCACCCGACGACGCCTGATCGTCACCGCCGCGGCGTGAACTCGTCCGGAGCCTCCGGCTCCTCGACATCCTGCGGCTGCTGGAGGTGTCCGCATTCCGGACACCTCCAGCCGCCGTGGATGGCGAGCATCACGACATCGTCCTCCGGGCAATGCGGTGCCGCCCCCTCGCCGTTCGTCATCGCCCCAGGCTAGAGCTCCCGGTCCGTCGGGACCAGGGGGTGCTCACCGCAGGACCACGAGCTCCCGCGTCGTACGGGTCATGGCGACGTAGCGGTCGACCGCTCCCGTCCGGCCCTCGCCGAGCGCCTCCGGGCGCACCAGGACGACGAGATCGAACTCGAGTCCCTTCGCCCCTTCCGGCCTCAGCGTGCGCACCCGGGGCCGCGGAGCGAACCCCGGGTCGCCGATGACGGCGGCGACTCCCTCCGGGTTCGCTGCGAGCCATTCCGCCACCACCTCGTCGCGCTCGGCCACGGCCCCGTGCCGGACCGGGATGCCGCTCTCCCGCACGGACACCGGGACGTTGGCGTCGGGCAGAGCCTGGCGGATGGTCGGCGCGGCCACCGCCATCACCTCGGCAGGCGTCCGGTAGTTCACCCGGAGCGAGGCGACCCGCACGTTCCGCAGACCGAGGCGTTCGAGGCGATCCTCCCACGACTCCGTGAACGCCCTCCGTGCTTGGGCTCGGTCGCCCACCACCGTGAAGCTGCGTGACGGACACCGTGCGATCAAGGTGCGCCACTGCGCGTCGGTGAGCTCCTGTGCCTCATCCACGACGATGTGCCCGAACGGGCAGGCGAGCTCGTCCGGGGGGAGCGGAGGAGGAACGTCCGCTCCGGCGAGGACGTTCCGCGCATCCTCACCCCGCAGGATGGACATCACCTTCATCTCGCTGTCGTCGCCTGCGACGAGGTGGTCCACCACGGCGGACATCTGCTCCCGCGCCGCGGCGGCCGTGACCTGTCGGCGGTGCTGCTCGCGCACGAGGTCGGGGTCGCCCAGCCGACGGTGCGCGGCATCGAGCAGGGGAAGGTCGGCGTCCGTCCACGGCGCCCCCTCTGCGCGGTGCAGCAAGGCGAGCTCCTCCGCCGGGAGATCCGGCGCGCACCGGGCGAGCAGCGCCGGAGACGCCCACAGGGCGGCGACCACCGCCGCCGGAGAGAGCAGCGGCCACGCGCGTACGAACGTCGTCGTGAGATCGTCGTCCTGCCGCAGCCACCGACGGACGGAGGACTCCGGGACCTCGGGATCGCGAACCTGGTCCACCAGCATCTCCAGCACCTCCTCCCACACCTCGTCACGAGCCTCGTTGTGCGGCGACGCGGGATCCGCACGGGCGAACAGATCGGCCCAGTCCTCTCGGCTCACCCAGAGATCGGCCCACGGCGCCTCGAGGCGGAGCGCGTGCAGCGGCGGCCGGGTGAGCTCGGAGACCGCCGCCGCGATCACCAGCTCCGGGTCGAGGCTCTGCTTGAGCTCGGCCACGCGGGAATCCGTCTCCGCGATCGCGCCCGCACCCTCGGGAGTGAGATCACGCAGAGTGCACAACCGCACCGTGTCCTCGCCGAGGCTCGGCAGCACGTCCTCGACATACCCGAGGTACTGCGGGTTCGGTCCCACGAGCAGCATGCCCCCGGCGCCGGTGGTCAGCCGCGGCTCGGCGTACAGGAGGTGCGCCGCCCGGTGCAGCGCGACGACGGTCTTCCCGGTGCCGGGGCCGCCGTCCACGACCAGAGCGCCGGGCGAAGGGGCGCGCACGATGGCATCCTGATCCGCCTGGATCGTCGCCAGCACGTCCCGCATGCGCCCGGTCCGGTGTGCCTCGAGGCTCGCGAGAAAAGCGGACTGGTCGTCGAGTGAGGCGGCGCCGTCGAGGCCCTCCGGCGACAGCGCCTCGTCCCAGTAGTCCGTGATCCTGCCTCGGTTCCACCGGTACCGTCGTCGGGAGAGGAGGCCCCGGGGGTCTTCCCAGGTCGCGGCGAAGTACGGTTCCGCTGCCGGAGCCCGCCAGTCGACCAGCAGGCGGGTGCCGTCCGCATCGGACACCCCGGCGCGACCGATGTACACCGGCGGTCCGGCCGCGGGGGTCATCCGGCCCAGGCACATGTCGATGCCGTAGCGCTCCCGCAGGCGCAGCGTCGCGCTGAGGCGGCGGATCTCCAGGTCGCGATCGACCGCCGTGACGCCCGCGTCGGCGGCCTGCCGGCGCACGAGGGCGAGACGAGCGGTCAGGGCGTCCCGTTCCCGGGACAGAGCGGCGCCGAGGCGCCGGACGTGGGCGCGGTCGGCGGCGATGAGGTCGTCTGCGGATTTCGCCGCGTGGTCGTCGGACAGATCAAAGGGGTCGAGCACGGGACATCTCCTTCGCGAGGGCATGCGGGGGCACGCGAGCCGTCGATTCTGCCTCCCGAGGGGGGCCTTGTGGCAAGCCCCCACCCCGGCGATATCCTGGAGATGCACGGAGACGAGGGGACCTCACCATGACCCATCGGATCGGCTACCTCATCGGCAGCCTCGCATCGGACTCGATCAATCGCGTCCTGGCCACGGCGCTCGTACGGCTCGCCCCGCCGGACCTCGAACTCGTGGAGATCCCGATCCGTGACCTCCCCCTCTACAACCGCGACGACGAGCTCGAACCCGTCGCTGCGGTCACCGCGTTCAAGAGCGCGATCGAAGGGTCGGACGGTCTGCTTCTCGTCTCGCCGGAGTACAACCGCTCGATCCCCGGGGCACTGAAGAACGCCATCGACTGGGGCTCGCGACCCTGGGGTCACAACTCGTTCGCACGCAAACCCACCGGCATCATCGGCGCCTCGACGGGAGCCATCGGCACCGCGGTCATGCAGTCGTCGATGCGGAGCGTGCTGAGCTTCCTCAACGCGCCGCAGCTGAACGCCCCGGAGGCGTACATCACGTTCCGGCCCGAGGTCTTCGGCGCCGACGGTCAGGTGCACGACGCCGACACCGAGAAGTTCCTCGCGCACTACATGGAGGAGTACGCGGCGTTCGTCGAGCGGGTGCTGTCGCTCACCGCTCCGGGTCACGTCGGCGACCGGTAGCCGCCGCGCTCGCCGCGTCAGGAAGGCGCGTCCGCCACGAGCGCGCTCAACGCCAGGGCGTCGTGAGGCGCGTGCCCGCGGGCGTCGTTGTCGAAGTACACGAAGACGTCGCGTGGTTTCCCGTCGTCGGCGCCGGTCCCGTCGGCCCACCCGCGGATGAGCGCCGCCCACTCCCGCAGCTCGGTCTCGGTGTAGGCGCTGTGATAGAGCATCTGCGCGCCATGGAGACGGATGTAGACGAAGTCCGCGGTGAGCGCATCGAATCGCGGCCATTTGCCTGCGGTGTCGGCGATGACGAGGGAAACCCCGTGCTGCCGCAGGTGCCTCAGGCTCGAGGGGTCGGCGAAGGAATCGGAACGCGGTTCGAGGGCGTAGCGGAGCGGGCGGTCGGCATCGATCTCCAGCCACGCCCGGTCCTGCAGCCGCTCGTCATGCCGCCGGGCGAGCGCGAGAGCGTCGGCCGTCGTCCGCGGAAGCGCGTCGAAGAAGGACTCCAGGAGATCCGGGTCGAAGCGCTGGCGCTCGGGGAGCTGCCACAGGATCGGGCCGAGGCGGGGACCGAGGGCGAGGACGCCCGACGCGAAGAAGTTCGCCAGTGCCTGCTCGACGTTCCGCAGTCGCAGCATGTGGCTGACGTAGCGTGAGCCCTTGACCGCGAACACGAAGTCGTCGGGAACGCTCGCGGCCCACCGGCGGTAGCTCTCGGGCCGCTGCAGAGAGTAGAACGAGCCGTTGAGCTCGACGGTGGGGAACTGCGATCCGATGTGCTCCAGCTCTCGACGCTGCGGGAGGCCGCGCGGGTAGAAGTCGCCGCGCCACCGGGCGTACCGCCACCCGGAGACGCCGATGCGTACCCGGCCCTGCGTGCTCTTCCTCTTCATGGCCGGCTCCGTCGGGTCAAGCCCCTTGCCGCTGTCGTGCGGCCTCGGCAGGCTGGAGGCATCCACACCGAAGGAGGACGAGCCATGTCGCTCAATGACCATCCGATCGACGATGTGAAGCCCGAGGCCGACCTGCAGGAGCAGGAGCGGCTTGCCGAGGAGGTTCCCGAGGATCCGGAAGCGCCGACCCCCGCGGCGCCGGAGCCGCACCCCATCGAGGCGGACCCGGCGGACGCCGCGGAGCAGCGCATCGAAGTGCCGCTGGATGAGGACGGCCTCGACGAGCCCGCCGACGACTGACGGCCTCCGGCAGCATGTGCGCCCGGGCGGCGTTCGAGACAGGGGAGAGGCGTCATGACGAACGACCGTAGTCCGAGCGGTGCGTGCCCTCGCCGGGGTTGACGCTCAGCGGGACGATGGCTAGCCGCGGGGTATGCCCTCTCGACGGGACCGCCCCAACCCGGTGCTGCCGAGAGGGCTCACCGTCCTACCCGGACGGTTGGGGAGGCGGCGAAGTCTCGCTGTCTCTACGGCCGATCCCCCAGAGATTCAGCCGGTAGCCCCCGCTACGAAGAGCAGAATATCCCTTAATCCTCTTGTCCGCCATTTGGGGGACAAAAGTTTCTTCGAAAAATTCTGCGCGGCTCCCGGCCCTGTCGCCGATACGGACCGTTCCGTAGGGTGGGGACATGGACAGGATGCTCGTCTTCGCCGGTCAGGTCGCGCTCCCGGTCGGGCACCGGGTCGAGGTCTCCGAACTCGTCGACCCCCAGACGCAGGATCCCGTCGTCCTGTCGCTGCTCGACCTGGACACCGGTATCCGCTACCGCCGCGCCGAGGAGCCCCGAGCCGAGGTGACGCACTGGATCGGCCGTGTCCTCGACTGCACGGTGGCGGTGGGCGTCGCTCCGCGGACGTCGCTGCTCATCGATCCCATCGGGCCGTCGGCCAGCGGCGCGGGCATCGCTCTGCGCGGCGCGGATGCGGCAGTCAACGCGGCCAAGGCGGAGGCGGATCGCTGGGGTGGCTCGGACCGTCCCCCGCCGGAGGAGCCCGAACGCTTCTGGTGACCGCCGGAGGTCGGGCCCTCTCCCGCACCGGAGTCATCGGAAGTCCCGCGAGCGGTGCATGACCCCTGTGCGGAGGTCTTCGAAGGCGTCGGCGAGCACATTGACGACCCCCTCCGGGGAGCGCTCGAGGATGCCGCGGATGATGAGCGCCGGGGACTCCCGGGCGATGCGACCGAACCGGCCCCAGACCCCCGTCGAGCAGATCACGTTCACCAACCCGCTCTCGTCCTCGAGGTTGACGAAGGTGACGCCGGCGGCCGTGGCGGGGCGCTGTCGATGGGTGACGAGACCGGCCACCTCGACGCGTCGTCCGGTCTCGTGGCGCTGCAGGTCTGCGGCCGTCAGGACGCCGCGAGCCCGGAGGTCGTCGCGGAAGTGCGTCATCGGGTGGTCGTCGGTCGAGATGCCCGTGGCCCAGAGATCGGCCGAGAGGCGCTCGTAGCTGGTCTGGTCGGCGAACAGCGGCGGCTGCACCGCCACCGTGGTCCCCGGGAGGAATCGGGCGCGGTCTTCCGCAGCGGCCCCGGCGAGCCAGATGGCCTCCCGGCGCTCCAACCCGAGGCACGCGAAGGCTCCGGCGGTGGCGAGGGCCTCCAACTGCGCGGCCGTGGCGTCGGTCCGGCGCACGAGGTCGTGCAGATCGCGGTAAGGGCCGTGCGCTTCCCGCTCGGCGACGATGCGCTCTGCCATCGGCACTCCGATCCCGCGGATGCCGCTGAGCCCCAGGCGCACCGCGTACCGTCCGTCCCGCCGGTGCGCCGCGGACTCGTCCGGTGCGCTCCGGTCGAACCGATGCACGGGCGGCTGCGGGTCGGCCAGGCAGTCGTCCCTCCCGGTCGTCCCTGCGGCGTCGGGCGTGAGGGGTTCGAGGGTCTCGGTGGCGCCGGAGAGGTGGAGATCCGGGCGCCGGACCTCCACGCCGTGCCGACGGGCATCCGCCGTGAGGGTCGCGGGGGAGTAGAAGCCCATCGGCTGCGACCGCAGCAGGCCCGCGAGGAACGCGGCCGGATAGTGCAGCTTCAACCATGAGCTCGCGTAGACGAGCAGGGCGAAGGACAGCGAATGGGACTCCGCGAAGCCGAAGTTCGAGAACGCCTGGATCTGCGCGTAGATCCGGTCGGCGGCCTCGTCGACGAGCCCGCGGCGGGCCATCCCGGCGTACAGCTTGTCCCTGACCTTCTCGATCTTCTCCAGACCCCGCTTCGACCCCATCGCCCGGCGCAGCAGGTCGGCCTCGTCGGCCGTGCAGTCCCCGACGGCCGTGGCCATCTGGATGAGCTGCTCCTGGAAGATGGGGATGCCGAGTGTCCGCTCGAGGATGTCCTCGAGGTCGCTGTGCGGGTAGGGGATGGGGAACTCCTCCGGGGGCTCGCCCCTGGCCTCCCGTTCCCGGTTGGCCTCGTCCACCTTGTCCTTCGCCATCTTCCGACGGACGAACGGGTGCACGGCGCCGCCCTGGATGGGCCCGGGGCGGATGAGGGCGATCTGGATGGCGAGGTCGTAGAAGCGCCGCGGCTGCAGCCGCGGGAGCAGCCCGATCTGCGCGCGGGACTCCACCTGGAAGACGCCGATCGAATCGGCCCGACAGAGCATGTCATAGACGCCGGCCTCCTCCTTCGGCAGGGTCTCCAGCGTCCACTCCTCGCCCGTCGCCTCCCGGACCAGGTCGAAGCAGTGCTGCAGCGCCGCGAGCATGCCCAGGCCGAGGAGGTCGAACTTCACCAGCCCCATGAAGGCGGCGTCGTCCTTGTCCCACTGGATGACGGTGCGGTCCTCCATGCGGGCGTGCTCGACCGGCACCACCTCGCCGACCGGCCGGGCCGTGAGGACCATGCCGCCCGAGTGGATCCCCAGGTGCCGCGGAGCCTTCAGCAGCTCGGCTGCGTAGTCGAGCACGGTCTCGGGGATGTCGTGGCCCTCGACGGGTTCGAGTCCCGATCCCCAGCCGTCCACCTGCCGCGACCAGGAGTCCTGCTGCCCCGGGGAGTGCCCCAGGGCTCTGGCCATGTCGCGGACCGCGTTCTTCGGACGGTACTGGATGACGTTCGCCACCTGGGCCGCCCGCTCCCTGCCGTACTCCCGATAGACCCACTGGATGATCTCCTCCCGGCGCCGTGAGTCGAAGTCCACGTCGATGTCCGGCTCCTCCGTGCGGGTGGTGGCGAGGAAGCGCTCGAAGGGGAGACGGTAGAGGATCGGATCGACCGCGGTGATGCCCAGCAGGTAGCAGACCGCGCTCGCCGCCGCGGAACCCCGGCCCTGGCAGAGGATGCCGCGTCGCCGGGCTTCCGCCACGATGCCGTGCACGATGAGGAAGTATCCGGGGAAGTCCTTCTCCTCGATCACGTCGAGCTCGCGGGCGATGCGCCGACGGCCGTCCTCGTCCAGCCGCGGATACTTCGACGGAACCGCCTCCCAGACCAGGTGCCGCAGCCAACTCATCGGGGTGTGTCCCGTCGGCACGTCCTGGCGGGGGAGGGCCGGGCGCGCCATCCAAAGTGGGAAGGCCGAGGCCGCAGCCAGCTCTAGGCCGTGCGAGATCGCACCGGGGTACCGCCGGAAGCGCGCCGTCATCTCCGCGCCGCTGCGCAGGTGCGCGCCGCCATGGGCCGGGAGCCAGCCGTCGAGCTCGTCCATGCTCCGGACCGCGCGGACCGCGGCCACCGCCTCGGCGAGAGGGGCCTGATCCGGGCGGGCGTAGTGCACGTTGTTGGTCGCCACGACGGGCAGCCGCATCCGGCGGGCGAGGTCGGCCAGGTCGTCGTTGCGCCGGGTGTCCAGCGGATCGCCGTGGTCGAAGAGCTCGACGGCGATGTTGTCGCGTCCGAAGAGGTCGACGAGGTGGCGCAGCGGCGCGGCGGCGTCCCCGGCCTCCAGCCCCTGTCGTACCGCCCCCTTGCGGCAGCCGGTGAGGATCGTCCAGTGCCCGTCGGCGGTCGCCGCGAGCTCGTCGAGATCGTAGACCGGGCGTCCCTTCTCTCCGCCGCGGAGCTGGGCCGCAGTGATCGCCCCCGACAGGCGGTGGTACCCCTCGAGGCCCCGGGCGAGCACGAGCAGATGCGTGCCCGGCGGGTCGGCGGCCCCCTGCGGAGCGGAGGGGAGGTCGAGGGAGAGCTCGGCGCCGTAGACGGTCTGCAGCCGCAGCTCCATGAGCTCCGCCAGCTCGGCGAAGCGCGCGGCGCCGTAGAACCCGTCGTGGTCGGTGAGCGCGAGCGCGCTCAGGCCGAGACGCTCGGCCTCCGCGAGCAGATCCTCGGGGGAGGACGCCCCGTCGAGGAAGGAGTAGGACGAGTGCGCGTGCAGCTCGGCATAGGGCACCGCCTCCTCCGGGCGCTCCGGGAGGGTCGGGGGGACGAGCTTCCGCGGACGACTCACCGGTCCGGGATCCGGGCGGAGCCCCCGCGGTGCGGAGGTCGCTTCGGGAGTGGACTCGCCGCTGAGGGTGCGCTCGAGCTGATCCCAGGTCAACGGCGGATTGTGCCAGCCCATCAGCGGTACCTCCCCTCGGCCCACCAGCGCTCGCCGGCCAGGAAGACCAGCCAGGCGCGGTCGCGGTCGTCGACGATCTGGAGCCGGTGGCCTCGTTTGCCGCCGCCCGTGCTCCACCGCCGCTCGTGCACGGGCCACGGGCCGGCCCAGGCCTGCACGGTCGCCCCGTCGATGCGGGCGGGGTCATGCGTGAGGGCGCCGCGATCGTCGACGTCGATCGTGCTCCCGTCCGCGGCGACGACGCCGATGGGGCGCGGTGGGCGGAACACCTCGGAGGGGAGAGGGTCGGGGAGGCTCCCCGGCCAGGGGGACCGTGGATCACGAGGCGGGACCGGGCGCTCGCCCCACGGCGTGAGCACCTGACGATCGGCGAGCCAGCGCCCTCCGGAGAGGGCGGCGGTGACCACGCCCTGATGCCCCAGCATGGTCTGCACCCGGGAGACCGCGTGATGCAATCGCTCATCGGTACCCGAGCCGAAGAGCCCCGGTTGGTGGTGGGCCGCATCATCCACCGCGACGGGGAGGAGGCGGGCGGCCACGATGCCCCCGAATGCCCTGGCCTCGTCGACGGGCGCGCTCGCGGTCAGGGCGGCCAGCGCCTCCAGCTGCCAGCGCACGCGGTCCACGAGGTCGGCGGCGTCGAAGCTCGTCGGGTGCAGCCAGGTGCGGGAGTGGACGGCGCCGTCGTCGTCGGTCAGGTCGATCCGCACCTCGGTGCACACGAGCGACGCGTCCGCCAGGGCGAGCATCACGGCATCGGCGGTCTGCCGCACGGCGAAGGCCACCTGGTCGGTGCCCCCGAGAGGGGACTCGAACTCGATGGTCCTGGCCAGTTCGGGGTCGGGCGGCCGGGGAGCCAGGGGCCGGGAGTCGGCGCCGGCGGCGAGGGCCTGCAGGCGGGCACCATGCTCGCCGAAGCGGTCGCGGACGTCGAGAGGGGCGAGCGCGGTGAACTCGCCGAGAGTGCGCACGCCGAGGCGGAGGAGGAGATCGCTGATCTGCTCGTCGCGGAGCACCTGCACGGGGTAGGGGGCCAGGAACTCCCGGGAGCCGCCCGGGGGCACGACCGTGCAGGACGCCGTTCCTCGGGCCGCGATCTCGGCGGTGAAGGGTCCGTCGGCGACGCCGACACGCACTTCGGGGAAGCCTGCAGCGGCGAGGACCGCGGACAGGGCTGTCGCCGCCTCGGTCTCCCCGCCGTGATAGCGGGCGATGCCGCGGGCGCGCAGGATCGCGAGGCCGGGGCGCAGCAGCGTCACACCCGGGGCGTGCTTCTCGATGAGCTGCAGCACGGGGACGAAGGCGCGTTCGTCCTTCTCGGCGTCGTGGGGGAGGACCTGCAAGGAGGAGAGGAGGCCCTGGGCGACGCGGCGGCGCTGGCCGATGCGGACGCCGTGTGCGCGGGCCGATGCGGTGCAGGCGACGACCGTGTTCGCCTGCACCAGGGCCGTCGGCGGGTGCGGGCCTCCGCCCAGCACCGCTCGCAGCGGCCAGTCGGGGAACCAGAGCACGAGGACGCGGAGCGGGGCGTTCATCCTGCCTCCGCCCAGAAGAGGAGGTCGGACGACCCGGCCACAGCATCGTCTGTCGCCACGGCGCTGCCCGTCGCAGAGGGAGCGAGCGGTGGCAGAGCGGTCAGCTCCGCGGCCGCGGTCTCCACGGCTCCGTGTCCGCCGGGCAGTCGGACGCGCACGCTCGAGGCGCGAGGGCTGTGCCTGGTCCGCGCCGTGACCGTCACCGTGCAGTCCGAGAGCAGCCCCCACCCCTCGCCGAGCCCATGCCAGTCCGGGTCGTGGAGCCGGATGGTCCCCTCGCTCTGCGCCCAGCGCCCCGCACCCGGTTCCTCCGCCACGAGCAGCGTGGACCCGCGGTCGCGCAGACGGGCACTGAGCCGGGACACATCGGCGTCGCGTGCCCTCGTCGTGGGCTGCACGACGATCAGGGGCACCACCTCGGCCAGCGCGGATGCGACGGCGAGCCAGCGGTTTCCCGGGTCGGGGACGAGGATCAGGCGGCTCAGATCGATGCCGTAGGCGGCGGCGGCCTCGACCCCCAGGGTGGGCATGCCGATCACCGCGCACCAGTGCCCGCGGCCGGAGGAGGCGCTGAGCAGGGCGAGCACGAGGGCGGGCGAGGGGGAGACGGTGTACGAGGTTCCCGTCTGCAGTCCCTCGTCCGGCAGCAGCGCGGCGAAGGCGGGATCGAGGGGGAGGAGGGTGTGCTCGCTGCGCCGCCGCTGCATCCGGCTGATCTCGCGGCGCAGTCGCAGGACCTCTCCGGCGCGGGTATCGCTGGTCGGAGAGAGCGCGGTCATCGCATCGAGCCCGATCCCCATGTGTCCATCCTCGAAGATATGTACGAATAAAGCAAGTGACGCGACTGACGCTAGTTCGTACATCCGACATCGCCCTCCGGGTTGTCCACAGGGCGCTCCGCGCCGTCCCGGATCTCCCTACCCTGCCGGGATGGACATCCGTCTCGCCCTCCTCGGCCTCGTGCACGGCGGCCTCCTCGCGATCGGCATCCTGCTGACCGTGATCGATGCGCGCACACACCGGCTCCCGAACCGCATCGTGCTGCCGACCCTGTTCCTGCTGCTCCTGGCGGCGGTCGCCGACGCCGTCGTCACCACCGACGCCGCCGCTCTGGGGCGGGGCCTGCTCGGAGCCCTCGTGCTCGGCGGCTTCTATGCGGCCCTGCGGCTGCTCAGCCGGGCGGGCATGGGCGGAGGCGATGTGAAGCTCGCCCTGGTGATCGGGCTCGTCCTCGCGTGGCACGGCTGGGGGGCCTTCCTCCTCGGCGCGGTGTCCGCCTTCGTGCTCGGAGCGGTCTACGCGCTCGTGCTCCTCGCCGCGGGCCGGGCCGATCGGAGGACCCGCATCGCCTTCGGGCCGTGGATGATCGCGGGGGCCGTCCTCGGCGTCCTCGGCGGCTGACCGCGCAGGTCGCCCCGAATGGGGGAGGGCGGCGCTACCCTGGGCACATGGCACTCGCGCGACTTCACGGCGGCCCGCTGGACGGGCAGATCATCCCCCTCGACGACGATGCGGACGACAAGCTGATCGTCCCCTACAGCGAGACGCAGGTGGTCTACAACCGCCGCGGCGAGCCGCAGAACACGGGAGAGGGCGACGGCCCCACCGAGATCGACTACTGGTTCGAGGAAGCCCTCGAAGACCTCACGCTCGAGGATGACTGAGCCCTCTCGCACCGTCGAGGTCGAGCGCAAGTACGACGTCGACGACGGGACGCCCCTGCCCGACTGGACGGCGATCCCCGGCGTCGATGCGGTCTCGCCCGGTGAGCATCGCGCTCTCGACGCCCGCTACCTGGACACCGCGGACGGAACGCTGGCCCGTGCCGGCGTCGCGGTGCGCCGTCGTTCCGGGGGACCGGACGAAGGCTGGCACATCAAGGGCCCGCGGCAGGGCGACGGCCGGGTCGAGCAGGGCTGGCCCCTCGGCGGCGAGGATGTCCCGACGGCGGTGCGCGCGGTGATCGCCGCCTGGACCACTGCGCCGCTGGAGCCTCTCGCACGCATCGAGAACGACCGAACGGCCTACCTCCTCACCGGACCGGACGGCGTCGTGGCGGAGTTCGTGGACGACCACGTGCGCGCGACCGACCTGCGCAGCGGGACTCGCCGAGCCTGGCGGGAGTGGGAGGTCGAGCTCGGCCCCGCAGGCCCCTCCGACGACGCCGGTCGTGCGGCGTTCTTCGCGGCGATCGAGCGTGCGGTGCACGCCGCCGGCGGCCGTGAGGCGGGCTCCGATTCGAAGCTCGCCCGGGCTCTCGGCTTCTAGGCCGCCGACTCCTCGGATGCAACCCCTTTCCGCGTGCGGTCGCAGGGTGGTTGAGTGACCACATGAGTCGACCGCCCGTGCTCCGATCGCTGCAGACGATCGTCCCCGAGACCGTCCTCGTGCAGGAGCAGGTGCGCGACGTCTTCGCCGCCCAGCCCGGCCTGGGACGGCTGGCGCAGCGCATCGTGGCGACGTCGTTCAACGTCTCCGGCATCGACACGCGCCACACCGTGATCGCGGAGCTGGCCGACGACGCCTCCCCGGACGACCCGTTGTTCTACGATCGCGTCTCCGGGCAGCTGCTGGCGCCGGGTACGAGGGCACGCAACGACGTCTACACGCGCGAGGCCTCCCGTCTCTTCGTCGAGGTCGCGCGCCGCGCCCTCGAGGCGGACCCCGACCTGAGCCCGGCGGACGTGACGCACGTCATCACGGTCTCCTGCACGGGCTTCCACGCCCCGGGCCCCGAGTACGAGATCGTGCGCGAGCTCGGCCTGTCCGACGCCGTCCAGCGCTATCACTTCGGCTTCATGGGGTGCTACGCCTCGATGCCGGCCCTCCGCGCCGCCGGCCAGTTCTGCGCGGCCGACGAGAACGCCGTCGTCCTCGTCGTCAGCGTCGAGCTGTGCACCCTGCACCTGCGCTCCTCCGAGGACCCGGACACCATCGTCGCCTCCTCCCTGTTCGCCGACGGGGCGGCCGCCGGGATCGTGACGGCACGGGACCTTCCCACGACCGTCCCCGCGCTCCGGCTCGACGGCTTCCACACGGCGATCGTGCCGGAGGGCGTGGACGACATGGCCTGGACGATCGGCGACTCCGGCTTCGAGATGATCCTCTCCACCGCCGTCCCGCAGATCATCGGCGAGTCGATCATCGGGGCACTCGCGCCGCTCTACGGGCGGGAGGACGGCTTGGCGGAGGCCTTCGCCGCCGGGCGGGTGGGCGACCGGGTGCGCCACTGGGCGATCCACCCCGGCGGGCGGAGCATCCTCGATCGCGTGCAGGAGCGGATGGCGCTGAGTGACGGGCAGTTGCGACCGGCGCGGGAGACGCTCCGGGAGTACGGGAACATGTCGAGTGCGACCGTGCTGTTCGTGCTGAAGCGCATCCTCGAGCAGGAGGATGCGGAACCCGGCGACCGCGTGGCGGCGATGGCCTTCGGCCCGGGGCTCACCGCCGAGAGCGCGCTGCTGACCGTCGTCGCGCCCGCACCGTGAGCGTGGATCTGTCGGCGCGCGCCGTCGACCTCGTCGAGCTCATGGACGACCCCGCCGCCGACGAGGAGGCACTCGGTCGCACGTACCGGCGCTTCAGCGCCGTGAACGCGGTCGTCTCGCGCCCCGGGCGGCTGTATCGGCGGGACATCCGCCCGCGGGCGGTCGCCGGGCGTCCGCTGCGCATCCTCGACATCGGCGCCGGCGGGGGAGACCTGTGCCGCGACCTCGTCCGGAGACTGCGACGCGACGGCCTCCGCGCCGACATCACCGCTCTGGACGCCGACGAGCGTGCGATCCGCTGGGCCTCGGCGCACGACGACGGCGCAGGCATCCACTATCGCCATGCGCTCTCCGGCGACCTCGTGGCGGCGGGCGACACCTATGACGTCGTGCTCTCCAACCACGTCCTCCACCACCTCGACGCCGCAGCACTGCACGCGGTGCTCGACGACTCCCGTGCGCTGGTGGGTGACCGTGGACTCATCTCCCACCACGACATCGCCCGCAGCCGCCTGGCCTACGGGGCGTTCGCGGCAGGAACCTGGCCGTTCGCGCGGAACCTCCTCGCCGGGTCCTTCATCCGGGTCGACGGTCTCCTGAGCATCCGCCGCTCGTACACTCCGCAGGAGCTCGCGGCCGTCGCCCCGCCGGGCTGGGAGGTGCGCTCGCACCTGCCCGCTCGTCTGGAGCTGCGCTGGGAGGGTGCGGATGGTCGACCATGACGTCCTCGTGGTCGGGGGCGGTCCGGTCGGGCTGCTCCTCGCCTGTCTCGTCGCGCAGGACGGTCGTCGGGTGCGCGTATGCGAGCGTCGCGCCGAGCCGGGCCTGCAGACGCGGGCGATCGGGATCCATCGTCCGGGGCTCGATGCCCTCGACGCCGCCGGAGTGGGCGCCGACGTCCGCTCCGCAGCGCTCCGCCTGTCGAGCGGCGAGGTCCGCAGCCGCGGGCGACGGCTCGCCGCCCTGACCTTCCCTCCCGAGCGTCCCATCCTCACGCTGGCGCAGCCCCGCACCGAGGAGCTGCTGCGCGACCGCCTGCGGACGCTGCGACCCGATGCGCTGCAGTTCGGCTCCGCCGTCCGGTCCGTCCAGGACGAGGGTCCGCTCGTCCGGGTCGGGATCGACGGTGAGCACGGGCCCGTCGAGGAGACGGCATCGGTCGTGGTGGTCGCCGACGGCGTGCGGAGTGCTCTGCGGGCGGCGTTCGGCGCCGGCTGGGGTCGGCGGTCGGGGAGTGCCGGCTACGCGATGCTCGACGTCGACGATCCGCAGGCCGACGATCGCGCCGTGCTGTACTTCGAGCCGGACGGTCTCGTCGAGTCCTTCCCGCTGCCGGGTGGACGGCGCCGCTGGGTGGTGCGCGAAGACGGCGACCGGGCGGTGGCGTCCGCCGGCGAGCTGGCGGACATCGTCGGGCGCCGGACGGGGAACCTCCTCGACGTGGACCCCGCGGCGGCGGTGTCGTCGTTCCGCGCCGCTCAGCACGCGGCTCGGCGGCTGCACCGCGGACGGATCGTCCTGCTCGGGGACGCCGCGCACGAGGTGAGCCCCATCGGCGGCCAGGGCATGAACCTCGGCTGGGCGGATGCGCTCCGGCTGGCGGCCGCGTTGCGCCGGACCGACCGGGGCGCCGTCCCGGTCCTGGACGGCTTCGCCCGGGAGGTCCAGCGGACCGCGCGGAAGGCGCATCGTCGTTCTGCGTTCTTCATGGCGATGGGGGCTCCGGCGATCGCGCCGGTCGTCGCTGCGCGGGAGGGCCTGGTCGGCGTGCTCGGCTCCTCGACGCTGCGCGGGTGGACCACCGGCCTCATCACCATGCGCGGTCTGTGACGCGAGAAGGCCCGATCCGCGATGCGCGGACCGGGCCTTCTCGAGGCGTCGGATCAGAAGTTGATCATGTGGCCGGCGAGGCCGTGGAAGCCCTCCTGCAGCGCCTCCGACAGCGTCGGGTGCGTGTGCACGTTGCGGGCCAGCTCGAGAGCCGTGAGGTCCCACTTCTGTGCGAGCGTGAGCTCGGGAAGCAGCTCCGACACGTCGGGGCCGATCATGTGCGCGCCGATGAGCTCCAGGTGCTCGGCGTCGGCGATGAGCTTGACGAAGCCGACCGGCTCGCCGAGGCCGTGGGCCTTGCCGTTGGCCATGAACGGGAAGGTCGCGACCTTGATCTCGCGCCCCTCGTCCTTGGCCTGCTGCTCGGTGAGTCCGAACGAGGCCACCTGCGGCGAGCAGAACGTCGCCCGCGGCATCATGCGGTAGTCGCCCAGCGTCATGGTCTCGGCGCCGCCGATGGTCTCGGCCGCGACGACGCCCTGCGCCTCGGCGACGTGGGCGAGCTGCAGCTTGGCGGTGACGTCGCCGATGGCGTAGATGCCCTCGACGTTCGTGCGCATGTGGTCGTCGATGTCGATCGCGCCGCGCTCCGTGAGCTTCACACCCGTCTTGTCGAGTCCGAAGCCCTCGACGTTCGGGGCGAACCCGACCGACATGAGCACCTTGTCGGCCTCGATCGACGCCTGCTGGCCGTCCTTGCCCGTGTACGAGACGGTCACCGAGGAGCCGTTGTCGACGACCGACTCGACCTTGGTGGAGGTGAGGATGTCGACGCCGTAGTTCTTGTACTGCTTGGTGATCTCCTTCGACACGTCGGCGTCCTCGTTGGGGAGGGCACGGTCGAGGAACTCGATGATCGTGACCTTCACGCCGTAGTTCGTCATCACGTAGGCGAACTCCATGCCGATGGCGCCGGCGCCGACGATCACGATGGACTTCGGCAGCTCACGGGAGAGGATCTGCTCCTCGTAGGTCACGACGTTGTCGCTGAGCTGCACTCCCGGGAGCAGGCGCACCTTGGAGCCGGTCGCGATGATCACGTTGTCGAACGTGACCTCTTCGGTGGAGCCGTCCGCCTTCGCGACGGAGATGGCCTTGGGGCCGGTGAAGGTGCCGCGGCCGTCGTACTCGGTCACCTTGTTCTTCTTCATGAGGAAGTGGATGCCCTTGACCCGGCCGTCCGCGACGACGCGGCTGCGGTCGAACGCCTTGCCGTAGTCGATCGTGAACTCTCCGGAGATCCCGAAGAAGTCGGCCTTGTGGTTCAGGGTGTGCGCGATCTCCGCGTTCTTCAGGAGCGCCTTGGAAGGGATGCAGCCGACGTTGAGGCAGACACCACCCCAGTACTTCTCCTCGATGATCGCGGTGGACAGGCCGAGCTGTGCGCTGCGAACCGCAGCGACGTATCCGCCAGGACCTGCACCAAGGATGACGACGTCGTAGTGTGGCATGCCTTAAGCCTATCGCTCCGAGGGGGCGTCGGAATCGGTCGGAGCGGGGCGCCGACGACCGCGCAGGGTGAGCCAGATGACGAGGGCGAGCACCGCGAGCGCGCCGAGGATCACGAGCACCCAAATCCACGCCGGAGCGGCTCCGGCGTCTTCTCCGGCGTCCGGCGTCGTCGTCGCGGTCGCCTCGGGGGTGGCGGTCTGCTCCGTCGTCGGTGCTGCCGTCGGGGGAGCGGTGGTGGGCTCGTCCGTCGCGGCGCCCTCGTCGCCGACGGTGACGGTGAAGGAGAACTTGCCGGACGTGGGGTGGCCGTCGCTCGAGACGACCCTCCACACGACGCGGTACTCGCCGGCGGGCCCCGAACCGGTCAGGGGCTGGGTCACGATCGCGCCGTCGACCGTCGGGGCGCCGTCGATCACGGACTCGCCGGCCGGATCGGTGACGGTGAGCTCCGTCGCACCCTCCCCGTCGATGAGCTTGGCGCTGAACGTCAGGGTCAGCTCCGCCGGCAGGGTCTCCACGCTGCTGTCCGCCGCGGGCGACGACGACACGAGGGCGTCGTGGGCCGAGGCCGACAGCGGGGAGAAGAGGACGAGGAACGCGGCGAGGAGGGTGGCCGCGAGGGCGATCGGGGCCGCCGTGCGGCGCAGGGCTGTGGTCTTCACGAGTCCAGCCTATGAATCCCCGGTATGGGACCGCTGAGTGCGAAAGCGGCCTCCCGCGCACCCCTTCGGATCGGATAGTCTGGACGACCAGGAGGGCACAGTGACAGACAGCGACAGCCGACCGGCCGGTGAAGCCGCCATCCATCGCTCCGGCGAGCCGAGACACGATGTGACGCAGACGTTCGGACACGATTCCGATCTGTCGTTCGTGCCGTTCGGCGTGGAGTTGACCGATGTCGAGCAGTCGGCCATCGCGGCGCTGCCCTCGGGCTCCGCGCTGCTGCTCGTCCGCTCCGGCGCCCTCGCCGGCGCCCGATACCTCCTCGACACCGACGTCACCACCGTCGGTCGTCACCCGGAGGCCGACATCTTCTTCGACGACGTCACGGTGTCCCGTCGTCACGCGGAGATCACCCGTACCGGGACGACGTTCGAGATCATCGACCAGCGCTCCCTCAACGGCACCTACGTGAATGGGGAGCGCGTCGATCGCAGCGCCCTCGCGGACGGCTCCGAGCTGCGCGTCGGCAAGTTCCGTCTGAACTTCTTCGCTTCTCCGCTCGACCGCGCGGCGAACGCCTGATGGCGGCGACTCCCGCCCGCGAACGCTCGGCGTCCGCGGGCCTGCTGAGTATCGGTCAGGTGCTCGCCCGCCTCACCCCGGAGTTCCCCGACCTGACCTCCAGCAAGCTGCGGTTCCTCGAGGTGCAGGGCATCGTCCGCCCCTCCCGCACCGAATCCGGCTACCGCAAGTTCTCCGCGTCCGACATCGAGCGGCTGCGCCTGGGCCTCACGCTGCAGCGGGATCACTACCTTCCGCTCAGCGTGATCCGCGAGCAGCTCGATGAGGCGGAGGCGTCCGGCGAGACCGCCGCGCTCGCGCCGCCGCCCTCCATCGCCCCTGCGCCGCGTCGGTACCGCCGTGAGGAGCTGCTCGCCGCGGCGGGCGCGGGACCACAGCTGCTCAACGACGCGATCAGCACGGGTGTCATCACCGCCCAGGAGACGTACCCGGAATCCACCGTCGCGCTGCTCCGCGGGCTCGTCGCCCTCGATCGGCATGGCATCGAGCCTCGGCACCTGCGCTCCCTGCGGCAGGGCGCCGAGCGCGAGGTGTCGCTCATCGAGTCGGCGCTCTCCACGCTGCTGCGCCGCACGGACGCGGCGTCCCGTGCTCGTGCCAACGAATTGGCCCCGGAGCTGGCCACGCGGATCGACGATGTGCGGACGCTCTTCGTGAAGGACGCGCTCACCCGGATCCTTTCGTAACGAACTGATTGCGACACACCTTCGGCGTCGCACGGATGTCGTTGCCGGTGCCGGGACCCTGCTCTACCGTGGAGATAACCGTTCCAGGGAGGATTTCAGATGAATGCGGATGAGCTCGCAGGCGACCCGCGGTTCGTGACCGAACTCCTCTTCACGGACGGTCTGCCCGCGATGGACGACGAGGTCGGCTACCGCGGCGCCGTGGCGGCCCGTGCCGCCGGCATCACCTACCGTCAGCTGGACTACTGGGCCCGCACCGAGCTCGTGGAGCCCACCGTGCGCGGTGCGAACGGCTCCGGATCGCAGCGCCTCTACGGCTTCCGCGACATCCTCGTGCTCAAGCTCGTCAAGAGCCTGCTCGACACCGGCATCTCCCTGCAGCAGATCCGCACCGCGGTGGACGAGCTCCGCCGTGCGGGTATCCGCGACCTCGCCGGCACGACCCTCATGAGCGACGGCGCTTCCGTCTACCTCTGCACGTCGAACGACGAGGTGATCGACCTCGTCAGCCGCGGCCAGGGCGTGTTCGGCATCGCGGTGGGAAAGGTCCTCCGCGAGGTGGAGTCGACGCTCGTCGCGTTCGATCCGACCGCACCGGACCCCGTCGACGAGCTGTCGGCACGTCGCGCCAAGCGCACCGCCTGACGCGTCCCCTCCCGCTTCACGAAGAACGGCCACCCTCGAAGAGGATGGCCGTTTCGTCATTCCGCGGGGTCAGCTCTGCGGTCCGTTCTCCGGCACCGGGACGCGGCCCGTGCGGATGATGCGGTCGAGGAGCTGGTCGAAGTCGGCGGCGAGCTCCTGTGCGGAGTCGCCGGGCCAGATGTGCAGAGGCTTCGCGGCGCCCTGGGCCTGCTGGAGCGAGGTGCGCTCGGGCAGCTGGGGCGAGAGCACGAGGGGACCGAACATGTCCCGCAGCTCCTTGATGCGGAACTGGTGCTCGATCGACTGCGGACGGACGCGGTTGACCACGATGCCCAGCGGCTGGAGGCGCGGGGAGAGGCCCCGGCGGATCTCCTCGATCGCGCGGAGCGCACGGTCCGCCGCGGCCACGGAGAAGAGGCCGGGCTCGGTGACGACCATGACGCGGTCGCTGGCGGCCCACGCCGTTCGCGTCAGGGCGTTCAGCGACGGGGCGCAGTCGATGAGCACGAGGTCGTAGTCGGCCTCAACTGCCGCGAGGGCCTCCTCGAGCTTCCACACGTCGCGGACGCTCGGGTGCGGGCCGTCGAAGTTGATGGCGGACGGACTGCCGATCAGCACGTCGATCGTGCCGGGGTGGACCTTTGCCCAGCCGCTGGAGGTGATCGCCTGACGGACGGTCTTCTCCTTCGGGTTCGCCAGCACATCGGCGATGTTGAGTCGTCCCGCGACCTGGATGTCCATCCCGGTGGAGACGTCGGACTGCGGGTCGAGGTCGACGACGAGCGTCCGGACACCCCGGGCGAAAGCCGCGGAGGCCAGCCCGAGTGTCACGGTCGTCTTGCCGACGCCTCCCTTGAGAGAGCTGACGCTGAGTACGTGCACGGACTCCACGTTACCTTCCCCTAGGCTGGGGGAACACTCAGCCCCGCCCCATGTGCGTGCTTCGGCCGTGCATCGAGCTCTCAGAGGTGTGCATGTTCCAGAAGATCCTTGTGGCGAATCGTGGCGAGATCGCGATCCGGGCATTCCGAGCGGCCGTGGAGGTGGGGGCGCGCACCGTCGCCGTCTTCCCGCACGAGGACCGCGGCTCGGTCCACAGGCTCAAGGCCGACGAGGCCTACGAGATCGGCGAGCGCGGCCATCCGGTCCGCGCCTACCTCGATGTCGACGAGATCATCCGCGTCGCGACCGAGGCCGGCGCCGACGCCATTTACCCCGGTTACGGCTTCCTCTCGGAGAACCCCGAGCTGGCGGAGAAGGCCGCGGCGAACGGCATCGTGTTCATCGGGCCGCCGGCGAAGGTCCTCGAGATGGCCGGCAACAAGGTGGAGGCGAAGCGCCACGCCGTCGAAGCGGGCGTCCCCGTGCTCCGGTCCACCGAGGCCTCGGACGACGTCGACGCCCTGGTCGCCCAGGCGGAGGAGATCGGGTTCCCCCTCTTCGCCAAGGCGGTGGCCGGGGGAGGCGGCCGCGGCATGCGGCGCGTCGAGACGATGGGCGATCTCGGCCCTGCCCTCGCCGAGGCCATGCGGGAGGCCGGCAGCGCCTTCGGCGACCCCCGCATGTTCCTCGAGCAGGCCGTCGTGCGGCCCCGGCACATCGAGGTGCAGATCCTCGCGGACAAGACCGGTGAGACGGTGCACCTGTTCGAGCGGGACTGCTCGGTGCAGCGGCGGCATCAGAAGGTCGTCGAGATCGCTCCCGCCCCCAACCTCGACGACGACGTGCGCCAGGCCCTGCACGGCTACGCCGTCGCGTTCGCCCGCTCGATCGGCTACGAGAACGCGGGGACCGTCGAGTTCCTCCTGGAGACGGCGGGGGAGCGCGCCGGCGAGGTCGTGTTCATCGAGATGAACCCGCGCATCCAGGTCGAGCACACGGTGACCGAGGAGGTCACCGATGTCGACCTCGTGCAGAGCCAGATGCGCATCGCCGCGGGGCAGAGCCTCGCCGAGCTGGGACTGCAGCAGGAGAACCTGCACCTGCGCGGTGCCGCACTGCAGTGCCGCATCACCACGGAGGACCCGACGCAGGGCTTCCGTCCCGACACCGGGAAGATCACGACCTACCGCTCGCCCGGCGGCGCGGGGATCCGCCTGGACGGCGGCACCGTGCACCAGGGCGCTCAGATCAGCCCGCACTTCGACTCGATGCTTGCGAAGCTCACGTGCCGCGGACGCGACTTCCCGGCCGCCGTCGCCCGCGCGCGCCGTGCCCTCGCCGAGTTCCGCATCCGCGGCGTCTCCACGAACATCCCCTTCCTCCAGGCGCTGCTCGACGACGAGGCGTTCATCCGGGGCGACGTCAGCACGTCCTTCATCGACGAGCGCCCGGAGCTGCTCCGCGGCCGCGAGTCGAAGGACCGCGGGACCAAGATCCTCAACTGGCTCGTCGACGTGACGGTGAACAAGCCGCACGGTGCGCATCCCGGCGTCATCGACCCCGCGACCAAACTGCCGCCGATCGACCTGGCCGCCGCACCGGCGCCCGGTTCCCGGCAGCGGCTGCTCGAGGTCGGGCCGGAGGAGTTCGCGCGCGGTCTGCGTGCGCAGAGCGCGCTCGCGATCACGGACACGACGTTCCGCGACGCGCACCAGTCGCTGCTCGCGACCCGCGTCCGCACGAAGGACCTCGTCGCCGCCGCTCCGTACCTCGCCCGGCTGACACCGGAGCTGCTGTCGGTCGAGGCCTGGGGCGGCGCCACCTACGACGTGGCGCTCCGCTTCCTGGGCGAGGACCCGTGGGAGCGGCTCGACAAGCTGCGCGCGGCCCTTCCGAACGTCGCGATCCAGATGCTGCTGCGCGGCCGGAACACGGTCGGCTACACGCCGTACCCGACGGCGGTGACCGAGGCCTTCGTCGCGGAGGCGGCGGCGAGCGGCGTCGACATCTTCCGCATCTTCGACGCGCTCAACGACGTGGAGCAGATGCGCCCCGCGATCGAGGCGGTCCGCGCCACGGGGACGGCCGTCGCGGAGGTCGCGCTCTGCTACACCGGCGATCTGCTGGATCCGGCCGAGGAGCTCTACACCCTCGACTACTACCTGGGCCTCGCGGATCAGATCGTCGCCGCGGGTGCGCACATCCTCGCGATCAAGGACATGGCGGGACTGCTCCGTCCCGCCGCCGCCGCGAAGCTCGTCTCGGCGCTCCGGGAGCGCTTCGACCTGCCCGTGCACCTGCACACCCACGACACTCCGGGCGGACAGCTCGCCACCCTCCTCGCGGCCAGCGCCGCCGGCGTCGATGCGGTGGACGCCGCGTCGGCCCCGCTGTCCGGCACGACCAGTCAGCCGTCGCTGTCGTCGCTCGTGGCCGCCCTCGCCCACACGGAGCGGGACAGCGGGATCTCCCTCGCCGCGGTCTCCGACCTGGAACCGTACTGGGAGGCGGTGCGTCGCCAGTACGCGCCGTTCGAGTCCGGGCTGCCGGGGCCCACGGGGCGCGTGTACCACCAC
The DNA here is from genome assembly GCF_040702645.1 of Microbacterium sp. NPDC078814. NCBI lineage: Bacteria > Bacillati > Actinomycetota > Actinomycetes > Micrococcales > Microbacteriaceae > Microbacterium > Microbacterium sp. NPDC078814. The sequence goes on from NZ_JBFBLT010000002.1 coordinate 42,300, forward strand.
GAGATCCCCGGCGGACAGCTGTCGAACCTCCGGCAGCAGGCGAAGGCTCTCGGCCTCGCGGACGACTTCGAGCTCATCGAGGACATGTACGCCGCCGCGGACCGCATCCTCGGACGCGTGCCGAAGGTCACCCCGTCGTCGAAGGTCGTGGGCGATCTCGCCCTGCACCTCGCCGCGGTGAAGGCCGACCCCGCAGACTTCGAGGCGAACCCCGGGAAGTACGACGTGCCGGACTCCGTGGTCGGGTTCATGGCCGGAGAGCTCGGCGACCTCCCCGGTGGCTGGCCGGAGCCCTTCCGCTCCAAGGTGCTCGCGGGGCGTTCCGTGCGCACGGGGCTCACGGCGCTGACGGAGCAGGACGAGGCGGAGCTGGCCGGGACGAGCGCGCAGCGCCGTTCACGCCTGAACACGCTGCTCTTCCCCGCCCCCACGGCCGAGTTCGCGGAGCGGCGCGAGCAGTACGGCGATCTGTCCGTGCTCGACACGAGCGACTACCTCTACGGGCTGGTCCCCGGCCAGGAGCACCTCATCGAGATCGACCGAGGGGTACAGCTCTACGTCGGTCTCGAAGCCATCGGCGAGGCGGACGACAAGGGCATGCGCACCGTGATGACGACTCTGAACGGTCAACTCCGGCCCGTGTTCGTGCGCGATCGCTCGATCGCTGTCGACGCGCACGAGGTGGAGAAGGCCGACACGTCGGTGCCCGGCCAGGTGGCCGCGCCGTTCTCCGGCGTGGTCACGCTCAAGGCCGAGGTGGGCGCGACCGTGCGGGCCGGCGAGCCGGTCGCGTCGATCGAGGCGATGAAGATGGAGGCCGCCATCACCGCCCCGGTGGACGGGGTCGTGGAGCGGCATGCCATCGCCGAGACGCAGCAGGTGGACGCGGGTGATCTTTTGGTCGTGATCCGACCGGCGCACTAATCTTGTGCGGGCGAGGCCGCGCACCCTGGGCGCATCCCGAGGCCCGCACAGGTTGGGAGTGACACGTGACCGCGAAGAAGAACGCCGACCCCGAGGACAGTCCGCTGGGAGTGCTCGACGACGCCGCGTCCGTCGACACCGCCGGCATCGGTATCCTCGGCGGGACCGCGCAGGTGCGGGTGACCCTGCCGGCGGAGGAGGACGACGACCTCGCTGACGACGGCGTGGTGGAGGGAGAGGTCGGCATCGATCTCGTCGTCGACGACCTCACCCTCCCCTCCGCGCCGACGCCCGTCCTCGACCCGCCGCGCATCCACGAGGTGATCGACGCGGTCGTGGTGGAGGAGCCGGTGCCGGCCGTGGTTGCCGCGCCGGAGCGGGCCGCAGAAGAGAAGGCGGCCGCCCTCTTCCTCGCGAAGGCCGATGCCGACCGTGCGGAGGTCCCGGCCGCGAAACCGGCGCGGGCCCCGCAGGTCCCCGTGCAGAAGGAGACCACGATGCCCGAAGCCGACGACACACCCGCCACCTCCGCGCCCGCACGTCCGGCGCCCCGGACGGATGTGACCCTCACCGCGAAGCGTCTGGGGGAGCTGGGGGAGTCCGCTCGCGAGTCCGCGGACCTCCTCACGACCGATCGCCTCCTCGACCCGCACCGGGTGGCCAAGCCCGAACCCGAGGGCGGGTGGAGTCACTTGCTCTACACGTTGTCCGGTCGGCGGCTGAACATCGGCGACGGGCGCCGTGCGCGCGAGCGCAAGGAGCTGACCGCGCGCATCGCGGCCCCGCTCGCCGGCGGCGCCCGCTTCGTGCCGGTGCTCTCCCGCAAGGGCGGGGTGGGCAAGACCACCGTCACGGCGCTCCTGGGCATGGCCCTCGCGGACGCGCGGGAGGACCGCGTCATCGCGGTGGATGCGAACCCCGATCGGGGAACTCTCGCCGACCGGGTGCAGCGCGCCGCGCACGGCAAGTCCGTGCGCGACCTCGTCCGCATCCGTGACGACGTGCGCGGCTACCACGACATCTCCGCGATCGTGGCTCGGGATGCGACGCGCCTCGACGTGCTCGCGTCGGACGCCGATCCCCGTGTCGCCGAAGCCTTCAGCGACAGCGACTACCGCGATGTCGCCGACGTCGCCGCGCACTACTACTCGCTCGTGCTCACCGACACCGGCACCGGGATCGTCCACTCGGTGATGTCGGCGACCCTCGATCTCGCCGACCAGATCGTCATCGTCTCCGGTCTCAGCGTCGACGAGGCACGGCTGGCCTCCGAGACGCTCACGTGGCTGGAGACCAACGGGTATGCGCAGCAGGCGCGCGACGCCATCGTGGTTCTCAATCAGTCGACCCCGGGCACGCCGCTCGTCCGCCTCGGAGAGCTGCAGGCGCACTTCGCGTCGCGGGCCCGCAGCGTCGTGCGCGTGCCGTACGACCCGCAGATCGCCGCGGGCGGGACGATCGTCTTCGCGAACCTCCTCCCCGAGACCCGGAAGGCGGCGCGGGAACTCGCCGCGCTCCTCGTCGAGGGCCTCCGGACGAAGGCCGCCTGATGACGGTTCGCGAGATCCGCATCTTCGGCGACCCGGTCCTGCGGACGGTGTGCGCGCCCATCGAGGAGATCGACGACGGCGTGCGCGCCCTGGTCGCCGATCTCCTGGAGACCGTCGAGCTTCCGGGGCGCGCCGGCGTGGCGGCCCCGCAGATCGGCGTCGCGCTCCGCGCCTTCAGCTACAACGTCGACGGCGAGATCGGGTACGTCCTCAACCCCGTGCTGACGGAGGTGCGCGGCGAGCCGGAGCCCACGGGGGAGGGCTGCCTCTCCGTCCCCGGACTCTGGCACGACGCCCAGCGCCATCCCTGGGCCCGCGTCGAGGGGATCGACCTCGACGGACAGCCCGTGGTGCTCGAGGGCGACGGCTTGCTCGCGCAGGCGCTCCAACACGAGACCGACCACCTCGACGGCACGCTCTTCCTCTCCCGGCTCGACCCGGAGACGCGGAAGGTCGCGATGCGCGAGGTGCGCGAGAGCTCCTGGTTCTAGCTGTCGACCCACCCCTTCTCGTACGAACCGGCCCCTTGCGCGCGAGCGCAAGGGGCCGGTTCGGTCAGAAGGGGGTGGGCCGACGAGGGGCGTCAGCCGCCGATCGCGACGTTGGTGGTGGCGACGGGCTCGTCGTAGATCGCGGAGATCTCGTCGGCGAAGTCGTTCATGATGATGTTCCGCTTGATCGACAGCTTCGGGGTGAGGTGGCCCGAGGCCTCCGTCCACTCCGAGTCGAGGATCGTGAACTTGCGGATGGACTCCGCACGCGACACCCGCTCGTTCGCCGCGTCGACCGCGCGCTGCACCTCGGCGCGGACCTGCGGGTTGGTCGAGGCCTCCGCCAGCGTCATCTTCTCGTCGAGACCGTTGTTCGCGAGCCACGTCGGCAGCATCTCGGGGTCGAGCGTGACGAGCGCCGAGATGAACGGACGCTGGTCGCCGACGACGACGACCTGCCCGACGATCGGGTTCGCGCGGATCGGGTCCTCCAGGGCCGCGGGGGCGACGTTCTTGCCGCCCGCCGTGACGATGATCTCCTTCTTGCGTCCGGTGATCGTGAGGAACCCGTCGGCGTCGAAGCTGCCGATGTCGCCGGTGTGGAACCAGCCGCCGTCGCTGAACGCCTCGGCGGTGGCCTCCGGGTTGTTCCAGTACTCCTTGAAGACGTTGATGCCGCGCACCTCGATCTCGCCGTCGTCGGCGAGACGCACCCCGACGCCGGGAAGGGCCGGACCGACCGTGCCGATCTTCGACTTCGAGGCGAGGTTCACGGTCGCGGGGGCGGTCGTCTCGGTCAGACCGTAGCCCTCGAGGATGACAACGCCGAGGCTGTGGAAGAAGTGACCGAGGCGGGCGCCCAGGGGAGCGGAGCCGGACACCGCGTAGACGACCTTGCCGCCCATGGCCTCGCGGAGCTTGGAGTAGACGAGCTTGTTGAACAGCGCGAACTTGAGCTTCGTCCCGAACGGGATCTTCTTGCCCTCCTCCAGCAGCCGGGAGTGCTCGATCGCGACGTCGGCGGCGGCGCGGAAGATCTTGCCCTTGCCGCCCGCCTCGGCCTTCTGCTCGGCGGAGTTGTAGACCTTCTCGAACACGCGGGGGACTGCGAGGAGGAAGGTCGGCTGGAACGAGCCGAGGGCCGGGAGCAGCTGGCGCGTGTCCGGCTGGTGACCGGTGCGCACCCCCGCGTGCACATTGAGGATGGAGATGAAGCGGGCGAAGACGTGTGCCGTCGTGATGAAGAGGAGGGTGGAGGACCCCGGCGTCTGCACGACCTCGTCGAGGGCCTTCGCGGAGTTGCGGGACAGCTCGACGAAGTTGCTGTGGGTGAGCACGCAGCCCTTCGGCCGCCCGGTGGACCCCGAGGTGTAGATGAGGGTGGCGATGTCGGAGCCGACGGCGAGGTTCCGGCGGCGCTGGATCTCCTCGTCCGAAACCGATGCCCCCTGGGCGGTGAGCGTGTCGATCGCGCCCAGGTGCAGCTGCCAGACCTCCCGGAGCAGCGGCAGGTCGCCGCGCACCTCGTCGACGCGGGCGAAGTGCTCCGGCGACTCGACCAGGAGGGCGATGGCGCCGGAGTCCTCGAGGATCCATTGGATCTGCGACGGCGAGCTCGTCTCGTAGATCGGCACCATCACCGCACCGGCGTAGAAGAGGGCGAAGTCGACGAGGCTCCACTCGTAGGTGGTGCGGGCGAGGAAGCCCACCTTCTCGCCGGGCTGGATGCCCGCGGCGGCGAAGCCCTTCGCGAGCGCGATCACCGCGGTCTCGAAGTCGGCGGCGGTGATGTCGCGCCATCCGTCGCCCTGCGGGACGGAGAACAGCGCCCGGTCGGGAGTCGCCTCGACGCGCTTCGCAAGCAGGTCGGCGACGTTCGCGTCGGGATCGGCGGGGACGATCGCGGGGACTTCAAACTGGACCACGGCAGCTCCTTCGGTACCGGTCGGGCACGGGCGTTGGTCCGAGTCTAGGGCATGGCACCGGGTCGCGGTCAGGGTGAAACTGAGTCGCTTTCCCGAGGTGGCGAGGGGGAACAGCGGGACGATCCGCGACACGGCGCTAGACTTCACCTCGATGTTCTACTGGCTGATGAAGTACGTCGTGATCGGCCCCGTGGTCAAGGCCGTGTTCCGCCCCTGGATCGTGGGGCGGAAGAACGTGCCCGCGACCGGAGCGGCGATCCTCGCCAGCAATCATCTCTCCTTCGCGGACTCGATCTTCCTCCCGCTCGTGATCGACCGGCCCATGTCGTTCCTCGCGAAGAGCGACTACTTCACCGGGCGGGGCCTCAAGGGGTGGTCTACCCGCTTCTTCATGAAGGCGACCGGGCAGCTCCCCATCGACCGCTCGGGCGGAAAGGCCTCGGAGGCATCGCTCAACACGGGTCTCCAGGTGCTCGGCGGGGGCGACCTCCTCGGCATCTATCCGGAGGGCACCCGCAGCCCTGACGGCAAGCTCTACCGCGGCCGCACCGGCATCGCCCGGATGGCACTCGAAGCCAAGGTCCCCGTGATCCCGGTCATCATGGTCGACACCGACACGGCCATGCCCATCGGCCGGCGGATCCCGCGCGTCATGCGGGTCGGGATCGTCATCGGCGAGCCCCTCGACTTCTCCCGGTACGCCGGGATGGAGAACGACCGCTACATCCTCCGCTCGGTCACGGACGAGATCATGGTGGCGCTCCAGCGGCTCGGTCAGCAGGAGTACGAGGACGTCTACGCATCGACCGTCAAGGACCGCCTCCCGAGCCGCGTCACATAGGCTCCAGGGCGCGTCTCGGCGGTGTCGCCGCCCACTAGGCTGGACGCATGCTCCCGCACCACATCGAAGCCCTTGATGCCTGGCGCTCGCTTCCCATCAAGCAGCAGCCGCAGTGGCCAGACGCCGACCGCGTCGCCGACGTCTCCCGGCAGATCTCGAGCCTTCCGCCGCTGGTCTTCGCCGGTGAGGTCGACAACCTCCGCGACCGTCTCGCCCGGGCCGCCTCGGGGCAGGCCTTCCTACTGCAGGGCGGCGACTGCGCCGAGACGTTCGCCGGCGCGACCGCCGAGCAGATCCGCAACCGCATCAAGACGGTGCTGCAGATGGCCGTGGTGCTCACGTACGGCGCCTCGATGCCGGTCGTCAAGATGGGACGCATGGCCGGGCAGTTCGCCAAGCCGCGCTCCAGCGACACGGAGACCCGCGGCGAGGTCACGCTCCCGGCGTACCGCGGCGACATCGTCAACGGCTACGACTTCACCGAGGGCTCGCGTCAGGCCGACCCCGGTCGTCTGCTGCAGGGCTACCACACCGCGGCGTCGACGCTGAACCTCATCCGGGCGTTCACGCAGGGTGGATTCGCCGACCTCCGCGAGGTGCACTCCTGGAACAAGGGCTTCGCCCAGAACCCCGCCAACCAGCGCTACGAGCGCATGGCCGCGGAGATCGACCGGGCGATCAAGTTCATGGAGGCCGCCGGCGCCGACTTCGACGAGCTCAAGCGCGTCGAGTTCTTCACCGGGCACGAGGGCCTGCTCATGGACTACGAGCGCCCGATGACGCGCATCGACTCCCGGACGGACACCCCGTACAACACCTCGGCCCACTTCCTGTGGATCGGGGAGCGCACGCGCGAGCTCGACGGCGCGCACGTCGACTACTTCTCCAAGATCCGGAACCCGATCGGCGTGAAGCTGGGTCCCACCACGACGCCGGAGACGGCGCTGGCGCTCATCGACAAGCTCGACCCGGAGCGCGAGCCCGGACGCCTGACCTTCATCACGCGCATGGGCGCCGGACGCATCCGCGACGCGCTGCCCCCGCTGCTGGAGGCCGTCCGGGAATCCGGCGCGCAGCCGCTGTGGGTCACCGACCCCATGCACGGCAACGGCATCACCACGCCGACCGGCTACAAGACGCGGCGCTTCGACGACGTCGTCGACGAGGTCCGCGGCTTCTTCGAGGCGCACCGTGCGGTGGGCACGTTCCCCGGCGGCATCCACGTCGAGCTCACGGGAGACGACGTCACCGAGTGCCTGGGCGGGTCTGAGCAGATCGACGAGGCCGCGCTCGCGACCCGCTACGAGAGCCTGTGCGACCCGCGCCTGAACCACATGCAGTCGCTGGAGCTGGCGTTCCTCGTGGCCGAGGAGCTTGAGAAGCGCTGATCCGCGAGGCGGATGCACGAAGGGGCCGGAACGATGTTCCGGCCCCTTCGTCGTCTCGGTCTCAGCCGGCGAAGCCCATGGTGAGCGTGATGCTCGTGCCCTTGCGCTGCGGTTCGGACGGGCTGTACGACTCCACCCGCGTGTTCTCGTTCGCGAGGAGGTCCCAGACGGAGTCGGGGAGTCCGGTGCTGCTCGTGTAGCTCCACGTGAAGCCGGCGTCACGCAGGGCGGCGGTGGCCTCGTTGCGCGTCATGCCCGACACATCGGGGACGTCGAAGAGCGGCGGCCCCTGCGAGATGATGAGCTGGATGGTCTCGCCCGGTCGCCAGGCTCCCTCCTCGGCGCGGTCCGCGTACCCGATGACGCGGTCCTTGCCGATGGAGTCGCTCGGGCGGTAGATGCTCTCCTCGGCGACCTTGAGTCCCTTGCCGGTCAGCGCCTCGGTGGCCTGAGCGACGGTCATGTCCGTGACGTCGGGCACGGCGCCGCGGGAGACCTGCATGGTCGCGGTGTCCTTCTCATGCACCGTGCAGCCCTCTTCGCAGCCGAAGACGTCTCCGCCGTCCCGAGGCGTGATGCGCACGTTGATCACCGAGCCGTTCGCCGCGTCCGTGAAGAACTCCTCGTCGTCGGTGATCTCCAGGTTCGCCGCCTCCAGCGCCGCGCGGACGTCGTCGGCCGCCTGCCCGGCGACGGCGGCGAGCTCGTGCGAGGCCGGGCCGGCGGAGACGACGACGGCGACCGTGGTGCCCTTGTCGACCCTGGCGCCGGTACCGGGATCGGTCTCGATGACGATGCCCTTGTCGACGTCGACGGAGAACTCGTCGCGCTGCGTCGGTTCGAAGCCTGCCTCCGTGAGGTCGGCCGCCGCCTCGTCGTACGTCTGTCCCGCGACGTCGGGGACCGCGATGAGCGAACCGGGGCCGGAGCCGAACCACCAGCCCACGCCGCCGGCGAGGACCGCCAGCAGGAGCACGAGGGACAGCAGGAAGGTGCCGCGGGCGCGGCGCTTCGAGGCCCGCCGACGGAGGATGGTGGCGTTGTCGATCCCCGGGGAGGTCGCTGTCGCCGGCTCCGGGAGCACCATCGTGCCCGGCATGACCTTGGTGAGGTCGCCGGAGTCCGCCTGGTCGCGGGCGGAGCCGGTCGTTCGGGTCACCGCGGGGGCGACGCCGATCTCGCGCTCGATCTCGCGCAGGCGCTCCAGCATCTGCTGTGCGTCGTCGGGCCGCTCGTCCGGCGACTTCTCCGTCGCCCAGAGCACGAGCTCGTCGAGCTGCTCCGGGACCGCGGGGTTGCGCACACTGGGGCGGGGGACCGACTCGGTGGCGTGCTGGAAGGCGATCTGCATCGGCTGCTCGCCCTTGTAGGGCTGCTCGCCGACGAGCATCTCGTAGAGCATGATGCCGAGCGCGTAGATGTCGCTGCGGGCGTCGGCCGTGCCGCGCGTGACGAGCTCGGGGGCGAGGTACGCGATCGTCCCGAGCAGTTGCTGACCGGTCGCGGTGTTCGCCGTGGTGGCCCTGGCGAGACCGAAGTCGCCGATCTTGATGCGGCCGTCCTCCGCGAGCAGCACGTTCTCCGGCTTGACGTCGCGGTGGACGATCCCGGCGCGGTGCGCCGCGGACAGTCCGGCGAGGACGGCGTCCATGATCGTGATCGTCTGGGCGACGGTCAGGCGCTTCTGCTCGCGGAGGAGTTCGCGCAGGGTGATGCCCGGCAGATACTCCATGACGAGGTAGGCGAGTTCGCCGTCCTGCCCCTGGTCGAAGACGTTGACGACGTGCGGGTCGGCCAGACGGGCGGCCGCGCGGGCCTCCTGGATGAACCTGCTCTGGAACGCCGAGTCGTCGCTGAGGTGCGCGTGCATCACCTTCAGGGCGATGCGGCGCTCGAGGCGCAGGTCGGTGGCGACGTAGACGGTGGCCATCCCGCCGCGGGCGATCCGCGCGCGGACGCGGTAGCGACCGTCGACAAGCCGCCCGATGAGGGGGTCGGCCTGATGGTTGGTCGTCACGACAGAAGTCTATGGACGATTGGCTGAAAGCCCCGGGAACGCCTCACCCCTCGACGCATCCGGATTTCCGGAATCGTCACCCGTGCTGGGCGAGCCACGCGTACGCCTGCGTCTCCCACTGCCCGTAGCGCTCGGGGTAGGCGGAGATCTGCACGGCCTGCGCCGCGTCGGTGAAGGACAGCGACTCCCACCCGGGGATGTCGAACAGACCGCGGGTGACGTCGCCGTTGGGATCGCCGGTTCCGCCGTAGAAGACCCGCGTGCTCCGTTCCGCATCCATGATCTGCTCCGGCGTGCCCCAGCCCGTGCTGGGGCGCTGCTGGAACAGGCCGAGCGAATCGCGGTCTCCCCAGTCGAGGTTCCGCAGACCCGACTCCACCATTCCCGTCGCGAGCGCGGTGGCGATCGCGCGGTCGGAGGCGCCCAGCTCACGGCCGATGCGGATGATGAGGGAGGCATTGGCCACCTGCTCCGCATTCAGGGCGGCGGTGCGCTGGCCGCTCGGGGCGGCGGCGGGCGTCGGCGCCGGAGCACCCTGGACGGCGAGCTTCTGACCGGGATAGATGATCGACGAGGCTTCGAGGCCGTTCCAGGCGAAGAGGGACTGCGTCGTGGTGCCGTACTTCTGCGCGATCGAGAACAGCGTCTCACCGGCGGCCACGGTGTGCGTGGCGGCGGCCGGTGCGGGGGCGGGCGTCGACGGCGCTGCGGCCGGCGCGGCCGCGGGGGCGGCGGGTGCACCCGCGGAGACGACGAGCTTCTGGCCCGGGTAGATGATCGCACCCTGGGGCAGGCCGTTCGCGGCGAGGACGGCGCTCACCGAGGTCCCGTACGTCCGGGCGATGGCGAACACCGTGTCGCCGGCCGCGACGACGTGCGTCTTCGCCGCGGCAGGGGCGGGCGTCGCGGCCGGGGCCGGAGCCGCCGCAGGTGCCCGCAGGGAGAGAGTCTGCCCGGGGTAGATCACGGAGCGCATCGAGAGCCCGTTCCAGCTGAGGACGTCGGCGGTCCGGAGCCCGTACCGACCGGCGATGCCGGCGACCGTGTCGCCCGGCTGCACGACGTGCCCCGGCGGCACGTTCTGCGTGGGGACGACGCGCGTCGGAGCGACGCGCTGGCGTTCGTGCGGTGCGAGCGGTGGTGCGGGTGCGGCGGCGGGTGTCGCCGTCAGGGTGGCGGCGAGAGCGCCGGCCACGGCTGTCTGCAGGATCACGTCGGGCCCCCTTTTCGAGCACTTCACGCTGACACGGATGTATAGAGATGTCAACAGAAGTGACGGGTGTGACGAATGGGACGGAAGTGACGAACATGCGACCGGGCCGTGGAGGTGAGATAGTGGCACCGTGTCTGAGAACGTCGCTGCAACCCCTGATTCCGCGCTCGAGTGGCTGACCATGCCCGACCTCGTCGAGGTCCTCGGCGAGCCGTTGGGTCGCGTGCGACGCCTGATCGACGAGCACTACCTCGTCGGCTCGCGCCGCAGCGGTGTCTTCGCGGTCCCCTCCGTGTTCATCGTGGACGGACAGCCGCTGAGCTCGCTGCGCGGAACGATCATCGTGCTGCAGGACGCCGGGTTCTCCGACGACGAGCTCATCGACTGGCTGCTCGCCGAGGACGAGACCCTCGGGCGTTCGCCGATCGCCTCTCTCCTCGCGGGGCACAAGAGCGAGGTGCGCCGGCTCGCGCGCACGCTCGCCTGAGCCTGCTCAGGAGGAGCGCACGGTGGCGGCCCTGGCGAGGTCGCGCAGCTCGCCGACCGCTGCGTCGTCGAGGCGCGCGCCGGTCAGTGCGCGGTCGGCGTCCCTGGCGTAGTCGGCGATCATCGTCTCGACGCGGTCCAGAGCCCCGGTCCCGGCGATCGTCTCCTGCAGGAAGGAGACTTGGGACGCCGACAGGTCGGGATCGCCGAGCATCTCGTCGAGCACCCGGCGGGCGGAGGTGTCCAGGCGCTCCCTGGTGAAGGCGATGAGCACGGTCCGCTTGCCCTCCCGCAGGTCGTCGCCCGCGGGCTTCCCGGTGACGGCGGCGTCGCCGAACACGCCGAGCACATCGTCGCGCAGCTGGAAAGCGAGACCGAGCGGATGTCCGAAGCGGCGCAGCGCCCGCGTCTGCTCGGCATCGGCGCCGGCCAGGCTCGCTCCGAGGACCAGCGGCTGCTCGATGCTGTAGCGCGCCGATTTCAGCGAGGCGACGCGGAGCGCCCGCTCGGCGTGCTCGCGGTCGTCGCTCACGCTCCACGCCGACTCCTCGGCGATGTCGAGGAACTGCCCGGTCGTGACGTCGCGACGCATCCGGGCATACTCCGCCCGCACGGTCCTCGCCTCGGCGTGCCCGTCGAGCGCCGACTCCAGGAGGTCGTCGCTCCAGGCCACGAGGAGATCGCCGAGCAGGACGGATCCGGCGCGCCCGAAGGCGGCGGCGTCGCCCCACCATCCGGCGGCGCGGTGCGAGGACTCGAGTGCGCGGTGGGCGGCGGGGCGTCCTCGACGGGTGTCCGAGTTGTCGATCAGGTCGTCATGGACGAGAGCGGCGGACTGGAAGATCTCGAGGGCGGCGCAGGCGTCCCACAGGTGGTCGTCCTCGACCGCGCGACGATCGCGGAACCGGGCGACCGCACGCCACCCGGCGTGACAGAACCGGGCGCGCAGGCGCTTGCCGCCGGAGAGGGTGTCCGCCGCCGCGGCGAGGAAGGCGGCGGCGTCCTCGCCGTACTCGGCCGACTCGGCTCGCATGCGGTCGAGGAAGAGGTCCAGTCGCGCGGCTACGGCCTCAGCGACGGAGGGGGAGGGGGACGGCACGACTCCCAGCATACGTAAAGGATGTGAGGCGGGAACCGCTAGCCCCGGACGCTGCTCGCGCGTAGACTGGAGGGCACGATACCCGAGGGGGATGAGATGCCACTCTCCGAACAGGAGCAACGTCTGCTCGACGAGATGGAACGCCATCTCCTGCACAATGACGCCGACGTCGTGAGCGCGCCGTCGGGTGATCGCACGCTGAGCTATCGCAACCTCGTCTACGGGGCCCTCCTCCTGCTCGCCGGCATCGGCGGACTGGTCGTGGGTGTCATCCTCGGCGACGTCTGGGGCATCGTGGTCGGCGTCATCGGATTCGCGGCCATGCTCGGCGGAGTGATGCTGGCCGTCACCCCGGTCCGGCGCAGCGGTCCGGCAGAGACCCGCACGCGCACCGCCCCGAAGCGGCAGGACTCCTCCTCCTTCATGGATCGCATGAACGACCGGTGGGATCGGCGCCAGGACGGTTACTGAGCCCCCTCCCTTCTCCTCCACCACGAAGCCCGGATGCTGAGCATCCGGGCTTTTTCGTGTCTTCGGTCCGTTGACGCCGTCTGACTCCTCCACTGGCCCTCCACTGGCCCTCCACCTTGCTCCACCGCGGAATCTCGCGGGTCGTGAGCGTGCGGGTTGCGAACCGCGGCGCGATACGCGGGATTCATCGTAGGAATGTGGAGGAAAGTGGAGTAAAGTGGGGCGCACCTCGAGTTGGCCGGACGGAGAGGGGGTGATGGCCGATGCTGCTGGGCACGCACTCACCGAAGCTGGACGACAAGGGACGGGTCATCCTTCCCGCGAAGTTCCGCGAGGACCTGGGCGGCGGCATCGTCGTCACCCGGGGTCAGGAGCGGTGCCTCTACGTCTTCAGCACGGCCGAGTTCGAGGCGATGCACGAGCGGATCCGTCAGGCCCCGCTCGCCAACAAGCAGGCGCGTGACTTCATGCGCATGTTCCTCTCCGGTGCCAGTGCGGAGATGCCCGACAGCCAGAACCGCATCACCATCCCCGCCCACCTGCGTCAGTACGCGGGTCTTCAGAAGGAGCTCATCGTGACCGGAGTCGGCGCCCACGCCGAGATCTGGGATGCGGAGAGCTGGAACGCCTACCTCGCCGCCGGCGAGGAGTCCTACGCCGAGCTGGAGCAGGAGGTGATTCCCGGACTGTTCTGACCACGGCTGTGATGCCCCGCCGCTCCCGCCCCGACACACTTCCCCGGTGCCGGGTCGAGAAGCGGAGGGGGATCAGAGCCGAAGGTCGGACCCGAGAGAGATCATGAACCTCCGCGACATCCACACCCCCGTCCTGCTCGACCGCTGCGTCGAGCTCCTCGCGCCGGCCCTCCGGGAGGACGGCGCCGTGCTCGTCGATGCCACCCTCGGCATGGGCGGGCACTCTGAGGCGCTGCTCGAGCGCTTCCCCGGCATCCGCCTGATCGGCCTGGACCGCGACACTGACGCGCTGAAGATCGCGGGGGAGCGGCTCGCCCGGTTCCGCGACCGCGTCACGCTCGTCCACACGGTCTACGACGAGATCGGTCTGCACGCCCAGGGCGCCGCCGGGATACTCTTCGACCTCGGCGTCTCGTCGCTGCAGCTGGACGAGGCCGAACGCGGCTTCGCGTACTCCAAGGACGCTCCGCTCGACATGCGGATGGACCAGACGAAGGGCATCACCGCCGCCGACGTCATCGCGACGTACAGCGAGGGGAATCTGCGCCGCATCTTCGAGCGGTACGGCGAGGAGAAGCTCGCCGCACGGTACGCCCGCTTCATCATCGACGCCCGCCAGAAGCAGCCGATCACCCGCTCCGGGGAGCTCGTGGACATCCTCGTGGCGGCGACGCCCGCCGCGGCACAGCGTGCGGGGCACCCCGCGAAGCGCGTGTTCCAGGCGCTGCGCATCGAGGTCAACGCGGAGCTGAACGTGCTCGCGGACGCCATCCCCTCCGCGATGGACGCTCTCGCCGTCGGCGGTCGCATCGTCGTGATGTCGTACCAGTCCCTCGAGGACCGGCTGGTGAAGCAGGCCTTCGCCGCCGCGTCCTCCTCGACGGCGCCCGCCGGTCTCCCTGTCGAGCTGCCGGAGCACGCCCCCCGATTCCGCATCCTGACCAAGGGGGCGGAACTCGCCGACGACGAAGAACGCGCACGCAACCCGCGTGCGATACCGGTGCGCCTGCGCGCCGCCGAGAAGGTGCGGGAGAGCGCATGAGCATGAACGCAGTCCGCAAGCCGACCCTGCCGCTGCAGCCAGTCGTCCCGGAGAAGACCCCGGAGCGCCGCCTCCAGCCCGTGACGGCACCGGCGCGGCGGCGGAAGCCGAAGCTCGCCTACGCGCTCGTGGCCCTCGGCGGAGCCCTCGCGATCGGTGCCGCGCAGGTCGGACTCTCCCTGGCCATCACGCAGGACTCGTTCACCCTCGCCGGGCTGACCTCCCAGCAGCGCGAGCTCGATCTCCGCACGGATGCACTGAAGGAGGAGCTCACGGGTCTGAGCTCTCCGCAGGTGCTCGCCGGCAATGCGGCCGACCTCGGCATGGTCGTCGCGGGAGCGCCCTCGTATCTGCGTCTCAGCGACGGCGCGGTCTTCGGCGCCGGTGCCGGCGCGGAGGGGATCTCGACGGTCGACCCCCACGGACCGGCGGCCGTCGGCAACGTCCTCGTCACCGAGGAGACGCCCGCGGCGGAGCAGACCGCGGAGGAGTCCACAGGCGGCACTCCGCCCGCGACGGATCTGCCGCCCGCCCTCACCGACGGCCTCCCCAGCCCCACGACCCACTGACCATCCCGATCGACGGAGAGATCCCATGACGACACGAGCCACGCGCGGACCGCGGCGACGCACCGTCGTCGCACTGGCGGTCATCCTCTCGGTGCTGGTGGCGTTCGTCGTCCGCCTCATCGACATCCAGGTCGTGAGCGCCGACGAGCACGTCAGCCAATCCCTCGAGCACATCGGGGACGGGTCGACGATCCCCGGACAGCGCGGCTCCATCGTCGACGCGGAGGGCACCGTCCTCGCGTCGAGCGTCATGGTGTACGACGCCCAGCTCAGCCCGCAGGTGATCCGACTCACGGAGGAGAAGGACCCGGCGCTGCCGTGGGCCGAGGCCTCCGAGAAGATCGCCGAGATCACGGGCGTGCCGGGCGACGAGATCCGCAAGCGGGTCTCGGACGCCCTGGCCGAGAACCCGAACAGCCAGTACGCGCCCTTGAAGACCGGGTTGAACACCGAGCAGTACATCGCGCTCCGCGACCTCGGCCTCGGGTCCTACCTGGCGCTGAAGCCGCGCGAGACGCGGGTCTATCCGAACGGCGCGGTCGCCGGCAACGTGCTGGGCTTCCTCGACAACACGGGCGAGGCCAAAGCCGGTGTGGAGCAGCTCGAGGAGTCGTGCCTCGCGCCCGTGGACGGTGAGAAGACGTACCGCAAGGGCAAGGACGGGGTCGTGATCCCGGGCAGCGAGTCCGTCACCGACGCCGTGAACGGCGGCACCGTGCAGCTCACGATCAACAGCGACCTCCAGTGGTACCTCCAGCAGATGGTCGGCGAGGAGGCCCAGAAGCAGGGCGCGAAGGGCGGGACCGTGACGGTGGTCGAGGTGGGCACCGGCAAGATCCGCGCCGCCGCCGAGTGGCCCGCCATGGACCCCAACGACCTGGACTCCTCGACGCCGGAGACGCGTTACAGTCAGATCTTCCACCGCGACTTCGAGCCGGGCTCGACGTTCAAGGCGATCACGGCGGCGGCGGCGATGGAGGGTGCCGGCCTCACTCCGCTCAGCACCGTCACGGCCTCGTCGCGGGAGACCTTCCCCAACGGCGCCGTGGTCAACGACGCGTTCAGCCACCCCGCGTACAACTACACGCTGGCCGGCGGACTCATCGACTCGTCCAACACGGCGCTGTCGAAGTTCGGCACGATGGTCGCCCCCGAGGTCCGCTACGACTACCTGCAGCGATTCGGCGTCGGTCAGAAGACGCTGGACTTCCCCTCCGAGGTGGGGGGCATCCTCCACCCGGTGAGCGACTGGGACAGCCAGTCGCTCTACACGACGACGTTCGGCCAGTACTTCACCGTGACGGCTCCTCAGCTCGCCGGCGCGTACCAGGCCATCGCCAACGGCGGGGAGAAGATCGACCTGACGATGGTCGAGTCCTGCACCGCACCCGACGGGACGGTCACGGAGACCCCGAAGCCGAAGCACGAGCAGATCGTGAAGGAGCAGACCGCGGCCGATCTGACGCGCATGCTCGAGAACGTGGCCGTGCAGGGCGGGAACGCCGATCGCATCCAGGTGCCCGGCTATCGCGTGACCAGCAAGACCGGTACCGCACAGGTCTCCGACGGCAAGGGCGGCTACAAGGCGGGCGTCTACTACACCAGCATGGTGGGCTTCGCTCCCGTCGACGACCCCCAGTACGTCGTCGTGGTGACCCTCGACGAGCCGACTAAGGTTGTATCGTCCGCGGCCACCGCTTCCGCCTTCCAGAAGGCGATGACGCAGGTGATGAAGACCTATCGCGTGATGCCGTCCTCTGTCCCGATGGACGCGCTCCTCCCCAAGTTCGGATAGCCGGCGAGAGCCGCGCATGGAGATGACATGATCGCCCTGACGCTCGCTGAGATCGCCGCCGCCGTCGGTGGTGAGCTGCGCGTGGCCGGAGCGCACACGCCGGAGACGGTGGTCGACGGCATCGTCGACACCGATTCCCGAACCATGGAGGCCGGGTCGATCTTCGTCGCCAAGCCCGGAGCCGAGACGGACGGACACCGCTTCGTCGGCGCCGCCGTCGAAGCCGGCGCGGTGCTGGCGATCGTCGAGCGCCCGGTCGACGTCGCGGTTTCACAGATCGTCGTCTCGGATGCCGTCGCCGCGCTCGGCGACCTCGCCCGCGAGGTCGTGGCGCGCGTACGCGCTGGCGGGAACCTGCGCATCGTCGGCATCACCGGCTCCAACGGCAAGACGACGACGAAGAACTTCCTCGCCCGCATCCTCGAGGACGAGGGCGAGACCGTCGCTCCGGTGAAGTCTTTCAACAACGAGGTCGGCGCCCCGGTGACGATGCTCCGCGTCACGCACGACACCCGCTTCCTCGTGAGCGAGTTCGGCGCCGCCGCGCCGGGCAGCATCGCGCGGCTCGCCGGCCTCGTCGAGCCCGACCTCGTCGTCGTGCTCATGGTCGGGATGGCGCACGCCGGGGGCTTCGGCGGCATCGAGGCCACCGCGAAGGCCAAGTCCGAGCTCGTCGCCGCGGCCCGCGTGCCCGGCACGGCCGTGCTCAACGCCGACGACGCCCGGGTGTGGGCGATGCGCGAGCTCGCGGAGAGCCGCGGCCTCCGGGTCGTCGGCTTCGGCCAGTCCGCCGCGGCCGCCGTGCACGCGCGCGACATCGAGGTCTCGGCCTCCGGCACGCAGTGCGTGATCGAGGTCTCGGGGGAGCGGCTGCCGCTGCGGCTGCGCGTCCTCGGGGCCCACCACGTCACGAACGCCCTCGCCGCGATCAGTGCCGCCGTAGAGCTCGGTGTGGCCCCTGCCGACGCCGTCGCCCGCTTGGAGACCGTCGAGATCGCCGAACGCTGGCGCATGCAGCCCCTGGGCAACGACCGCGTCCGCATCATCAACGACGCCTACAACGCCAGCCCCGACTCGATGGCAGCCGCCCTGCGGACCCTCGCCCAGATCACCGGCCCCGACGAGCGCACCGTCGCCGTCCTCGGCGCGATGAGCGAGCTCGGCGAGAGCGCGGGGGAGGAGCACGACCGCATCGGCCTCCTCGCGGTGCGCCTCAACATCCGGCGCATCGTCGTCGTCGGCCCGGAGGCCCGTCGGCTCTACCTCGCCGCCGTCGGCGAGGGATCGTGGGACAGCGAGGCCGTGCATCTGCCGGACCAGGACGCCGCGTTCGAGTACCTCCGCACCGAGCTGCGCGACGGCGACCGGGTCCTCGTGAAGTCGTCCAACTCCGTGGGCCTCCGGCATCTCGGCGATCGTCTGGGAGAATTGTTCTCGTGAGGTCCCTCATCATGGCGGCGGCCATCTCGCTCGCCTTCACTCTCTTCCTGACTCCCGTCTTCCTCCGGCTCTTCCGGAAGTGGGGCTGGGGGCAGGTCATCCGCACCCCGGAAGCCGCCGGCAACCCGAGCCACGAGGCCAAGCGCGGCACGCCCACGATGGGCGGGGTCATCTTCATCCTCGGCTCGATCGTCGGCTACTTCACCGGCGTCCTCGTCAGCGGCGAGACCCCGGCGCTGTCCGCGATCCTCGTCATCTGGCTCATGGTGGGATTCGGCGTGGTCGGGTTCATCGACGACTACATGAAGGTGCGCAGCCAGCGCAGCCTCGGGCTGTCCGGATGGCGGAAGGTGATCGGGCAGCTCATCGTCGTGATCCCGTTCGGGATCGTGGCGCTGAACTTCCCGAACAAGTGGGGGCAGACGCCGGCCAGTGCGTCCATCTCCCTCTTCCGCGACATCACCTGGCTGAACCTCTTCGCGTTCGGCGTCATCCTCGGCTGGATCCTGTACCTCGCCTGGATCTCGATCATCGGGGTCGCGACCTCCAACAGCGTCAACCTCACCGACGGCCTCGACGGCCTCGCCGCCGGTGCCGGCGTGATCGTCGTCGGTGCGTACAGCCTCATCGCCTTCTGGCAGTTCAAGCAGCCCTGCATCGGCGGAGACCCCGGTTCCCTCGGCGGCTGCTACGAGGTGCGCGACCCGTTCAACCTCGCCATCATCTCGGCCTCGTTCGCCGCCAGCCTCATCGGCTTCCTGTGGTGGAACGCCCCGAAGGCCAAGGTGTTCATGGGAGATGTGGGTTCGATGGCCATCGGCGGCGTCATCACCGCGATGGCGGTCATGACCCGCACCGAGCTGCTGCTCCTCATCATCGCCGGTGTCTTCGTGCTCGCCTCCGGATCCGTGATCCTGCAGCGCGCCTACTTCAAGATCACCCGCGGCAAGCGGCTCTTCCTCATGAGCCCGTTCCACCACCACCTCGAGATGCGGGGATGGTCGGAGGTCACCATCGTGGTGCGCATGTGGATCATCGCGGGTCTGCTCGCCGTCTCCGCCGTCGGTCTCTTCTACGTCGAATGGCTGACCCGTGTCGGCTGAGCGCCTGGCCGGGCTGACGAGCTGGCACGCCGACTGGCGTGGCCTGCGCGTCGCCGTCCTCGGCCTCTCCATGACCGGCTTCTCCGTCGCCGACACCCTCGCCGAGCTCGGTGCCGACGTCCTCGTGCTCAGCGCGTCGGCGGAGGAGGAGTACGCCCGTCTGCTCCCCGTCATCGGCGCCCGGCTGGAGCTCGGTCCGCTGGACGCGGTGCCCGAGGCGCTGACGGCGTTCGCGCCCGAGGTCGTCATCGCCTCCCCGGGTTTCGCTCCGTCGCACCCCGTCATCCGCTGGGTCCAGGACGAGGGCATCGCGCTCTGGGGCGACGTCGAGCTCGCCTGGCGCGTGCGTGACAAGGTCCTCCGCGCGGACGGCACGCCGGCCGACTGGGTGCTCATCACCGGCACCAACGGCAAGACGACCACGACCCAGCTCACGGCGACGCTGCTCGTCGCCGGCGGACTGCGCGCCGCACCCTGCGGCAACATCGGCGTCCCCGTGCTCGACGCGGTCCGGGATCCGGCCGGCTTCGACGTGCTCGTCGTCGAACTCTCCAGCCACCAGCTCTGGTATCTCGGCCTGTCGCGCCCGGAGGGGGAGCTCTTCCCGTACGCCGCGGTCTGCCTCAACCTCGCCGACGATCATCTCGTCTGGCACGGCAGCGCCCAGGCGTACCGGGACGCGAAGGCCCTGGTCTATCGGAACACCCGCGTCGCCTGCGTCTACAACAAGGCCGACGAGGCCACCCGGCGGATGGTCGAGGAAGCCGAGGTCGTCGAGGGTGCTCGTGCCATCGGCTTCGACCTGGGCATCCCCGGCCCGAGCGACCTCGGCGTCGTGGAGGGGCTGCTCGTCGATCGGGCCTTCCTCGACGACCGGGCCCGCAGTGCCCTGGAGCTGACGACGGTCGCCGACCTGGAGGCGGCAGGCCTGTCGGCCCCGCACATCGTGCAGAACATCCTCGCCGCCAGTGCTCTCGCCCGGTCCCTCGGAATCGAGCCCGAGGCGATCCACGGGGCGCTGCAGAGCTTCCGGCTGGACGCGCACCGCATCGAGGTGGTCGCGCGGCATGCCGGCATCACCTGGATCGACGACTCCAAGGCGACGAACCCGCACGCCGCCGCCTCCTCGCTGCGCGCGTACCCGGGCGCGGTATGGGTCGTGGGCGGCGATCTCAAGGGCGTCGACATCGCCGATCTCGTCGCGGACGCCGGCTCGACCGCGCGCGCAGCGGTGGTCATCGGAGTGGACCGCACGGCCGTCGTCGCGGCATTCGAGCGACACGCGCCGACGGTGCCGGTCTTCGAGGTCGATGCTGGCGACACTGGACAGGTCATGAACCGCGTCGTGGAGATCGCGGCGGGGATCGTCGACGGGGAGGGCACCGTGCTCCTCGCTCCCGCCGCCGCATCCTTCGACCAGTTCTCCAGCTACGCGGATCGCGGCCACCGCTTCGCCGAAGCGGTGCAGGAATGGATCGATCGGGGGAGCACCGATGACGCAGGTGGCTCGCCCTCCGCGGTCTGAGTCGGGCGGGCTCGCGGCCCGGGTCTCGCTCGGGCGCCGGTTCACGCCGGTCTCGACCGAGTTCTTGCTGATCGCGTCGACCGCCCTGCTCCTCACGATCTTCGGCCTCGTCATGGTGCTGTCCGCGACGAGCGCCACCGCCGTGGCCAACGCGCAGAACCCGTTGGACGGCGCCCTCCGGCAGGGTGTGTTCGCCCTGCTCGGCATCCCGATGATGTTCCTCATCAGCCGCTTCCCCGTGGACTTCCTCAAGCGCATGGCCTGGCCGGCGCTGTTCGGCGCAGTGGCCCTCCAGCTCCTGGTGTTCACGCCGCTCGGCATCGCCGACGGCGGAAACCGGAACTGGATCCAGGTGGCGGGCTTCCAGATGCAGCCGTCCGAGTTCCTCAAGCTGGCGCTCGCCCTGTGGATCGCCGCGGTGCTGCTGCGCAAGCAGACCATGCTCGGCACCTGGCACCACGTCTTCATCCCCGTCGTGCCGGTCGGCGCGCTGGCGATCGGCACCGTGCTCGCGGGCAAGGACCTCGGCACCGCGATGGTGATGGTCCTCATCCTCCTCGGCTGCCTCTTCTTCTCCGGCGTGAAGCTGCGGCTGTTCATCATCCCGATGATCCTGGGCGTGGTCGCGGTGCTGGCCTACGCGCTCTCCAGCGAGGACCGCATGCGCCGCATCACCGCCACCTGCGACGACATGGCGCTGTACTACACGGACTGCTACCAGTCGATCCACGGCATCTGGGGCATGGCCTCCGGCGGTGTCTTCGGCCTCGGTCTCGGCAATTCCCAGGAGAAGTACGGGTGGCTGCCCGCCGCCGGCAACGACTTCATCTTCGCGATCGTCGGCGAGGAGCTGGGGCTGATCGGCTGCATCGTCGTGCTCGCCCTCTTCACGTTCTTCACCGTGGGCGCGTTCCACGTGATCCGCAAGACCTCGGACCCCTTCATCCGCGTCGCGGCCGGGGGGATCACGGTCTGGATCGTCGGCCAGGCGGTCCTGAACATCGGCGTCGTCATCGGGGTCTTCCCCGTCATGGGCGTGCCGCTTCCCTTCATGTCCCAGGGAGGGACGGCGCTCTTCGCGGTGCTCATCGCCTGCGGTGTGCTGCTGGCCTTCGCGCGGACCATCCCGGTCGCCGAGAAGCAGTCAGCCGAGCGGGGTAGGGTCGCGAGGTGACTTCGTACCTCCTCGCCGGCGGTGGCACCGCCGGCCATGTCAATCCGCTGCTCGCCGTCGCCGACGCGCTCCGCGAGCGCGACCCCGACGCGACGGTCCTCGTGCTCGGCACGGCCGAAGGCCTGGAGTCCCGCCTCGTCCCCGAGCGCGGCTACGAGCTGCTCATCGTCGACAAGGTGCCGTTCCCGCGGCGGCCGAACGCGCAGGCCGCCGCGTTCCCCGCGCGATTCCGTCGGGCGATCGCGCAGGTGCGCGCGCACATCCGGCAGCGCGGCATCGACGTCGTCGTCGGCTTCGGCGGCTACGCCTCCGCACCCGCCTACGTCGCCGCGCGTCGCGAGCGCGTGCCCTTCGTCGTCCACGAGGCCAACGCGAAGCCCGGGCTGGCGAACGTGCTCGGTGCCCGTGCGGCCGCGGGCGTGGGCGTCGCGTTCGCCGGGACGCCCCTCCGCGGAAGCGAGGTGGTCGGCATGCCGCTGCGGCGCGAGGTCATCACGCTCGACCGGGTGGCACGGCGCGCCGAGGCCGCGGAGTACTTCGGGCTCGACCCCGATCGCCCCGTGCTGCTCGTCTTCGGCGGCTCGCTCGGAGCGCAGCGCTTGAACGACGCTCTGGCGGATTCCTGGCGCGACATCCTCGCCGCCGGCTGGCAACTGCTGCACGTGACGGGGGAGCGCAGCGACCTTCCCGATCCGGGCGTCGCCGGCTATGCCCTCCGGCGGTACGTCGACCGCATGGATCTGGCGTTCGCCCTGGCCGACCTCATCGTGTCGCGCTCGGGGTCGGCGACGGTCAGCGAGATCAGCGCGCTCGGCATCCCCGCGCTGTACGTGCCGTACTCGGTGGGCAACGGGGAGCAGCGTCTGAACGCCGGGTCGGCCGTGGCCGCCGGTGCCGCGCAGCTCCTCGACGACGCGACCTTCGACGGCGACGCCGTCCGGCGTATCGTCGTGCCGCTGCTCGGCGATCCCGACCGCATCCGGAGGATGGCGGAGGCCGCGGAGACCGCGGGCACCCGCACCGGGACCGAGAACGTCGTGGCGATGATCGATCGTGCCCTCGGTGCGGCGTGACGCCGCCGACCGGACGCGAACGAAAAGTAGACTGAAGCGGACATGATCAGACCCGACCTCTCCCTCCCCATCCCCGACACGATCACCGCCGCGCACTTCATCGGCATCGGTGGATCCGGGATGAGCGGACTCGCCAAGATGTTCCTCGACGCGGGCATCCGCGTCTCCGGCAGCGACCGTGCCGACAGCGACAACCTGCGGGCGCTGGCCGCCGCGGGGGCGACGGTCCACGTCGGTCACGATGCCGCCCACCTCGGCGACGCCGACACGGTCGTGCACACCGGCGCCATCTGGCCGGAGAACCCCGAGTTCGTCACCGCCAAGGAGCGGGGCCTCCACGTCATCCACCGGTCCCAGGCGCTGCACTGGCTGATCGGCACGCGGCGCCTCGTCTCGGTGGCGGGCGCGCACGGCAAGACGACCTCGACGGGCATGATCGTCACCGCGTTGCGTGACCTCGGCGCCGATCCGCACTTCGTCAACGGTGGCGTGATCGAGCAGCTCGGCACGTCCAGCGCCACCGGGAGCGGCGACCTCTTCGTCATCGAGGCCGACGAATCGGACGGCACCTTCCTCCTCTACGACACGGCGGTGGCGCTCATCACGAACGTCGACCCCGATCACCTCGACCACTATGGCTCGGACGAGGCCTTCCACGACGCCTTCGTGCGCTTCGCGGACGCCGCGTCGGAGGCGGTCGTCATCTCCAGCGACGACCCCGGCGCGCTCCGGGTCCTGGCAGGACTGTCCCACCCGCGGGTCCTGACGTTCGGTCAGGCCGAGGGTGCCGACGTCCGAGTCAGCGAGATCGTTACGGCAGGTCCCGTCGCCGCGGTCGTCTCGCACGGCGGCGAGACCGAGCGCATGCAGCTCGCCGTCCCCGGCGTGCACAACGCGATCAACGCCACCGGGGCGGTCGCCGTGCTGCTCGCGCTCGGCCACCCGCTCCGCGACGCCGTGCGCGCCGTCGAAGGCTTCGCGGGGACCGTCCGTCGTCTCGAGCGTCATGGCGAGGAGCGCGGGGTCACGGTCTACGACGACTACTCCCACCACCCGACCGAGGTGCGTGCGGCGCTCGAAGCCATGCGCAGCATCGCCGGCTCCGGACGGTTGATCGCGATCCAGCAGCCGCACACCTACTCGCGGACGCAGCACATGTACCAGGAGTTCGCGGACGTCCTGGAGGAGCTCGCCGACCACACCGTGATGCTGGACGTCTACGGCGCCAGAGAAGATCCGGTGCCCGGCGTCACCGGCGAGCTGGTGAGCGGCGCGTTCCACGACCCCTCCCGTGTGCACTTCGTCGCCGACTGGCAGGAGGCGGCCGACTACACGGCATCCGTGGCGACCGACGGCGACTTCGTCGTGACCCTCGGCTGCGGCAACGTCTATCAGATCATCCCGCAGGTGCTGGACTCGCTGCGCCGGACCGACGGGGCGTAGCCCATGCGCCGGCCGCCCCCGCTCCCGAGCGCCCCGGATGCACCGGAGGAGACGGACGCCGCATCCGCGCGCAGCCTCCGCCGCCGCGGTGCCGCTCCGTCGCCGGCGGACGAGGCTGTCCAGGACGATCTCGGCGCCCCCGGGGTCGAGGGGGAGCAGGAAGCGGCCGTCCCGAGCTCCTCGATGGACGTCTGGCGGGCTGCGCGCGCGCGTCGCAAGGCCCTCCGCGCGGAGATCCGTCGGTTCACCCAGCGCTCGCGTCGGCGCCGCATCACCTGGCTGAGCGTCGTCGGCGCGATCGTGCTGCTGATCGGCGGAAGCGTCGCGGCGGCCTACAGTCCGCTCTTCGCGGTCGAGCGCATCACGGTCACCGGGACGACCACGATCGATCCGGCGGTGATCGAGGGCGCGTTGGCGGACCAGATGGGCACGCCGCTCGCGCTCGTCGACACCAGTGAGGTCAAGGCCGCGCTGCTGGCCTTCCCGCTCATCGAGACCTACGCGCTGGAGGCGAGACCCCCGCACGACCTCACGGTCCGTATCGTCGAGCGCACACCGATCGGCGTGATCGAGTCCGATGCCGGCTTCACCCTCGTCGACGCCGCGGGCGTCGCGCTCTCGACGACCGAGGAGCGCCCGGCAGGTCAGCCGCTGGTGGAGGTCGAGGGGGGCGTGGACTCCTCGGCGTTCCGCAGCGCCGGGCTCGTCGTGCGTGCCCTCCCCGCCGACATCCGCAGCGCCCTCACGGGGGTCCGTGCCTCGACGGCGGACGACGTGACCCTCACCCTCGACTCCGGCCTCACGGTCGTGTGGGGGAGCGAGGAAGACAGCGCGCTGAAGGCGCTCGCGCTCTCCGCGGCGCTCGTGAAGAACCCCACGGCCTCGTCGATCGACGTGACCTCGCCCGACGTCGCGGTCGTCGGCTGAGCGCTTTCCGCAGGAATGGCGCGACACGCCCACGGCGTTGCGGGCGCGCGGGCGGGCGGCGCTTACCTTCGATCTGAGAGAACGCAATACCGGGAAATACTTTACACCTCTAGTTGAGGTTTAAGGTTCCCCCTTCCAGGCTCTACTAATCGGAGGCCGGCCATGAGCCAGAACCAGAACTACCTCGCCGTGATCAAGGTCGTCGGCGTCGGCGGTGGCGGCGTCAACGCCGTCAACCGCATGATCGAGCTCGGTCTCCGCGGAGTCGAGTTCATCGCCGTCAACACCGACGCCCAGGCGCTGCTCATGAGCGACGCCGACGTCAAGCTGGACGTGGGCCGCGAGCTCACCCGCGGCCTCGGTGCCGGTGCCGACCCCGAGGTGGGTCGTCGTGCCGCAGAGGACCACGCGGAGGAGATCGAGCAGGCGCTGACCGGCGCCGACATGGTCTTCGTCACCGCCGGAGAGGGCGGTGGCACCGGAACGGGTGGCGCTCCCGTCGTCGCCCGCATCGCGAAGTCGATCGGTGCGCTCACCATCGGTGTCGTCACGAAGCCGTTCTCCTTCGAGGGGCGTCGCCGCCAGAGCCAGGCCGAGGCGGGCGTCGCGAAGCTGAAGGAAGAGGTCGACACCCTCATCGTCGTCCCGAACGACCGTCTGCTCGAGATCAGCGACCGCGGCATCTCGATGATCGAGGCGTTCGCCACCGCCGACCAGGTCCTCCTCGCCGGTGTGCAGGGCATCACCGACCTCATCACGACCCCCGGTCTCATCAACCTGGACTTCGCCGATGTGAAGTCGGTCATGCAGGGAGCCGGATCCGCCTTGATGGGCATCGGCTCGGCCCGCGGCGCCGACCGCGCGATCAAGGCGGCGGAGCTCGCCGTCGAGTCGCCGCTGCTCGAGGCCTCCATCGAAGGCGCCCACGGGGTGCTGCTCTCGATCCAGGGTGGCTCGAACCTCGGCATCTTCGAGATCCACGACGCGGCGGACCTCGTCAAGGAGGCCGCGCACCCCGAGGCCAACATCATCTTCGGTACGGTCATCGACGACACGCTTGGCGACGAGGTGCGGGTGACCGTGATCGCCGCGGGCTTCGACGGCGGGGAGCCCTCGCTGCGACTGGACCCGATGGTCGTCTCGCGTCCCTCGACCGCATCCCTTCCCGAGGTGGCGCTGTCGGAGACCAGCGAGCCTGCGGCCGAGAAGAGCACGCCCGAGCCCGCCCCGGCGCCCGCGGCACCGCGCACGCCGGCGACGAGCATCGAGCCGGCCTTCGCCGACGACGACATCGACATCCCCGAATTCCTGAAGTGACGACACCGGTCGGCGCCTCGGCGCCATCGGATCTGGCCGCGCGGCTGTCGGCGATCGACGACAGGATCGCCGACGCCGCGCGTGCCGCCGGGCGGTCTCCCGCGGAGATCACCCGGATCGTCGTCACGAAGTTCCACCCCGCTTCGCTGGTGCGCGATCTGCACGCACTCGGGGTGCACGCGGTGGGGGAGAACCGACAGCAGGAGCTCACCGCCAAGGCGGGCGAGCTCTCCGCGCTCGACCTCAAGTGGCACTTCATCGGACAGGGACAGACGAACAAGGCCGCGGCGATCAGGCGGAGCGCCGACGTCGTGCACTCCGTGGACCGTGACCGGTTCGCCGATGCCCTGCATCGTGCCGCAGAGACCGACGAGGTGCTCGACGTGCTCGTGCAGGTGAACCTCACCGAGGACGAGGGCAGGGGAGGGGTGGCGCCGGCGTCGGCGGTGGCGTTGGCCGAGCACGTGCTCAGCCTGCCCTCGCTGCGGCTCCGGGGCGTGATGGCCGTCGCGCCCCTCGACGAGGACCCCGCGAGCGCCTTCGCCCGTCTGCACCACATCGCCGCCGACGTGCGGACCGTCGCTCCCGACGCGACGTGGATCTCCGCCGGGATGACCGGCGACTTCGCCGAGGCCATCGCCGCCGGCGCGACACACCTGCGGATCGGTTCCGCAATCACGGGACCGCGCCCCGCCCGGGGTTAACCTGTGACAAGACCAGCCCGAAACGTTCGAACCGGAGGACACGATGGGTAACCCGCTGAAGAAGACCATGGTGTATCTCGGCCTCGCCGACGAGGAAGAGGTCTACGAAGAGGAGACGCCGGCACCCGCGCGCGCCCAGCGCGAGCGCGAGCGTGAGCGCGAAGAGCCGGCTCCGGCCCCCGTCACGCCGCTCCGTCGTCCCGTCGCCGTCCGCCAGTCCGCAGCAGGAGCCGTGAACGAGATCCTCACCGTCCACCCGAAGCAGTACCGCGACGCCCAGCTGATCGCGGAGAGCTTCCGCGAGGGCGTCCCGGTCATCATCAACCTCTCCCAGATGAGCGACGCCGACGCGCGCCGCCTCATCGACTTCGCGAGCGGTCTCTCCCTCGGCCTCTACGGCCGGATCGAGCGGGTGACCTCCAAGGTCTTCCTGCTCTCGCCGGAGAACATCGCGGTGTCCGGTCACGGGGGTATCGCGCACGCAGACGCCGAGTCTGCGGGCTTCGACCACTCGTAGACCGTGCAGCTGGTCTCGGTCCTCGCCAGCATCGTCCATCTGGTGCTGCTGGTCTACATCCTCGTGCTCTTCGCGAGGCTCATCCTGGATTACATCCCGATGTTCAATCGGGAATGGCGTCCGAAGGGCTTCGGCCTCGTCGCCGCGGAGGCGGTGTACACCGTCACCGATCCGCCCATCCGGTTCTTCCGGCGGATCATCCCTCCGCTGCGCATCGGTCAGCTCTCGCTGGACTTCGGCTTCGCGCTGACCCTTCTGGTCGTCCTGATCCTGATGAACATCGTCCGGTTGTTCATCCGCTGACCACCCCGCGTGTCGCGCCCGGGGACGGCCTCGAGTTCTCCGAGCCTGGGTGTCGTGGCATCGCGACCCCAAGGCTCGGGGGCTATGCTGGCACCCAGGTGCGCGCCCCGGGTTCGCGCCACATCACGAACACGCCATACATCGGTACTGGCAATCGAACTCATCGAAAGAGGAGCCACCCATGGCACTTACCCCGGATGACGTCGTCACCAAGCAGTTCCAGCACGTCCGCTTCAAGGACGGCTTCGACCCGGACGAGGTCGACGACTTCC
Source organism: Microbacterium sp. NPDC078814 (assembly GCF_040702645.1). Classification (NCBI taxonomy): domain Bacteria; kingdom Bacillati; phylum Actinomycetota; class Actinomycetes; order Micrococcales; family Microbacteriaceae; genus Microbacterium; species Microbacterium sp. NPDC078814. The sequence goes on from NZ_JBFBLT010000002.1 coordinate 70,604, forward strand.
TCGACGAGATCGTCATCGAGTGGCGCAAGGCCCTCGAGGAGAACGCCGAGCTGAAGGCGAAGCTCGCCGCGTACGAGTCGGGTTCCACCCCTGCTCCCGCTGCCGCCGCCGAGCCGGCTGCCGCTGCATCCACCCCGGCCCCCGCGGCCGAGGCCCCCGCCGCCGACGCCGCACCGACCGGCTCCGCCACCGCCACCGCCGGCATCATCGAGCTCGCGCAGCGTCTGCACGACGAGCACGTGGCCGAGGGTGAGGCCAAGCGCAACCAGCTCATCTCCGAGGCCGAGGCCGAGGTCGCCCGCATCCGCACCGAGGCCGAGGCGAAGCAGCGCGAGGAGACCGCACGTCTCGAGCGCGAGCGCAACACGCTGGAGGCCCGCATCACCGAGCTGCGCAACTTCGAGCGCGACTACCGCTCGCAGCTCCGCGGCTACATCGAGGGCCAGCTCCGCGAGCTCGACGAGAAGTCGGGCTCCACGGACTCGACGCCGGTCTCCGCGATCGGCCTGTAAGGCGCCCTCTTGTCAGGACGTCGTCCCCTTCGTCGGTCGGCGGCCGGCGCGATCGTTGCGATTCTCGCAGCGGTCGTGCTGGCCGCCGATCAGTTTGTGAAGTACCTCACCATCGAGAACCTGCCGCTGCACGAGGCGGTCCCGGTTCTCGGAGAGTTCCTGCAGCTCTACTACGTGCGCAATCCCGGCGCGGCGTTCTCGCTCGGCTCCGGCGTGACGTGGATCTTCACCATCGCCCTCGCGGTCGTCGCGGGCGTCATCGTCTGGAAGGCGTTTGGCCTGCGGTCGCGTCTCTGGGCGGTCGTCCTCGGCTGCCTCCTCGGGGGCGTGCTGGGGAATCTGTCTGACCGTCTGTTCCGGGAGCCCGGGTTCCCCGTGGGTCACGTCGTGGACATGATCTCCATGCCGTGGATGATGCCGGCGATCTTCAACGTCGCCGACATCTTCATCGTCACCGGGATGATCTCGGTCGCCCTGCTCGTGGTGTTCGGCCTCCGGTTCGACGGCACGCGTGAGCGCGACCACGCCCCGGTCGAGACCGACGAGGACGCCGAGGCCGCCGCCGCGTCCGAGGGGCGCTGAGCGTGGAGTCCCGCTCGCTGCCCGTCCCGGACGGGCTCGACGGCACGCGGGTCGACGCCGCCCTCGCCAAGCTCCTCGGGTTCTCGAGGACCTTCGCGGCGGAGGTGGCCGCGTCCGGCGGCGTCCGCCTGGACGGCGTCACCCTCGACAAGTCGGACCGCCTGCGGGGCGGTGCCTGGCTCGATGTCGAGTGGGAGCCGAAGGAGGGGCCGAAGATCGTCCCCATCGCGGTGCCTGAGCTGGGCATCGTCTACGACGACGACGACATCGTCGTCGTCGACAAGCCGACGGGCGTCGCCGCCCACCCCTCGCTCGGGTGGGAGGGCCCCACGGTCGTCGGTGCGCTCGCCGCCGCGGGGTTCCGCGTCGCGACCAGCGGTGCACCGGAGCGTCAAGGCGTCGTGCACCGGCTGGATGTGGGGACGAGCGGACTCATGGTCGTCGCCAAGAGCGAGGCCGCCTACACCGCTCTCAAGCGGGCGTTCAAGGAGCGCACGGTCGAGAAGATCTACCACGCGGTGGTGCAGGGGCATCCGGACCCGCTCGTGGGCACGATCGATGCGCCGATCGGTCGGCACCCGAACCACTCGTGGAAGTTCGCCGTCGTCCCGGACGGCAAGCCCTCCGTGACGCACTACGAGACGCTCGAGGCCTTTCCCGGTGCCTCCCTGCTCGAGATCCACCTGGAGACGGGCCGTACGCATCAGATCCGCGTGCACATGGCGGCACACCGGCACCCGTGCGTCGGGGACCCGCTCTACGGCGCCGACCCGACGCTCTCGGCCCGCCTCGGACTCACGCGTCAGTGGCTGCATGCGCATCAGCTGGCCTTCGCCCATCCGACGACGGGGGAGTGGGTGCAGTTCGCCTCGCCCTATCCGGAGGACTTCCAGCACGCGCTGGACGTGCTGCGCGGGGAATAGTCCATCCGCCGGGGCGTCAGCGCGCCGGTGTCCGTGGTCTCCGCCACACTGACCGCATGAGCATCGTGGTGCGCCCGGCGTCGGTCTTCGACGACGTCGCCGTGGTCGTGGGACCGAAGAAACCGACGTCGAACGTCTGCTTCTGCCTGAGCTATCGGATCGGCAACAAGGAGAACGTCTCCCTTCGCGGTCCCGCACGGGCCGAGCGGGTGCGTGAGCTCTGCCACCAGGATCCTCCTCCCGGCGTGCTCGCCTACCTCGACGACGAGCCGGTCGGCTGGGCGGCGTTGCACCCTCGACGCGACACGAGCTTCGCGCGCAATCGCCTCATCCCGCATGTCGACGACCTCGACGTGTGGTCGCTGTGGTGTTTCCGGGTCCGCCCTGGGCACCGCAAGCAGGGGGTCTCCCACGCTCTCATCGAAGGCGCGGTCGCCTATGCCCGGGAACGCGGCGCGCCCGCGATCGAGGGCTATCCGGTCGACAACGCCGGGGCGAAGGTGAATCTCACGATGGCGTACGTCGGGACCCGGCGGCTCTTCGAAGGCGCGGGGTTCGAGAAGGCGGCGGACACGGGTTCGGTCCTCGACGGTTTCCCTCGCGTGCTCATGCGGCTGGACCTCCGCGAGAAAGCGTGAACCGGATTCCGCTTCCCGGGCAATACAGAGTGTGAACACAGACAGCGAGGTCATCGCCCGGTCGCTCGACGAGCCGCGGGCGTTCTCTGCCATCTTCGAGCGGCACGTGCGCCCGGTCGGCGGGTACATCCGGCGGCGGGTCGGCGAGGATGCGGTCGACGACGTGCTCAGCGAGACGTTCCTGGTCGCGTTCCGCCGTCGGGCGTCTTTCGATCTCGATGTCGTGTCGGCCCTCCCGTGGCTCCTCGGTATCGCCACGCGGATGGTCAAGCGGCATCGTGCCGCCGAAGTGCGGCAGTGGCGGGCTTTCGAGGCTACGTCCGCCGCGGCCGGACCCGGCGAGCACCCGTACGCGGCCTCGGATGCGCGGCTGGACGCCGACGCGGCCCTGCGAGCGCTCGCACCCCGCATCGCCGGTCTTCCCGCCCGAGACCGCGATGTGCTTCTCCTGCATGCGTGGGGCGACCTCACATACGAGCAGATCGCCGAGGCCCTCGGCATCCCGGTCGGGACGGTGCGGTCGCGGCTCCACCGGGTGCGACGACGACTCGCCCCGCCGGGTTCGCGCGGGCAGACCCGACTGACATGGATGGCGAAGGAGGAGAGCGATGCTGCTTATGGAACGAGTGCGTGACCTCGGTGCGGATCGGGCGGAACCGTCGGAGGAGAGCGTCCGTCGTGCCCGCGCCGCTCTGGCGACCGCGGTGTCCGCCGCACATGCTCCGCGGGGCGGGCGACGACGGGCGCGGGTGTGGACCGGCCTCGTCATCGGGGGGCTGACGGCCGGAGCCGCGGTGGTGGCGCTGGGCGCCGGAGGCCTCCTGTTCCCGGTGATGCCCGATGCCGCCGCTGCGGCGGTGCTCGAGCAGGCGGCGAGCGTCACCGTCGACGCCCAGGACCTCGCCCCGGGCGCGGGACAGTACATCCGGATCGAGACCGTCGACGAGTTCGTCCAGTTCTGGGATGGAGACGCCGCCGACGACGGCGACGACGACACGTTCGCCTTCAACGCCTCCCGCGACACGGGGGACGCCGCCGTCCTGGTCAGGGACACGCGGGTGCTGTACGTCCCTGCCGACCGCTCGGCGGACTGGTTCTACGACTGGGGGAACGCCGAAGTCGTACGGTCGTTCGGCGCGCAGGGCACGCGCGCCGCACAGGAGTGGCCCTCGTCACCCGGAGCGGCGATCCGCGAGCGCGGCACGGTGCAGGTCCTCCCGGGCGGCGCCTGGCCGGTCGGCGACGGCGATCCGGCACCCGTCCCGCACCTGGCGGACGGCTATCGCCCGTACTACGAGGAGATGCCGCGGGAACCGTCGGCGTTGCGGGACTGGCTGCGTGCCCGCTCCGGCCTGACCGGTGCGGAGGGTGATCGGTGGGTGGTGGCGAGCCTCTCCGACCCGTCCGCGATCAACCTCATGCCGGCCGAGCTGAGAGCGGCCTTCTTCCGCGCGATCGCCTTGATCCCGGGCTTCGAGCTGGTCGACGAGGGCGACGGCACGGCCACGCTGCGCTATGCGGTTCCCGGCCACCGGACGACGACCATCGTCGTCGACACGGATCACGGACTCGTGGACTCGATCGCGGAGGGCTACGGGTCAGGAGGGGTCATCGGCGACACGCCGGAGTCGACGACGAGCGTCGTCACCGAGGTGGTGGACGAGGTGCCGTGAGGCCGGCCGATGTCGATGGCCGAACGTAGACTCGAAGCATGGCATCCGACTCCTTCGTCCACCTGCACGTGCACAGCGAGTACTCGATGCTCGACGGGGCTGCGAAGATCAACGCGATGACGCAGGCGGCCGCCGATTACGGCATGCCGGCGATCGCGGTGACGGACCACGGGAACACCTTCGCGGCGTTCGAGTTCTACAACGCCGCGCGCAACGCCGGCATCAAGCCCATCGTGGGTCTCGAGGCGTACGTCACCCCGGGCACGCACCGCAGCGACAAGACCCGCGTGCAGTGGGGCTCGGCAGACCAGCGCAGCGACGACGTGTCGGGTTCGGGCGCGTACACCCACATGACCATGTGGAGCCAGAGCACGGAGGGCATGCACAACCTCTTCCGGCTGAGCTCGCTGTCGAGCATGGAGGGGTACTACTTCAAGCCGCGTATGGACCGCGAGCTGCTCCAGACGTACGGCAAGGGGCTCATCGCCACGACGGGGTGCCCGTCCGGCGAGGTGCAGACGCGGCTGCGGCTCGGCCAGTACGACGCCGCCCGCGCGGCCGCGGCGGAGTTCCAGGACATCTTCGGCAAGGAGAACTACTTCGCCGAGATCATGGACCACGGCCTGTCGATCGAGCGCCGGGTCATGACGGATCTGCTGCGTCTCGCGAAAGACCTCGGCATCCCGCTCGTGGCGACCAACGACTCGCACTACACCCACCAGCACGAGGCCGACGCCCACGCGGCCCTGCTGTGCGTGCAGTCCGGGTCCACGCTCGACGACCCGAACCGCTTCAAGTTCGACGGCGACGGGTACTACATCAAGACCGCGGCCGAGATGCGGCAGCTCTTCCGGGACCACCCGGAGGCCTGCGACAACACGCTCCTGATCGCCGAGCGCTGCGAGGTGGAGTTCAACACCTCGGCGAACTACATGCCGCGGTTCCCGGTCCCCGAGGGCGAGACCGAGGACAGCTGGCTCATCAAGGAGGTCGAGAAGGGCCTCCACTACCGGTACCCGAACGGCATCCCGGACAAGGTGCGCAAGCAGGCCGAGTACGAGACCGGCATCATCCTCCAGATGGGCTTCCCCGGGTACTTCCTCGTCGTCGCCGACTTCATCAACTGGGCCAAGGACAACGGCATCCGGGTCGGTCCGGGGCGCGGCTCCGGTGCGGGTTCGATGGTCGCCTATGCGATGAAGATCACCGACCTCGACCCTCTCGAGCACGGTCTGATCTTCGAGCGGTTCCTCAACCCGGACCGCGTGTCGATGCCCGACTTCGACGTCGACTTCGACGACCGCCGCCGCGGCGAGGTCATCGAGTACGTGACTAGGAAGTACGGGTCCGAGCGGGTCGCACAGATCGTCACGTACGGCACGATCAAGTCGAAGCAGGCCCTCAAGGACGCCGGTCGTGTCCTCGGCTTCCCGTTCAGCATGGGAGAGCGGCTCACCAAGGCGATGCCCCCGGCCGTCATGGGGAAGGACATGCCCCTCGACGGCATGTTCGACTCCGCGCACCCGCGCTACAAGGAGGCGAGCGAGTTCCGGGCTCTCATCGAGACCGACCCCGAGGCGAAGACGGTCTTCGACCGCGCGCTCGGCCTCGAGGGGCTGAAGCGGCAGTGGGGCGTGCACGCCGCCGGCGTCATCATGTCGTCCGAGCCCCTGCTCGACATCATCCCGATCATGCGTCGCGAGCAGGACGGTCAGATCGTCACGCAGTTCGACTATCCGTCGTGCGAGTCCCTCGGTCTGATCAAGATGGACTTCCTGGGCCTCCGGAACCTCACGATCATCTCGGACGCGCTCGACAACATCCGCATGAACCGGGGCGAGGAGCTCGATCTCGAGCACCTCGGTCTCGACGACCCCGCCGTCTACGAACTGCTGGCCCGCGGCGACACGCTCGGCGTCTTCCAGCTCGACAGTCCGCCGCTGCGCTCGCTGATGCGGCTCATGAAGCCCGACAACTTCGGTGACATCTCGGCCCTCATCGCGCTGTACCGTCCCGGGCCGATGGGAGCCAACTCCCACACCAACTACGCGCTGCGCAAGAACGGGCAGCAGGAGATCACCCCGATCCACCCCGAGCTGGCGGAGCCGCTCGCCGAGATCCTGGAGGAGTCCTACGGGCTCATCATCTACCAGGAGCAGGTCATGGCGATCGCGCAGAAGGTGGCCGGGTTCAGCCTCGGTCAGGCCGACATCCTGCGCCGAGCGATGGGAAAGAAGAAGAAGTCCGAGCTGGACAAGCAGTACGCCGGTTTCGCGGCGGGCATGACCGAGCGCGGCTTCGGGGAGGGAGCGGTCAAGGCTCTCTGGGACATCCTCCTGCCGTTCTCGGACTACGCCTTCAACAAAGCGCACTCCGCTGCCTACGGGCTCGTGTCGTACTGGACCGCCTACCTCAAGGCACACTACCCGGCCGAGTACATGGCCGCCCTCCTCACGAGCGTCGGCGACTCGAAGGACAAGATGGCGCTCTACCTGAACGAGTGCCGCCGGATGGGGATCAAGGTGCTCCCGCCGGACGTCTCGGAGTCGATCAACTTCTTCGCGGCCGTCGGCGACGACATCCGCTTCGGTCTCGGGGCGGTCAGAAACGTCGGCACGAATGTCGTCGACGGCATCGTGCAGTCGCGCAAGGATGAGCGGTTCACCTCTTTCCATCACTTCCTCGACACGGTGCCGCTGCACGTCGCCAACAAGCGCACGGTGGAGTCGCTCATCAAGGCCGGCGCCTTCGACTCGATGGGGGACACCCGTCGGGCGCTCCTCGAGATCCACGAAGACGCCGTGGAGGCGGCTGTCGACAGGAAGCGCAACGAGGCGCAGGGCGCCATCGGCTTCGACTTCGACAGTCTCTATGACGGCATGGAGGAGGCGGCACCCGCGAAGGTCCCTCCGCGTCCGGAGTGGATCAAGAAGGACAAGCTCGCCTTCGAGCGCGAGATGCTCGGCCTCTACGTCTCCGATCACCCGCTCGCGGGTCTCGAGGTGCCGCTGGCCAAGCACGCCTCGATCTCGATCCACGACCTCAACAACTCCGAGGACCTGCAGGACGGCGATCAGGTCACCGTGGCGGGCCTCGTCACGAGCGTGCAGCACCGAGTGGCGAAGGCGAGCGGCAACCCCTACGGCATGATCACCGTGGAGGACTTCAACGGCGAGGTCACCGTGATGTTCATGGGAAAGACCTACCTCGAGTTCCAGCACACGCTGCAGCAGGATGCGATCCTCGCCGTGCGTGGGCGCGTCTCCCGCCGCGACGACGGCCTGAACCTGCATGCCCAGTCCGCCTTCGCCCCCGACGTCGGCTCCTTCGATGCGGCAGGGCCCCTGTCGCTCGTCCTCGCCGAGCAGCGCGCGACGGAACGGGTCATGACCGAGCTGGCCGAGGTGCTCCGACGGCACAGCGGCGACACCGAGGTGCTGCTCCGCGTGCACCGCGGAGGCACCGCGAAGGTGTTCGAGGTGCCCATGCCCGTGAAGGTGTCGGCCGACCTCTTCGGCGACCTCAAGTCGCTGCTCGGACCAACCTGTCTGGGGTGAGCGGGTAGGATCGGGAGCCGTCGAGAGCACCGGAAAGTCGTGGTGCGCCGATGAGGAAAGGACGACTATGAGCACGGATCTTCCCGAGCCGGATGCCGAGGCGGTGTTCAGCGACGAGGACGGCGTCCTCTACGACGACGAGGTCACGCCGGAGTACGGCATCCTCGGATTCACGCTGCGCGAGCTGCTGATCGTCGGAGTCTGGCTGGTCTCCTTCCTCGTGTCCTTCTTCCCGCTCAGCGGCGGGATCTCGCTCTGGGGCATCGGCATCCAGTGGATCCTGCCGATCGGCGTGCCGACGGTCGCCGTGTTCCTCCTCGTCCTCCGGCGGTTCTCGCCCGACGGCATCCGCCGCGTGGGGTCGCTCGGCATCGATCAGTTCGCCTCCGTGGCCTTCTCGGTCTCGGCGTGCGTGTGGGCCGGCAACCTGTGGCTCGCCCTGTCGGCCGTCATCTCCACCGGCAACTGGGGTCTGCCCTGGAACGCCGTCATGCAGGTCATCACCTCGACCGCGCTCGTCGTGCTCACCGTCTTCGCCCCGCTCATCCCGGGCCTCAAGGAGGACTTCCAGGGGCGGCTCGTCACTCTCGCGCACCGCAACGCGAACCCGGTCCGCCCCGTGATCGCTCGTCCGCGTCCCGAGACGACCACGGACACCACCACCGCCGCGGAGGCCGACGCGTCGCCGTCCGTGACCACCGCGGCTCCGGCGGAGGATGAGACCGCCGTGATCGCGACTCCCGACAGCGCATCGTCGACAGCGGATGTCGCCCCCGCGGAGGCCCGCACCGCTGATGCGGCCTCCGATGAGGGCTCCGATGACGCCGCCGACGGCGGGATCGCGGACGACGCGGGTCGGGTCCCGCTCACCGCGCACGCCTCCGGAGGGGGGACCGGAACTGTTCCCGTCTCCTCAGAGCCGGAGTACGCCCCGCCGTACTCGCGCCGCTCCCGTGGCGAGCAGCCCGAGATCGTGTCGGACACCGGCAGCATCGAGTCCCTCCTCGGAGCCAAGGCGCTCACCGAGGAAGAGCTCGCCGCATACCGGGAACCGGAGGCGGACGACGCGACGGCCGTGCACCCGGTCGTCGGCGACAGCCGTGAGGACGGGTACGCCGCGCCGCGCGAGAACGCGGACGTGGCGCAGCCCTTCTGGATCCTCGCGCCGACGGAGCGCGACGTGCACGACGAGCGCGGCGAGCCGATCTTCCGTATCGGTCCGACGGCCTGGGCCCTCGTGATCGAGGATCGGGGCGGCGCGTTCGTGGTCCGTCATGACGACGGCCGCATCGGCTACCTCCACGACATCGCCGGCATCACGAAGGGCTGACATGCGCACGATCGATCTGCGGGGGCGCGAGCTCTCGCCCGCCGACATGCTCGCGGCCGTCCCGCGCGCGACTCAGGCGCGGGCCGAGGCTCTGGACACCGCCGCGCGTCTCGTCGACGATGTCCGGGAGCGCGGCGAGGAGGCCCTCCGCGAGCAGGCGGAGCGCTTCGACCGCGTCACCGGCCACGCGGTGCGGGTGCCCGCGTCCCACCTCCAGGAAGCTCTGGAGGGGCTGGCCCCCACAGTGCGCGCGGCCCTGGAGGAGGCGATCCGACGCGTGCGATCGGCGTCGGCCGCGCAGGTGCCGGCCCCGCAGGTCACACGTTTCGGCGACGGCGCGACCATCACGCAGCGCTGGCAGCCGGTCTCCCGCGTCGGGGTCTACATCCCCGGCGGCAAGGCCGTCTACCCGTCGAGCGTCGTCATGAACGTCGTGCCCGCGCAGGTCGCCGGGGTGCAGCAGATCGCCCTCGCCTCGCCACCGCAGGCGGATGAGGACGGCCGCGTGCACCCGACCATCCTGGCTGCGGCCGCGCTGCTCGGGGTCTCCGAGGTCTATGCCATGGGCGGAGCCGGAGCCATCGGAGCCCTCGCCCACGGCGTCGGAAGCCTGGGACTCGATCCCGTCGACGTCGTGTCCGGACCGGGCAACAACTACGTCGCCTCCGCGAAGCGCGCCGTCGCGGGCGTGGTCGGCACCGACTCCGAAGCCGGGGCCACCGAGATCCTGGTCGTCGCGGACGCCACGTCCGACCCGCGGCTCATCGCCGCCGACCTCGTGAGCCAGGCCGAGCACGACGAGCAGGCCTCTGCCGTCCTCGTGACGGACTCCGTGGAGATCGCGGAGCAGGTCAGGGGAGAGGTCGAACGGCAGGCGGGGCGCACGCGGCACAGCGAGCGCGTCGCGGCCGCACTGTCCGGACCGCAGTCGGCGATCGTGCTCGTGGACGATCGGGCGATGGCTGTCGCGTTCAGCAACGCCTACGCCCCGGAGCACCTGGAACTGCACCTCGCGGATGCGGAGGAGGCGGCAGCCGCCTTCACGAGCGCCGGTGCCGTCTTCGTCGGCGATCAGACCCCGGTCAGCCTCGGTGACTACATGGCCGGCAGCAACCACGTCCTGCCCACCGGAGGGCAGGCGCGCTACGCCCCGGGCCTGGGCGCCTACACGTTCCTCCGCCCGCAGCAGGTCGTCTCGTACGACCGTGCCGCTCTGGCTGCGGTCCGGGAGGGCGTGGTCGCATTGGCCGACACCGAGGTGCTCCCCGCCCACGGCGAGGCGATCGAGGCCCGTTTCACCGCGTAGGATCTGTCAGATGCACTGCCCCTTCTGCCGTCACCCCGATTCGCGCGTCATCGACTCGCGCACCAGCGACGACGGTCTGTCCATCCGTCGGCGTCGTCAGTGCCCGGAATGCGGCGGACGGTTCTCGACGACGGAGACCGCGAGCCTCAACGTCATCAAGCGCTCGGGCGTCATGGAGCCCTTCAGCAGGGAGAAGGTCATCTCCGGTGTCCGGAAGGCCTGCCAGGGGCGGCCCGTGACGGAGGCGGACCTGGCGATCCTCGCTCAGCGCGTGGAGGAGGCGGTCCGGCAGACGGGGGTCTCCCAGCTCGACACGAACGAGATCGGCCTCGCCATCCTCGGCCCGCTGCGTGAGCTCGACGAGGTCGCCTTCCTCCGCTTCGCGAGCGTCTACCAGGCGTTCGACTCGCTCGAGGACTTCGAGTCCGCGATCAGCGACCTCCGGGCCGACCACGCGAAGGCGGAGGCGGCGGACCGGTAATCTGGCAGGGATGTATCCGCTGCTCTTCCGCGCCGTCCTCTCGCGCTTCGACCCCGAGTTCGCCCACCACGCCGGCATGGCGGTGATCCGCGTCCTCGGTGTGCCGCCGTTCTCGTGGGCCACCCGTGCGATGACCCGCCCGGACCCCTCGCTGCGGGTCGAAGCCCTCGGGCTCACGTTCCCGTCACCGTTCGGCGTCGCCGCCGGGTTCGACAAGAACGCCGTCGGGGTCCGCGGACTCGCGGCGCTCGGCTTCGGCCACGTCGAGGTCGGCACGATCACGGCAGTCCCGCAGGAGGGCAACCCGAAGCCGCGCCTGTTCCGGCTGGTCGAGGACCGGGCGGTCATCAACCGCATGGGCTTCAACAACCGGGGCGCGGATGCCGCAGCCCGCCGCCTCGCCCGGCTCCGCCGCGGCGCGCCGGACACGGTGATCGGCGTGAACATCGGCAAGAGCCGCGTGGTGGACGTCGAGGACGCGGTCGCCGACTACGTCGCCTCCGCCACCAGACTCGCTCCGCTCGCCGACTATCTCGCGGTCAACGTCTCGTCGCCGAACACCCCAGGGCTGCGGGGCCTGCAGGCGGTCGAGACCCTGGCGCCGCTGCTGCGCGCCGTCCGTGACGCGGCCGGGTCCACTCCGCTGCTCGTGAAGATCGCCCCCGATCTGCCGGATGACGAGATCACCGCGATCGCGCGGCTCGCGGTCGACGAAGGGCTCGCGGGCATCATCGCCCACAACACGACGATCAGCCGTGACGGCCTGCGGACCGATGCGGCCGTCGTCGAAGCGGCCGGCGCCGGGGGGCTCTCGGGGGCTCCGCTCAAGCAGCGGTCGCTGGAGGTGCTCCGGGTCGTCCGTGCGGCGGTGCCGGAGGACTTCTGCGTGATCGCGGTGGGCGGTGTGGAGACGGCCGCCAATGTGCAGGAGCGTCTGGATGCCGGGGCGACCCTGGTCCAGGGCTACACGGCGTTCCTCTACCGCGGCCCGTTCTGGGGCCGCGAGATCAACCGCGGACTGGTCAGTCGGGGTACTGCCCCCGCTTGACCTGCGGCTTGGGCAGGCGCATGAAGCGCATCTGCAGAGCCCGCATGCCGGCGTACCAGCCGAGACCCCTCTCGACGCGGTCCTTGCCGAACTTCGCGGCCGCCTTGCGCTTGACCCGCATGCCGAGGAGGATCATGCCGCCGATCGCGATCACGAGGTACACCATCATGAACAGGTACGCGTAGAACGAGATCATCATGTTCGTCGGCAGCAGCGAGGCCAGGATGACGAGGACCATGACGCCCATGACGAACTCGGCGGGGTGCCAGCCGGCATCGACGTAGTCGCGCACCCATCGACGCTGCGGGCCCTTGTCGCGCGCGGGGAGGTACTTCTCCTCACCGGCGGCCATGCCGGCCTGTGCCTTCGCGCGGCGCTCGTTGAGCTCGGCGCGGGCCGCGGCCTTGGCCTCCTTCGTGTTCGCCACGAGGGGGCGGCGGCGGGCGGCCTCCTGCTCGGCGCGGGTCGGCGTCGCGCGTCCCTTGCCGACGGCAGGCGTCTGGGGGGCGTCGTCGTTCGTCGAAGGGGAGGCGGGGGTAGTGGCCACGAGGTTCCTCGGTTCGCTGGGGTGGGTCGCCTTAAGATTACTCGCATGACCTCACCTGCACTTCCCAGCGAGTCCGACGCCGCCGTCCTCGAAGCAGTCGCCACCGGTATCCCGTCCGCGCTGTCGGACCTCGGGAACCTCGTGCGCATTCCCGGCATGGCCTGGCCGGCCTTCGACCAGACGCAGCTCGAGCGCAGCGCCGACGCCGTCGCCACGCTCGCGCGTGGCACCGGTGTCTTCGACGAGGTGAGGGTGCTCCGTGCCGACATCCCCGGCACCGACGAGCAGGGCCAGCCCGCCGTCCTCGCGACGCGCGCGGCGCGGAACGGGAAGCCGACGATCCTCCTCTACGCCCACCACGACGTGCAGCCTCCGGGGGAGGACGCCCTGTGGGAGACGCCGCCGTTCGAGCCGACGGTGCGTGACGGCCGCCTGTACGGACGCGGCGCCGCGGACGACAAGGCCGGCATCATGGCCCACATCGGCGCGATCCGCGCGGTCGCCGACGTGCTCGGCGACGACCTCGACCTCGGGATCGCGATGTTCGTCGAGGGGGAGGAGGAGTACGGTTCGCGGTCCTTCGCGCAATTCCTCTCCGACAACAAGGACGCCCTCCGCGCCGATGCGATCGTCGTCGCGGACTCGGGCAACTGGGATTCCGTCACGCCGGGCCTGACCGTCTCCCTCCGCGGCAACGCACGCTTCACCCTGAAGGTGCGCACGCTCGACCACGCGTCCCACTCTGGAATGTTCGGTGGCGCGGTGCCCGACGCGATGATGGCGACCGTGCGTCTCCTCGCCACCCTGTGGAACGAGGACGGCTCCGTCGCGGTCGAGGGCATGACCGCTCGGGACGCCGAGACACCCGAGTACACCGAGGAGACGCTGCGCGACGAGGCCGGGCTCCTCCCGGGGACGACGCCCATCGGCGACGGCACGATCCTCAGCCGCATCTGGAACAAGCCCTCCGTCACCGTGATCGGCATCGATGCGACGAGCGTCGCGGCGGCGTCGAACACGCTGCTCCCGGAGGTGACCGTGGTCATCAGCGCACGTGTCGCCCCCGGACAGTCCGGCCAGGAGGCCTACGAGGCTCTCGAGCGGCACCTCCGTGCCCACGCCCCGTTCGGCGCCGAGCTGACCTTCTCGGACGTCGACCTCGGCAACCCCTTCCTCGTGGACACGAGCGGGTGGGCGGTCACCCTCACCCGCGACGCGATGCGCGACGGGTATGGGGTCGCTCCGGTGGACCTGGGCGTCGGCGGGTCGATCCCGTTCATCGCCGACCTCGTGCGCGAGTTCCCGGAGGCGCAGATCCTCGTGACGGGCGTGGAGGATCCGCACTCCCGCGCGCACAGCCCGAACGAGTCTCTGCATCTCGACACCTTCCGGCATGCCGTGGCGACCGAGGCCCTGCTCCTCGCCCGCATGAACGCGCGGGAGATCTGAGCCTTCCGTCCGCACCGGCGGTAGAATCGTCGAAGAGCACGTACCCGGCCCCGTCACGAGGAGCGACATGAGCGACACCACCCTGTCCGCAGAGACCACCCGCGCACACGGCGTCAAGCTGACGGACGCCGCCGCCACGAAGGTGAAGAACCTTCTCGAGCAGGAGGGCCGCGACGACCTCCGTCTGCGTGTCGCCGTGCAGCCCGGCGGCTGCTCGGGCCTGATCTACCAGCTCTACTTCGACGAGCGCTACCTCGAAGGCGACGAGACCGTCGACTTCGACGGTGTCGAGGTCATCGTCGACAACATGAGTGTTCCCTACCTCGACGGCGCCTCGATCGACTTCAAGGACACCATCTCGGAGCAGGGCTTCACCATCGACAACCCGAACGCGGCGGGCAGCTGCGCCTGCGGCGACAGCTTCCACTGACACGTTCTTCCCGCGAACGGCCGCCGTCACGTCCCGTGACGGCGGCCGTTCCGCTTCTCAACCTGCATGGTTGGCATGAATCAGGTGTGAGGTTGCTCTAGACTTGGACATGCCTTGTCCGCGATCTGAAAGGTGCATCGTGCCCTCGAAACGCCGCCTTCGTTGGGCCGCACTCCCTGTGGGAGTTGTGGCAGCTGTGGCTCTGGCGGGATGTACTCCCACCGAGCTGAACGGCTTTCTTCCGGGCTTCGTGGATGGTGGTCCGGCAGCAACCAACCAGACGGAGCGCGTGTCGTCCCTCTGGGTGAACTCCTGGATCGTGCTCCTCGCGGTCGGTGTCGTCACCTGGAGCCTCATGGCCTGGGCTGCGATCGCGTACCGCCGCCGCAAGGGCCAGACCGGCCTCCCGGTGCAGATGCGCTACAACATGCCGATCGAGATCTTCTACACGATCGTGCCGCTCATCCTCGTGCTGGGCATGTTCTTCTTCACGGCTCGCGACCAGACCGAGATCGAGACGAAGTGGGACGACCCCGACGTCGAGATCACCGCGATCGCCAAGCAGTGGGCGTGGGACTTCCAGTACAACGGCGAGACCGAGGAAGACACCGTGTGGACCATGGGCATCCAGGCCCAGCCCGACGCGGAAGGCAACATCGACCAGGCGGAGCTGCCGACCCTGGTGCTGCCGGTCGACCAGAAGGTCACCATCAACCTGCAGTCGCGCGACGTCATCCACTCCTTCTGGATCATCGACTTCCTCTACAAGAAGGACATGTTCATCGGGAAGGACAACTCCTGGTCCTTCATCCCCACCCGTGAAGGCGAGTACGCCGGCAAGTGCGCCGAGCTCTGCGGCGAGTACCACTCGATGATGCTCTTCAACGTGAAGGTCGTCTCGCAGGACGAGTACGCCGCCTACCTCGAGACCCTCGAGGAAGAGGGCAACACCGGGGACATCACCGACGCGTACGACCGTCTCTCGAACCTCCCCGGCACCTCCGGGAAGACCGACACCGAGGAAGGAGAGGAGTAAGCCATGTCGACCACTGAAGCTCCTCGCACCGACGAGGCACCTCGCTCCCGTCCCACCACCCTGCCCGCGCGCCAGGCTGCTCTGATGAGCTCCTCCCGCGTCGAGCAGAAGGGCAACATCGTCGTCAAGTGGATCACCTCCACGGACCACAAGACGATCGGGTACATGTACCTCATCGCCTCGGTGATGTTCTTCCTCCTGGGCGGCGTGATGGCGCTGGTGATCCGTGCCGAGCTGTTCGCGCCGGGCATGCAGATCGTCCCGACGAAGGAGCAGTACAACCAGCTGTTCACGATGCACGGCACGATCATGCTGCTGATGTTCGCGACGCCGCTGTTCGCCGGCTTCGCTAATGCGATCCTGCCGCTGCAGATCGGTGCTCCGGACGTCGCCTTCCCGCGTCTGAACGCCTTCGCCTTCTGGCTGTTCCTGTTCGGCTCGACCATCGCGGTCGCCGGCTTCCTCACCCCGCAGGGTGCGGCCTCGTTCGGCTGGTTCGCGTATCAGCCCTTGGCCAACGCGTCGTTCTCGCCAGGAGCGGGCGGAAACCTCTGGATGCTCGGTCTCGGCATCTCGGGCTTCGGTACCATCCTCGGTGCCGTGAACTTCATCACGACGATCATCACGATGCGTGCTCCCGGCATGACGATGTGGCGGATGCCGATCTTCAGCTGGAACACGCTCATCACCAGCCTCCTGATCCTGATGGCCTTCCCGGTCCTCGCCGCGGCGATCTTCGCCGCCGCCGCCGACCGCGTGCTCGGTGCGCACATCTACGACCCGGCCAACGGCGGTGTCCTGCTCTGGCAGCACCTCTTCTGGTTCTTCGGCCACCCCGAGGTCTACATCATCGCGCTGCCGTTCTTCGGCATCGTCTCGGAGATCTTCCCGGTGTTCAGCCGGAAGCCGATCTTCGGGTACAAGACCCTGGTCTACGCGACGATCGCGATCGCGGCCCTGTCCGTCGCCGTGTGGGCGCACCACATGTACGTCACCGGCTCCGTGCTCCTGCCGTTCTTCGCTCTGATGACGATGCTCATCGCGGTGCCCACGGGTGTGAAGATCTTCAACTGGATCGGAACGCTCTGGCGCGGCTCGGTGACGTTCGAGACCCCGATGGTGTTCTCGCTCGGCTTCCTCGTGTCGTTCGTCTTCGGTGGCCTCACCGGTGTGATCCTCGCGGCCCCGCCGCTGGACTTCCACCTCAGCGACAGCTACTTCGTCGTGGCGCACTTCCACTACGTGGTGTTCGGCACAGTCGTGTTCGCGATGTTCGCCGGTTTCTACTTCTGGTGGCCGAAGTGGACGGGTCGCATGCTGAACGAGCGTCTCGGCTACGTGCACTTCTGGATGCTGTTCGTCGGCTTCCACATGACCTTCCTCATCCAGCACTGGCTCGGTGTCGACGGCATGGTGCGTCGCTACGCGGACTACTCTGCGGCGGACGGCTGGACGTGGCAGAACCAGGTCTCGACGATCGGTGCGATCATCCTCGGCGCCTCGATGCTGCCGTTCTTCCTGAATGTCTGGATCACGGCCCGCAAGGCGCCGAAGGTCACGGTGAACGATCCCTGGGGCTACGGTGCCTCGCTGGAGTGGGCGACCTCGTGCCCGCCGCCGCGGCACAACTTCACGTCGATCCCGCGCATCCGCAGCGAGCGTCCGGCGTTCGACCTGAACCACCCGGAGGCCGCGGAGTTCGCGACCACCGCACCCGGCGAGCGAGAGGGCCACTGAGCCATGCGCGACAACGTCATCATCTGGTGGGTCCTGACCGCGTTCTTCGCCCTCGTCGGCGTCGTCTACACGGGCTGGAACATCCTGGCTCACCCCGGGCTTCCGCTGGTGAACCAGGTCGAGTGGGTCGGTACCGTCGCCCTGTTCTTCTCGGCCTTCATGGGCGCCATGGTCGCCTTCTACCTCGACCGGACGCACAAGGCGCAGAACGGTGAGCTGCCCGAGGACATCCTCACGTCGGACATCGACGACGGTGACCCCGAGCTCGGCGAGTTCAGCCCGTGGTCCTGGTGGCCGCTGGTGCTCGCGGCTTCGGCGGGAGTGTTCGTCGTCGGCCTGGCGGTCGGTCACTTCCTGCTCCCGATCGGTCTCGCGATCTTCGTGGTCGCGATCGTCGGCTGGGTCTACGAGTACTACCGCGGTAACTTCGCCCGCTGAGTCTCCTCACAACCCGAAGGCCCCCGGATCACTCCGGGGGCCTTCGTCGTTCCTGCGATCCGCTCACACGCGGGTGCGGATGCGGGGGATCCCGGTCAGCGGGTCGACGGGACGGTGGTGCACACCCTCGGCGTCTTCGACGGGATATCCCTCGCGGGCCCAGTACTCGAAGCCGCCGATCATCTCGCGCACGCGATAGCCGAGACGAGCGAACTCGAGCGCGCCGCGGACACCGCCGTTGCATCCGGGGCTCCAGCAGTAGACGACGACCTCGGCATCCGCCGGGATCTCCTCCGGGGCACGGTGCGCGATCTCGCTGTGAGGCATGTGGAGCGCGCCGGACACGCGCCCTTGGGCGAATGCCTCGCTCGAGCGGACATCGACCACGACCAGTGCGCGGCCGGCGGCACGGTCGGCGTGCACGTCGCTGGGGTCGGTCTCGAAGGCGAGGCGGGCGGCGAAGTAGTCGAGGCGATCGATCATGAGCCCAGACTAGGGACGCGCGGGCGCCGCCGACCGAGGGATACCGTCGTGCGTCGCGCGAATCCTGCCGTCGTGGCCGGTCAGAGCGCCGCGGTCATCTGGATCCGCCGTCCGCACCGGGTCAGGCCCAGACGCTCTTCGACGGCGACGAGCTCACGGAGGAAGTCGGTGTCCGGCGTGGACTCCGTGAAGCCGCAGCGGGAGTAGAAAGGGGCGTTCCAGGGGACGTCCGCGTAGGTGCGCAGCGTGAGCTGTGTGCGGCCCCGACGGCGGGACTCGTCCTGAGCCGCCATGACGAGGGCGCGACCGATACCGCGGCGACCGGAGGCGGGGTGCACGGACAACTGCTCCAGATGGGCGTACCCGGGTCCCTCCAGCACCTGAACGAACCCGACCGGCACCTCGAGTCCGCCGGCAGCCTCCGTCGTAGGGGAGCAGGTGGCCACCAGGACGAATCCCTCGGCGCGCCGGCGGTCGTCGGCTGTCGACGGCGGGGGCCAGTCCTCGGCACCGAAGCGATCGGTCAGAAGGCGGTCAGCGGCGCGCTCGATCTCCTCCAGGACGGCATGGTCCTGATCCGTCGCGTGTCGGATGAGGGTGGTCATGCACGGTCCGCGGGGAGAGCGGCGACCGCCTCGATCTCGACGAGCTGGTCGTCGTAGCCGAGGACGGTCACGCCGAGGAGGGTGCTGGGGACGTCGTGAGGCCCGAACGCGGCGTGGATGACGTCCCAGGCCGTGATGAGGTCCCGCTGCGCGGAGGAGGCCACCAGGACCCGCGTGCTGATGACATCCGTCAGAGTGGCGCCGGCAGCCGTGAGCGCGCCCTGCAGCGTCTCGACACACCGTGCCGCCTGAGCGGCGTAGTCTCCGGGGGCTGTGGTCGTCCCATCGTCCTCCAACGGGCAGGCTCCGGCCAGGAAGACCAGACGCGCGTCAGCGGGGGCGGTGGCGGCGTACGCGTAGGGGGCGTCGGCGAGGAGGGGAGCACGGAGCAGGCGGACGACCGAAGACATGAGACGATCCTCTCATCAGGGGAGAACGATGAAGGCCCCGTCCGAACGGACGGGGCCTTCATCGAAGGGGAGCGACGACTACTCGTCGTCCTCCGACTTCTTCTTCCGAGGCTTTTTGACGGGCTCGGTCGAGATCACCGTGCTGGGCGTGTTCGGCGTTTCGTCGACGTGCGTCTCGTCGACCGTGAGCGACGCGTCCGGGAACCCGGCACGCTCGTGAGCGCCCTGGATCTCGGCGGCCTCCGCCTCCTCGTTCCCCGCAGTGACGTGATGCTGGTGCGCATCCGCGGCGTCGATCTCGGCCTGCGTGAGCGGGGCGAGACGGTCCTCGAAGAACCAGCGGGACATCGCAGAACGGAGGTTCTCCGTCCACGGGATGCGGCCCTTGGCGTTCGGGCGGACGACCAGCGGCTCGTAGCCGTCGACGTCGATGAGCTTCCAGCGGTCGTAGACGTCGACCGGCTGGTGCACCTCGATGAACTCGCCGCCGGGGAGGCGGACGATGCGTCCGGACTCGAAGCCGTGCAGGACGATCTCGCGGTCCTTCTTCTGGAGCGCGATGCAGATGCGCTTCGTGACGAAGTAGCCGATGATCGGGCCCAGGAACAGCAGCGCCTGCAGCGTGTGGATGACGCCTTCCATGGTGAGCATGAAGTGCGTGGCGATGAGGTCGGACGAGGCCGCCGCCCACAGGACCGCGTAGAAGATGACGCCGGCGACGCCGATCGCGGTGCGGGTGGCCGCGTTGCGCGGACGCTGGGCGATGTGGTGCTCGCGCTTGTCGCCGGTGACCCACGCCTCGATGAACGGGTAGATCGCGACGATGACGATGAACAGACCGAGCACGGCCACCGGGGCCAGGATTCCGAACGACCAGGTGTGGTCGAGGAACACGATGTCCCAGTTCGACGGGGCCAGGCGGAGCGCGCCGTCCGCGAACCCGATGTACCAGTCCGGCTGCGTACCGGCCGAGACGGGGGAGGGGTCGTAGGGGCCGTAGTTCCAGATCGGGTTGATCTGGAAGAACGTCGCGATCAGCACGATGGTGCCGAAGACGATGAACAGGTAGCCGCCCATCTTGGACATGTAGACCGGCATCATCGGGTAGCCCACGACGTTGTCGTTCGTGCGGCCGGGGCCGGCGAACTGCGTGTGCTTGTTGATGATCATGAGCATCAGGTGCACCGCGATGAAGGCGATCACCAGCATCGGGAGCAGCAGGATGTGCAGGGTGTAGAGGCGTCCCACGATGTCGGTGCCCGGGAACTCGCCGCCGAAGAGGAGGAAGGAGGTCCAGGTGCCGATCAGGGGGAGACCCTTGATCATGCCGTCGATGATGCGCAGGCCGTTGCCCGAGAGCAGGTCGTCGGGGAGCGAGTAGCCGGTGAAGCCCTCGGCCATCGCGAGGATGAACAGCACGAAGCCGATCACCCAGTTCAGCTCGCGCGGCTTGCGGAACGCGCCTGTGAAGAACACGCGCAGCATGTGCACGCCGATGCCGGCGATGAAGACGAGCGCGGCCCAGTGGTGGATCTGGCGGACCAGGAGGCCACCGCGGAGGTCGAACGAGATGTGCAGCGTCGACTCGAGAGCCGAGGACATCGCGATACCGCGCATGGGGGCGTAGGCGCCGGTGTAGTGGGTCTCCACCATCGAGGCCTGGAAGAAGAACGTCAGGAAGGTTCCGGAGAGGAACACGACGACGAAGCTCCAGAGCGCGATCTCACCGAGCATGAACGACCAGTGGTCGGGGAAGATCTTGCGACCGAGCTCCTTGACGAAGCCGGAGAGGCTCGTGCGCTCATCGATGTAGTTCGACGCGGCGCCGACGAAGCGGCCGCCGAGAGGCGCCTTGGTGTCCTTCTCGTCCTTGGACAGCGTTGCGGTGCTCAATGGCGCTCCCAGAAGCTCGGGCCGACGGGTTCGGTGAAGTCGCTGCGTGCGATGAGGTAGCCCTCGTCGTCCACGGTGATGGGCAGCTGAGGCAGCGGCCGAGCGGCCGGGCCGAAGATGACCTTCGCGTGGTCCGTGACGTCGAACTGCGACTGGTGGCACGGGCACAGCAGGTGGTGGGTCTGCTGCTCGTACAGCGCGACGGGGCAGCCGACGTGCGTGCAGACCTTGGAGTACGCGACGATGCCGTCGTAGGACCAGTCCTTGCGGTCCTCGGCCTCGATGAGCTGCTCCGGGCGGAGGCGCATCATCAGCACGATGGCCTTGGCCTTCTCCTCGAGGTAGCCCTCATCGTGACCGAGCTCCGCGAGGTCCTCCGGGATCACGTGGAAAGCGGAGCCGAGCGTGACGTCGGCGGCACGGATGGGGGTGCCGTCGGGGTCGCGGACGAGGCGCATGCCCTCATCCCACATCGTGTGCTTCAGCAGCGCGACCGGGTCGCCTGCGGTGGGGTCGTCCGGCGTGGAGTGCGGGGCGAGGCCACGGAACAGCGTCACACCGGGGATGATCGACGCGACGATCGCCGCGAACAGCGAGTTGCGGATCATCGTGCGGCGACCGAAGCCGGACTCCTCGTTGGCGTCGGCGAAGGCCTTGATGGCCGCCTCACGCGTCGAGTCCTTGCCCCGGGTGGGGTGGCGGAGCTCGACGTGCTCCTTGTCGGACATGAGGGCCTTCGACCAGTGGATCGCGCCGATGCCCAGGGCCAGCAGCGCGAGCGCGATGCCGAGACCGATGAAGAGGTTGTTCTGACGGATGTCGATGAGAGCGCCGCTCTCGATCGGGAACAGCATGTAGGCGGCGACCGCCCAGATGCTGCCGGCGAGCGACAGGTAGAACAGCGTGTAGACGGTGCGGACGGCGGCCTTCTCGGCGCGCGGGTCCTTGTCGGTCATCCGCTCGCGGTGCGGCGGAAGCCCGGGGTTCTGCACGGGATCGCTGACTGCGACACCCAGCCCCGGAGAGGGCTGGTAGGCCCTGTCAAGAGCCTGCGAGTCGTCGTCGTGTGCCATGGTGCTCCTCGTACGTTCCTCTTCGATGAATAAGCGTCAGTTGGACTTCGCCGTGATCCACACGGTGATGGCGACCAGAGCGCCGATACCGAAGATCCACACGAACAGGCCTTCGGAGACCGGTCCGAGCGAGCCGAGGGAGAAGCCGCCGATCTGGACGGACTGCTGCTGGAAGAGCAGAGCCGAGATGATGTCGCGCTTGTCCTCGTCGGACAGGTTCATGTCGCCGAAGACCGGCATGTTCTGCGGGCCGGTGACCATGGCCGCGTAGATGTGCAGCGCGCTGGTCTCCGTGATGGCCGGAGCGTACTTGCCCTCGGTGAGAGCGCCACCGGCGGCGGCCACGTTGTGGCACATCGCGCAGTTGACGCGGAAGAGCTCGGCGCCGTGCGCCACGTCGCCTTCGCCGTCGATGATCTCGTCAGCGGGGTACGTCGGGCCGGGGGCCTCGGACTGC
This sequence comes from Microbacterium sp. NPDC078814, assembly GCF_040702645.1. NCBI lineage: Bacteria > Bacillati > Actinomycetota > Actinomycetes > Micrococcales > Microbacteriaceae > Microbacterium > Microbacterium sp. NPDC078814. The sequence goes on from NZ_JBFBLT010000002.1 coordinate 93,212, forward strand.
ACGTAGGCCGCCATCGCGAGGATCTGCTCCTCGGTGAACTGCGGCTCCTTCTGCGGAGCCTGCGGTCCCTGCATCTGCAGCGGCATGCGGCCGGTCGACACCTGGAACTCCACCGCCAGCTCGCCGACGCCGTAGAGGCTCGGGCCGTTGGGGGTGCCCTCCAGGTCGAGGCCGTGGCAGGTGGCGCAGTTCGCCGTGAACAGTTTCTCGCCGTCCTCGACCGTCAGCTGCGTCGATGCCGTGGGGGCGTCGTTGGCGGCGAATGCCGCGGTCGCACCCGCGTACACCGCGCCGGTGATCATGAGGCCTGCTCCGATGAGCGCGGCCGCCGCCAGTGGGCTGCGACGACCGCTCGAACGGCGCTTCTTCTCTCGTGCCATCTCGGGGATCAGCTCCGCTCTTATTTCAGGAAGTAGATAACGAAGAACAGCACGATCCAGACGACGTCGACGAAGTGCCAGTAGTAGGACACCACGATCGAGGAGGTCGCCTCCTTGTGCCGGAAGTTCTTGACGGCGTACGCGCGGCCGATCACCAGGAGGAACGCGACGAGTCCGCCGGTGACGTGGAGGGCGTGGAAGCCGGTGGTGAGGTAGAACGCCGAGGCGTACGAGTCCGCCTGGATAGGCATGCCCTCTGCGACGAGCTGGGCGTACTCCCACACCTGGCCGGACACGAAGATCGCGCCGAGGGCGAAGGTGAGGAAGAACCACTCGACCATGCCCCAGCCGAACAGGCGACGGCGGCCGGCGCCGTTCTTCTGGCCCTTGCCGATCTTGTACGGCTGCAGGTCTTCGGCGGCGAACACGCCCATCTGGCAGGTGAACGAGGAGAGCACGAGGATCGCCGTGTTCACTGCCGCGAACGGCACGTTCAGGAGCTCGGTACGGTCGGCCCACAGCTCGGGGGAAGTGCTGCGGAGGGTGAAGTAGATCGCGAAGAGTCCCGCGAAGAACATCACCTCGCTGCCGAGCCACACAATGGTGCCGACAGCTACCGGGTTGGGCCGCTTGATGGTTCTCGCCGCCGGGGCATACGTCGCTGAGGTCGTCACCCCTCCATTATGGCCGATCCGCGGGCGTGATTCTTGCACCCGCGCCCCTCGATTCGCCCGTCGAGGACTTAGGGGACCCTAAGAAAACACTGCGAATACCCGGTGAATACGCGGGAAACGTCGCTCTTCCGCGGGCTGCGCGCTCGCCCGGATCGATCTGCACGTTTTCTCCGCGCCGATAGGATCGCACACATGGCTGATTCCCTGACCTGGTCCGATGTGCTCACCTCTCTCCTGGAGCGTCGCGACCTCAGCGTGTGGGAGTCGACGTGGGCCATGCGCCAGATCATGAACGGCGACGTCTCCGAGGCGCAGCTCGCCGGATTCCTCGTCGCTCTGCGGGCGAAGGGGGAGACGATCGATGAGATCGTCGGCTTCCGCGACGCGATCCTCGAGGCGGCCGTGCCTCTGCCGGTCTCCCCGAACGTGCTGGACATCGTGGGCACGGGCGGCGACCGCGTCGGGACGGTGAACGTGTCGACGACGGCCGCCGTCATCATCGGTGCCACGGGAATCCCCGTGGTCAAGCACGGCAATCGCGCCGCGAGCTCGGCCTCGGGCTCCTCCGACGTCCTCGGTGCACTCGGCCTCGAGCTCTCCCTCGACCCCGCGGCGGTCGCCTCGATCCTCGACCGGACGGGCATCACCTTCGCCTGGGCGGGGGCGTTCCACCCCGGGTTCAAGCACGCCGGTGCCGTGCGGTCGCAGCTCGGCGTTCCGACCGTGTTCAACATGCTCGGCCCGCTCTGCAACCCCGCGCGTGCCGAGGCGAACGCGGTCGGTGTCGCCCAGATGGAGCGCGTCCCGCTGATCACCGGCGTCTTCCGGACGCGGGGAGCGACGGCGCTGGTCTTCCGCGGCGACGACGGCCTCGACGAGCTCACGACCACCGGGCACAGCCGCATCTGGGAGGTCACCCGTGGAGACATCCACGAGCACGACCTCGATCCCCGTGATCTCGGCATCCCGCTCGCCGACCTCTCCGACCTCATCGGCGGCTCTCCCGCCCACAACGCCGAGATCCTCCGCCGGACGCTCGCGGGGGAGCAGGGGCCGGTACGGGACATCGTGCTCCTCAACGCCGCCGCCGGCATCGTCGCCTTCGAGCTGTCGCAGGACGCGACCCAGGTGCAGCGGCCGATCCTCGAGCGGCTCCGCGATGCGCTCGCCCGTGCGTCCGCCGCGGTGGACGACGGGCGCGCGCTGGCCAAGCTGGATCAGTGGATCGGCGTCAGTCGCGAGCTGGCCGCGCCGAAGGAGTGAGCATGGACCCGGTCGACGCGCTGCTCGAGATCGCTTCGCTGCTGGAGCGCGAGCGGGCGTCACGCTACCGGGCCAAGGCGTTCCGCCAGGCGGCGGCCACATTCCAGGATCTTCCGTCCGACGTGCAGGGCGACCCGACGCGTCTCCGCGCAGCCAAGGGCATCGGGGAGTCGACCTTCGCCGTCATCCGCCAGGCGCAGGCAGGAGAGGTGCCGGAGTACCTCGTGGAGCTCCGCGGTGACGTCGAACCGGAGAAGGTGTCGGTGCTCCGCGGGAAGCTGCGCGGAGACCTGCACGCCCACACCGAGTGGTCGGACGGGACGACGTCCATCGAGGTGATGGCCGCTGCCGCCCGCGCGCAGGGCCACGAGTACCAGGCCATCACCGACCACTCGCCGCGCCTCCGTGTCGCGCGAGGACTCTCGGCGGAGCGACTCCGCGAGCAGATCCCGCAGGTGCGGGCGCAGTCGGGCGACGGCTTCACACTGCTCGCCGGCATCGAGGTGGACATCCTGGAAGACGGAGCGCTCGATCAGGAGGACGCCCTCCTCGCGGACCTGGACATCGTCGTTGCCTCGGTGCATTCCAAGCTCCGCATGGACGGACGGGCGATGACCGCGCGGATGATCGCGGCCGTCTCGCATCCTCGGGTGAACGTCCTTGGACACTGCACCGGCCGGCTCGTCCAGGGCGACCGGGGCACGCGCCCGCCCTCGGCCTTCGATGCTGCCGCGGTGTTCGCGGCGTGCGCGGAGAACGGGGTGGCGGTCGAGATCAACTCGCGCCCCGAGCGTCAGGACCCGCCGGACGAGCTCATCGCGATCGCGCTCGAGGCCGGATGCCTCTTCTCGATCGACTCCGACGCGCACGCTCCCGGACAGCTCTCTCTGCTGGACCACGGCGCCGAACGTGCGGAGCGCGCCGGGGTGCCGGCGTCGCGCATCGTCACGACGTGGGGTCTGTCGCGCCTCCTCGCCTGGGCGGAGTGACGTCCGGCCGCGTCAGCCCTCGGTGATCTGGCTCGCGGCCGCGGTGACCGCGGTGACGGCCCGGGTCATCGAGCTTCCGAGGTTCCAGCGCTCGGCGAGGGCCGTGGCTTCCGCCGCTTCGTCCGGCGTGAGGGCTCGCAGCGCGACATCGGGAGCGGTGATCGGGAGCTCCGTGGCGACGGCGACGACCGTGGGGGCGACATCGAGATACGCCTGCGCGTCGAGGATCTTCGCGCGGATGCCGGCGCTCATGCCCTCGCCCGCTTCCGCGGCTTCCCGGATGCCGACGAGGTCGCCGTGCTTCTGCAGCAGGGTGGCGGCGGTCTTCTCGCCGATCCCGGCGACGCCCGGGAGTCCGTCCGACGCATCGCCGCGCATCGTCGCGAAGTCCGCGTACTGCGAGGGGAGCACCCCGTACTTGGTGACCACAGTGGCGTCCGTCACGACCTCGAGGTTGCTCATGCCGCGCGCCGTGTAGATCACACGCACGTCGCGCTCGTCGTCGACGAGCTGGAACAGGTCGCGGTCGCCGGTGACGATGTCGACGGGCATCGTCGCGTGCGTCGCGAGGGTGCCGATGACGTCATCCGCCTCGTGCTCGGCGACGCCGACGATCGGGATGCCGAGGACCGCGAGCGTCTCGCGGATCAGCGGGATCTGCGCCTCCAGCGGGTCGGGCACTTCCTCGACGTCGGGCGCACCCGCCACGACCTCCACAACGCGGTGCGTCTTGTAGCTGGGGATGAGGTCCACTCGCCACTGCGGGCGCCAGTCGTCGTCCCAGCACGCCACGACGTGGGTCGGCTGATAGGTGGTCACGAGCTTCGCGATCATGTCCAGCAGGCCGCGCGCCGCATTGATGGGGGAGCCGTCGGGGGCTGTCACCTTGTCGGGGACGCCGTAGAACGCGCGGAAGTAGAGGCTGGCGGTGTCGAGCAGCATGAGGCGTTCGGCGCGGGTCATGGATTCAGGGTAGAGCGTGCCCCGCGGGGTGCTCAGCAGCCCGCAGCCGCGGGTCGTTCTTCACACGTCCGTGCCACGAGCGCGGTGGTCGCCTCGTAGATGCGGATCTGCCTGGATGCGCCATCGACCGAAAGCTCGCCGGACACCGGGAACCAGCCCCCGCCGACGTCGACCTCCGCCGTATAGGCGACCGTCGTCCTCGTCGTGTAGGTGCCGCGTCGGGTGTAGACGTGGCTCGTGGGGGTCGCGGTGAAGGGCGCTTGGCCGAGCGTCGCCCACGTGCGGCCGCCGTCCGGCGCGGTGGCCGTCGTCCCGTCGCCGTGGTCGAAGACGACCCGCACGGGTGTGAAGCGCACCGTCACCGGCCGGTCGAGGAGTGTGCCGCTCACCGTGTGTGCCGCGACGGTCGCCACGAAGTTCGTCGCCATCCCCACGACGCCGGCGTTCCCGGGCTCCGCTGTCATCGTCACGGGGTCGGGCGCGAACTGTGCGAGGTCCTCGATCGTGAGCGGGTGCTCGGACTCCTCCGTCACCCGCACTCCGTACATGCCGCACGACCGGCGCAGCGCCGTGTCCGTCTTGCACGGTTCGCGTTTTGGTTCTGGGGCGGAGGGATTCACCGTCTCGGGCTGCAAGCCCTTGTCGAGCGGCCCGCGGGCTGACACGGTCACGTTCGACCCGTCAGTGCCCGCGAGGAAGTCGGAGAAGCCAGGTGAATCGGCGCCAGAACCCGATGGAACCAGTAGCACGAGCAATGCGATCAGTCTGAACACCGAACACTCTCGTTCTGGTTGGCGGAGTCGATAGTTAGAGTTCCTCCTGCCTTCCTCAACAGCACCAACTCGAGTGCGTAAATGTCGGGGCGGTCAGCGGTGACTGCCGATGAGCCATCCTGGTTCGTGATTTCGACATCGGAAACGTCGAGACACGCATAAGCCTGGACCTGCTCGTAGGGTTCCTCGCTGGCCACCCCTTCGAAGTGGATGATGGTGGTTTCGCCACTCACCGTCTGACCCTCAGCATGCATCCGCGAGAAGTTCTTGCGGTCGGCTGCCTCGACCGCGCCGCTGGAAAGCTCGAAGAGCGGCTCAAAGGTAGCTGGGTCGCGAGTGTCGACGTGGTTGAGCGCGTCGACATACTCGGCAAAGGTGGCCTCGGCGGCGGCGAAAGCCTCTTCCTCGGAGGCGAAGGGGGGGGAGGGGGTCGGCGTGGGCTCCGGAGTGGGGGCGCAGCCGGACAGGGCCGGGACGCCGAGGGCCAGCACGGCGAGCATGCGGAGAGCGGTGGGCGACATCACCGGGCCACCGTACGCGGAATGGACGGAGCGGCGCCGACGTTATCCACAGAGAAGCTCGCACGAATCCGCTCTTTCGCGGACGGCAACTTCTGATAGCCTGAACTGTCACTCGTGGCGTGTACATGCATGCCCAGGTGACGAACACACCACAATCCACCTGCTGCGAAGCACATCCCGGCCGTGCGCGGCCATGCTCCGCAGCCCGAGTATCCATTCACAAGGACAACCCACTACATGACTACCGCAACGACCGCCCCGGCCACCAAGCAGGTCGCCATCAACGACATCGGATCTGCTGAGGACTTCCTGGCCGCGGTCGAGAAGACCCTGAAGTTCTTCAACGACGGCGACATCATCGAGGGCACGATCGTCAAGATCGACCGCGATGAGGTCCTGCTCGATGTCGGCTACAAGACCGAGGGTGTCATCCCCTCGCGCGAGCTCTCGATCAAGCACGACGTCGACCCCAACGAGGTCGTCAAGGTCGGCGACGAGGTCGAGGCCCTCGTTCTCCAGAAGGAGGACAAGGAAGGCCGCCTGATCCTCTCCAAGAAGCGTGCACAGTACGAGCGCGCCTGGGGAGACGTCGAGAAGATCAAGGAGAACGACGGCGTCGTCACCGGTACGGTCATCGAGGTCGTCAAGGGTGGACTCATCGTCGACATCGGCCTCCGTGGCTTCCTCCCGGCCTCGCTCATCGAGCTCCGTCGCGTCCGCGACCTCACGCCGTACCTCGGCCAGGAGATCGAGGCGAAGATCCTCGAGCTCGACAAGAACCGCAACAACGTCGTCCTGAGCCGCCGCGCGCTGCTCGAGCAGACGCAGTCGGAGTCGCGCACCACGTTCCTGAACAACCTGCACAAGGGTCAGGTCCGCAAGGGTGTCGTCTCCTCGATCGTCAACTTCGGTGCGTTCGTGGACCTGGGTGGCGTGGACGGCCTCGTGCACGTCTCCGAGTTGTCCTGGAAGCACATCGAGCACGCCTCCGAGGTCGTCGAGGTGGGCCAGGAGGTCACCGTCGAGATCCTCGAGGTCGACCTCGACCGCGAGCGCGTCTCCCTGTCGCTGAAGGCGACGCAGGAGGACCCGTGGCAGGTCTTCGCCCGCACCCACGCGATCGGTCAGGTCACGCCGGGTAAGGTCACCAAGCTCGTTCCGTTCGGTGCGTTCGTCCGCGTCGCCGACGGCATCGAGGGCCTCGTGCACATCTCCGAGCTCTCCAGCAAGCACGTCGAGCTGGCCGAGCAGGTCGTGTCGGTGGGCGAAGAGGTCTTCGTCAAGGTCATCGACATCGACCTCGAGCGTCGTCGCATCTCGCTGTCGCTGAAGCAGGCCAACGAGTCGGTCGACCCCAACGGCACCGAGTTCGACCCGGCTCTGTACGGCATGCTCGCCGAGTACGACGAGAACGGCGAGTACAAGTACCCGGAGGGCTTCGACGCCGAGACCGGTCAGTGGAAGGAAGGCTTCGACGCCCAGCGCGAGGCATGGGAGCAGGAGTACGCTGCGGCCCAGGCTCGCTGGGAGGCGCACAAGGCTCAGGTTGCGAAGGCGGCCGAGGCCGAGGCTGCGGCCGGCGACGACTTCGGCGGCCAGTCCTTCTCGAGCGAGTCGGCCGGCGCCGGCACGCTCGCCGATGACGAGGCTCTCGCGGCTCTGCGCGAGAAGCTCTCGGGCGGCAACTCCTAAGCACCACTCCGAAAAGGGTCGTCACCCCGCCTCACGGCGGGTGTGGCGGCCCTTTTCGCATGCCCGGAATCCGGCGGAGCAGCTGCGTGACGCAACGTTACGACCGCATTCGTAACATTGCGGAGCCTCCGACAGCATGGGGACATGACCGCCCTCCTGCCCGCTGCGTCGCGCACCGCTGAGGCCTCGACGACGTCGGGCTCCGCACAACCCGTGCGCTTGGACGGCATCGCGCGGTCGTTCCCGCTCGCTCAGGGGCGACGCGAGGTGCTCCGCGGCATCGACCTGGATATCACCGCAGGGGAGATCGTCGCCGTCGTGGGTCCGTCCGGGTGCGGGAAGTCGACGCTGCTGCGCCTCATCGGCGGACTGGACATCCCTACGCGCGGGACGATCCGTCTGGACGGCTCCGGTGTCGCCGACGTCGACGAGCGCACGGCGATCGCGTTCCAGGAGCCGCGGCTGCTCCCGTGGCGTACGCTCGCGCAGAACGTCGAGCTCGGTCTTCCCCGGGGCGTCTCCCGCCGTTCCGGACGCGCCCGGGTCGGCGAACTCCTGCAGCTCGTGGGACTCGAACACGCCGCCAACCAGCGCCCCCGTGAAGTGTCCGGAGGCATGGCGCAACGGGCTTCCCTCGCCCGGGCTCTCGCCAGGAACCCCGGAGTCCTGCTGCTCGACGAGCCGTTCGGCGCGCTCGACGCCCTCACGCGCCTCCGCATGCACGACCTGCTCCTGAAGATCCAGGCGGCCGAGCCCACCACGGTGCTGCTCGTGACCCACGACGTGGAGGAGGCGCTCTATCTCGCTGATCGCGTGCTGCTGCTGCGCACCGTCGGCGACGCGGACGACCCCGCGTCGTCCGTCGCGCGGACGATCCGCGTACCCGGCATCCGCCCCCGAGACCGCGCCGACCGCGGCCTCGCCGACCTGCGCGCCGAGCTCCTCGAAGGGCTCGGCGTCGACACGCACCACCACACCCCCGAGGAGACCCGATGAGCACCATCACCCGCCGCATCATCCCTGCGATCGCCGTCGCCGGGACGATGATGCTCGTCGCCACCGGCTGCGTCGCCGGGGAGAACGCGTCCGCCGAGGCCGAGTCCACCCCGGCCGGGAACGGCGAGTGGTCGGCGGACACGCTGTCCATCGACTTCGCGACCTACAACCCGCTCAGCCTCGTGATCCGCGACCAGGGCATCCTGGAGGACATCCTCGGCGACGACGTGACCGTCGAATGGGTGCAATCCGCCGGGTCGAACAAGGCCAACGAGCTCCTCCGCTCGGGTTCGGTCGACGTGGGATCGACGGCGGGCTCGGCCGCGCTGCTCGCCCGCGCGAACGGTTCGCCCATCCAGGTGATCGACGTCTTCTCCCAGCCCGAGTGGTCGGCCATCGTCGTCGGGCCCGACAGTGACATCGCCTCGGTGGAGGATCTCAAGGGCGCCTCCGTCGCGGCCACCAAGGGCACGGACCCCTACTTCTTCCTCCTCCAGGCGCTGGAGGAGGGCGGGCTGTCGCTGGCTGACGTCGAGGTGCAGAACCTCCAGCACGCCGACGGCCGCGCGGCGCTCGACGGCGGTTCCGTCGACGCATGGGCGGGTCTCGACCCCATCATGGCCGCCGCGGAGCAGGAGTCGGGCGACAAGCTCATCTATCGCAACGTCGACTTCAACACGTACGGCTTCCTCAACGCGACCGAGGACTTCATCGACAACCACCCCGACCTCGCTCAGGCCGTCGTCGACGCCTACGAGGAGGCGCGTGCGTGGGCGCTGGAGAATCCGGAGGAGACCGCCGCCCTGCTGGCAGAGGTCGCCGGTATCGACCTCGAGGTCGCGACCACGGTCATCCACGAGCGGTCGAACCTCGACGTGGACGGCGTCCCCGGCGATGACCAGCTCGCGGTGCTCGAGAAGATCGCTCCGGTGCTCGTCGAGTCCGGCGACGTCCAGGGCGGGCAGGAATCCGTCGACAAGGCGCTGTCCAGCATCATCAACGACACCTTCGCGACGAAGGCGGGCGCAGGCGAGTGACCGGTCTCGAGGATCGGGTGGTCGTCCCGGCGGAATCGCGGGACGCGCTCGAGTTCGCGAAGGGTGCTCCTCGGCGGGGGACAGGAGGAGCACGGCGTGGTCTGCCGCCCGTCGTGCGGATCGTCGCGGGTCTCCTGCTCCCGGCCGCGATCCTCATCGCCTGGCAGGTGGTCACGACGGCCGGTCTCATCGAGCCGTACCGCCTCCCGGCGCCGGCGTCGGTCTTCCAGGCCGGGGTGGAACTCGCCGAGTCCGGACAGCTCTGGACCCACATCGCCATCTCCGTCCAGCGGGTGCTGCTCGGGTTCGCGTTCGGCTCGGTCGTCGGCCTCGCCGCAGCCGGCATCGTCGGGCTCTCACGCTGGGGTGACGTGCTGCTCAGCCCGAGCCTCGCCGCGGTTCGCGCGGTGCCGTCGCTCGCCTGGGTGCCGCTGCTGATCCTGTGGATGCAGATCGGCGAGGAGTCCAAGGTGACCCTCATCGCGATCGGTGCGTTCTTCCCGGTCTACACGACCGTCGCCTCCGCGCTCCGGCACGTGGACCCGCAGCTCGTCGAGGCGGGACGCTCCTTCAGCCTGCACGGCTGGTCGCTGTTCCGGACGGTGCAGCTCCCGGCCGTCGTGCCGTCCGTCGTCGCGGGCCTGCGCCTCGCCCTCGCCCAGGCGTGGCTGTTCCTGGTCGCCGCCGAGCTGATCGCCTCGTCCATGGGGCTCGGTTTCCTCTTGACCGACTCCCAGAGCACGGGGCGCGTCGACCGCATCCTGCTCTCCATCGTGCTGCTCGCGCTGCTCGGCACCATCACCAACGGCGTGCTCGCGCTGCTGGAGAAGTACCTGCTGCGGCGATGGACGTGACGACGACCGAGGCTCGGCTGCAGGAGGTACGGGTCTATCCTCCGTCGCCCGCGTTCCTCGACGCCAACGTGACCGCGGACGCCTACGAGCGCGCGGCCGCTGATCCTCTGGCCTTCTGGGAGGACGCGGCGCGCCGACTGGACTGGGCCGAGCCGTGGACGGCCGTGCACGAGTGGGAGCCGCCCGTCGACGGTGCCGTCCCCGCGGCGCGGTGGTTCCTCGGCGGACGGCTGAACGTCGCGGTGAACTGCGTGGACCGTCATGTCGACGCCGGACGCGGAGACAAGGTCGCGCTGCATTTCGAAGGGGAGCCCGGCGACCGGATCTCGGTGACCTACGCCGACCTGCAGCGTCGTGTGGCTCAGGCGGCGCACGCGCTGGAAGACCTCGGGATCCGACCGGGGGACCGCGTGGTGATCTACCTCCCTGTGCTCGTGGAGACCGTGGTCATCACGCTCGCGTGCGCGCGGATCGGAGCCGTCCACTCGCTCGTGTTCGGAGGGTTCTCCGCGGAGGCCGTGCGGTTCCGGCTCGAGGACACCGGGGCGAAGCTGCTCGTCACCAGCGACGGCCAGTTCCGGCGGGGGACGGCGACCGAGGTCAAGTCCGCCGCCGATGCCGCCGCTGCGGGACTGCCGGACCTCGAACACGTCCTCGTGCTCCGTCGCACCGGACAGAGCGTCCCGTGGACCGAAGGCCGGGACGTGTGGTGGCACGATGTCGTCGACACGGCTCCCACCGCGCATCGGGCGGAGGCCTTCGACGCCGAGCACCCGCTCTTCATCATCTACACCTCCGGCACGACCGGGAAGCCCAAGGGCCTCGTGCACACCTCCGGTGGCTACCTGACCCACGCGAGCTGGGCGCACTGGGCGCACTTCGACGCCAAACCCGACGACGTCCATTGGTGCACGGCCGACCTCGCCTGGGTCACGGCCCACACCTACGAGATCTACGGGCCGCTGTCGAACGGGCTCACCCAGGTCATCTACGAGGGCACGCCGGACACTCCGCGCCGCGAGCGGCACCTGGAGATCATCGAGCGCTACGGCGTCACGGTCTACTACACGGCCCCGACGCTCATCCGGACGTTCATGACCTGGTTCGGCGACGAGCTGCCGAGCGGCCACGACCTGTCGACCCTGCGACTGCTCGGCACGGTGGGGGAGGCGATCAATCCGGAGGCCTGGGTGTGGTTCCGCCGGAACTTCGGGCGGGAGGAGCTCCCCGTCATCGACACGTGGTGGCAGTCGGAGACCGGCGCCGCGATGATCGCCCCCCTGCCCGGCATCATGCCGCTGAAGCCCGGCTCTGCGTCGGTCCCGCTTCCGGGCATCGACGTCGCGGTGGTCGACGAGAACGGGGACGAGGTGGCGCCGGGCCGATCCGGGACGCTGGTCGTCCGGCGCCCGTGGCCGGGGATGGCGCGGACCGTCTGGGGGAACCCGGAGCGCTACCGCGACGCATACTGGTCCGCGTACGCCGGCGTGGGCGCGCACGGCGGCTACTACGTCGCCGGAGACGGGGCGACCCGGGACGCCGACGGGTTCATCTGGATCCTGGGCCGGCTCGACGACGTCGTGAACGTGTCCGGTCATCGCCTCTCGACGATCGAGATCGAGTCGGCGCTCGTGGCGCACGAGACGGTCGGCGAAGCCGGGTCCGCCGGCGTGGCGGATCCGGTCACCGGGCAGGCGGTCGTGGCGTTCGTCACCCCGTCCGGCCGGGCGGAGATCGACGCGCACGCGCTGCGCGCTGAGGTCGCCCGCGCGATCGGTCCGGTCGCGAAGCCGAAGCACATCGTCGTCGTGCCGGACCTGCCCAAGACACGCTCGGGGAAGATCATGCGCCGCCTGCTCGCGCAGCTCTGGGATGCCGAACAGGATCGGCGCGCGGGACGCACTCCGCAGGCCCTCGGCGACACGACGTCACTGCAGAACCCCTGGGCCGTCGACGACATCGCCGGCGCTCTCGCCGCAGAATCGAGGACATCATGACCGAGGACCACCGCTTCGGGTTCCGCACCCGCGCTCTGCACGCCGGCGGCACACCGGACGCCGCCACCGGAGCGCGGGCGGTGCCGATCTACCAGACGACGTCGTTCGTCTTCGACGATGCGGCCGACGCCGGGAATCTCTTCGCGCTGCAGAAGTACGGCAACATCTACTCGCGCATCGGCAACCCCACCGTCGCCGCCCTGGAGGAGCGGCTGGCCTCGCTGGAAGGCGGTATCGGGGCGGTGGCGACCGCCTCCGGGATGAGCGCCGAGTTCATCACGTTCGCTGCCCTCGTGGGCGCGGGCGATCATGTCGTCGCCGCCGCGCAGCTCTACGGCGGCACGGTGACGCAGCTCGACGTCACCCTGCGACGGTTCGGCGTGGCGACGACGTTCGTCAGCTCCTCCGACCCGGCCGACTTCGCCGCGGCCATCCGTCCGGAGACCAAGGTCGTCTACGTCGAGATGATCGGGAACCCGTCGGGCGAGATCGCCGACATCGCGGGTCTCGCCGCCGTCGCGCATGAGGCGGGGGTGCCGCTCGTCGTCGACGCCACGCTGGCCACCCCGTACCTCGCGCGCCCGCTGGAACACGGGGCGGACATCGTCATCCACTCGGTCACGAAGTTCCTCGGCGGTCACGGCACGACCCTCGGCGGCGTGGTCATCGAGAAGGGCACCTTCGACTGGGGGAACGGCAAGTTCCCGCAGATGACCGAACCGGTGGCCTCCTACGGCGGGATCTCCTGGTGGGGGAACTTCGGCGAGTACGGATTCTTGACCAAGCTGCGCTCCGAGCAGCTGCGCGACATCGGGCCGGCGCTGAGCCCGCAGTCGGCCTTCGCGCTCCTGCAGGGCGTCGAGACGCTGCCGCAGCGCATCGACGCCCACATCGCCAACGCCCGGGTCGTCGCCGAGTGGCTGGCCGCCGACCCCCGCGTGTCCTACGTCACCTGGGCGGGGCTGGAAGGTCATCCGCATCACGAGCGTGCCGCGCGGTACCTGCCGCTGGGACCGGGATCCGTGTTCGCGTTCGGGGTCGCCGCCGAGGACGGCCGCGCCGCGGGGGAGGCGTTCATCGAGAACCTGCAGCTCGCGTCCCACCTCGCCAACATCGGCGACGCCCGCACCCTGGTGATCCACCCGGCCTCCACCACGCACCGCCAGCTCACCGAGGAGCAGCTCGTCGCCGCGGGCGTGCGTCCCGACCTGATCCGCATCTCTGTCGGCCTGGAAGACGCCGAGGACATCATCTGGGACCTCGACCAGGCCCTCACCCTCGCGACGGGAGCCCACCGATGAGCACGACCTCCGCCGGCGACGCCTGCGCCATCCCGTCGACCACGGATGCCGCCAGCTGCGCGCTCCCCGCTGCCGTGGAGCCGGGCCGCACCTGGACCGGGCCCTCGCAGCCGCAGCGGTTCGGACTGCTGCGGCGGGCGCGATCGATCGCCATCGTCGGTGCCTCCGGGAATCCGTCACGGGCCTCGTACTTCGTCGCGACCTACCTGCTGTCCAGCACGGCCTACGACGTCTATCTCGTGAACCCGAGGGAGACCGAGATCCTCGGCCAGCCGGTCTACCCGTCGTTGAGCGCCCTGCCCGTGCAGCCCGACATCGTGGACGTGTTCCGTCGTCACGACGACCTCCCGGGGGTCGCGCAGGAAGCGATCGACAGCGGAGCGAAGACCCTGTGGCTCCAGCTCGGCTCCTGGAACGAGGATGCCGCCGCGATCGCGGAGGCGGCCGGGCTCTCGGTGGTCATGGACCGCTGCATCAAGATCGAGCACGCCCGCTTCCACGGCGGCCTGCATCTCGCCGGCTTCGACACCGGGGTGATCAGCTCCCGACGGCAGCTGCTCGCGCGCTGAGGGGTGCCGCGCCCCGCCCAGGAGGCTCAGGTGCAGATCGTGTTCGCCGTGGTGCGCTGCAGCGTCACGGCAACCTGAAGGTCGGTGAGGTGCCAGTCGAGGCTGCGGCCGGTGAGCCGGGGCAACGAGGAGCACGTCCACGCGGGGTCCGGCGTGACGTGGCTGCCCGGGAGCACCCCCGCAGCGGTCCACGAGGTCCACGTCCGGGGAAGGCCCGTCGCCTTCTTCAGATCCACGTCGACGTCGACGTGGTGCGACCCGCCCGGGGCGTTCGTGCTGATGTAGAAGTGGCCGGAGGTGTCGCTGATCTCCTCGTAGCGGATCGCCGTGATCGCGCAGCTGGTGGGAGCGGCCGACGGGCTGCTGTAGGCCTTGCACGTGTTCCCCGCGAACGGCGACAACCATGCCGAGGCGGACGTCACCGTCGCCGTGACCACGGTCCGATCCGTCCACGCCGCGGTGGTGGTCGAGACGCTTCCCTGGGCGACGGCCAGGAAGACGAACGCCATCGCGACCGCGAAGCCGGCCATCGGGGAGACCCGTCGTGCCGGCATCACGTGGTCAGCGGCTTCCGCGCCGGTCGCTCCCCGGGGCTCATCATGCTCAGGCCGAGCAGCCCCAGGAGTCCGAGGAGCAGCGGGACGGCGACGGCGGGCGTGGTCATCCGCATGATGGTGGTCCCCCAACCGGGAAGCTGCACCGCCGGCTTCCAGACATCGCCGGTCACCGGATAGTCGAGAGCGTCGGAGAACTCGTTGTTGTCGCCCTTCATGGTGATCGTGCGCGCGCCGTCGGCGGCTTCGATGGCGGTGATGCGATGGGTCACCAGGGAGTCGGTCAGCGCGCTCCGAAGGCTGACGACGTCACCCACCTCCAGAGAGTCGGCGGGGACCTTCGTGGCGATGAGGAGATCGCCTGTCATGATCCCGGGCTCCATCGAGCCCGAGATCACGACGAGCGGCTGGATGAGCCCGATCGCCGTGGCGCCCCAGACGACGCCGCAGCCCACGCCCGTGGCAGCCAGCGCCCAGAGCACGGGCAGGGCGAGCCGGCGGAGGATCTGCACCACGGTTCGTCTCTTCGTTCTCTGCTGCGGGGCGAGGGGTCAGTTGGTGGCGGTGGCGGAGACCGTGACGAGGATCGTGCCGGTCTTGCCCTGGTTGCTCGTCGGCCAGTCGGCCGGGGTGGTGACGACGAGGTCGAACTCATCGGTCGCCGTGGAGCCGGAGGAGGTCAGCGACGCCGCGAGCCCGGTGATCGTCGCCGTCGGCTTGACCGTGAAGTCCGTCGCCGTGTTGCCGGGGGCGTACTCGACGGTCGAGGTGAGTGCGGCGTTGACGGAGCTGGCGTTCTTCACCCAGAGCTTGATCGTGCGGGTCTCGCCCGGGAGCAGGTTGGCCAGCTTCTCCGCGGGCACGACGAGCTCGATGCTGTTCTTCGCGGCCGACTCCTTCCAGGTGGTCCCGTCGGTGGAACCCTGGAGGTTGAAGGTGGCTCCTGCGGCCGGGGCGCTGAAGAAGGTGTTGTCGGTCCACGCGGCGCTCGTGAGCGCGGCACCGATCCCTCCGGTCGCGAGCACGGCCAGCGCGAACGCCATGATCGGGCGCCGCCGGGAGCGTCGCTCGGTGCGGTCAGGGCGTGCGGGGGCATCCGTGTTCGTCATGGCTTCGACGTTACGCAGCGCACCTCAGGGGACCGTCAAGTCTTCCTCAAGAGGGACCGAAGCTTTCCCGATTGTTCGGCGGCAGCGTCGTGCGCCGCCCTCGGACAGGCGTGGCAGGATGGTCGGATGCCCCTCATCGCTCTCACCGGAGGCATCGCGTCGGGAAAGTCCACCATCGCGAACCGGCTCGCCGAACTCGGCGCGGTGGTCGTCGACGCGGATCGGATCGTGCGCGAGGTGCAGGCGCCCGGATCCGCGGTGCTCGGCGCGATCGCGCGGACGTTCGGTGACGAGGTCATCGCCGAAGACGGGTCGCTCGACCGAGCCGCTCTCGGTGCGACCGTGTTCGCCGATCCGGGCCGTCTCGCACAGCTGAATGCCATCGTGCACCCGGCCGTACGGGCCGAGTCCCAGCGTCGTTTCGACGCCGCCTTCCAGGCTGATCCGGATGCCGTCGTCGTGTACGACGTGCCGCTTCTCGTGGAGGCTCGTGTCGACGACCCCTGGGATGCGATCGTCGTCGCGCATGCCCCGGAGGAGGTCCGTCTCGAGAGGCTCGTGCACCTGCGCGGGATGACGCCCGACGACGCCCGCGGACGGATCGCCGCCCAGGTTCCGGACGACCGACGGCTCGCGATCGCCGACGTCGTGATCGACACCGCAGGATCGATCGCGGACACGCTGGCCCAGACGGACGCGCTCTGGAACCGGCTCCGCGCAAGCTGAAGCGGTGTCGCCGCCGGACGCGGCCCCGATGTCGGAGGGGCGGCATACGCTTGATGTATGCAGCCCACCCGCAGTGTCCGCCCCTTCGAGGTCATCAGCGAGTACGCCCCTGCCGGTGACCAGCCGCAGGCCATCGCCGAGCTGGCCTCCCGTATCAACGCGGGCGAGACCGACATCGTGCTGCTCGGCGCCACCGGAACGGGCAAGTCGGCGACCACGGCCTGGCTCGTCGAGCAGGTGCAGCGTCCCACGCTCGTGCTCGCGCACAACAAGACCCTCGCGGCACAGCTCGCCAACGAGTTCCGCGAGCTCATGCCGAACAACGCCGTCGAGTACTTCGTCTCGTACTACGACTACTACCAGCCCGAGGCCTACGTCCCGCAGACGGACACCTTCATCGAGAAGGACTCCTCGATCAACGCGGAGGTCGAGCGGCTCCGCCACTCGACGACGAACTCCCTGCTGAGCCGGCGTGACGTGGTCGTGGTGTCGACCGTCTCCTGCATCTACGGCCTGGGTGCTCCGGAGGAGTACCTGCGCGCCATGGTCGCGCTGCAGGTGGGGGAGCGGTACGACCGCGACGCCCTGATCCGTCAGTTCATCGCGATGCAGTACAACCGCAACGACGTCGACTTCTCGCGGGGAAACTTCCGCGTGCGCGGCGACACGATCGAGATCATCCCGGTGTACGAGGAGCACGCCATCCGCATCGAGCTGTTCGGCGACGAGATCGAGGCGCTCTACTCGCTTCACCCGCTCACGGGCGAGGTCATCGAGAAACTGGACGCCGTGCCGATCTTCCCCGCCTCGCACTACGTCGCGGGCACCGACGTCATCCAGCGCTCCATCGGCACCATCGAGCACGAGCTGGAGGAGCGGCTGAAGGAGTTCGAGCGTCAGGGCAAGCTCCTCGAGGCGCAGCGCCTCCGGATGCGCACGACCTTCGACCTGGAGATGCTCCAGCAGCTCGGATTCTGCTCCGGCATCGAGAACTACTCGCGTCACATGGACGGACGCATGCCCGGCGAGCCCCCGCACACGCTCCTCGACTTCTTCCCGGACGACTTCCTGCTCGTCATCGACGAGTCCCACGTCACGGTGCCGCAGATCGGCGCGATGTACGAAGGCGACGCGTCCCGCAAGCGCACCCTCGTCGACCACGGATTCCGGCTGCCGAGCGCGATGGACAACCGACCGCTGCGCTGGGACGAGTTCAAGAACCGCGTGGGGCAGACCGTCTACCTGTCCGCCACCCCCGGCAAGTACGAGATGGGCATCGCCGACGGCGTGGTGGAGCAGATCATCCGCCCGACCGGCCTCGTCGACCCGGAGATCATCGTCAAGCCCTCGAAGGGGCAGATCGACGATCTCCTCGAAGAGATCCGGCTTCGCGTGGAGCGGGACGAGCGCGTGCTCGTCACGACGCTCACGAAGAAGATGGCGGAGGAGCTGACGGACTTCCTCGGCGAGCACGGCGTCCGGGTGCGCTACCTGCACTCCGACGTCGACACCCTGCGCCGCGTCGAGCTCCTCAGCGAACTTCGCGCCGGTGTGTACGACGTCCTGGTCGGTATCAACCTGCTGCGCGAGGGACTCGACCTCCCGGAGGTGTCGCTCGTCGCGATCCTCGACGCGGACAAGGAGGGCTTCCTCCGCTCCGGGACCTCACTCATCCAGACGATCGGCCGCGCGGCGCGCAACGTCTCGGGTGAAGTCCACATGTACGCGGACAACATGACGGACTCCATGGCCAAGGCCATCGAGGAGACCGACCGTCGGCGTGAGAAGCAGATCGCGTACAACAAGGAGCACGGCATCGATCCGCAGCCGCTGCGCAAGCGCATCGCCGACATCACAGAGGTGCTGGCGCGCGAGGGTCAGGATACGGCGGAGCTGATGTCCGGCCGGGGCCGCGCGTCGGGCAAGGGCAAGTCGCCGACGCCGAACCTGCGGCGCACCGGGATCGCGGCCGAGGGCGCTCAGCAGCTGGAGGCCACGATCCAGGACCTCACCGATCAGATGCTCGCGGCAGCCGCGGAGTTGAAGTTCGAGCTCGCCGGGCGCCTGCGCGACGAAGTGCAGGATCTGAAGAAGGAGCTCCGGTCGATGGAGCGGGCCGGGCACGCGTAGATGGAGCCGAGATGGATGCCGCAGGAGAGGAACTCGCGGACCGCGTCCGCGCACTGCTCGGGGCCGACCCTTCCATAGAGGAGCGCCGGATGTTCGGGACCAGGGCATTCCTCGACGAGGGGCGCATCCTCGTGGGTGCCCGGAAGGACGGGACGCTTCTCGTCCGCGTGGATGAGGAGAACGGGGCTGTCGCCGTGACGCTGCCCGGGGCCGCGCGTGCCGTGATGGGATCCCGCACCATGGGGTCCGGCTGGATCGATGTCGCAGCCTCGGCGATCGCCGACGACGCCGCGCTCATGACGTGGATCGACATGGCCCGCGAGTCGGTCGGCGCCGCGCTCGCCGATGACGACGACTGACGCCGAGGGAGCTTACGGGCAGTGCACCAGCGTCTTCGGGCCCGAGCGATCGATCTCGTGCTCGGTCATCGGCGCGCCGCACAGCGGACAGGCCCGTTCGGCGCGCTCCGCGGCGCTGGGCGGCGGCGTCTTCTCGTACGGCCCGACCGAGGCCGGGCCGGCGAGACGCACGAGGTTGGTGTTCACCCAGGTGTAAAGGCCCCCCGCCTCGCGGATGCGGGTGCGAAGAGGGGGGCGGCTGGAGTCGCGTGACATGTTCATTAGTGTACTAATGATTCGTGCGGATGTATAGTCAGGACCGTGACTGACACCGACGATCTGCTCCGGCTCGAGAATCAGCTCTGCTTCGCCGTGGTCACGGCGGCGCGGAACGTCGTGGCGATCTACCGGCCGATCCTCGAGCCGCTCGGGTTGACGCACCCGCAGTACCTGGTGATGCTCGCCCTGTGGGAGCGGTCGCCGCGGACCCTGAACGACCTCGCCGCCGACCTCGCGCTGGAGCCCGCGACCGCGTCGCCCCTCGTCAAGAGGCTCGAGGCCGACGGCCTGGTGACGCGCCAGCGCAGCAGTGAAGACGAGCGCCGACTGGAGATCACGCTCACCGATGCCGGAGCGGCTCTGCGTGCGAGGGCCGTGGATGTGCCGCGGCAGGTGATGGCCGCCGTGGGGATGGGCATCGGCGAGATCGCCGCCCTCCGCGACGGGCTCGGGGCCTTCGCGGGGCGGCGCCCCGAGCAGAGCTGACCCGTTCCGCGGCACCCTGGTGCGGAACGGGGCCGTCTCGGGTCGCGCCCCTAGGGTGGAGGCATGTCGCGCCCAGAGCCTCCGGTCCGTGCACCGGAGGCCGTGCGCCGGTCATGGCCCACCGCGCCGCTGCTCGGCCTCGCCGCGATCGCCGGACTGTTCGGGGTCCTCATGCTCGCTGCCGCGGGACAGAGCACCCCGGAGTTCTCGTCGTCCCGATCGGAGAGCACGGCGCCGCCCCCGGAAGACGTCGTCCTCCCGGTCCCGTCGACGACCGGGACACCACCGCCCCCGGAGTCCTGGGGCGAATCCGCTCTCGCGCAGATTCTCGGGGTGGTCTTCGGGGCGCTGCTGACGCTGGCCGTCCTCGCGCTCGTCCTCGTGGTCCTGCGCCAGCTCCTCCGCTTCCTCCGACGGCTGTGGCAGGCACGTCCGCTCGATCGTCGTGAGGTCACCGCTGCCGCCGGGGAGGACGGTGGCAGCACTCCCGCGGTACCTCCGAACGAGGAGGTCATCCGCCGCGGGGCCTCCGCCGCGTTGCGCACCGTGACAGCGAGGCCCGATCCCGGTGATGCGATCGTCGCCGCGTGGGTCGGACTGGAGGAATCCGCCGCCGACGCCGGCCACGGTCGCGGAGCCGCCGAGACGCCGGCGGAGTTCACGGCCCGGGTGGTCGGTGCCCGCCGGAGCATCGCGGCCGACGTGCTCCGGCTCCAGGGGCTGTACGAGCGGGTCCGCTTCGGTGGGCTGGTCGCAGACGAGCAGGACCGACAGAGCGCCGTGGTCGCCCTCCGGGGCATCAAGGAGGGGTGGCGGTGAAGGGCATCGTCGTGACGGTGATCAGCGCCCTCATCGGGGCCGCTCTCCTCACCGTGCTCATCGTGCTCGGAGTGCCTGCCGCCTTCGCCGTGGCCTGGACCCTCCTCCTGCTCGCGGTGGTCGCGGCCACTCGGCAGGTCTTCGTCGACGAGGCGGTCGTGTGGCCGCCGGAGGCGCCGCGAGCGGAATCGCGCGGCTCGGACGTGTCGCGGATGGCCTGGGCGATCAACACCCGCACGGGCGTCGCCGGGCACGTCGTCGTGCGGCGCGTGCAGGGGGTCGTCCGGCGCCGCCTCGCCCATCGCGGCCTCGACCTCGACGATCCTGACGACCACCCGCGCATCGACGCGATGCTGGGGGACGGCGTTCGAGCGTCCCTGCACGCGCGTGACGTGCAGCGTGCCGACATCGAGCGCGTCCTCGACGCCCTCGACCGCATCCCGACCGACACGGAGGAGACTTCATGACCAACGATGAGACCGCGCAGATCGCCGACGTCGGACGCCGCGTGCTCGCCGGCGTCCGGACAGCGGTGGTCGGGATGGACGAGCCTCTGACTCTGGCGCTCGCCACGATCCTTGCCGGGGGACATGTGCTCTTCGAGGACGTCCCCGGCCTCGGCAAGACGCTCGCCGCGCGGAGTCTGGCGGAGGCCCTCGGCCTGGACTTCCGTCGGCTGCAGTGCACTCCTGACATGCTTCCCGGCGACGTCACCGGCTCGTATGTGTACTCGCCCTCGACCGGAGAGTTCGCCTTCCGCCCCGGCCCCCTCTTCACGGGCCTGCTGCTCGCGGACGAGATCAACCGGACGACGCCGAAGACGCAGTCGGCGATGCTCGAGGCCATGGCCGAGCGCCAGGTGACGGTGGAGGGCAATCGGTTCGCCCTCCCACGGCCCTTCCACGTGATCGCGACCTCGAACCCGATCGAGTACGAGGGGACGTACGCGCTGCCCGAAGCCCAGCTCGACCGGTTCATGGTGCGGCTCGCCGTGGGCTATCCCGGCGCTGAGGAGGAGGCGCGCATCATCCTCGACCGCGTCGAGCGGCAGAGCCCGGATGTCGAGGTCGCACCCGTTCTGGACGCGGAGGGCCTCCAGCGCCTCCAGGCCGCGGTCGAGCGCATCCACGTCGATCCCGACGTCGTGCGGTACGCCGTCGAACTCGCCCGCGCCACCCGCGAGGCCGCGACGGTGGCCGTGGGCGCGTCCCCGCGCGGCTCGCAGGCGCTCGTCCTCCTCGGCCGCGCGCTCGCCGCGCTGGACGGCCGGGCGTATGTGCGGCCGGACGACATCAAGCGCATCGCGGTGCCGGTCCTCGCTCACCGCCTGACGCTGACGCCGCAGGCCTGGGCGCAGGGCGTCGATCCGCGGACGGTGGTGGACGCGGCGCTGGCTCGGACGCCGGTGCCTCCGACGGTCGCGACGACGCCGTGACGGACGAGACGGCGACCGAGTCCACCGCCGCACTCACGTGGCGGCGCACGCCGGTCATCGCGCTCGGCATCGCCGGCGCCGCGATCCTCGCGGCGGTCGGGCTCGCCTCCTCGCGTCCGGACGTCGTCGCCCTCGGGCTGCCGCTGGCGCTGACCGCGGGCTGGGCGCTCCTCTCGCGCCCCCGTCCCGGACACGCACGCATCGCGCTGCGGGCCCAGGCCGTCGGCGACGGTGACCGCCCGGAGGTGCGGACCACCGTGGACGTGCTGCTGACGGCCGACGCCGTCCAGGTCGCGGTGGATCAGGACGGACGGCGCACCGGCCTCGCGGACGTACGGCCCGGCGCCGCGTGCGTCACGGCCCGCAGTGCTCTGCAGCACTCCGGTCCGAGCGAGCCGCTCGGCGTGACCGCGCGGGGATCCGACCTCGACGGTGCGTGGGTCACGGGGCTCCTTCCCCGGACGGCGGTCGTCTGGAACGCGCCCCCGCGCGGCGTGCGGATCAGCGCCCTCCCGGTGGCGCCGCGACTCACCGGACTCCACGGTGCCCATCCGGGCTCGCGCCCCGGTCAGGGTGGGGACTTCCGCGACATCCAGCCCTTCGTCCCGGGGGATGAGCTCCGGCGGGTGGACTGGCGGGCGACCGCGCGAGTCGCCCGTCGCCCCGGCGACCTCCTGGTGCGCAGGGACGATGCGCTGAGCGATTCCTCGGTGGTCATCGCGATCGACACCGCCGAAGACCTGGGTGCCGTCGTCGCCGCGTGGGGGAGCGGCGACGCCGATCGCTCCGGGGTCACGTCGCTCGATCACGCGCGTGAGGCTGCCCTGGCGATCGCCACGGCCGCCACCGGAGTCGGGGACCGGGTCGCCTATCACGCGCTCTCCCCGGACGGGGTGTCGCTGCCGTCCGGTGGAGGAGTGCGGCACCTCGCCCGTCTCCGCCGCGCCATCGCGGCCACCGGCCTCGGCGCCGACCCCTCGTATCGTCGCTCGCCGGTGGTGCCGCCCGGCTCGATCGTCTTCGTGCTCTCGACGTTCGTCGACGGGGTCGCCGCGCGGCTGGCAACGAGCTGGCGTGCCGCGGGCCACGCCGTCGTGGCGGTCGACGTGCTCCCTGTGCCGGAGGCGACCCGCCTCACCAGGGAACAGCGGATCGCGCTTCGCACGCTGCTCGCCGAACGCGCCGACATCCTGACGGAGCTGGACCACGCGGGCATCGAGGTGGTGCCGTGGTCGAGCGGAGCCGATGCGGCGATGCGGCTGGCGGCGCGTCGTCTCACGCGCCGGGGGACGGGGCGCCGATGAGTCGTTCCGTCCGCTCGTTCCGCACCGGCGCCGCGGTGCCGGGCATCGTCATCCGGCTCGCGATGGTCGCCGTGGCCGCCTGCGGGGCCCTGCTGCTCATCCCGTTCCCGCTGTGGCAGGGCATCGCGGTGCTCGCCGCGCTCGTCGCCGTCGCGATCCCGCGCAGCCTCGCCGCCTGGGTGGCGCTCGCGTGCCTGCCGTTCGGGGTGATCCTCACCGAGCCGGATCCCGGCCGGACGGCGCTGGCGCTGCTGTGCGTGCATGCTCTGCACGTGTGCGCGTCGCTGAGTCTCGTGGTGCCGCCGTCCTCGCGTGTGGCCCTCCCGGTCCTGCTTCCGACCGCCGGCCGCTTCCTCACGGTCCAGCTGCTCGCCCAGCCGGTCGCGTTCGGAGTCTGGCTGCTCACCGAGCGGCAGATCACCGGGACGACCGCGCTCCTGGCACCGGTCGCCGCGGCGATGCTGCTGGGTGGGGTCCTGCTCGCGGTCCGCGCTGCGAGACGGGCCGACGTGGCGGCTGCAGGAACCGGGGCGTTCGGCGTTCTCGGAGCCGATGTCCGTGGCCCCTCGTAGACTTGTTCGGTGCCCATCGTCCCCGTTGCTTCCCCAGGAAAACTCAGTGTCCGCGGCGCCCGCGTGCACAATCTCAAGAACGTCGACATCGATATCCCCCGTGACTCGCTGGTGGTCTTCACCGGCCTCTCCGGATCGGGGAAGTCGAGCCTCGCCTTCGACACGATCTTCGCCGAGGGGCAGCGCCGGTACGTCGAGTCGCTGAGCGCCTACGCGCGGCAGTTCCTCGGTCAGGTCGACCGGCCGGACGTCGATTTCATCGAGGGGCTGAGCCCGGCGGTGTCGATCGATCAGAAGTCGACGAACCGCAACCCCCGGTCCACGGTCGGCACGATCACCGAGATCTACGACTACATGCGTCTGCTCTGGGCGCGTATCGGCGTTCCGCACTGTCCGGTGTGCGGCGAGAAGATCCAGCGGCAGACCGTCCAGCAGATCGCCGACCAGCTCATGGAGCTCCCGGAGCGCACCCGCTACCAGGTGGTCGCGCCGATCGTCTCCCAGAAGAAGGGCGAGTTCGTCGACCTGTTCCGGGAGCTCGGGGCGAAGGGCTACTCGCGGGCGATCGTCGACGGCGAGCTCATCCAGCTGGCCGAGCCTCCGACGCTCAAGAAGAGCTACAAGCACGACATCGCGGTGGTCGTCGACCGCCTCGTCGCCTCGCCCGACATCCTCGGACGCGTGACCGACTCGGTGGAGACCGCTCTCGGTCTCGCCGGTGGGGTCGTGCAGATCAACTACGTGGACGGCGAGGGCGACGACGCCTGGCAGACGTTCTCGGAGAAGCTCGCGTGCCCGAACGGCCACGCGCTCACCCTCACCGAGATCGAGCCGCGCACGTTCTCCTTCAACGCGCCGTTCGGTGCCTGCCCCGCGTGCTCGGGCCTCGGCACCCGCATGTCGGTGGACGTCGATCTGATGCTCGGCGACGAAGACCTCTCGATCCGCGAGGGCGTCATCATCCCGTGGACCACGCAGGGCAAGGGGCTCTTCCAGTACTACGAGCGCCTCCTCGAAGGACTCTCCCGCGACCTCGACTTCTCCCTCGACACCCCGTGGCGCGAACTGCACTCCGACGTCAAGGAGGCAGTCCTGCGCGGAGAGAACTACAAGGTCACCGTCAAGTGGAAGAACCGCTACGGCCGTGAGATGCGCTACGCCTCCGGTTTCGAGGGCGTGGTGCCGTACATCGAGCGGCAGTACCTGCAGGCCGAGTCCGACACCCAGCGCAGCCGGTGGGGCGAGTACCTCCGCGAGGTCCCGTGCCCGGTCTGCAACGGCGACCGTCTCAAGCCCGAGGTGCTGGCCGTGCAGGTGCACGGTCACTCCATCGCCGAGGTCTCCCACCTGAGCCTGGCCGATGCCCGGGCCTTCATGGAGAAGCTGCACCTCACCGACCGCGAGGCCAAGATCGCCGCCCAGGTGCTCCGTGAGATCCGCCTGCGCCTCGACTTCCTCCTCCAGGTCGGTCTGTCCTACCTCAACCTCAGCCGTTCGGCCGGCTCGCTGTCGGGTGGCGAGGCCCAGCGCATCCGCCTCGCCACGCAGATCGGCTCCGGTCTCACCGGCGTGCTCTACGTCCTCGACGAACCGTCGATCGGACTGCACCAGCGCGACAACCGCCGGCTCATCGAGACGCTGCTCACGCTTCGCGATCTCGGGAACACCCTGATCGTCGTCGAGCACGACGAGGAGACCATCGAGGCCGCGGACTGGGTGGTCGACATCGGTCCGGGGGCCGGTGTGAACGGCGGGGCCGTGGTCCACTCCGGGCCGTACTCGGCGCTGCTCGCCGACACCGAGTCGATGACCGGGGACTACCTCTCGGGCCGTCGGGAGATCCCGATGCCGGCGAAGCGTCGGAAGATCGACAAGAAGCGCATGCTCAGCGTCGTGGGCGCCCGCGCCAACAACCTCCGCAACGTCACGGCCGACTTCCCGCTCGGCGTGCTGACCGCGGTCACCGGCGTCAGCGGATCCGGGAAGTCGTCCCTCGTGAACGACATCCTGTATCAGGTGCTCGCGTCGCGGCTCAACGGGGCGCGGACGGTGCCGGGCAAGCACACGCGCGTGACCGGGCTCGACAACCTCGACAAGGTCGTGCACGTCGACCAGGCGCCGATCGGCCGCACCCCGCGATCGAACCCGGCGACCTACACCGGTGTCTTCGACCGCATCCGCACGCTCTTCAGCGAGACGCCCGAGGCGAAGGTCCGCGGCTACCAGCCCGGACGCTTCAGCTTCAACGTCAAGGGCGGACGCTGCGAGGCGTGCTCGGGCGACGGCACGATCAAGATCGAGATGAACTTCCTCCCGGACGTGTACGTGGACTGCGAGGTGTGCCACGGCAAGCGGTACAACCGCGACACCCTCGCCGTGCACTACAAGGGCAAGAACATCGCCGAGGTGCTGGAGATGCCCATCGAGGAGGCGGCCGAGTTCTTCGAGCCGATCCAGGCCATCCACCGCTACATGAAGACCCTGGTCGACGTGGGGCTGGGATACGTGCGCCTCGGGCAGTCGGCGACGACGCTGTCGGGCGGTGAGGCGCAGCGCGTGAAGCTCGCGACCGAGCTCCAGCGCCGCAGCAATGGTCGGAGCATCTACGTGCTCGACGAGCCGACGACGGGTCTGCACTTCGAAGACGTGCGCAAGCTCCTCGAGGTGCTGAACGGTCTGGTCGACAAGGGCAACACGGTCATCGTGATCGAGCACAACCTCGACGTGATCAAGTCGGCCGACTGGGTGATCGACCTGGGTCCGGAGGGTGGTTCCGGCGGCGGCACGATCCTCGCCACCGGCACGCCGGAGCAGATCGCGCGGGTCGAGGAGAGCCACACCGGCCAGTTCCTCGCCGAGATCCTGGGTGAGGGGCGCTCCGCGCGGAAGGCCAGCTGATGGCCGACGTGCTGCCGTACAAGCCCCGGGCGGGCGAGATCCCGACCGACCCGGGGGTGTACCGGTTCCGCGATGCCAACGGCCGGGTGCTGTACGTCGGGAAGGCG
Source organism: Microbacterium sp. NPDC078814 (assembly GCF_040702645.1). Classification (NCBI taxonomy): domain Bacteria; kingdom Bacillati; phylum Actinomycetota; class Actinomycetes; order Micrococcales; family Microbacteriaceae; genus Microbacterium; species Microbacterium sp. NPDC078814. The sequence continues at coordinate 119,978 of NZ_JBFBLT010000002.1, forward strand.
AAGAACCTCCGTCAGCGGCTGTCGAACTACTTCGCTCCGCTGCGGACACTGCACGAGCGCACGCGCCGGATGGTGACGACGGCGGCGTCGGTGGAGTGGACCGTCGTGCCCACCGACGTCGATTCCCTCCAGCTCGAGTACATGTGGATCAAGGAGTTCGATCCGCCGTTCAACGTCAAGTACCGGGACGACAAGTCGTACCCGTTCATGGCGGTGACGCTCGGGGACGAGGCGCCGCGTGTGCTGGTCACCCGCAACCGGAAGATCCCCGGGGCCCGCTACTTCGGTCCGTACCCGAAGGTCTGGGCGGTGCACGAGACCATCGACCTGATGATCAAGGCGTTCCCGATCCGCACGTGCAGCGACGCCAGTTACAAGCGGGCGATGCAGACGGGGCGTCCGTGCTTCCCCGGGCAGATCGGCAAGTGCGGTGGGCCGTGTTCGATGACGGTGTCGATCGAGGAGCATCGCGCCATGGTCGACGACTTCGTCGCATTCATGGCGGGCGGTGACGAACGCTTCACCCGCGAGCTCACGCAGCGCATGCTCGCGGCGTCGGCGGCCATGGACTACGAGGCAGCCGCGAAATACCGTGACAAGCTCTCGGCGATCGAGGCCGTGCTCGGCAAGAGCGCCCTCGTGCTCCCGGCCGACGAGGACGCCGACCTGTTCGGCATCGCGGAGGACGAGCTCGCCGCCGCCGTGCAGCACTTCGTCATCCGCGGTGGTCGTGTTCGAGGCGTCCGGGCCCTGACGATCGAGAAGGAGATCGACATCACGGGTGGGGAGCTCGTGGAGCAGGTCCTCCAGCAGGCGTACGGCGAGGCCCAGGACGTGCCGCGCCGCATCCTCGTGCCGGTGCTTCCCGACGACGCTTCCGAGCTGGAGGTGTGGCTGCGCGAACGCCGGGGCCGGAAGGTCGAGATCGCCGTGGCGCATCGCGGCCAGCGCGCCGACCTCATGCGCACGGCCACTCTGAACGCCCAGCAGGCGCTGATCAGGCACAAGACGCGTCGGACGAGCGACTACGTCGCGCGCACGCAGGCGCTCACCGATCTCCAGGAGGCGCTGGGGATGGAGGAGGCACCGCTCCGGATCGAGTGCTTCGACATCTCGCACCTCGGCGGCACCAACGTGGTGGCGTCCATGGTCGTGTTCGAGGACGGGCTGCCGCGCAAGGACCAGTACCGCACCTTCAACATCGCGGAGACCACCGACGACACCGACTCCATGTACCAGGTGCTGCGGCGTCGGCTCGCCTACCTCGACCGCCCGGAAGAGCAGGAGACCGTCGACCCCACCACCGACGAGGTGGTCGCGGAAGACGTCGGCGAGGCGGGGGTGCGCCGGAAGCCCCGGTTCGCCTACCCGCCGCAGCTGCTGCTCGTGGACGGTGGTCAGCCGCAGGTCGAGGCCGCCGCGCGGGCACTGCGCGACGCCGGACACACGGAGATCGCCGTCTGCGGCATCGCCAAGCGTCTGGAGGAGATCTGGTTGCCGGGAGACGACTTCCCGGTCATCCTGCCGCGGACGAGCGAATCCCTCTATCTGCTCCAGCGTCTTCGCGACGAGGCGCATCGGTTCGCCATCACGCACCAGCGCAAGAAGCGCAAGAAGGACATCACCACGGTGCTCGCCGAGGTCCCCGGTCTCGGGGCCTCGCGGATCAAGGTCCTCCTCAAGCACTTCGGGTCGGTCACCGCGCTGCGTGCCGCGGAACCTCAGCAGATCCAGGAGGTCCAGGGGATCGGTCCGGTGCTCGCCCAGAACATCCATACGCACCTGTCCACTCGCTAGGCTGGGAGGCCGAGGGGGAGAAGGAGCAGTGAGCGATGTCTGACGGGGAACAGGGCGAATTCCTCATCGTCACCGGGATGTCCGGCGCGGGTCGGACCACGGTGGCGAACGCGCTGGAGGATCTCAGCTGGTACGTCGTCGACAACCTGCCGCCGCAGATCCTCCGACCGCTGCTCGATCTCACCGGCATGGGGGGCGACGCGCTGCCGAAGGTCGCGGCGGTGGTCGACGTGCGCGGCCGCAACCTCTTCGACGACTTCCCGGGTGTCGCTCGCGTGCTGCGCACCAGGGGATCCATCCGCGTGCTCTTCCTGGACGCCTCGGACGACGTCCTCGTCCGTCGCTTCGAGGCCGTACGGCGCCCGCATCCGCTTCAGGGCGACGGCACCCTCCTCGACGGCATCCGGACCGAGCGCGCCCGGCTCGCCCCGATCCGCGAGGCCGCGGATCTGGTGATCGACACCTCGGCGTTGAACATCCACCAGCTCGCGACCAAGGTCTCGGACATCTTCTCGGAGGAGGGCGAGGCGCGGCACCGGGTCACCCTGCTCAGCTTCGGCTTCAAGTACGGGCTGCCCACCGACGTCGACGTCGTGGCCGACATGCGCTTCCTCCCGAACCCGTATTGGAACGAGGACCTGCGCGGTCTCACCGGGCAGGACGAGACCGTGCGGGAGTACGTGCTCTCCCGGGACGGCGCGGAGGAGTTCCTCGACGCCTACGCGAAGGCTCTCGTGCCCGTCCTCGAGGGGTATCAGCGCGAGAACAAGAGCCACTCCACGATCGCCATCGGGTGCACGGGCGGCAAGCACCGTTCGGTCGCCATGTCCGAGGAGCTCGCCCGTCGACTGGCGGGAATCCCGGGCGTCGCGGTCAACGTCCGCCACCGTGACCTCGGCAGGGAATAGGCCCCCGAGCGAGTAAGCTGGAGGTTTGCGTCGCGACCCGGCGCGTGAACGTGAAGGAGTCTCGTGGCACTAACCACCGACGTCAAGGCTGAGCTCGTCAGCATCCGCAATGCACCCCCGACGGTGCGCGTCGCTGAGGTGACGGCCATCCTCCGGTTCGCCGGTGGTCTGCACTCCATCGCCGGCCGTGTGGCGGTGGAAGCGGAGGTCGATGCCGAGACCCTCGCCCGCCGTGTGGCCCGCGACCTCGCCGAGATCTACGGCGTCCGCCCGGAGATCGCCCAGGTGCAGTCGAGCACCGCCAACGACGGCGCCCGCTGGGCCGTCCGCGTCATCGCGCAGGGGGAGACCCTTGCCCGCCAGACCGGACTGCTCGACCAGCGTCGCCGCCCGGTCCGCGGACTGCCGAACCGCCTCACCACGGGGTCCCGTGCGGAGATCGCCGGCCTCTGGCGCGGGGCCTTCCTCGCCGCGGGTTCGCTGAGCGAGCCGGGCCGCTCCGCGATGCTCGAGGTCGCCTGCCCGTCGTCCGAGGCCGCCATGGCGCTCGTGGGTGCCGCCCACCGCCTCGGTGTCGCCGCGAAGGCGCGCGAGGTCCGCGGGCTTCCCCGCGTCGTCGTGCGCGAGGGGGAGGCGATCCGCACCATCCTCAGCGAGATGGGCGCCCAGCGCACCGCTCTCGCGTGGGAGGAGCTGCGACAGCGCCGCGAGGTGCGCGCCGGCGTCAACCGTCTCGTCAACTTCGACGACGCGAACCTCCGCCGTTCCGCGCAGGCGGCCGTGGCGGCATGCGCCCGTGTCGAGCGCGCTCTCGAGATCCTGGCCGACGAGGTGCCCGACCACCTCCGTGTCGCCGGCGAGCTCCGCCTCGCACACCGCGACGCCAGCCTCGACGAGCTCGGTCACCACGCCGACCCTCCGCTCACCAAGGACGCCGTGGCCGGCCGCATCCGCCGCCTGCTGGCGATGGCGGACAAGCGCGCGCAGCAGGAGGGCATCCCGGGGACCGAGGCCGCCGTCCCCGCCGGTCTCGACGTCTGATCCGGGTGACGCCGCCCTGAACGGCGTGTCAACCCCCGGAAGGATCCGGACACCCGAGGCGTTGTCGTCAGTAGGATGAAAGTCGTCCGCTCTCCGTCGCACATCGGCGACGCGGAGCATCGGCAAGCGCCGCGGCGCGGCGCGGATTGGATGAATGCGATATGGCAACCTACACGCTCCCCGACCTTCCCTACGACTTCGCCGCTCTCGAGCCGCACATCAGCGGCAAGATCATGGAGCTGCACCACGACAAGCACCACGCGACCTACGTCGCGGGCGCCAACACCGCCCTGGAGCAGCTGGCCGAGGCCCGCGAGAGCGGCAACCTCGCGAATGTGAACAAGCTCGAGAAGGACCTCGCGTTCAACCTCGGCGGCCACGTCAACCACTCGATCTTCTGGACCAACCTCTCGCCGAACGGCGGCGGCCAGCCCGAGGGCGAGCTCAAGGCGGCCATCGACGAGTACTTCGGCTCCTTCGAGAAGTTCCAGGCGCACTTCACCGCCGCCGCCACCGGGATCCAGGGTTCCGGCTGGGCCGTCCTGAGCTGGGACTCGATCGGCTCGCGCCTCATCATCCAGCAGCTCTTCGACCAGCAGTCGAACACCGCGCAGGGCACCATCCCGCTGTTCCAGCTGGACATGTGGGAGCACGCCTTCTACCTCGACTACCTCAACGTGAAGGCCGACTACGTCAAGGCCGCGTGGAACATCGCCAACTGGGAGAACGTCGCCCAGCGCCTCGAGGTCGCCCGTCAGCAGACGAACGGCCTGCTGGTACTGTCGTAATCGGGTCGCGTCCCGGCGGGCCCACGGCTCGTCGGGGCGCCATCTCAGCCAAAAAACCCGCGCATGGCGCACGCTCGACGGCGGCGCTCGGCGCATGAGAAACAGGGAGACCTGAGTGTCTGTCAAGATCGGTATCAACGGCTTCGGCCGCATCGGACGCAACTACTTCCGCGCAGCTCTCGCGCAGGGAGCAGACCTTGAGATCGTCGCGGTCAACGACCTCACCGACAACAAGACCCTGGCACACCTGCTGAAGTACGACTCGGTCAGCGGCGTCCTCGACGCCGAGATCACGTACGACGACGACAGCATCACCGTCGACGGCAAGGAGATCAAGGCCTTCGCAGAGCGTGACCCCGCCAACCTCCCGTGGGGCGAGCTGGGCGTGGACATCGTCATCGAGTCGACCGGCTTCTTCACCAACGCCGACGCCGCGCGCAAGCACATCGACGCCGGTGCGAAGAAGGTCCTCATCTCGGCTCCGGCCACGGGTGACGACCGCACCATCGTCATGGGCGTGAACGAGGAGACGTACAACCCGGAGACGGACCACATCATCTCCAACGCCTCCTGCACCACGAACTGCCTCGCGCCGCTGGCCAAGGTGTTCAACGACGCCTTCGGCATCGACCGCGGCTTCATGATGACGGCCCACGCCTACACCGCCGACCAGAACCTGCAGGACGGTCCCCACAAGGACCTCCGCCGCGCCCGCGCCGCCGCGATCAACATCACGCCGGCCTCGACGGGTGCCGCGAAGGCCATCGGCCTCGTCCTCCCGGAGCTGAACGGCAAGCTCAGCGGCTCCTCCTACCGCGTGCCGGTCCCCACGGGCTCGATCGTCGACCTGACGCTCATCACGGACCGCGAGAACCTCACGGTGGACGAGGTCAACGAGGCCTACAAGAAGGCTGCGGCCGAGGGGCGTCTGGCCGGGTACCTGCAGTACAACGAGGACCCGATCGTGTCGAGCGACATCGTGCACAACCCGCACTCGTCGATCTTCGACTCGACGCTCACCAACGTCAGCGGCAACCTGATCAAGGTCTCGAGCTGGTACGACAACGAGTGGGGCTACTCCAACCGTCTCGTCGACCTGACCGAGTACGTCGCCGAGCGCATCTGAGCTCCGACACATGACTCTGCGCACCCTGGACTCACTGGGTTCGCTCGAGGGCAAGCGCGTCATCGTCCGTTGTGATCTGAACGTCCCCCTGCGGGACGGGGTCATCACGGACGATGGCCGTGTCCGCGCCTCGCTGCCGACCCTGAAGACCCTCATCGACGCGGGCGCCCGCGTCGTCGTCTGCTCGCACCTCGGCCGCCCCGACGGCGCGCCCGACCCGCAGTACAGCCTCGAGCCGGTCGCCCAGCGGCTGTCCGAGCTGCTCGGCGCCCCGGTCGCCTTCGCCGGCGACACCGTGGGCGAGGCCGCGAAGGACGCCGTGGCGTCCCTCGAGAACGGTCAGGTCGTCGTGATCGAGAACCTCCGGTTCAACCCGGGGGAGACGTCGAAGGACGACGCCGAGCGCGGTGCCTTCGCGGCGCAGCTCGCGGAGCTAGGCGACGTGCTCGTCTCCGACGGCTTCGGCGTCGTACACCGCAAGCAGGCGAGCGTCTACGACCTCGCGAAGCTGCTGCCCTCGGCGGCGGGGCTCCTGATCGCGACCGAGCTCGATGTGCTCGATCGCCTGACGGAGAACCCGGAGCGGCCGTACGCGGTGGTGCTCGGCGGGTCCAAGGTGAGCGACAAGCTCGGAGTCATCTCGCACCTGCTGCCGCGGGTGGACCGCATCCTCGTCGGCGGCGGCATGCTCTTCACCTTCCTGAAGGCACAGGGGCACGCCGTCGCGTCGAGTCTTCTCGAGGAGGACCAGCTCGAGACCGTCCGCGGCTACATCGCCGAGGCGGCCGAGCGCGGCGTGGAGCTCGTGCTCCCGACCGACGTGGTCGTCGCCGCCTCCTTCGGTGCGGACGCGGACCACGAGGTGGCCGCCGCGGACGCGATCGAGGAGACGGCGTTCGGTTCGTCGGGCATCGGCCTCGACATCGGACCGGAGACCGCCGCACGCTTCGCCGAGGTTATCCGCGGATCGAAGACGGTGTTCTGGAACGGCCCGATGGGCGTGTTCGAGTTCCCGGCCTTCGCTGCGGGAACCAAGGCGGTCGCGCAGGCACTGACCGAGGTCGACGGCCTCAGCGTGGTCGGCGGCGGCGATTCCGCCGCGGCCGTCCGCCAGCTCGGATTCACCGACGATCAGTTCGGGCACATCTCGACCGGCGGCGGCGCGAGCCTCGAATTCCTCGAGGGCAAGAAACTACCTGGGCTGGAGGTCCTCGGATGGGCGTGAGCTCCCGTACCCCGCTGATCGCGGGCAACTGGAAGATGAACCTGGATCACCTGCAGGCGGTGGCGTTCGTGCAGAAGCTGCACTGGACGCTGAAGGACGCCAAGCACGAGGACGGGTCCGTGGAGGTGGCGGTCTTCCCGCCCTTCACCGACATCCGCAGCGTGCAGACGCTGATCGACGCGGACAAGATCCCGTTCGCGTTCGGTGCGCAGGACGTCTCGGCGCACGACTCCGGTGCGTACACCGGCGAGATCTCCGGGGCGTTCCTGGCGAAGCTCGACGCGAAGTACGTCATCATCGGACACTCCGAGCGTCGCGAGTACCACGCCGAGTCCGACGAGATCGTGGCCGGCAAGGTGAAGGCTGCGCTCAAGCACGGCCTCTCCCCGGTGATCTGCGTGGGCGAGACGGCGGAGGACCTGGAGAAGTTCGGTGCCAGCGCCGTTCCGGCCGGACAACTCGAAGCCGCCCTTCAGGGCGTCTCCCCGTCGGCCGACATCGTCGTGGCGTATGAGCCCGTCTGGGCCATCGGGTCGGGCCAGGCGGCCACCCCGCAACAGGCGCAGGACGTCTGCGCGGCGCTCCGCGGCGTGATCGCGAAGGTCCTCGGCGACGAGGCGGCGGCCCGCACCCGCATCCTCTACGGCGGATCGGTCAAGGCGGCGAACATCGCCAGCTTCATGCGCGAGCCTGACGTGGACGGCGCTCTGGTCGGCGGCGCGAGCCTCGTCGTCGACGAGTTCGCGGCGATCATCCGCTTCGAGAAGCACGTCGGCGTGTGAGTGCGGCGGGGCTCCGGCCCCGCTGCACCGTATACTTGACCGTTACGGGGGCGCTCCGGCCCCAGCGAAAGGCTCTTTCCGTGGCAATTCTCGAGTTCGTCCTGCAGGTCGTGCTGGGCATCACCAGCGTCCTGCTGACTCTCCTCATCCTCTTGCACAAGGGTCGCGGCGGCGGCCTGTCCGACATGTTCGGCGGCGGCATGACCACTGCGGTCGGCTCCTCCGGTCTCGCGGAGCGGAACCTGAACCGCTTCACGGTCGTCCTGGCGCTCACGTGGTTCATCGCCATCGTGGCGCTCGGCCTCATCACGAAGTTCGAGGTGATCTGATGGCTACCGGTGGAAACGCGATCCGCGGTACCCGCGTCGGTTCCGGTCCCATGGGGGAGCAGGACCACGGCTACCACGCCGACCGCATCGCGGTGTCGTACTGGGACGGTCTCGGCAACGAGACGGTCCGCTACTTCGCCGCCGGTCTCCCCGAGGAGGAGATCCCGGAGATCATCGATCACCCGCAGTCCGGTCTTCCGGCCGGGCGCGACAAGGAGAACCCTCCTGCCGTCGCCAAGGCCGAGCCGTACAAGACGCACCTGGCCTACGTGAAGGAGCGTCGCACGGACGAGGAGGCCGTCCAGCTCCTGGAGGACGCCCTCACCCAGCTTCGCGAGCGTCGGGGTCAGTGACCGCCGATTGAGCGAGAGGAGAAGCCGCCGTGGTGACCACGGCGGCTTCTTCCGTCTCAGCGGCAGCCGGCCGCCGCGTCGATGTAGTTCTGCGGGGGATACCCGTAGGCCCAGACCCCGTTGGCGTCGTCCGTGAAGCCCATGCTGATCGCCCAGGCCGTCGCCCACTTCTCGATGCTGTCCTGGGTGGACGAGTCGTACATGCCCTCGCACTTCACGCTGATGGCATGGCCCACCTCATGGGCGACGAGCGCGCGGCTGCGTTCGGCGGGCCACTGCTCCGCCACCGAGTCCGACAGCTGGATGACCGCGCGCCCCGGATCGTCCCACCACCAGGTGGTGTACCCGCCCATGCTGCCGTTGTACCCGGCGCCGTTGACGAGAGGGGCCCAGTCGAATTCCAGCAGGACGCCGGGCGCGAGAGACCGCGCGAACGCCTCCACCTCGAGGCGGGCGTTCTGCAGCGGACCGGCCTTCTCCGCGAGCTCCGCGTTCTCCGCGGAGACGACCTCGGTGGCGGCCTGCTGCAGGGCGACATAGGCGGCCGCGGCCGCGTCGTCGACCTCGGTGACGGCGAGAGCGTCGGATGCGGCTCCGCGCAGAGCGATCACGGCGGCGTTGCGAGTGGACGGATGCGCGGTCTCGAAGGCGCCCGCGGCCTCGGCCGCGGCGGTGAGCACGGACACGCCGGTCGTCCGCACCGCGTCCACGCTCGCGGCGGCGGACGCGGAGGCGCTGTCCATCGACTCGGCGACGTCGCGCAGGATGCTCTGGTCCTCGGCGAGACGGCTCGTCGCGGCGAAGAGGTCCCAGAACCAGCCGGGTTTCGTCTCGTCGGCTGGGAGCCGCGTCGCGAGGACGTCCTCGGCCTCGCCGCCGGTGGTCTCGCCCTCCGCCACGGCGGAGTCCAGGGCCGCCCAGAGATCCTCCGGAACGGCGAGGGCAGGCGCGCCGGTGTCGATGATGACATGGCCGGCATCCGTCGCCGCGATCAGATCGGCGGTCCGCTGCCGGAGTTCCGTCTGCTGGGCGGTCACCGATCGAGTGGCGTCCTCGACCCCGCTGGCGGCCTCGTCGTACCCCTGGTTCGCGACGAGCTGCGTGATGCCGAGACCCGCCAACACCGCGACCGTGCCGACGGTGCCGGCGAGGACGCCCCTGAGCGATCGCCGGTCGCGCGGCGGCCGGGGGACGCCGGACGGCGAGGAGAGGACGGCCGGGAGGCGATGCCCACCCGGAGCCGGCACCATGGCGGTCGCGGCAACCGACGGCGGAGGGGCGGTCACGAGGCGCTCATCTCGGCAGGCCTTCCGGTCGGGAGCTGATCCTGTCAGCGTATTCGACCGAGGTGACAACGTGGAGGGGGTGACGGGAATCGAACCCGCGCAATCAGTTTGGAAGACTGAGACTCTACCATTGAGCTACACCCCCGGAACCGGAGTCCGGACTCCATCGATCATAGCGGACGGTCGGGCATGCTCCTGTCCGTTAGACTCGGTTGGGCTGAATCTGCGTGCGGATTCCCCGGGGCGTAGCTCAGCTTGGTAGAGCGCCCGCTTTGGGAGCGGGAGGTCGCAGGTTCAACTCCTGTCGCCCCGACTCGACCCCACGACCTTCCAGCCGCGTTCTGCGCGGAAACCACAAGGAGAACACACCAGCATGGCGAACAGCACCGTCGAGAAGCTGACCCCGACCCGGGTCAAGCTCACCATCACGGTCACCCCGGACGACCTCAAGCCCAGCATCGCGCACGCCTACGAGCACATCGCGCAGGACGTCCAGATCCCCGGCTTCCGCAAGGGCAAGGTGCCCGCTCCGATCATCGACCAGCGCATCGGCCGCGGCGCCGTCATCGAGCACGCCGTGAACGAGGGCCTGGACAAGTTCTTCCGCGAGGCGACCGCCGAGCACAAGCTCCGCATCGTCGGCCGCCCGTCGGCCGAGATCACGCAGTGGCCGAACGAGAAGGACTTCTCGGGCGACCTGCTCGTCGACGTCGAGGTCGACGTGCGGCCGGAGATCGAGCTCCCCGACTACGCGGGCATCACCCTCGAGGTCGACGCCGTGGAGGCCGACGAGGCCGCCCTCGACGCCGAGCTCGAGAACATGCGCGCCCGCTTCGGCACGCTCATCCCCGTCGACCGCCCCGCGGCCAAGGGCGACTTCGTCGAGCTGGACCTCGTCGCCACCATCGACGGCGCCGAGATCGACCGCGCCGAGGGCGTCTCCTACGAGATCGGCTCCGGCGAGCTCCTCGAGGGCATCGACGACGCGATCGAGTCGCTCACCGCCGGTGAGGACACCACCTTCCGCTCCGCCCTCGTCGGCGGCGACCACGCCGGCAAGGAGGCGGAGGTCTCCGTCACCGTCAAGGCCGTCAAGGAGCGCGAGCTTCCCGAGGCCGACGACGAGTTCGCGCAGATCGCGAGCGAGTTCGACACGATCGCCGAGCTGCGCGACAGCCTGCGCGAGCGCGTCGAGCAGCAGGGCGTCTTCACGCAGGGCTCCGCCGCCCGCGACAAGCTCGTCGAGACGCTGCTCGCGCAGATCGAGATCCCGGTCCCGCCGCAGCTCATCGAGGACGAGGTGCACAACCACCTCGAGGGCGAGGGCCGTCTCGAGGACGACGTGCACCGCGCCGAGGTGACCGAGGCCAGCGAGAAGCAGTTCCGCACGCAGGTGCTGCTCGACACGATCGCCGAGCAGGCCGACGTGCAGGTCTCGCAGGAGGAGCTCTCGCAGTACCTCATCCAGTCCGCCGCGCAGTACGGCATGGCGCCGCAGGAGTTCGTCGAGGCGCTGCAGTCCTCGAACCAGCTCCCCGCGCTGGTCGGCGAGGTCGCCCGGAACAAGGCGCTCGCGATCGCCCTGGGCAAGGTCAAGGTCGTGGACACCAACGGCAAGGCCGTCGACCTCTCCGACTTCGTCGTGACCGACGACGAGGCCGAGTCCGAGGACGAGAAGCCCGCCGAGGCCGAGGAGAAGCCGGCCGCGAAGAAGAAGGCCCCCGCCAAGAAGGCGGCCGCCAAGAAGGATGCCGACGCGGACGAGAAGCCCGCTGCGGAGAAGAAGCCCGCCGCCAAGAAGCCGGCGGCGAAGAAGGCTCCGGCCAAGAAGGACGCCGACACCGCCGAGTGATCGGCACGGTCGAGTGAAGAGGGCGGGTGCTGCGGCATCCGCCCTCTTTCTCATCGAGGGAAGGACGACGGGATGACGAGCTGGGACGACCGCATCGAGCAGGTGTGGGCGGAGGCCTCCGGAGAGGAGGTCGGCGACGAGACGATCGCGCGCATCGACGCCCTCGCCGCCGAACGGGGTGCGGACGACGCGAGGGTCGAGTTCGAGCGCGCCGGTGCTCGCGATTCCGCCGGGCGCCCGGCGGAGGCCGTGGAGCTGTACCGCCGCGCCCTGGCGCTCGGCCTCGACGAGGAGCACCGCCCGCAGTGCGTGATCCAGCTCGCGAGCTCGCTGCGCAACCTCGGTGACTACGACGAGGCGCTGCGGGTGATCCGCGCCGAGGAGGAGATCGCGGCGGACGGGGCGTATCGGGACGCGGTCGCGGTGGTGCACGCCCTCATCCTCGCGAGTGCCGGCCGGCCCGCGCAGGGCCTGTCGGTGGCCATCCTCGCGCTCGTCCCGCACCTGCCGCGCTATCACCGGTCGATGACGGCGTACGCGCACGAGATCGCGGGCAGCGACACCTGATATGCCGACGGCGAACACGACCTAGGGGCTGTGCGCGCGCCGGTAGATTCGAATCACTGAAACACGGAAGCAGGAGCTGACATGGCTGAACCCCTCGTCGCGACAAGCGTCTTCGACAGGTTGCTGAAGGACCGCATCATCTGGCTCGGCTCGGAGGTGCGAGACGACAACGCCAACGAGATCTGCGCGAAGATCCTCCTTCTCGCCGCCGAAGACTCCGAGAAGGACATCTACCTCTACATCAACTCGCCCGGCGGCTCGATCACCGCGGGCATGGCGATCTACGACACGATGCAGTTCGTGCCGAACGACATCGTCACCGTCGGCATCGGCATGGCCGCGTCCATGGGCCAGCTGCTGCTGACGAGCGGCACCAAGGGCAAGCGCTACATCACGCCGAACGCCCGCGTGCTGCTGCACCAGCCGCACGGCGGCTTCGGCGGCACCGCGAGCGACATCCAGACCCAGGCGCAGCTCATCCTGTCGATGAAGAAGCGCCTCGCCGAGATCACCGCGTCGCAGACCGGCAAGCCCGTCGAGCAGATCAACGCCGATGGCGACCGCGACCGCTGGTTCACGGCGGAGGAGGCCCTCGAGTACGGCTTCGTCGACCACATCCGCGAGCACGCCAGCGACGTCACCGGCGGCGGCGGCACGGGCGTCGAGTAAGGATTCGAGAGGACACCATGTACACACCCACGTTCCAGTCCGCCGGAAACCTGCCCTCCAGCCGGTATGTGCTGCCGCAGTTCGAGGAGCGCACCGCCTACGGCTTCAAGCGCCAGGACCCGTACAACAAGCTGTTCGAAGACCGCGTGATCTTCCTCGGCGTGCAGGTCGACGACGCGTCGGCCGACGACGTCATGGCACAGCTCCTCGTCCTGGAGAGCCAGGACTCCGAGCGCGACATCACCATGTACATCAACTCGCCCGGTGGCTCGTTCACCGCGATGACGGCGATCTACGACACGATGCAGTACGTCGCGCCGCAGATCCAGACCGTCGTGCTCGGCCAGGCGGCCTCGGCCGCGTCCGTGCTGCTCGCGGCCGGTGCCCCCGGCAAGCGTCTCGCCCTGCCGAATGCGCGCGTGCTGATGCACCAGCCCGCGATGGGGGAGGCCGGCCACGGTCAGGCCTCCGACATCGAGATCCAGGCGGCGGAGATCCTCCGCATGCGCACCTGGCTCGAGGAGACCATGGCCCGTCACACCGGCAAGCCGGTCGAGCAGGTCAACCGCGACATCGATCGCGACAAGATCCTCTCGGCCAACGAGGCGCTGGAGTACGGCATCGTCGACCAGGTGCTCACCTCGCGCAAGCGCGCGTAGTCCGCATCCGCAGAGAAGGACGCCCGTCGAATCGACGGGCGTCCTTCTCGCATCTCCGGCGGATGCGCGCGGGAGGATGGCGGGACTGCGCATACGAGCAGACGGGTGCGCGAACGCTGAATCCGGCCTACCCTGGAGGAGGAAGGAGGACACCGTGGAAGAAGATCTGCTCATGGTCCGGGTCGCCGAGCTGTACTACGACGAGGACAAGACGCAGGACGAGATCGGTGGTCTCCTGAAGATCTCCCGCTGGAAGGTCGGGCGCCTCCTCACGCAGGCGCGTCAGCGCGGCATCGTCCGCATCGAGATCGTCCACCCGCGCGCCCGTCGGCTCGGCCTCGAACGCGAGCTCGTGGAGCGGTTCGGCTTGACCGACGCGGTGGTCGTCCCCTCGCCGGAGGGCGACGAGGGCACCCTGGAGCGCGTCGCTCAGGCGGCGGCCGACTTCCTGACCGCCCTCCGTCCGGTTCCGCGCACGCTCGGCGTGAGCTGGGGCAAGACCCTCCGCGCCGTGGCCGAGGCCCTGCCCGACGGCTGGGCGAACGGCGTCACCGTCGTGCAGCTCAACGGCGGTGTCAGCCTCAACCGGCGCTCGGGAGGGGCCGCAGGACTCGCGGTGACCATCGCCCAGCGCGCGTCCGGCCAGGTCTCGCTGCTGCCGAGCCCCGCGATCCTGGAGCACGTCGAGACGAAGCAGGCCATCGAAGGCGACCGCACCGTCGCGGCCGTGCTGGAGGAGGCGGCGGACGCCCAGGCGTTCCTGTTCACCGCCGGACCGTGCGATGCGACCTCCGCCCACGTCGAGAACGGCTATCTCACGGCCGCCGACGTGGAGGAGCTGGCACGTCGCGGTGCCGTCGGCGACGTCCTCGGGCGCTACGTCGACGCCGAGGGCAACATCGTCGACCCGCAGCTGGACGCCCGCACGGTCGGCGTCTCGCTCGACCGCCTGCGCGGCGCCGCGCGGGCCATCTTCGTGACGGCGGGTCCCGCCAAGCACGACATCGCGCGCACGGTCGTGACCAGCGGCCTGTGCGGGGTCCTGGTGACCGATGAGACCACAGCACGAGCATTGTTGGAGGAACAGTGACGACGACAGAACTCAGCCGCAGGACGGCGGTGGACGTCCTCGGCGGTGAGCCGGACGACGCGACCCTCCGTCGTTTCCTGCACGGCCTCCCCGGCGTGGACGCCGTCGGGCTGGAGCAGCGCGCTGCCGGCCTCGGCACGCGCTCCATCAAGACGACGTCGAAGGCGTGGGCGCTGGACACGATCATCAAGCTGATCGACCTGACCACCCTGGAGGGGGCGGACACCCCTGGCAAGGTCCGTTCGCTCGTCGCCAAGGCGAAGAACCCGGATGCGGCGGATCCGTCCACGCCTCGGGTGGCGGCCGTGTGCGTCTACGGCGACATGGTCGCCGGAGCGGTCGAGGCCCTCGGCAGCCTGCACGGCGACCCCGACGACGGCCTCATCTCGGTCGCCGCGGTGGCCACCGCCTTCCCGAGCGGCCGGTCCTCCCTCGCGATCAAGCTCGCCGACACCGCGGAAGCGGTCGCCGCGGGTGCGGACGAGATCGACATGGTCATCGACCGCGGTGCGTTCCTGTCCGGCCGCTACGGGCTGGTGTTCGATCAGATCGCTCAGGTCAAGGAGGCGTGCCGCCGTGAGGACGGCTCGTACGCCTCGCTCAAGGTGATTCTCGAGACCGGCGAGCTGAACACGTACGACAACATCAAGCGTGCCTCCTGGCTCGGCATCCTCGCCGGCGGCGATTTCATCAAGACCTCGACGGGCAAGGTGCAGCCGGCGGCGACGTTGCCGACCACGCTACTCATGCTGGAGACGGTGCGCGACTGGTATCGCGGGACGGGGGAGCGGATCGGCGTGAAGCCCGCCGGCGGCATCCGCTCGTCGAAGGACGCGGTCAAGTACCTCGTCACCGTCGCCGAGACCGTGGGGGAGGAGTGGCTCCAGCCGCACCTGTTCCGCTTCGGCGCCTCGAGCCTGCTCAACGACGTGCTCCTGCAGCGCCAGAAGCTCACCACCGGCCACTACTCCGGCCCCGACTACGTCACGATCGACTAGGACACCCGACATGTCATTCCTGGAATACGCTCCGGCTCCGGAGTCCACGGCGGTGCTGAACCTCAAGGACAGCTACGGGCTGTTCATCGACGGCGAGTTCGTCGACGGCTCCGGCACCCCCTTCCGCACCATCTCCCCGGCGACGGAGAAGGAGATCGCCGAGATCGCCTCCGCCGACGACGCGGACATCGACCGCGCTGTCGCCGCGGCCCGTCGCGCCTACGACAAGGTCTGGTCGCGCATGAGCGGCCGCGACCGGGGCAAGTACCTGTTCCGCATCGCCCGCCTCGTGCAGGAGCGCGCCCGCGAGCTCGCCGTCGCCGAGAGCCTCGACAACGGCAAGCCCATCAAGGAGAGCCGCGACGTGGACGTGCCCCTCGTCGCGTCCTGGTTCTTCTACTACGCGGGCTGGGCCGACAAGCTCGACTACGCCGGGCTGGGTGCGAACCCGCGTGCTCTGGGTGTCGCCGGTCAGGTCATCCCGTGGAACTTCCCGCTGTTGATGCTCGCGTGGAAGCTCGCGCCCGCGCTGGCGGCCGGGAACACGGTCGTGCTCAAGCCGGCCGAGACCACGCCGCTGACGGCACTGATCTTCGCCGAGATCCTGCAGCAGGCCGATCTCCCTGCCGGTGTCGTGAACATCGTCACCGGAGCCGGGGCGACCGGTGCCGCCCTGGTCCGTCACCCGGACGTCGACAAGGTCGCCTTCACCGGCTCGACGGGTGTGGGTCGCGACATCGCCCGCGCCGTGGCGGGGACGAACAAGAAGCTGACGCTGGAGCTGGGCGGCAAGGCCGCGAACATCGTCTTCGACGACGCGCCGATCGATCAGGCCGTCGAGGGCATCGTCAACGGCATCTTCTTCAACCAGGGCCACGTGTGCTGTGCGGGCAGCCGCCTGCTGGTGCAGGAGTCCATCCATGACGAGGTCGTCGACCGGCTGAAGAACCGGCTGTCGACGCTGCGTCTCGGTGACCCGCTCGACAAGAACACGGACATCGGCGCGATCAACTCCGCCGCGCAGCTCGCCCGTATCCGTGAGCTCAGCGACATCGGCGAGGCCGAGGGTGCCGAGCGCTGGACCGCCGACTGCGCGATCCCGGAGCAGGGCTTCTGGTTCGCTCCGACGATCTTCACCGGCGTCGAGGCCTCGCACCGCATCGCCCGCGACGAGGTCTTCGGGCCGGTGCTGTCGGTCCTCACCTTCCGGACGCCCGCTGAGGCGATCGCCAAGGCCAACAACACCCCGTACGGTCTCTCCGCCGGCATCTGGTCGGACAAGGGCTCGCGCATCCTCGCCGTCGCCGACCGGCTGCGCGCGGGCGTCGTGTGGGCGAACACGTTCAACCGTTTCGACCCGTCGAGCCCGTTCGGCGGCTACAAGGAGTCCGGGTACGGCCGCGAGGGCGGTCGCCAGGGCCTCACCGCCTATCTCAAGGGAGCCGCAGCATGAGCAAGCGACTGACCGTTCCGAAGACCTACAAGCTCGCGATCGGCGGGGCCTTCCCCCGGAGCGAGTCCGGACGCACGTACGAGGTCGTCTCCCGCAAGGGCGCCTTCCTCGCCAACGCCGCCAAGGCCTCCCGCAAGGACGCCCGCGATGCGGTCGTCGCCGCGCGCGCCGCCGTCAAGGGCTGGTCGGGGGCGACGGCCTACAACCGCGGCCAGGTGCTCTACCGGGTCGCCGAGGTCCTGGAAGGGCGTCGCGCGCAGTTCGTCGACGAGATCGTGGCGCAGGAGGGCATCTCGTCCTCGGCGGCCACGGCGCAGGTCGACGAGGCGATCGATCTCTGGGTCTGGTACGCCGGCTGGTGCGACAAGTACGCCCAGGTGGCGGGAAACGCGAACCCCGTCTCCGGTCCGTACTTCAACATCTCGGTGCCCGAGCCCACCGGTGTGGTCGCCATCGTGGCCCCGCAGGACTCGGCGCTGCTCGGCCTGGTGTCGGTGGTCGCCCCGGCCCTCGTCGCCGGGAACACCGTCGTCGTGGTCGCGAGCGAGCAGTACCCGCTCTCCGCGATCAGTCTCGCCGAGGTGCTCGCGACCAGTGACGTGCCAGGGGGCGTGGTGAACGTGCTCACCGGCTCGCCGGCGGAGATCGCGCCGTGGCTCGCCTCGCACCAGGATGTGAACGCCCTCGATCTCGCCGGCGCGGGCGCGCTGGAGTGGGTCGACATGCAGATCGCCGCGGCGGAGACGCTGAAGCGCGTGCTCGCCCCCGGCGACGTGGTCGCCTCGCCGGAGCGGATCGCCGCGTTCACCGAGGTCAAGACGGTCTGGCACACCAAGAGCATGGTCTGACGACACGTCAGGATGACCGAGGGCCCCGTCGCGCACCGCGCGGCGGGGCCCTCGTCGTGCGAGCAGCGTGCGGGCGCCGCCAGTGCTGTGGTTTCATGGCGGCATGATGGCGATCTCCGGCATCCGCGCCCGCCCCGGGCGAGTGACGCTCGTGCTGGCAGCGATCCTGCTGCTCGGCGGCTGCGCTGCGGCGCCGGCCGGCGTCGCCGCCGGAGAGCCGACGCCGACTGTGACGCCCACCGCCGCCTGCCCGCAGGTGGACGGCGCCGAGCTTCCGCCGGAGTGTGCGCCGTACGACCCGGAACACGCGATGGAACAGAACGACCGGCATCGTGAGCGGATGGAGACGTCGGCCGAGGCGCGGGCCGCCGCCGAGCGGCCGGCGGCGGACCTCCGCGTGCGTCTCGAAGCGCTGCGCACGGAGGGCATGATCTCCGTGACCGCCGTCGAGGACGCCTTGCGCGAGGTCGGCCTCGTCCATCACGTCGCCCGGGGAGATGCGCGCGCGGTGGCGTTCGGGGCCGACGGTCCCGAGGGTGGCTGCGTCTTCGGGGAACTGCGTCCCGACGAGGTCCGCGTCGAGGTCGGCGGATACATCATGGACGGCGGCTGCCTCCCCGCGGAATGACGGTGGAGGCACCGTCGTCCGCCGGACCCGCCGAACGACTCGTCGCCAATGCGGCCCGGTGTCGTATGCAGCGGTTAGGCTCGAAGAACGATCCTGATCCCCCCCGAGGAGGACGCGCATGGCCCGCATCGGTGAAAGCGCTGACCTGTTCAAGTGCTCTTTCTGCGGAAAGAGCCAGAAGCAGGTGCAGCAGCTCATCGCCGGACCCGGCGTGTATATCTGCGACGAGTGCGTCGAGCTCTGCAACGAGATCATCGAAGAGCGCATGGCGGAGTCGTCTGCCGAGGGTGTCGCCGAGTTCGAGCTGCCGAAGCCCCGCGAGATCTTCACCTTCCTCGAGGAGTACGTCGTCGGACAGGAGCCCGCGAAGCGTGCGCTGTCCGTCGCCGTCTACAACCACTACAAGCGCGTGCGCGCTCACGGCACCCTGCAGCCTGCTGAGCAGAAGGCCGAAGAGGTCGAGATCGCCAAGAGCAACATCCTGCTCATCGGACCCACGGGCTGCGGCAAGACCTACCTGGCGCAGACGCTCGCCAAGCGCCTCAACGTGCCGTTCGCCGTCGCCGACGCGACGGCACTGACCGAGGCGGGCTACGTCGGCGAAGACGTCGAGAATATCCTCCTCAAGCTCATCCAGGCCGCCGACTACGACGTGAAGCGCGCCGAGCAGGGCATCATCTACATCGACGAGGTCGACAAGATCGCCCGCAAGGCCGAGAACCCGTCGATCACCCGCGACGTGTCGGGCGAGGGCGTGCAGCAGGCGCTGCTGAAGATCATCGAGGGCACGGTCGCCTCGGTGCCGCCGCAGGGTGGTCGCAAGCACCCGCACCAGGAGTTCCTGCAGATCGACACCTCGAACGTGCTCTTCATCGTGGCCGGCGCCTTCGCCGGGCTGGAGGACATCGTCTCGGCGCGCGTGGGCAAGCACGGTGTCGGCTTCGGTGCTCCGCTGCACGACAAGGGCAAGGACCTCGACCTGTTCAGCGAGGTGCTCCCGGAAGACCTCCACAAGTTCGGTCTCATCCCGGAGTTCATCGGTCGTCTGCCCGTCGTGACGAACGTGTCACCGCTCGACCAGGCCGCCCTCATCGACATCCTCACCGGTCCGCGCAACGCCCTCGTCAAGCAGTACCAGCGCATGTTCGAGCTCGACGGCGTCCAGCTCGAGTTCGAGGAGGACGCGCTGCGATCGATCGCCGACCTCGCCGTCGAGCGCAAGACCGGTGCCCGCGGACTCCGTGCCATCCTCGAGGACGTGCTCGGTCCGGTGATGTTCGAGATCCCCTCTGCCGAGGACGTCGCGAAGGTGATCATCACCCGTGCCGCCGTCGACGAGGGCGCCCCGCCCACCATCGTGATGGAGCGCAAGCGCAAGAGCGCCTGAACGCCTGCTCAGGCCACGGGCATGAGCAGGTCCGTGCGGAGCTCGTCGGGATCGACACCGGGGTCCGAGACGTAGACCTCGATCCAGACGCCGCGCGGGTGCAGCCCCGCCTCCGCGGCGCGCGCGACCAGCCCGGCCCACCCGGCACCGAGACCGTCGTAGGAACCGAAGACGCTGCTCGCGACGGCCTGCCCGGTCGGCAGGGTCGAGGGGATGATGGCTGCCCCGTCGCCCGTGGCGATCGGGTCCGAGGGTGGGGCCTGGACCGGGAAGCCGAGCTCCAGGTCGAACACGCCCATCGGATCGCCGTGGTAGATCGCGAGCGCCGGGCCGGCGGGAATCAGGGTGCCCGCAGCGAAGGCGGCACCGATCGCCGCGTATCCGGAGTCGAAGGCATCGCGGAGGTCGGCGATCCGGATGCCCTCGTGGCGGATGACGGCCAGGGGGACGGCGTCCAGCTCCAGGGTGTCTGCGGGGCCGAACGGAGCGTCAGGGAATGCGTCCATGCGCTCAGGGTCTCACGACTCAGGAATCCAGTCCACGGCGTTTCAGGAGCGGCTCGATCTCGGCGTCCCGACCGCGGAAGTCGCGGTACGCGGCCAGCGGGTCCTTCGAACCGCCGACCCCGAGCAGCCGGTCGCGGAAGCGGTCCCCATTGGCGCGGGTGAGGCCGCCGTTCTCCCGGAACCACTCCACGGTGTCGGCGTCGAGCACCTCGCTCCAGATGTATGAGTAGTACCCGGCGCTGTAGCCGCCGGAGAAGACGTGGGCGAAGTAGGTGGAGGAGTACCGGGTCGGGACGGCGGGGTCGTCGAGGCCGATGTCCGCCAGCGCGGCCGCCTCGAAGCCGGCGACATTGTCCACTGTGTCCTCGGCGGAGAGCCGGTGCCACGCCTGATCCAGCCACGCCGCGGCGAGGTACTCGCTGGTCGCGTGCCCCTGGTCGAAGGTCGCGGTCGCTCGCAGCCGCTCCACGATGGCGGGATCCAGCGGCTCACCGGTCTCGTGGTGCCGGGCGTAGTGGTCGAGGACCTCGGGCCAGAGGATCCACATTTCGTTCACCTGGCTGGGGAACTCGACGAAGTCGCGGAACACGTTGGTCCCGGCGAAGTGCGGGTAGGTCACCGTGGCGAACAGGCCGTGCAGAGCGTGCCCGAACTCGTGGAACAGCGTCGTCACCTCGTCGAGCGTCAGCAACGTGGGCTCGCCGTCCCCGGGCTGCGGGACGTTGAGGTTGTTGACCACGACCGGGGCGCTGCCGCGCAGACGGGACTGGCTGACGATCGCGTTCATCCAGGCGCCGCCGCGCTTGGAGTCGCGGGTGTAGAGGTCGAGCACGTAGAGCCCGAGCGGGGAGCCGTCGGCATTGCGCACCTCGAAGACGCGGGCCTGCGGGTGGTAGGCCGCGAGGTCGTGTCGTTCATGGAAGGTCACCCCGTACAGGCGGGTCGCCGCGAAGAACACGCCGTCCTGCAGCACGCGCTCCGCCTCGAACCAGGGGCGCAGGGCGGCGGTGTCGATGTCGTAGCGGGCGGTGCGCACGCGCTCGGTGTAGAACGCCCAGTCATGGGCCTCCACGGGGAAAGGCTCCGGTTCGGTCTCGTCGACGATGGCCTGGAGCGCGTCCCGTTCGGCGCGGGCGTTGCGCGCGGAGGGCGCGGCCAGTCGTCGCAGCATCCGCTCGACGGCCTCGGGGGAGCCCGCCGTCTCGTCGGCGGTGACGTAGGCGGCGTGCGAGGCGTAGCCGAGGAGGCGCGCGCGCTCGGCGCGGAGGCGCACGATCTCGCGCAGCACCGGACGGTTGTCGTTGCCGTTGTCCCGCGAGCCCCGCGCGCGGGACGCCGCCATGATCCGGCGGCGGGATTCCCGCACCGCGAGCCGGGCGAGCGCCGGATGGCCGGTGAACAGCGGCAGGGTGAGGAGGTAGCGGCCGTCGAGCCCGCGGTCGGCCGCGGCGCGTGCGGCGGCGGACAGCTCACCCGGGCTCAGGCCCTCCAGGTCGGCCGCGGCGTCGAAGACCACGGCGAGGTCGTTCGTATCGCTCAGCAGGTTCCGCTCGAACGTGTTCGTGAGCACCGACAGCTTCTGGTTCAGAGCCGTGAGCTGCGCCTTCGCCTCGTCGACGAGCGCGGCGCCGGCATGCGTCATCTCGCGGTGGTGGCGCTCCACGAGATACCGCTGCTCAGGATCGAGGTCGAGCGCCTCGCGCTGCTCGTACACGTGGGCCACGCGCGCGTAGAGGGCCGCATCCAGCGTGATCGCATCCTGATGGGCAGCCATGAGCGGCGCGAGCTCCTCGTCGATCGCCTGGATCTCCGGCGTGGCATCGGCGGAGCTCACCGTGTAGAACGCGTGCGCCACCCGGTCGAGGAGCGCGCCGGACCTCTCCAGTGCCTCGAGGGTGTTCTCGAACGTCGGCATCGACCGCACGCGGGTGATGTTCGCAACCTCGGCGAGCTGCTCCGCGAACCCGGCGCGGAAGGCGGGGAGGTAGTGCTCCGGACGGATGGCCCGATAGTCCGGGAGCCCGAAGGGGAGGGTCGACGGCTGCAGCAGCGGGTTCGTGGCGTCGCTCATCCTCCGAGCCTAGCCATCGCCGTCCCCGGAACGCTCCGCGCTCAGACGGGTCATCACCTCTCGCAGGGCGTCGACGACGACACGGACCGAGCGGCGGCGCAGGTTCTCCGGCCGTGCGAGGACGTCGATCATGCGGTGCGTGCTCACGCCTCGGAGCGGGATGCGCACGATGGCACGATCGTCCACGCTGCGCGAGGTGAACCGGGGGAGCATCCCCATGACACCACCGGCCGCGACCACCGCCGACACCGCACCGTAGTCGTTGATGCGGTGCCGGACCTCGACCGGGCGGCGGGCGACGGCGGCGACGGCGCGGAGCACGTCGTCGGGGGAGTACCCCACACGGCTCGTCACCCACTGCTCGTCGGCGATCTCGTCCGGCGAGAGGGTGCGGCGACCGGCGAGAGGGTGCTCGGCGGAGACGGCGACGTCCAGAGGCTCGCGGACGAGACCCACGGCGCGGACACCCTCGGTCGGCCACGGCGCGGAGTGCTCCATCCGATGGGCGAGGACGAGGTCGTACCGCGCGGTGAGCCCGGGGAACTCGCTCTGCGCGACGTCCTCGTCCGTGAGACGCACGGTCGGGGCGTGCTCCTTGCCGGACAGCTCCCGCACGAGTGGGCCGAAGAGCGCCTGACCGACGCTGTGGAAGCCGCTGATGCTCACCTCTCCCGTCGCCGCGCCCTCGAAGTCGTCCAGGGCGTGGCGCGCCGCCGCCATCGCGTCGATGGCCTCGGCTCCGGCTGCTGCCAGGACCTCGCCGGCGGCGGTCAGCACGAGGGTACGGCCCTGGCGACGGGTGAGCGGGGCCGGGAAGGAGCGCTGCAGTGCGGCGAGCTGCTGCGAGACCGCGGAGGGGGTGACCCGCAGCGCCTCGGCGACGGCGGTCGCGCTTCCCAGCGCTCCGAGTTCGCGGAGGATCTGGAGCTGGTGGAGTTCCACGACGACAGTTTAGTTCCTACTACAGAGCGGATGCAGAAGATGCCGATTGTTCTACAGCAACGGATGCGATGAGATCAGAGCATGAGAGCTCTGTTCAAGGAGGAACCCGGCGCCGGCCTCGCGCTCGTGGAGCGTCCCGACCCCGTCGCGGGTCCCGGCGAGGTCGTCATCCGTGTCCTCCGCACCGGCATCTGCGGAACCGATCTGCACATCCGGCGATGGGACGACTGGGCGGCCTCCGCGATCGCCGCGCCTCTCATCCCGGGACACGAGTTCTACGGGGAAGTCGTCGAGGTCGGGCCGCTCGTCCACGACATCGCGGTCGGCGACCGGGTGTCCGGCGAAGGACACATCGTCTGCGGCACCTGCCGGAACTGCCGCGCCGGACGGCGGCAGATGTGCATCCGCACGATCGGACTCGGGCTGCAGCGCGACGGCGCCTTCGCCGAGTACCTCTCGCTGCCGGCGACGAACGTGTGGGTCCACCACGCCGAGGTCACCCCGGAGCTCGGCGCGATCTTCGACCCGCTCGGCAACGCCGTGCACACCGCCCTCCGCTTCCCGCTCGTCGGTGAGGACGTGCTCGTCACCGGGTGCGGTCCGATCGGCCTGATGGCGATCGCCGTCGCCCGGCATGCGGGCGCCCGCTTCATCGTCGGGACCGACGTGAGCGCGCCGCGCCTGGAGATGGCGCGCGGGATGGGAGCCGACGAGGTCGTCGACGTCTCCCGCCAGGAGATCCGCGACGCGCAGCGGGCGCTCGGCATGCGCGAGGGCTTCGACATCGGCTTCGAGATGAGCGGCGCGGCGTCGGCGCTCCCGGCGATGATCGACAACATGAACCACGGCGGACGCATCGCCATGCTCGGGCTGCCGTCGACCGGGTTCGACATCGACTGGGGCAAGCTCGTCACGCACATGCTCACGATCACCGGGATATACGGCCGGGAGATGTTCGAGACGTGGAACGCCATGGGCGCGATGCTCCAGACGAGTGCGACGTTGCGCGAAGCGATCGGCCGGGTGATCGCCGAGGTCGTACCGGCGCGCGACTGGGAGCGCGGATTCGCGGCGGCGGAGTCCGCCGGCACGGGCAAGATCATCCTCGACTGGACGGAGCTGTGATGTACGCGACCTTCAAGGACCATGTGGCGCAGGAGCTGGCGGGAATCGAGGAGGCGGGGCTCACCAAGCACGAGCGCGGCATCCGTGGACCGCAGCGGGCGGAGATCACGGCCGACGGCGCCGAGGTGCTCAACTTCTGCGCCAACAACTACCTGGGGCTGGCCGACGACCCGCGCATCCTCGCTGCGGCCCGGACGGCCCTGGACGAGTGGGGGTACGGCCTCGCGAGCGTCCGCTTCATCTGCGGCACGCAGGAGCAGCACCTCGAACTGGAGCGTCGGCTCGCGGACTTCCTCGGCACCGATGACGCGATCCTCTACTCCTCCTGCTTCGACGCGAACGGCGGTGTCTTCGAGACGCTGTTCTCCGCGGAGGACGCGATCATCTCGGACGAGTTGAACCACGCGTCCATCATCGACGGGATCCGGCTGTCCAAGGCGCGCCGGCTCCGGTACCGCAATCGCGACATGGCGGATCTGGAGGAGCAGCTGCGGGCGGCCGCCGATGCCCGGTTCCGCGTGATCGTGACCGACGGTGTCTTCTCGATGGACGGCTACATCGCCCCGCTGGCCGAGATCTGCGACCTGGCGGAACGCTACGACGCGCTCGTCTTCGTGGACGATTCGCACGCGGTCGGCTTCGTCGGCGAGAACGGACGCGGGACGCCGGAGCTGTGCGGCGTCGCGGATCGCGTGGACATCTACACCGGCACGTTCGGCAAGGCGCTAGGCGGCGCCTCCGGCGGGTACGTCGCCTCGCACGCGGAGATCGTCGCGCTGCTGCGTCAGCGCTCCCGCCCGTACCTGTTCTCGAACACCCTCGCTCCGGCCATCGTGGCCGGCACGCTGACCGCGCTCGACCTGGTCGAGGGATCGGCCGACCTCCGAGCGCGGCTGCGCGACAACGCGGCCCTGTTCCGCGCCCGGATGGCGGAGGAGGGGTTCGACCTGCTTCCGGGGGAGCACCCGATCGTGCCCGTCATGTTCGGCGATGCCGGTCTCACAGCCAGAATCGCCGCGGCGATGCAGGACCAAGGCGTGTACGTGACCGCGTTCAGCTTCCCGGTGGTGCCGCGGGGCAAGGCGCGCATCCGGGTGCAGCTCTCCGCTGCGCACACCCCCGACCAGGTGGAGCGGTGCGTAGCGGCCTTCGTCGCGGCTCGGGATTCCGTGAGCTGATCGGATGCAAAGAAAGACTTGCAAAGAGTTGTTTGCAAGCGTATCTTTGCATTCATGACGAACGAGACGCAGGTACGGACACTGGATGCGGGGGCGCTCAAAGCGCTCGCCCATCCGCTGCGGGTCAGGATCTTCGATCTGCTCGCCTCTCGTGGTCCTCAGACGGCCAGCTCTCTCGCGGCGCTCGTGGGGGAGACCTCGGGATCCACCAGCTACCACCTCCGCGCCCTCGCGGCCCACGACCTCATCCGCGAGGTGGAAGGCCGGGGCACGGCACGGGAGCGATGGTGGGAGCGTCCGAAGGGCCGGATCGACGTGCCGGGGCCGGACGAGCAGATGTCGCCGGCGAACCGCGCTGCGGCGCAGATCGTGACCTCGGAGTTCTTCCGACTCCGGCACGAAACGCTGATGCGGTACCTCAACCGCCCGGAGTCCGAGGTCCCCGAGGGCTGGCGCGACGTGGGCGTGACGATCACCACGCACCTGGACATGACCGCGGAGCAGGCGATGTCGCTGCGGGCCGAGCTGGAGGCGGTCGTGGAGAAGGCGATCGCGCAGTACCGCGGTCAGGAGGGGCCCGACGTGCGCCGCGTCTCCCTCCGCGCCGAGATCTTCGATCTGCCGACACCGGATGGTGCGGCCACGACCGAGGCGACGGAGGCATCATGACCGCCGCGACTCTGCACCTCGTCAGCCCCACGCGGACGGAGCGCGGCCTGCTGCGCCTCGCCGACCGGGTCACCGCCATGATCGAGCACCGGATCGAGCGTCGCGCACAGCGGCGGACCCTCGCCCTCGACCTCCTCCGCGAACAGCAGGCCCGCCGCCACGACCCGCACGCCGTGGATCATCTCCTCGCGCAGCTCGGAGCCCCGCGCCGCTGACCCGAGACCCCGGGTACGCGTCGAGACCCCCTCCTTCCCGCGCGGGAAGGAGGGGGTCTCGACGATGAAGCGGGGTCTCGGGGATCAGAAGGGGCGGGCGATGACCTCGCCGGACGGGGTCTGGAGGACCTCCCAGCCGGCGTCGAGCTCGGCGATCGCGCGGCCCTCGAGCCAGGTGAGGGTCCAGTGGCCGGTGAGGCCCTGGGACTCGACCTCGGCGATGGCGGGACGCAGCGCCTCGGGGACCGACGCGGGCGGCTGGGCACCCGTGGCCCACCGCGTGCCGAGCTGCATCAGGAGGCCTCGACCGGGGCGAGCTCGATCGCGGTGACCGCGAACTCCTCCGCCTCGGTGATCTCGAGCTCGGCGATGCGGCCGACCGCGCGGAGATCGTCCGCCGCGGCGCGCAGGGCCTCGACCTTCGCGGCGGGAGCGGCGATGGCGGCACGGGAGACCGGGGTCTTCTGCGATGCCTTCGCCTCGGTCTTCGCGCGCCGGATGCCGATGAGCGCCTCGCTCGCGGCGGCCAGCACGGCCGGGTCACCCTCGATGCCGAGCTTCTCGGGCCACGCTGCGGTGTGCACGGAGCCTTCCTCGAACCACGACCAGGCCTCCTCGGTGGCGAAGGAGAGCACCGGCGCGAGCAAGCGGAGCAGCGTGGACAGCGCCAGACGCAGCGCGAGGGCGGCCGAGGCCTGGCCCACGTCGTTCTGGTTGTAGGCGCGCTCCTTCACGAGCTCCAGGTAGTCATCGCAGAAGGTCCAGAAGAACGCCTCGGTCAGCTCCAGCGCCCGGGCTGCGTCATACCGGTCGAAGGCCGCGGTCGCCTCGGCCACCACGCCGTCGAGTGCCGTGAGCATCGAGGCGTCGAGCGCGTGCGTCACCTGAGCGCCATCGGGCACCGGGAACGACAGCACGAACTTGGCGGCGTTGAGCACCTTGATCGCGAGACGCCGGCCGATCTTCACCTGGGTCGGGTTCTGCGGGTCGAAAGCTGCGTCCATGCCGAGGCGGCTCGACGCCGCCCAGTACCGCACCGCGTCCGAGCCGTGGGCGTCGAGCACGTCGGCCGGGGTGACCACGTTGCCCTTCGACTTCGACATCTTCTTGCGGTCGGGGTCGACGATGAAGCCCGAGATGGCGGCGTTCTTCCACGGGGCGCGGCCGTCTTCGAGCGTGGAGCGCAGCATGGTCGAGAAGAGCCAGGTGCGGATGATGTCCTGTCCCTGCGGGCGCAGGTCGAACGGAGCGGTGAGCTGCCACAGCTCCTCGTCGCGCTGCCAGCCGCCCGCGAGCTGCGGGGTCAGCGACGAGGTCGCCCACGTGTCGAGGATGTCGGCCTCGGCGTCGAACCCGCCCGGCACGCCGCGCTGGGCCTCGGTGTAGCCGGCCGGCACATCCGTGGTCGGGTCGATGGGCAGCGCGGCCGCATCCGGGGTGAGCACCCGGTCGTAGTCGCGCTCCCCGTTCTCGTCCAGCGCATACCAGAGCGGGATCGGCACGCCGAAGAACCGCTGCCGGGACACGAGCCAGTCGCCCGTGAGGCCGCCGACCCAGTTCTCGTAGCGGACCCGCATGAAGTCGGGGTGCCACGCCAGCTCGGTACCGTGCGCGAGGAGCTGATCGCGCAGCTCCCCGTCGCGGGCGCCGTTGCGGATGTACCACTGCCGGGTCGAGACGATCTCGAGCGGGCGGTCGCCCTTCTCGAAGAACTTCACGGCGTGCTGGAAGGGCTTGCCGACGGCGGTCATGTCGCCGGTCTCCTGCAGCTTCTCCACGATCGCCTTGCGGGCGCTGAAGACCGTCTTGCCCGCCACGTTCTCCGCGTACCAGGCGCGTGCGTCGGCGTCGGCCACGATCGACGGGGCCTCGGCGAGGAAGCGGCCGTCGAGACCGATCGTCGTCATGTTCGGCAGGGACTCGCCGGCGGCGGTGCGCAGCTCGCGCCACCAGATGATGTCGGTCACGTCGCCGAAGGTGCAGACCATGGCCGCGCCCGTGCCCTTGTCGGGCTGGGCGAGGTGGTGGCCGTGGATCTCGATCTCGGCGCCGAAGTAGGGCGTGCGGATCTTGGTGCCGATGAGGTGCTTGTGCGGTCCCTCGGGGTGGGTCACGATCGCGATGCACGCGGGGAGGAGCTCGGGGCGCGTGGTGTCGATCGCGATGGAGCCGGAGCCGTCCGCGAAGGGGAACTCGATCGTGTGGTACGCGGCCTGCTGGTCGCGGTCCTCGAGCTCGGCCTGCGCGATCGCGGAGCGGAAGTCGATGTCCCACAGCGTCGGCGCGAGGGCCTGGTATGCCTCGCCGCGCTCGATGTTGCGGAGGAAGGCGAGCTGGCTCTGCCGGATCGTGTCGTCGGAGATGGTGCGGTAGGTCTGCGTCCAGTCCACGCTCAGCCCGAGCTGACGGAACAGCGCCTCGAACTGCTTCTCGTCCTCGATCGTGAGGCGCTCGCACAGCTCGATGAAGTTGCGACGGCTGATCGGCTGCTGGTCCGCGGCCCGGCTCGACTTGTTGTCGCCGCCCTCGAACGGCGGGGTGAAGTCGGCGTCGTAGGGGAGCGAGGGGTCGCAGCGCACGCCGTAGTAGTTCTGCACGCGGCGCTCGGTGGGCAGGCCGTTGTCGTCCCAGCCCATCGGGTAGAACACGGTCTTGCCGCGCATGCGCTCGTACCGGGCCTTGACGTCGGTGTGCGTGTAGGAGAACACGTGACCGATGTGGAGGCTGCCCGAGGCGGTGGGCGGCGGGGTGTCGATCGAGTAGACGCCCTCACGACCGAGCTCGGCGGCGCGCAGACGGTCGAACAGGTATGTGCCCTGCTCCGCCCAGGCGGCGTCCCACTTCGCTTCGAGACCTTCGAGTGCGGGCTTGTCGGGAATGGCGGACATGGAGGTCTCCTCGAGCGATGTATGCGGCACTGTGTGAGCGTGCCTGAGTGTGGGTGGTGCCGCCCAGTCTACCGAGCGCACGGGCGGGGCGCTCGACCCGGCGGAGCCTCCGGCGCGGCGCTGCGGTCGGTCCCTCCGACGCTGGAAGGATCGGAGCATGACACCGCCGTCGTCCTCGTCCTCCCGTCCCCGTCTCGCCGACCTCGGTGTGCCGTCCGGAGCCTTCCCGCGCGGCGCGGAGAACGCGATCACCGACGTCCCCGGTGTGCGGGTGGGGCATGCCACGCTGCACGGCGACGGTCTGCACACGGGCGTGACGGCGATCGTCCCCGACGCCCTCACCGCCGAGCGTCGGAGCCTTCCCGCGAACCTCTCCGTGGGCAACGGCTACGGCAAGCTCGTCGGCGCCACACAGCTCCGGGAGCTCGGGGCGCTGGAGACGCCGATCCTGCTGACCTCGACGCTGTCCGTGTTCCGCGTCGCGGACGCGCTGCTCGGGCATCTGCTGGCGACGCCGGCGCACGCACGGACGACCACGCTGAACCCGGTGGTGGGCGAGACGAACGATGGGTTCCTCTCCGATATCCGACGGCGCGCCGTGGGGCAGGAGCAGGTGGCGGCGGCCCTGGCCGCGGCGGCTCCGGGAGCGGTCGCGGAGGGAGGCGTGGGCGCCGGTGCCGGGACCGTCGCCCTCGGGTACAAGGGTGGCATCGGCACGGCATCGCGGCTGGTCGAGGTCGCGGGGCGCTCGCGCACCGTGGGGGCGCTCGTGCAGACCAACTTCAGCGGCACGCTGCGGATCGCGGGAGTCCCGCTGCCCGCGGAGGAGCTGCTCGCCGATGCTCCGGCACAGCCTGTGGGCAATTCCTGCATGATCGTCGTCGCGACGGACGCGCCCGTCGAGGGGCGGCAGCTGGGCCGTGTGGCCAACCGGGCCGTGTTCGCGATGCGCGGTGTCGGCGCCGACTATGCGCAGGGCAGCGGCGACTACGCGATCGCCTTCTCGGTGCACGACCAGGCGGACGGCGGTCCGGCGGCGGACGACGAGCTCTCGCCGCTCTTCGCCGCGACGATGGACGCGGTCGAGGAGGCCCTGGTCAACTCGGTGCTCGCCGCGGAGACCACCGTGGGCCCCGAGGGGCGGACGGCGCACGCGGTGCCGATCGACCGGGTGCGGGAACGCCTGGCTCGCGCCGGGGTCGTCTGAGCCGCGGCGGTCTCAGTCGGCGAGCGCGGCGTGGATGCCCTCGCCGATGCGGCGCATGGCGGCCAGCACCGGTCCGCGTCCGTCGGCGCCCCGGTCCCAGCTCGCCAGGACGGCGTACGCGATCCGGCGGGTGGGGGACATGACGATCCCGGTGTCGGCGCGGACGCGGGAGATCGTGCCGGTCTTGTTCAGCAGCCACACGCCGCGATCGAAGCCCCAGTGCGCGAGCGGGTCGAGGTCGAAGGCCGACGCGACCATCGACAGGTCCATGCCCGCGCCCAGCCAGCGGCGCAGCGTGTCGGCCGAGGCGGGGGAGAGATCGGTCCCATCGGCCAGGCGCGACATGAAGAGCACGAGCTCCGCGGCGTTCGCGTGCGACAGCGTCTTCGGGGCACCGGGCGGGATCGGCCACCGCACGATGTCGTCGAGGGCCGAGGCGGTGTAGCCGAGCGCGCGCGTGTGCTCCTGCACGGTCGGGATGCCGATGACGCGGCCTAGCGTGTTGGTCGCGGCGTTGTCGCTCACGGCCCCGATGAGCGCGGCCACGTCGTACAGCGACAGCTCGGACGCCTGCAGCAGGTACCAGAGGCCGGAGTCCTCGATCGCCTCGACCGGCCGTCGGGTCACGCGCTCGTCGAGAGTCCGCGTGCCAGCGTCGACCTCGGCGAGGAGGCGGTGCAGGAGGAAGATCTTGCCGACGCTCGCCGTGTCCTGCACCGTCTCCGGGTCATGGCGCAGCAGCACCTCGCCGGAGTCGATGTCCTGGACGAGGATCGACCACACCGTGCCGTTCTCGTCGGGGAGCTCCACGTCGATCGCGCTCATGCGTCCTCCTCGTCTCGTGCGCGTCCGGTGACGTGCGTGCGGATGAGCTCGCCGACCGCGCGCATGCCGTCGAGCACGGGCGCGCGGAGATCGGCCGCGGAGTCCTTCCAGTTCGCCGCGACCGCATACGCGACGGCGGCCCTCGGGCCCCGCAGCAGCCCGACGTCGACGCGGGCGAAGCTCACGCTGCCGGTCTTGTGACGCAGCACCATGCCCTGATACTCGGCCTCGACGTGGGCGAGGGGGTCGAGGAGGAAGGCGTCGGCGGTCATCGACGTGTCGGTGTCGGCGGCGAGCCAGTCCAGCACCCGGGCGCTCACCGCGGGGGAGAACGCCTCGCCCGCCCCGAGTCGGCGCATCACGTCGGACAGCTCGGCCGCGGTGCCGAACGACGGCGTCCAGGGCAGGTCGGGGGTGCGCTCGTTGCGGATGTAGTCGTGCAGGGCGGTGTCGCGGTATCCGAGTGCCGGAGCGACGGCCCGCACCTCCTCCAGACCGCAGAGGTGGATCAGGGCGTTCGTGGCGAGGTTGTCGCTCACCGCCCCGACGAGGAGCGCCGCGTCGTGGACCGTGATGCGCTGATCGTGCATGCGGTACAGCAGCCCGGAGTCCTCGACGCGGTGCTCGTCCGGGATCTCGATCCGGTCGTCCTCGGCGAGCGCGCCCGCCTCCAGCCGTCGAGCGACCTCGAGGAGCAGGAAGATCTTGCCGATGCTCGCGGTCTCGCACTGCGTGTGCGGCTCGTGCTCGGCCAGGGTCTCCCCGGTGCCGGCGTCGACGAGCCGGATCGACCAGGTGACGCGGGGATCGAGGGGCGGAAGGGCGATCATGGCCGTCCCACCGTGAGGCGGGGTTCGTCGCCGGTCGCGTCCAGCACCCCGTCGACACCGAGCGGGATGGTCAGGGCGTGCGGGTCGTGGCCGAAGCCCTGCTCCCACAGCACGGGGACCCCGGCGTCCTGGAACTCGTCCCGCATGAGCGCGTGGACGAGGTCGAGGTCGCCGCACTCGTGCCAGGAGCCGAGCACGATGCCCGTCGCCTGGGCGAGACGGCCCGCGCGCCGGAGCTGCGTGACGAAGCTGTCCAGGCGGTACGGCTCCTCGGTGATGTCCTCCAGGAACAGGATGCCGGGGGAGGGGACGTCCGCCTCCGGGGCGCCGAGTCCGGCGGCGAGCAGGCTGAGGTTGCCGCCCGTGAAGCGCCCTTCGGCGCGGCCCGGCGTCATGATCTCGGTCTTCGGGCCGATGAGCTCCCGCCCGCGCCAGGGTTCGAAGAGCCAGCGCTGCACGTCGTCGCGCACCTGCTCGGAATCGCGGAAGACGTTGTTCCCTGCCATCGGGCAGAAGAGCGTCGCGACGTCGAGGTGCGCGCGCCACGTCTCGTGCAGGGCGGTCACGTCGGACGAGCCCGTGAGGAGCTTCGGCCGCCCGTCCCGGCGCAGCGCCCCGCGGCGCATGTCGGCCCAGTCGATGCCGTCGAGGAGGCGCAGGGCGCCGTAGCCGCCGCGGGCCGTGACGACGGCGTCCACGTCCGGATCGAGCCAGGCGTCGACGAGGTCGGCGCGGCGGAGGTCGTCCGGCCCCGCGAGGTACGACGCGCGCGGGTGGGGCGTGAGGACATGCTCACCCACCCGGACGTTCAGCCCCCAGGACTCGTAGTAGCCGACGGCGCGCTGCGTGTTCTCCTCGTTGCCGGGACCGGACGGCGAGACGATCGCCACCGTGTCGCCGGGCTGCAGGGGAGCCGTGTCGAGATACGGCGACACCGCCGCCTCCGTCAGGGTGCTCATGCCGTCTTCTCCTCGATGCGCGGCGCCGCGGACAGCAGGTGCCGGGTGTACTCGTGCTGCGGGTTCAGCAGCACCTCTTCGGTGGGTCCGTGCTCGACGATCTGTCCGTGGTACATCACCGCGACCGTGTGGGCGATGTTCCAGGCGAGACCGAGGTCGTGCGTGATGACGAGGGCGGAGAGCCCGAGGCGGCGGCGCAGCTCCAGCAGGAGTCCGAGGATCTCTCCGCGCACGGACGCGTCGAGCGAGGCGACGGGTTCGTCCGCGATGAGCAGCTGCGGCTGCACGGCGAGCGCACCGGCGATGACGACGCGCTGCCGCTGCCCGCCGCTGAGCTCCTGCGGGATGGCGCCGAAATACCGCTCCGGCGGGGTGAGCTCCGCGTCGGCGAGGCTCTGTGCCACGCGTTCGCGCTCGTCGCCGGGGAAGCGCTGCACGCGCAGCCCCTCGGCGACGGACTCGTAGACGCTGTGCTTGGGGTTCAGGGCGGCCCACGGGTCCTGGAGCACGAGCTGCACCTGCGAGCGGAACCGCGCGAGGTCGCGACCTTTCGACGGGATCGGTGCGCCATCGAAGAGGATCTGCGACCCGGGGTCGGCGGGCTGGAGTCCCATGAGCGCGCGGGCGAGGGTCGACTTGCCGGAGCCGGACTGGCCGACGAGCGCGACGATCTCGCCCTTACGCACGGAGAGGTCGACGTCGCGGACCGCATGCACGGGGCGCCCGCCGGAGCGGTAGGTGACGTTGACTCCGCGCGCCTCCAGCAGCACCTCGTCGCCGTAGGTGATCTCCGGCACCTCGTCCGCATCGCGGCCGTGCCGCGTCACCGGGGCCATCCGCGAGGCGGGGTCGCCGATCGTGGGGAAGGCGTCGGCGAGCTGTCGCGTGTACGCCTCCTGCGGGGTCGTGCAGACCGCGTAGCTCTCGCCGACCTCGACGAGCTCGCCGTCGCGCATGATGGCGATCCGGTCGCACGCCGTGGCGAGCACCGAGAGGTCGTGGCTGATCATGAGCATCGAGATGCCGCGCTCCGCCACCAGACGCGAGATCATGTCGAGGATCTGCTTCTGCACGATCACGTCGAGTGCGGTGGTCGGCTCGTCCGCGATGATGACCTCGGGATCGCAGGCGAGGGCCATCGCGATCATCACGCGCTGCTTCTGGCCGCCGGAGAGCTCGTGCGGGTACGACTCGCTCTTCTGCTGCGGCAGGTCGACGATGTCGAGCAGCTCCCGGACCCGCTCCTTGCGCGCCTTCTCGCCCTTCCATCGGTCGGAGGCGTGCAGCTCCAGCGCCTCCAGGAGCTGCCAGCCCACCGTGCGGACCGGGTTGAGCGAGTGCATCGCGCCCTGGAACACGATGGACGTCTGCGCCCAGCGCACGGCGCGCAGCTGCCCGAAGGACAACGTGGCGACGTCCCGGTCGCCGAGCAGCACGCGGCCGCTGAGCCGGGCGTTGCGCGGCAGGAGCCGCAGGACGCTCATGGCGAGAGTGGACTTGCCGGAGCCGGACTCGCCGGCGATGCCGAGCGTCTGCCCGGCGGGGAGGGTGAGCGAGACGTTGCGCACGGCCGCCACCTCGTCCCGACCCGACCGCCCCGAGGTGCGGTACGTGATGGAGACGTCGTCGAAGATCAGGTCGGGCATCTCAGCGGCTCCTCAGCGTCGGGTTGGTGATGTTCTCGACGGCGCGGCCCATCAGGGTGAACGACAGCACGACGAGGACGATGGCGATGCCGGGCACGAGCACGTACCACCAGTAACCGCTGGTCGCGGCGGAGACGTCCATCGCGTTCTTCAGGATCGAGCCCCACGATTGCAGCGTGGTGTCGCCGAGGCCGAGGAACGCCAGGGTGGATTCGGAGATGATCGCCGAGCCGACCGTGAGGGTCGTGTTGGCGAGCACGAGCGGGAGCACCCCGGGGAGGAGGTGCTTCATGATGATGTGCCAGTGCCCGGCGCCGAGGGCCCGCGAGCGCTCGATGTAGTCGCGCGATTCGACGGACAGGGTCTGCGCGCGGACGACGCGGGCGGTGCCGGCCCAGGAGGTCAGGCCGATCGCGATGATGATCGTCCAGACGCCGCGGCTCAGCACCGACGACAGCACGATCGCGAGGATCAGCGACGGCAGCACGAGGAAGAAGTCGATGATGCGCATCATCAGCCCGCCGAAGAAGCCGGTGAAGTGGCCGGCCGAGAGACCGACGAGGGTGCCGATGATCATCGACATCGCCGTGGCGGCGAGGCCGACGAGCAGCGACACCCGGGCGCCCCACACCATGCGGACCCAGATCTCGCGCCCCTGATGGTCGGTGCCGAGGGGATGCTCCCAGGACGGCGGGGCGAAGCGCTGCACGTCGACGAGCTTCGTGACGTCGAGCATGCTGGCGGGGGCGATCACGGGGGCGAAGATCGCGATGAGCGCCACGATCACGAGGAAGACGAGGCCCACCATGCCCGCCCGGTGCTGGGCGAACTGCCGGCAGAAGTCGACGAAGGCGGTGCCGCGGCGGTGCCACGCCAGGGCGCGGGGCGAACGGATGGTCGGGGATGCCGTGGTCATGCGCGCCTCACCCTCGGGTCGAGCTGCCGGTAGATGAGGTCCGCGATGAGATTCATCGCGATGATGATCGTGGAGAACACCACGAACGTGCCCTGCAGGAGCGGGAGGTCGGGGCCGGAGATGGCCTCGAAGGTGAGCTTCCCGAGCCCGGGCCAGGAGAACACCGTCTCCACCGTTACGGCCCCGGCGATGAGACCGCCGATGTGCATGAAGACGAGGGTGACGGTCGGCAGCAGGGCGTTGGGGACGGCGTGCCGACGGCGGACGAAGTCCTCCCGGAGGCCCTTGGCCCGCGCGGTGGTGAGGTAGTCGGCGCCCATCTCCTCGAGGAGCGAGCTGCGCATCACCATGAGGTACTGCGCGTACACGACCGCGACCATCGTGATCACCGGGAGCACCATGTGCGAGATCACGTCCAGGACCGCACCGACCGGATCGGTGGGCGGGTTGGGGGAGACCATGCCTCCGGTCGGGAACCAGTGCAGCGTGCCTCCGAAGACCATCAGGAGCAGCAGGGCCAGCCAGAAGGTCGGCACCGACCAGAACACGAGCGACGTGCCGGAGACGATGCGGTCGAAGGTGGAGCCGTGCTTCCAGGCCGCCTTCTGTCCGAGCCAGAGGCCGAGGGCGATCGCGATGATCGCCGCCGTGCCGGTGAGGAGGATCGTGTTCCAGAAGTACTGGCCGATGAGGTCGGACACCGACGTGCGGTAGACGTAGCTCGTGCCGAAGTTCAGGGTGAAGACGTTGCCGAGGTAGTCGATGAACTGCTGCCACAGGGGCTTGTTCAGACCGAGCTGCTCGCGCAGCTGGTCGGCCTGCTCGGCGCTCATCCCGCGCTCGCGGGCGATCGAGGCCACCGGATCGCCCGGCAGGATCTTGAAGGCGAAGAATCCGAGGAGGATCACCATCGCCAGGCTGATGGCCGCGCCGCCGAGCTTGACCAGGAAGTAGCGGAGGGCGCCGACGCCCTTCGGCTGCTCCTCGGCCGCGGCGCTCGTCGCGATGGCGGAGGTGGACGGGGGTACCGCGTTGGACATGGGGGTCTCCTTACAGCGGACCGGGAGACGCCGCGGGGGCGGAGGCCCGCCACCCGCGGCGTCTCTCCGGACTCATTCGACGTCGGCGATGTTGCGGCGACGGATCAGGAAGAAGATGAGCCCTCCGATGATGACCACCCCCACGACGATGCCTCCGATGAGGAGTCCGGTGTTCGTGCCGGTGCCGCCGGCGGTCGCGCCCTCGACGGGCTCGACGGTGAGGTAGCCCCAGTAGCCGGCCTGGTTGGCGATGATGCCGCCGTCCTTCGGCTGCAGCGTGAAGCCCGTGAAGCGGTCGGAGCGGTAGGCCTCCAGCGAGTTGGCGTACCAGGTGGCGACCTGCGCGGTGTCGGTGTAGTTCAGCGCGAGCATGTCGTGCACGATCTCCTGACGCTTCTCGGCGTCGATCTCGGAGCGCTGCGCGGCGTACATCTCGTCGAACTCCGGGTTGCAGTACCCGTCCTGCGTGGTGCCGCCGGTGCCGTCGGTCGCGGTCGGCAGGTTCATGCAGGTGTTGATGCCCAGCTGGTAGTCCGGGTCGGGGTTGACCGACCAGCCGCTGAAGTACAGGTCGTAGTCGCCGGAGGTGGCCTTCGCGCTGATCGTGTCGGAGTCGGTGGACTCGACCGTGATCTCGATGCCGATGTCCTTCATCCACGGGACGAAGAAGTCGGAGATGGACTGCTCGTTCGCGTCGTCCGCGTCCGTCAGCAGGCGCAGGCTCAGGCGCTGGCCGTCCTTCTCGCGGATGCCGTCGGTGCCGGGAACCCAGCCCGCCTCGTCGAGCTTCGCCTGCGCGGCCTCGGGGTCGAAGCCGACGATCACGTCGTCGTCGTCGGCGAGGTGCCACTTCGGGAAGGACGCCGGGATGAAGCTCGTCGCGAGCGTGCCCTCGCCGTCCAGGACCTTGTCGAGGAGGGTCGCCGTGTCGGTGCCGAGACGGATGGCCTGGCGGACCTCGAGCTCCTTCAGCGCGGCGTTGCCGGTGCCGTAGGGCACGTTGTCGCGCGTCTGCTGGCCGACGTTGATGCTGATCGAGTGGTACCGGCGGCCCTCACCGGAGTGCGTGGTGATGCCGTCGACGCCTTCGAGCGCCGAGAACTGCGTCGGGGTGAGGCCGGTGACGAGGTCGACGTCGCCCGCCTTGAGCGCCTGCACCTGGGCGTCCGAGTTCGTGTAGTAGACGTACTGGATCGCATCGATCTTGGGGGCGCCGCGCCAGAAGTTCTCGTTCGCCTTCAGCACGATGGACTGGTTGGCCGAGTAGCTGTCGAGGACGAACGGGCCGGAGCCGACCACGTCGGCGTCGTTGGTGAAGGTCGTCGGGTCGTCGACCTCCTCCCAGATGTGCTTCGGGACGATCGGGATCTCCGAGCCGGGGTTCGGGGCCTGCGGGGTCTTCAGGGTGATCACGACGGTCTTGTCGTCCGGGGCCTCGACGGTGTCGAAGTTGGAGACGAGGTTGCCGTTGGCGGTACCGAGCGCGGGCACCGTCATCATCTGGTCGTACGTGTACTTCACATCGGCGGAGGTGATGGGCTCGCCGTCCGACCAGACGAGGTCGTCCTGGAGGGTGAAGGTCCACGTCTGGCCGCCGTCGGTCGCCTCCCAGCTGTCGGCGAGGCCCTTCGTGGGGGAGCCGTCCTCGGCGTCGTTCTGCACGAGCGACTCGTAGACGTACCGGATGATGTTCGTCGGCGTCAGGTAGATCGAGATGAACGGGTTGAACGTGTCCACGAACCCGGAGGTGGCGATCCGGAGCGTCGTGTCGGAGGCCGGGGATTCGGTGGCGGCGCTGACGGACTGCGCCTGAGCGGCACCGACCGGAGCGGCGAGGAGGAGCGCGGAGGCGATCGCGGCGGCGGTCAGACTTCGCACGGTTCTGGAGCGGGGGGCAAGACGCATGGAAGGTCCCTTCGGGCGCCGCCCGGATCCACAGTGAAGCCGGGTCGGTGCTGACCATGCAAGCGGAAGACGGCCCCGTGGTCAAGACATTCGATGCGTATCGCGGAAGAAAAATCGCGCAGACCGGAAAGATCGCCGGCCGTCGAGCGGGTGTAACACGGCGGAAACACGCGGATGCCAGGATGCGCGCATCGGAACGAGGGGAGCAAAGGATGACACCTCGACGCGGACATCCGGAACGTATCTCGGGCCGGTTCGGGTCGGGCACGGGAACCGGAATCGTATCGTCACTCCGCCGGGACGGTGAGCACGGCACGCAGGAGCGCGATGCGTTCGTGCAGGGAGGAGCGCAGGAAGTGCTCGTCCAGCGCATGCGCACCGCCGCCCCGGGGGCCGAAGCCGTCGACGGTCGGCAGACCCTGTCCGCCGAGGAGGTTCGTGTCGCCCGCGCCGGCCGCGGGGCGGCCGTCGACCTGCTGGCCGAGCGCAGCACCGGCCGCGGCGATCCGGGCGAGGAGGTCGGTGTCCTCCGCCGAGGCCTGCCAGGCGGGCCGGGCACTCAGCACGGCGACGTCGAGGCGGGCGCCGGGGCGCACCGGTGCCAGCTCCTGGAGGGCGCTGAGGACGCGCTGCTCGCTGTCCGGGTCTTGGAAGCGGAGGCCGATCTCGGCGGCCGCGTGCGCCGGCACCACATTGGTCCTCGCGCCGCCGTCGATGACGCCGACGTTGCACAGCACCGGACTCGGAAGCTCCGGGTCGGCCACGATCGTGCGGACCAGGAGGAGCTGGTCGACGAGCTCGTCGATCGCGGAGACGCCATGCTCGGGGTCGAGGGCGGCGTGGGCCGCGCGGCCGGTGACGGCGATGCGCACCCGGGCGCTGCCGCGGCGGCCGACCTTGAGGGCGCCGTCGGGATGCGGGGACTCGAATCCGATGGCGCAGGCCGCGCCCCTGGCCCGTTCCGCGAGCTGGGGGCCCGAGACGGGGGAGCCGATCTCCTCGTCCGCGACGAGCACGATCCGCACGGCGCGCCGCTGTGCGAGCGGCACGGACTGCAGGTGCCGCAGGGCCTCGAGCATCACCACGATGCCGGCCTTCATGTCGTAGGCACCGGGGCCGCGCACGACATCGCCGTCCTCGGCCCACGGCAGGTCGTCCGGCAGCGTGCCCGCCGGCCAGACGGTGTCGGTGTGGCCGACGAGGAGAACCGGGTCTCCGGTACCGGGGACGTCGATGACGAGATCCGTCCCGAGCTCGTGCGGGATCCGCTGGACGCTGCCGCCGACGCCGGCGAACCAGGCGGACAGCAGGTCGGCGATGCGGGCGCTCGCCTCCGTGTCGCGGCTCGGCGTCTCGATCAGCA
Source organism: Microbacterium sp. NPDC078814 (assembly GCF_040702645.1). Classification (NCBI taxonomy): domain Bacteria; kingdom Bacillati; phylum Actinomycetota; class Actinomycetes; order Micrococcales; family Microbacteriaceae; genus Microbacterium; species Microbacterium sp. NPDC078814. The sequence goes on from NZ_JBFBLT010000002.1 coordinate 160,049, forward strand.
CGAGTTCGCGCACGAGTGCGATGATGTCGTCGGAAGGATGGTCCCCGTCGCGCACTGCCGAGAGAGTCGTCACGGTTACGAACCGTATCTTGCCCCTTGATCGCCCCGCAACCCGCCGATAGCATCGCTCTCAGCAGCAGGACTCCTCGATCTTAGGAAACGTATCGTGCCTCATTCTTCGGTGGCCGCCGGTGTCGCCCACGGCTGCCGCGAACTCACCCGGTACACCGAGTTCCGTGAGGCCGCCGCGCTGTACGCCCGCGTCTTCGCGTACACGGAGAACGAGTACGCCCTCAACGCCAACCTGCTCACCGCCCTCGCGCGCAACGGCGGTTCCGCGGTCGGCGCCTTCGCCGACGACGGGGAGCTGATCGGGTTCGCGTACGGGTTCGCCGGCTGTGACACCACCGGCGCGTCCTTCCACTACTCGCAGGCGGCCGCTGTCGATGCCGCGCACCAGGGACGCGGCGTCGGCCAGGCGCTCAAGCTCGCGCAGCGTGCCGTGGCCCTGCGCTGGGGGCAGCGGACGATGCGGTGGACGTTCGATCCGCTGCTGTCACGCAACGCGCACTTCAATCTGAGCTCTCTCGGCGCCGTCGGCATCGCGTACGAGCGCGACTACTACGCCCGCCCCGACACCGACCGCCTGGTGGTCTCGTGGGACCTGGACGCTGCCGATCGTCCGACCCGCCGGTCTCTTCCCGTCCCTCCCGTGCTCGGGCCGGACGACTGGGGGCGGGCCGTGGCGGCGGACGGCGGCACCTGGATCGCGATCCCGACGCGACGCGGCGCCCTCGACGCCGAGGAGCGCGCGGTGCTGCGGCGGGATCTGGAGCGGACGATGACCGCGGCATTCCGCCGCGGGGACGTCCTCGTCGGGGCCACGCGCCTCGACGACGACACGGCGGTCTACCGCGCGACACCTCGGGAGGGCACGGCATGAACGACCACGACCACGAGGATCGCGACCTCGTCTCTCCGCGAGACCGCTACGGCGAGCGCATCCGTACCAACCTCTCCGCCGAGAGCATCCAGGCGCGGATCATCGAGACCGAGCAGCGCACGCTCGCCCAGACCTTCGAGGAGCTCAGCCGCTCGGCACAGGTGCCGCAGGCCGCGGCGCTGCTGCTCGGTGCCCGGCGACGCTACGTCGCCGGCGAGGGCAAGGCGGCGGCGTACGCGCAGCTCCTCAACGCGGATCTCTCGGCGACGCTGTCGAACGTCTTCCTCGTCGACGGGCACGCGCTGCAGCCGCTCACCGTGCTCACCGACGTCCGGGCCAGCGACGTGCTCATCGCGTTCTCCCTGCGGCGCTACCGGGAGGAGACCGTGCGGCTCGGGCGGCTCTTCCACGAGGCGGGCGGTCAGCTCGTCGTGATCACCGACAGCGAGGATGCCCCGCTCGCGTCCATCGCGACCTCGCTCATCCGGGTGCGCACGGGATCGGCGTCGTACGCCGACTCGCCGACCCCGGTCGCGGCGGTGTGCCACCTGCTGAGCGCGCTCACCACGGCGAGCGCGAAGGGAGCGCGACGGCGGCTCGCCGAACGTGACCGGCTGGTGGCGCGCCTGGGTCTCTACGGCCCCGAGACCGCGCGGGCCCGCCCGGAGGAGGACGCGTGAGGGTCGTCCGCGTCCGGCTCTTCGCCCTGCGTCAGCCGCTGCGTCACAGCTTCGAGACGAGCTCGCACCGCAAGTCCGGCATCGAGCACGTGCTCGTCGAGGTCACCGATGCCGACGGCCAGACGGGGTGGGGGGAGATCGCGTCGCCGTCCGATCCGTTCTACGGAGCGGAGACCACGGTCACCGCGTGGGAGATCGCGACCCGCTACCTGGTGCCCGCGCTGATCCGTGCCGAGGGGGAGGACCCGGCGGAGCTGGAGGCGTCATGGGCGCGAGTCCGCGGGCACGAGTTCGCGAAGGCCGGGTTCTCCGGCGCGGTGTGGGACCTGGCCTCCCGGAGGCGGGGGATCGCGCTCGCCGCGGCCCTCGGCGGGACGCGCGACGAGGTCGTCGCGGGGGTGTCGCTGGGCATCGAGCCGTCGATCGACGAGCTGCTGGCCCAAGTGGAGCTGCAGCGCGCCGCCGGCTACCCCCGAGTCAAGCTCAAGATCGCTCCGGGCTGGGATGTGGAGCCGGTGCGTGCGGTGCGCGCCGCCTACCCCGACCTCGACCTTCACGTGGACGCGAACGGCGCGTATGCCGATGACGAGCGGGCGGCCGCGGTGTTCGCACGCCTGGATCGCGAGGCGCTCACCATGATCGAGCAGCCCTTCGCGCCGCGGGATCTCGTGGCCCACGCTGATCTGCAGGCGCGGCTCGACACGGACGTGTGCCTGGACGAGTCGGTCGTCGACCTCGGCGACCTGCGGACCATGATCCGGCTGGGGGCGGGGCGGGTCCTCAACATCAAGGTGTCGCGGATGGGCGGGCTCACCGTCGCCCGCGCGGCGCACGACGTGGCGCGGGACGCGGGCATCCCCGTGTGGTGCGGCGGGATGCACGAGTTCGGCGTCGGGCGGGCTGCGAACGTCGCGCTGTCCTCGCTCCCCGGTTTCCTGCTGCCGTCGGATGTGTCGGGATCGGACAAGTACTACGAGTCGGACATCATCGCGCCTCCGGTGACCGCCGTCGCCGGTCGCGTCACGGTCCCCACCGGACCGGGGATCGGACACGAGGTGCTCGCCGAGCGCATCGCCCGTGACGCGTCCCGCGTCTTCGACTCCTCCGCGGCCGAGGCCCCTGAGGCCGTCCTGACCGCGGGCTGACCGGCCCCCGAACCCTGCGAGAGCGGAATCCCATGCGCGCACTGCTGCTGTACCGGCTCGATCTCGCCGCCGAGGCGGCGGAGGACGGGATCCATGCCGTCGATCCGCGGGAGCCGATCATCCGGGCGACGGACCTCGGCGTCACCCGCGGCGACGGCGTCTTCGAGACCGCCGTGGTGCGCGGAGGAAGGCCGCAGGCCCTGGAGGCGCATCTCGTGCGGATGGAGCGTTCGGCGCAGCTCCTAGGGTTGCCCGCGCCAGGCCGCGAGCGGTGGGCGCGGGCGGTGCGCCGCGCGGCCGCCGAGGTCTCCCGCCCCGGAGTGCTCCGCGACGGGGAGATCGCCTCGATCAAGTTCGCGATGACCCGCGGGGACGAGATCGACCCGGCCGGACCGACGGGGTGGGTGCTCGGCTTCGCGGGAGAGGACCCGGAGGCCGTCCGCGCGCGGGGCGTCTCCGCGGTGGTGCTCGACCGCGGGTACCGGCACGACGTCATGGAGACGGCGCCCTGGCTGCTGCAGGGAGCGAAGTCCCTCGCCTACGCCGTGAACCAGGCGGCCCTGCGGGAGGCACGGAGCCGGGGTGCGGACGATGTCGTCTTCGTCAGCGCCGACGGGTTCGTCCTCGAAGGGCCGCGGTCGACGCTGATCGCGCGGCTCGACGGGGCGCTGGTCACGCCACCGCCCGAGTACGGGGTGCTCCCCGGGACGACCCAGGCCGACGTCTTCGCGGGACTCGCCGAGGTGCCCTCCCGCGTCGGTCCGATGATGCGGGACGATCTGGAGCGGGCGGACGCCCTCTGGCTCTGCTCCAGCACCCGCGGTGCGGTGCCCGTGCGGGAGCTGGACGGCGTCGCGCGCGCCATGGACCCGGTGCTCACCGCGCGGATGAACACGGTGCTGGATGGACGAGAGGACTGAGATGGTCGACGCGGACCTGCCGATCGATCGGGTGATCGACGGCCACAACGACCTCGCCTGGGCGAGCAGGACGCTGCTCGGCTACCGGGTCGCGGAGCTCTCCGGCCCGGTGGCGGCCACGCAGACGGATCTGCCGCGACTGACCGCGGGCGGGGTCGCCGGCCAGTTCTGGTCGGTCTGGGTCGATCCCGTGCTGGAAGGGGCGGAGCAGGTGGTGGCCACGCTCGAGCAGATCGACTTCGTGCACCGCCTCGTCGACGCCCACCCGCAGCGCTTCGCGATCGCTCGGACGGCAGCCGACGCGCGTGCGGCGATGGCGGAGGGGAGGATCGCCTCGCTCATCGGCATCGAGGGCGGCGACCAGCTCGGCGGATCGCTGGCCGTGCTGCGGCAGTTCGCGCGTCTCGGCGCGCGGTATCTCACCCTCACCTGGTCGCGGACGATCGCCTGGGCGGACTCCGCGACCGACGAGGCGCGCCACGGCGGTCTGACGGACTTCGGACGCGAGGTGGTGCGCGAGATGAACCGCATCGGTGTGCTCGTCGACCTCTCGCACGTCGCTCCGACGACCATGCGGCATGCCCTGGAGATCACGACCCGCCCGGTGATGGTCAGCCACTCCGGCGCCTTCGCCCTGTGCGACCATCCTCGCAACGTGCCGGACGACGTGCTCGCCGCGATCGGCGCGCAGGGCGGCGTCGTGATGGTGCCGTTCGTCCCCACGTTCGTCTCGCAGGCCCGCCGCGACTGGTGGGAAGCCGGTGGAGAGGGGGAGGCCCCCCGCGTCGGCGTCGCGGACGTCGCCGATCACCTGGATCACGTGCGTCGCGTGGCCGGCGCGCATGCGGTCGGGATCGGTGCCGACTACGACGGCTCCGATGTGATGCCGGACGGTCTCGGCGACGTCTCGGGGTACCCGGCGCTGTTCGCCGAGCTGCGGCATCGCGGCTGGTCGGAGGACGACCTCCGGGCGGCGGCGCACGAGAACGTCCTCCGCGTGCTGGAGGCGTCGGACCCCGACCACGAGGCTTTCCTCGCGGGCAGCGCAGGAGAACCGGCCGCGGCCGCGCTCGTGCCGGCGGTCGACACGACGATCCGGGAGGGGGCGCTGTGAACCCGCGCGTCCTCGTGATCGTGAACTCCGCGAGCTCCGGCCCGCGCCGCCTCGGCACCTGGCTGCGGGAGAAGGCGATCGACGTCGACGAGGTCGTGGGAGCCGAGCAGCCGCTGCCCGCCTCCCTGGACGGCTACGCCGGACTCGTCATGCTGGGCGGCGGGCTCATGCCGGACGACGATGATCGCGCGCCGTGGCTCGCGGCAGAGCGGGCGCTCGCCGCGGAGGCCATCGACCGTGACCTCCCCACCCTCGGCATCTGCCTGGGCGGTCAGCTGCTCGCCCACGTGGCCGGCGGCGAGGTCGCCGAGAAGACCGGACCCATCGAACGCGGCGCGACCCCCATCCGCCCCACCGCCGCGGGACGTGCCGACACCCTGTTCGCGGCCCTCGGCGATGAGGCTCCGATGATCGAGAACCATCAGGACATGATCACGCGGCTGCCATCCGCGGCGGTGCTGCTGGCGACGAGCGCCGCCGTCGAGAACCAGGCCTTCCGGCTGGGGGCGCGGGTGCGCGGGGTGCAGTTCCATCCCGAGGCCTCCGCGGCCGACCTCGCCCGATGGGACGACGCGGCACTGCGGGGAGAGGGACGCTCGCTTCCCGCGCTCATCGCCGCCGCCGAGCGCGTGCACGACCACAACACCGCGGCCAGCCGCGCGCTCATCGAGGCCTTCGCCGACGAGGTGCGCGCCGGGGTCCCCGTATGACCGGGCAGGATGCGGATCTCCTCGTCATGGCCGAGTCCGCCGCGGAGGCACTCCGCCACGGCCTGGACGAGCGCGCGCGTCGTGCCGCTCCGGCCGCCATCGCCGCGGTGGCCGAACGGGGAAGGGTCCGCGCAGTGCTCACCCACGGCCATCCTCGCGCCGATGAGGCCCCGACGACGCGGGACACGGTCTTCCGCATCGCCTCGATGTCCAAGAGCTTCCTGGCCGCCACCGTGCTCTCCCTTCGAGACCGCGGCCTGCTCGACCTCCACGCGCCGATCCGCACCTATCTGCCGGAGGTCCGGCTGCGGCATCGGGGTGCGGACGTCGAGGTCACCGGCGACCTGTTGCTCTCGAACCGGTCCGGTCTGGGGGAGGACAACGCCTGGGTGGACCGGCATCTCGGCGCCTCCCGTGCGGAGATCGCCGCCCTGTTCGCGGGTGGGGTGCACCTCGCGGCCGCGCCGGGAACCGTCTACCAGTACTCCAACCTCGGCCAGTCGCTGCTCGGCCGCGTCGTGGAAGCGGTGACGGACCGGGACGTGGAGGACGTGATCCGGGAGACCCTGCTCGAGCCCCTCGGGCTGCGCCGGACGGCGCACGTGTCGGACGGCTACGCGCCGGAGACGCTGGCCGGCGGGTTCCGGACGTTCGACGACGGCACCACGTTCCGCCCCGAGCCGTTCGTGGGGTCCGGCGCGCTCGGCTGCATCGGCAGCATGTTCAGCACCGTCGACGACATCGCGAGATGGATGTGGTTCCTCGGCTCGGCCTTCACCGACGACCCGCTGGCGCCCGCCGTGCTGGCTCCGGCGTCGCGACGGGAGCTGCAGCAGGCCCGCACCCCCATCCCGGTGCCGTCGGCGATGTTCGACGGGCGCGATCTCGCGGGGGCCGGCTACGGCTACGGCCTCTTCGTCGAGGACGACCGGCGGTTCGGGCGGATCGTGCAGCACTCCGGCGGTCTTCCCGGATTCTCGGCGCACATGCGCTGGCACGCGGCCAGCGGCATCGGCGTCGTCGCCTTCGGGAACTCCGACGAGTTCGGCGCCCGGCGGATCGCAGGCGCCGCGCTCCAGCAGCTGCTCGAACGGACGGACGCCCCCTCCGCGGTCCTGCACCCGTGGGCGGAGACGGTCGCCGCCGCGCAGGCTCTCGACGCCGCGATCCGCTCGGGACGGCCCGCCGCCACGTACCCGTTCCTCGCCGACCATGTGCTCGATGACATCCCGGCCGACGTCCGCGATGCCCGGCTGGAGGCACAGGTCCAGGAGATCGGCGGAATCCGCGAGGACCAGGACCCGTTCCCCGACCGTGTGGTGGCCGCGGCGACCGAGGCCGAGCTGCGCTGGCGGATCGTGGGGAACCGCGGCGACCTCCTCGTCGACATGCGGCTGGTCGGGCTTCCGGAGCCTCGGGTACAGGGGCTGGGCGCGGCGGTGGTCGCGCCGGGACAGACGCGTGTCGAGGGGGAAGGGGCCGGGGCCGCAGAGCGACACCGGATCATCCTGTCGTCGCCCTGATCCCGGGTCGGACACAGATCGACCGGGTCCAAAAAACCGCCCTAGGATGGAGACATCCCGACCCGTCCGTTCTGAGGAATCCCCATGCCCGCCACCCCTGTGCGTCGCCTCCTTCCCCTCGCTGCGCTCGCCGCCGCCACCGCCCTGGTGCTGACCGCGTGCGCGGGCCCGTCCACGGACAGCGACGGCGGTGAGCTCGTGTGGTCGATCGAGGGCGCGAACCTGTCCGCGGGGCACATGGACCCGCAGGTGAGCCAGCTCGACGTCTCCGGCATGGTGCAGCGCGCGGTGCTCGACTCCCTGGTGTTCCAGGAGGACGACGGCACGTTCAGCCCGTGGCTCGCGAAGAGCTGGGACGTCTCGCCGGACAGCACGGAGTACACCTTCACGCTGCGCGACGACGTGACCTTCACCGACGGCGAGCCGTTCGACGCGGAGGCCGTGAAGGCGAACTTCGACCGGATCGTCGACCCGGAGACCGCCTCGGCCCAGGCGGCGAGCATGCTCGGTGCGGACTTCTACGCCGGCACCGAGGTCGTCGACGACCACACGGTGAAGGTCTCGTTCACGCAGCCGTATGCGCCGTTCCTGCAGGCGGCCAGCACCCCGCAGCTCGGCTTCTACTCGCCGGCCGTGCTCGCCGAGTCGGCCGACAAGCTCAAGGCGGGCGGCCCCGACGTCACGGTCGGCACCGGACCCTTCGTGCTCACCGAGTACACCGCCGACCAGGAGATCGTCTACACGCGCAACGACGACTACGCCTGGGGTCCGCACGAGACGAAGGCGCCGGCGTTCGAGACGCTGCGCGTGCAGATCCAGCCGGAGGCGTCGGTGCGTACCGGAGTGATCGAGAGCGGCGAAGCCGACCTCGCCAGTAACATCCCGCCGAACCAGGTCGCCGGTCTGGACGACGCCGGCGTCACGGTCGACTCGGTGGAGTACCCCGGACTGCCCTACTCGCTCTACCTGAACGAGAAGTACGGCGTCTTCGCCGACGAGAAGGTGCGGCAGGCGTTCGCCCGCGGCATCGACGTCGACGCGGCGGTCGAGGAGATCTACTTCGGGCAGTTCCCGCGGGCGTGGAGCGTCCTCGGCAGCACGACCCCGGGCTATGACGCGTCGCTGGAGGACTCCTGGCCGTTCGATCAGGACGCCGCGAACGCCCTGCTCGACGAGGCCGGCTGGACGGAGCGCGACGCGGACGGCATCCGCATGAAGGACGGCGAGCGCCTGTCCGTGCGATGGATCGCCTGGACTCCGGTCCCCGACGACCGCGCGGCGCTGGCCAACGCGATCCAGTCGGATCTCAAGGCCATCGGCTTCGAGGTGCAGCGCGAGGAGCTGGAGCCCGGTGCCTACAACGCCCAGTACGAGCCGAAGACGTTCGACCTCACCGACTGGGGCTTCTCCGGCGTGGACGCCGACTTCCTCCGTGCGCACCTGCACACCGACGGCTTCCAGAACGCCTCGCAGGTGAGCGACCCGGAGATCGACGCGCTCCTGGAAGAGGCCGTCGCGTCGAGCGACCAGGACGCCCGCAACGAGCTCTACACGCAGCTGCAGGAGTGGAACGCGGAGTACACGGCCATCGTCCCGCTCTACAGCCCCTCGGCGATCACAGCGGTCGGCGAGCGCGTGCAGGGTCTGGACTACGACCTCTACGGGCGGCCGCTCTTCTACGATGTGAGCCTCGGCTGACATCCGGCGGCCGTCGTTTCGAGGGAGCGGGCGGAGTGATCGAACCGTGACGGCGGTGCTCGGCCGCGCCCTCGGGCTCGTCGCCTCGGTGGTCATCGTGCTGTGGGGCGCCGCGACGGTCGCGTTCCTGGCCTTCCGGGTGATCCCCGGCGACCCGGTCTCGGTGATGCTGGGGCCGCAGGCGCAGGTGAGCGAGGCGGTCAAGGACGGCATCCGCGCCGATCTCGGGCTCGACCGCCCGCCGCTGGAGCAGTACGTCGGCTTCATGGGGCAGCTCGCCCGGGGTGACCTCGGCGAGTCGTACCAGCTGCGGCTGCCGGTGACCGAGGTCATCGGACGGCAGCTGGGTGCGACGGTGCAGCTCTCGGCCCTGGCGCTGGGGATCGCCATCGTCCTCGCCCTCGCGGTCGCGGTCTTCGTGCGGGGCCGCGTCGGGCGCACCGTCGCCGCCGGCGTCGAGCTCGTGGTGCTCTCCTCGCCGGTGTTCTGGATCGGGCTGCTGCTGCTCAGCGTCTTCGCGTTCGGTCTCGGCTGGTTCCCCGTCTCGGGCACCCGCAATCCGGCGACCATCGTCCTCCCGGCGATCACGCTCGCCCTCCCGGTGGCCGCACTGCTCAGCCAGGTGCTGCGTGATGGGCTGATGCAGGCGGAACGGATGCCCTTCGCGGAGACGGTCCGTGCGCGGGGTGCCGGACCCACCTGGTTCACGCTGCGGCACGGGGTGCGCCACGGCGCCGCGTCGGCGGTCACCCTCGCGGCCTATCTCACCGGCTCAGTCCTCGGGGGTGCGGTTCTCGTCGAGACCGTGTTCGCCCGGCCCGGCCTGGGGCGGGTCACCCTCGCCGCCATCAACGACCGCGATCTCCCCGTCCTCACCGGCATCATCCTGCTGAGCGCTCTCGTCTTCGTCGTCATCAACGTGGTGGTGGAGCTCGTGCATCCGCTCATCGACCCCCGCGTCGCCGCCTCCTCCCGACCCGGAGTCGTCCGATGAGTCGGGGGCAGCGCATTCTTCTGGGCTCCGCCGTGCTCGTGCTGGCGGTGGTCGCCGTCGCCGCCCTGTGGCCGGGGCTGCTCGCCACGCACGATCCGCTGCAGACCGAGGTCCGGGCCGCTCTGCTGCCGCCGAGTGCCGAGCACCTCTTCGGCACCGATCAGAGCGGCCGCGACGTGTACTCCCGCGTGGTGTTCGGCGCGGGGCGCTCGGTGGGGATCGGGCTTCTCGCCACCGCCATCGCCCTCGCCGCGGGCCTGCTCGTGGGGGCGCTCGCCGGCATGTCCCCTCGGGGTGTGGACGTCACGCTCATGCGCATCAACGACGTGCTCATGGCGTTCCCGGAGTTCCTGGTGGCGCTCGTCGTGGTGGCCGTGCTGGGTCCGGGACCGGTGAACATCGCCATCGCGGTGACGCTGGCCGCCGCACCCGTGTACGTGCGCCTCGCCCGCGTGCAGACCAGGACGCTGCGCGTGGCCGAGCATGTCGAGGCCGCCCGGATCCTCGGCGTGCCGCCGCTGCGGGCGTTCCGCCGCCACGTCGTGCCCGGTGTGCTGGGTGCGCTGAGCGTGCTGGCGACCATCGGCATCGGGTCGAGCATCCTCGCCGCCGCCGGACTGAGCTTTCTGGGTCTCGGGCCGTCCGAGCCGACCCCGGAATGGGGCCTCATGCTCGCCGGCGGGCGCAATGTGCTCGGACAGGCCTGGTGGGTGTCGGTCTTCCCCGGACTCGCGATCACGCTGACGGTGGTGTGCGCGACGGTGGTCGGACGCATCCTCCGAGCGCGGGCGGACGGGAGGGACGCATGAGTGCGGCGCTGGAGGTCGAGGGGCTGCGGATCGCCTTCGCGGGGACTCCCGTCGTGGAGGACGTCTCGTTCACGGTGGACGCCGGCGAGTGCGTGGCGATCGTCGGGGAGTCGGGGGCGGGGAAGTCGCTCTCGGCCCGCGCTCTGCTCGGCCTCACGCCGCCGACGGCAGACGTCGCCGTCGACCGGCTCCGCATCGACGGGGTGGACGCCGCCACCCTGACCGAGCGCGGCTGGCGGCGGCTCCGGGGGACCAGGATCGGCCTCGTCTCGCAGGACGCCCTCGTGTCACTGGACCCGTTGCGACGGATCGCGGACGAGATCGCCGAGCCGCTGCGGCTGCACCGCCTCGTGCGCGGGCGCGCGGCCCTCGCCGCGCGGGTGCGGGAGCTTCTCGGACGGGTGTGGATGCCCGACCCCGACCGCCGTGCACGGCAGCGTCCGCAGGAGCTCTCCGGAGGATTGCGGCAGCGCGCGCTCATCGCCTCGGCGCTCGCCGGGAACCCCGCGGTGCTCGTCGCTGATGAGCCCACCACTGCCCTGGACGCGACCGTGCAGGCCCGGATCCTCGTGCTGCTGCGGGAGATCGCCGACGACGGCACCGCCGTGGTGTTCATCAGCCACGACTTCGCGGCCGTGCGGCGGGTGGCGGATCGCGTGCTCGTGATGAAGGACGGCCGGATCGTGGAGTCCGGCCCGGTCGCGGAGGTGCTCGCTGCCCCCCGCCACCCGTACACGCGGCAGCTCATCGCGGCGACGATGCATGAGCCGCGGGAGGAGCGTGCGGCGTCCTCGGACGTCGTGGTCGTCGCCGAGGAGGTGTCCAAGGCGTTCGGCGGGGTGGCCGCCGTCGTCGACGCCTCGTTCACGGTGTCTGCCGGTCGGACGCTGGGCATCGTCGGCGAATCCGGATCGGGCAAGACGACCCTCGCCCGGATGCTGGTGGGCGTCGAGAGGCCGGACACCGGAGTGCTGCGCTGGACCGGAACGCCGCGCGTGCAGCTCGTGCACCAGAACCCGCTCGGCGCCTTCGACCCGCGGTGGACGGTCGGGCGGTCGCTGGAGGAGGCACTGGAGGCGGGAGGGGTGCCGCGTGGTGCGCGTCGGAAGCGGGTGGCGGCGCTGCTCGCGGAGGTCGGGCTCGATGCGAGTCTGGCGGCCCGACGGCCGGCGGCGCTGTCGGGCGGGCAGCGGCAACGGGCGGCCCTGGCCCGCGCTCTCGCGGCGGACCCGGACGTGCTGGTGCTGGACGAGCCCGTCTCCGCCCTCGACCCCTCGGTGCGCGAGCGGGTGCTCCGGCTCCTCGGGCGGGTGCAGGAGGAGCGGCGGCTCACGATGGTCTTCGTCTCCCACGACCTCGACGTCGTCGGCGCCGTCGCGGACGACGTCCTGGTCATGCAGGACGGCCGGATCGTCGAGCAGGGGCCCACGGCGGCGGTGTTCGCGGCGCCGCAGCATCCGTTCACCCGGGAGCTGCTTGCGGCCAGCGGCCCCGTCAGTCCGTGACGGTGATCCCGAGCCCGGCCGCCATCACCGGGGCGAGCTGCTGCACCTGCACCGACGAGAGCGTGGTGCCGCGCAGGCTCTGGACGTCGAGGTAGGAGAGCGCGTCGAGGCCGCGGAGGTCCACGTCCTTCGCGCGCAGGCCCCGGGGGTCGACCTCGTCGCTGCGCGTGGCCTGGAACCGGACGCGTGTCAGTTCGGCCTGCGGGATGTCGATCGTGCGGACGGCGCATCCCACGACGTCGACGTCTTCGGCGCGGGCGGCGCCCAGGTTCAGGTAGTCGATGCGCACGTCCCGCAGCTCGAGCTCGGCCACGCGGGCGTCACCGAGGTCGAGGGTCCCGATGCGGCCGCCCGTGATCCGGAGTCGACGGATGCTCGCGTTCCGCAGCCGGAGCGACGCGATGCGCGGTTCGGGCAGGTCGACGTCGAGGAGCGTGGCCCCGGTGAGGTCGATGCTGTCGGCGTCCGCCTGGACCGCGCACTGCTCGAGCGTGGCGTACGCGAGGTCGACGGTGCCCGTGAGCTCCAGGGCGGCGGCGAGGAGGTCGGCCCGGCGCGCGGCTTCACGGGGCTCCAGCACGGGCGGGAGGTCGGGCGCGGACACACGGGGTGCGGTCGGGGAGTTCGGCATCCTCCGAGGCTATGTCCTCGCTCCGACACCCTCACTCCGTCCTGCTCCGGTCCCAGGTCGCAGATCCTCACCGTGTCGCCCCCTCTCGCGCAGCCCCTGCGACAGGAGTCCCAATCTGCGACCTGGCCCCGGCCCACCGCGGCCCTGACCCAGCTCCGTGGCTCCGGGCCTCAGCCTGCGAGAGATCGCTGATCTGCGCCGCGTCGCAGGCCCTCGGCGGTTTCCTCCGACGTGGGCGGGAATCTGCGACATCGAGCGGGGGTCCGGAGGAGAGGGACTCGGGCTGCACGGGAGGGGGTGTGGGGGGAGTTGTGCACAGGGAATGGGAGGAGCTGGCCGGGGTGGGGAGCACGGGAGGGGATGGGGAGCAGCATCGGGGGCATGAACGGGATGAGGCGGGCACGGCTGCTGCAGGCGATGCGCGAGGTCGACGGAGTCGCGCGGGTCGAGCGGCTCCGGGAATACGGGGTCAGCCGGTACGACCTCGAGACGGCGGTCTCGGAGCGGATGATCCAGCGGGTGCGGGTGGGGTGGGTGGCGCTGCCCGACGCCGATCCGCGTCGGGTGACCGCGGCGCAACACGGTGTTCTGCTGACGTGCGTGACGCAGGCGCGGCGGCTGGGCATCTGGGTGCACGACGAGAGACCGCGCCTTCACCTCGCGGCCAGCCCGGGCAGCCGGGGCGGGAAGCCGCCGGAGGCCCGCGTGCACTGGGCTCGGCCTCTGGTCCCGCGACACCCCGATGCCCTGGAGGACCCGATCGAGAACGTGCTGAGCCTGGTGTCCACGTGCGAGCCGTACGAACAGGCGCTCGCGACCTGGGAGTCGGCATTGAACAAGGGGCTCGTCGATCGAGAGAGCCTGCTCCGACTCCGCTGGGGACCGCGCGCGCGGCGGCTCCTGGCCGAGGCGCTGCCGTTCGCGGATGCGGGGCTCGAGACCTACCTGCGCGTGCGACTGCGCTGGCTCCGGCTGCCGCTGCGCTTCCAGACGTGGATCGCCGGGCACCGAGTGGACGCCCTGATCGGCGAGCGGCTCGTGCTGCAGATCGACGGCGGCACGCATGTCGGAGCCCAGCGCGACCAGGACAACCGCCACGAGGCGGAGCTGAAGCTGCGCGGCTACCACGTCATCCGTCTGGGCTACCACCAGGTGATGGACGAGTGGCCCGCGGTGCAGGACCTCGTCATGCGCGCCGTCGCCCAGGGACTGCATCGTGCTCGCACGGCGTGATGTCGCAGATCCCGCCCCGGGTCGCAGGGATGTCCCCAGGTCCTGCGACGTCGAAGAGAATCCGCGGGAGGAGGAGCACGCGTACAATGGGCACACGAGCATCGATCCGGCCATCACCGGGGAGCTCTCGGAAGAACGGTCCGGCGACGGACTCAGTAGAACCGAGCGGGGCAGGCCCGTCACAGCCGCAGTGAGAGTGGTCCGTGGGTCTCTGAGCTTGTCGAGGGGACGCAGGGGCACGCGAGGTGGTACCGCGGTCCGCGAGGATCGTCCTCGCAGCAGCATCCGCCACGACGACCACTGCGAGAGACCATGACCTACCCGCGCTCCTCCTTCGGCCCCGCTGCCGACCAGGCCACCACTGTGGCGCCGAGCCCCCGCTTCCCGCAGATCGAGGAGGAGGTGCTCGACTTCTGGAAGACCGACGACACCTTCCGCGCCTCCATCGAGCAGCGCGAGGGTGCCCCCGAGTGGGTGTTCTACGACGGCCCTCCCTTCGCGAACGGTCTGCCGCACTACGGCCACCTGCTCACGGGCTACGCGAAGGACGTGTTCCCGCGCTTCCAGACCATGATCGGGCACAAGGTCGACCGCGTCTTCGGATGGGACACCCACGGGCTCCCCGCCGAGCTCGAGGCGATGAAGCAGCTCGGGATCACCGAGAAGAGCGAGATCGAGGAGATGGGGATCGACGTCTTCAACGAGAAGGCGCGCTCCTCGGTCCTGAAGTACACGCGGGAGTGGGAGGACTACGTCACCCGCCAGGCCCGGTGGGTGGACTTCGAGCGCGGCTACAAGACGCTCGACCTCGGCTACATGGAGAGCGTGCTCTGGGCCTTCAAGACCCTGTACGACAAGGGGCTCGCCTACGAGGGGTACCGTGTGCTCCCGTACTGCTGGCGCGATGAGACGCCGTTGTCCGCCCACGAGCTGCGCATGGACGACGACGTCTACCAGATGCGACAGGACCCGTCGGTCACGGTCACCTTCCCGCTCACCGGCGCGAAGGCCGAGGCGCTCGGGCTCACCGGCGTGCGCGCCCTCGCCTGGACGACGACCCCCTGGACCCTGCCGACCAACCTCGCGCTCGCCGTGGGGCCGGACATCGAGTACGTCGTGCTGCCCGCCGGTCCCGCCGGCGCCTCCGACGTGCACCAGGGACGCGCCGCTCCCTCGGCCGACCAGCTCGCGGTCGAGGCCTCCGCGCACCGCTACCTGCTCGCGAAGGATCTGCTCGGCGGGTATGCCAAGGATCTCGGTTACGAGAGCCCGGAGGACGCGCTCGCCGCGGTCGACGCCACGCTGCGCGGTGCAGAGTTGGCGGACGTCACCTACGACCGCCTGTTCGACTACTACGCGGACGAGGAGACCTACGGCACGGGGAACGCCTGGCGCATCCTCGTCGACGACTATGTGACCACCACCGATGGCACCGGCATCGTCCACCAGGCACCGGCCTACGGTGAGGACGACCAGCGCGTCGCCGGCGCTGCGGGCATCCCGACGATCCTGTCGCTCGACGACGGCGGGCGCTTCCTCCCGAACGTCACGGATGTCGCGGGCGAGCTGTGGATGGACGCGAACACCCCGCTCGTGCGGATCATCCGCGACAACGGCCGTCTGGTCCGGCTTCAGAGCTACGAGCACTCCTACCCGCACTGCTGGCGCTGCCGGAACCCCCTCATCTACAAGGCCGTGTCGAGCTGGTTCATCCGGGTCACCGACATCAAGGACGACCTCCTCGCGAACAACGAGCAGATCACCTGGGTGCCGGAGAACGTGAAGGAGGGGCAGTTCGGCAAGTGGCTCGAGGGCGCCCGCGACTGGTCGATCAGCCGCAACCGCTACTGGGGCTCGCCCATCCCGATCTGGAAGAGCGACGACCCGGAGTACCCGCGCGTCGACGCCTACGGCTCGCTGGAGGAGCTGGAGCGCGACTTCGGCACGCTGCCGCGCAACCCGGAGGGCGAGGTGGACCTGCACCGCCCCTACATCGACGACCTGACGAGGCCGAACCCCGACGACCCCACGGGCAAGAGCACGATGCGGCGCATCGGCGACGTCTTCGACGTGTGGTTCGACTCCGGCTCGATGCCGTACGCCCAGGTGCACTATCCGTTCGAGAACCAGGAGTGGTTCGACTCGCACTCCCCGGCGGACTTCATCGTGGAGTACATCGGCCAGACCCGCGGCTGGTTCTACGTCATGCACGTGCTCTCGACGGCGCTGTTCAACCGCCCGGCGTTCACGGGCGTCAGCTGCCACGGCATCGTACTCGGCAGCGACGGCTACAAGATGTCGAAGTCGCTGCGGAACTACCCCGACGTGTCCGAGGTTCTGGACCGCGACGGGTCCGACGCGATGCGCTGGTTCCTGATGTCGAGCGCAGTGCTCCGTGGCGGCAACCTCATCGTCACCGAGGAGGGCATCCGGTCCGGCGTGCGGGAGTTCCTGCTGCCGCTGTGGAACTCGTGGTACTTCTTCGCGACGTATGCGAATGCTTCGACAGGCTCAGCAACCCAGGGAGGAGCAGGCTCAGCAACCCAGGGAGGCGGGTACGAGGCATCGTGGCGCACCGACTCGACCGACGTCCTCGACCGGTACATCCTCGCGCGGCTGGGCGACCTCGTCCGCGAGGTCCGGGCCGATCTGGAGGGTCTGGACTCGACCACCGCGTCCGCGCGACTGCGCGACTTCGCCGAGGTGCTGACGAACTGGTACATCCGCCGTTCGCGCGACCGGTTCTGGGTGGGCGTGACGGACGACCCGAAGAGCCGCGAGGCGTTCGACACCCTGTACACCGTGCTGGAGACGCTGTGCCGCGTGGCCGCGCCGCTCGTCCCGCTCATCAGCGAGCGCGTGTGGCAGGGGCTCACCGGCGGGCGCAGCGTGCACCTGCAGGACTGGCCGGATGCGGATCAGTTCCCCGCCGCCGACGAGATCCGCGACGCCATGGATGCCGTCCGTGAGCTATCGAGCGTCAGCAACGCGCTGCGCAAGAAGGAGAAGCTGCGCGTGCGCCTGCCGCTCGCACGGCTCACGGTGGTCTCTCCGCTCGCGGGCGACCTCGGCCAGTTCGAGGACATCCTCCGCGAGGAGCTCAACGTGAAGACCGTCGAGCTCGTCCCGCTGACCGACGAGGCGGCCGGGGAGTACGGCATCAGCCACCGGCTGAGCGTGAACGCCCGCGCCGCGGGTCCGCGCCTCGGCAAGGACGTGCAGAAGGCCATCCAGGCCGCGCGCTCGGGTGACTGGTCCGAGACCGACGGCGTCGTGACCGCCGGCGGCATCGCGCTGGAGCCCGCCGAGTACGACCTCGTCCTCGAGACCACGGGTCGCCCCGAGGGGGAGGCCCTGGCCATCGTCCCGTCCGGAGGGTTCGTCCTGCTCGACACCGACACGACGCCGGAGCTGGAGGCCGAGGGTCTAGCGCGCGACGTTATCCGCGCGACCCAGGAGACGCGGAAGAACGCGGGACTTGACGTGAGCGACCGCATTCGACTGAGGCTCTCCTTCGCTAACGCCGACGATGCGGACGCCGTTGCCGCCGCATTCGACGCCGCGCGAGTCGCTGAAGAAACGCTGGCCGAGGAGTATGCCGTCGTGGATCCGGATGGTTCCATCGCCCTCGGATACGCAGCCGTGTTTGCGGCGTCGGCGGACTCCGTTGCCGATGCTGCTATCGAATTCGCCGTGGATGTTCCGAGCGGGAAGTATGCCAACCGCGGTGACTTCACGATCTCCGTAACCAAGATCGAGGTGGGCGCATGAGTGCGAGAGACCGGGCCGACGCCGTCTACGAGACGCTGCTGAGCCGTGCCGGGGAACGCTGGGTGCAGCCGCGCAAGGAGCGGACGGCGCGGATCCTCGAGTACCTCGACGATCCCCAGCGCACCTACCGCGTCATCCACATCACCGGCACCAACGGCAAGACGTCGACCGCGCGGATGATCGAGAGCCTGCTGCGTGCCCATGACCTGCGCACCGGCCTGTTCACGAGCCCGCACCTGGAGCGCTTCACCGAGCGCATCATGATCGACGGCGAGCCGATCTCCGATGAGGCCGTCGCCGACGCCTGGGACGAGATCGAGCCGTTCGTGGGGATCGTCGACGCCGAGCTCGAGGCGGCAGGGGAGGCCCCGCTGACGTTCTTCGAGCTGCTCACGGTCCTCGCCTTCGTCGCGGTCGCCGACGCACCCGTCGACGTGCTCGTGCTCGAGGTCGGCATGGGCGGGGAGTGGGACTCCACGAACACCGCCGACGGCGACGTGGCGGTGTTCGCTCCGATCGACATCGACCACGCGGACCGCCTGGGAAGCACGATCGCCGAGATCGCCCAGGTCAAGGCCGGCATCATCAAGGAGGGCGCCGCCGTCGTCTCCGCCCAGCAGCCCGCCGAGGCCGCCGAGGTGCTGCGCCGCGTGGCCGCGGAGCGCCATGCCACCATCGCCTTCGAAGGCGAGGACTTCGGGCTCGCCGAGCAGAAGCTCGCCGTGGGCGGTCAGCTCCTCACCATCCGGGGCCTTGCGGGGCAGTACGAGGAGGAGTACCTGCCGCTGTACGGCGCGCACCAGGGCCACAACGCCGCGCTGGCCGTCGCCGCCGTCGAGTCGCTCATCGGCGGCGCCGGCCAGGCGATCGCCGGCGGCGTGATCTCCGACGGACTCCAGGGCAGCACATCTCCCGGCCGCCTGCAGCTCCTCGGCATCGCTCCCACCGTCATCGTCGACGCCGCGCACAACCCGCACGGTGCCGCGGCGCTCGCCCAGGCGCTGGACGACAGCTTCGACTTCGACGAGTGGGGCCTGGTGCTCGGCGTCCTCGCGGACAAGGACGCGGCGGGGATCGTCGCGCGGCTCGCGCCGGCCGCCGCGCACGTCTTCGCGACCGCGCCGGAGTCGGACCGCGCCAGCGATGCCGACCTCATCGCCGATCTCGTCGAACAGGCCGGACAGCGCGCCACCGTGCACCCGTCCCTCGCAGACGCCGCGGACGCGGCCCGGGAATGGGCGGCCTCGTCGGATCGTCGGGCCGTGGTCATCGCCGGCTCCGTCGTGCTCGCGGGCGAGGCGATCGCGCTCTCCGAGGAGGAGGACTGGAAGTCGGGGTGGCGCGCATGAGTGCCGCCGCCGCCCCGCGTCGACCGCGCGCCCCGCGCACCCTCGTGCAGAAGCTCGCCCCGGTGGTGCTCGGCTTCGAGGCGATCGTCGTCTTCCTCGTCGGCCTCACCATCTTCGGCTTGAAGGCTCTGCCCGCCGGCATCGAGCAGTGGTGGGGGATCGTGGGCGGTGCCGTCGTGGCCGTGGCCTGCGTCGTCATCGCGGGCATGATCACGAAGCCCTGGGCGATCCCCGCCGGATGGATCGTGCAGATCGTGGTCGCGTTGTCGGCCATCGCCGTCCCTGCGGTGCTTCTCGTCGTCCTGATTTTCGGCGGCATGTGGGCGTATGCGACCATCATGGGGGCCCGCCTGGACGCACGACGCCCGAGCGGGGCTCCGACCGCGCAGAACGCAGACACAGAGAGTGAATGACATGGCCACCGAAGAAACCCTCGTCCTCGTCAAGCCGGACGGTGTCGCCCGCGGCCTCACCGGCACGATCCTCGCCCGCATCGAGGCGAAGGGCTACGCGCTCGTCGACATCCGCCTCGTCGAGCCCGACCGCGACCTGCTCGCCGCACACTACGCCGAGCACGAGGGCAAGCCGTTCTACGAGCCCCTGCTCGAGTTCATGATGTCCGGCCCCTCGGTGGCGATCCGTCTCGCCGGCAACCGTGTCATCGAGGGCTTCCGCTCTCTCGCCGGCACGACCGACCCCACGACCGCCGCGCCCGGCACCATCCGTGGTGACTTCGGTCGCGACTGGGGCCTCAAGGTGCAGCAGAACCTCGTGCACGGCTCGGACAGCCCCGAGTCGGCCGCCCGCGAGCTGGGCATCTGGTTCGACTGATCCCGATCCTCACGACGAAGCCCGTCCGCCGGAATGGCGGACGGGCTTCGTCGTTCTCACGGAGAGATCAGAAGAGGATCTTCGCCATCTCGCCGAGGAAGTCGAGTCCCTGCAGCTGCGCGAGGAAGATGATGAGCGCGTACGCGATGACGGTCGCCAGCGGCACCCACGGCATGAGCTTCTCGGCGCGCGCTCGGACCTTCGCGTTGCTTGTGAAGGTGCCGTTGCGGGCCAGATGGACCATCGTGGCGAAGAAGGTGGGGATCGTCACGGCCCAGGTGACCATGCACCAGGGGCAGAGCACGAAGAGGCTGTACAGGCTCTGCGCGATCAACCAGCACACGAGGCCGAAGGCGAAGGTGATGCCCGCCCCGAACGCCGCCCAGAACCACCGCGGGAACCGCGCCCCGGCGAGGATCGCGACGCCGACGACGAGCGGCGCCATCCAGCCGGTGAGACCGATGATCGGGTTCGGGAAGCCGAACACCGATCCCTGCCACGACTGCAGGTTGACGCTGCACTGGATGAACGGGCTGAGATCGCACCCGAGCGCTTCCTGCGGCTTCTCCAGCAGTGCGAACTTCTCGACGGTGAGCTGGAAGGCGGCGTACCAGCCGATGACGCTCGCGATGATCAACCACACGGCATAGACGACGGGGCGGGTGCGCTGCTCGCTCATGCTCAGGATTATCCCAGCGACGGCTATGGAAAGGGCGAGAACCGCCCGGAGAAAACGGGTGGTGAGCGACGGGATGCCGCGATCGGACCGACTTGGTGCGATAATGACCTGTGATGCGATGAACGGCGTTGCCGCGACACGCGTCGAGCAGACTTCGGGGCCCATGCCCCACGCGACCAGAGCCATGAGCCGGTCGCAGGCCGATTGAGTTCGCGGCACCCGCGGGTGCCGCATGAGATTTCACGGGACACGCAGTGGACCGTGCCAGGGAGCACGCCAGAGATGGCCGATGAGAACAATGACAACAACGCCCCCGCCCTCGACGCCCCGGCTGATGCCGTGGAGCCGCTGACGGCGCCCACCGACGCCGCAGAGCTCGAGGCGGAGAGCGAGGCTCCCGCAGCGCAGGCTCTGACGGAGGATGCTCCTGCCGAGTCCGAGGCTCCCGCGGAGTCCGAGGCGCCTGCCGAGCCCGAAACTCCTGCCGAGCCCGAGGCTCCTGCGGAGTCCGAGGCTCCTGCGGAGTCCGAAACTCCCGCGGAGTCCGAAACTCCTGCCGAGCCCGAGGTCCCTGCGCAGCCGGAGAAGCCCGCGCCGGTCACCGCCGTGTCGCTCGGACTGCTGCCCGAGGTCTTCGTGTCGCAGGTGTCGACCCAGCTGCACTTCTACGCACCGGAGATCGTCCCGCTTCCTGCTCGCCCCGGTCGCGACGACCGTGCGCCGGAGCGCGACCAGGACGATTCCGGGGGAGGCCGCCGGGGGCGTCGTCGCCGTGGCGGCTCCGAAGGCGACGACCAGCAGCGCGACGAGCCGCGGCAGCGTCAGCGCGTCGTCGAGTACATCACCGAGCCGAAGGCGATCAAGGGCTCGACGCGCCTCGAGGCCAAGAAGCAGCGCCGTCGTGACGGCCGCGACGCCGGTCGTCGTCGTCCGGTCGTGACCGAGGCCGAGTTCCTCGCACGCCGGGAGTCCGTCGACCGCAAGATGGTCGTGCGCTCCAAGAACGGCCGTACGCAGATCGGCGTGCTTGAGGACGGCGTGCTCGTGGAGCACTACGTCGCCCGCAATCAGGACGCCTCGCTGATCGGCAACGTCTACCTCGGTCGCGTGCAGAACGTGCTTCCCAGCATGGAGGCCGCGTTCGTCGACATCGGTCGCGGCCGCAACGCCGTGCTCTACTCGGGCGAGGTGGACTGGGACGGCGTCGAGACCGGCAACCAGCCCCGTCGCATCGAACTGGCGCTCAAGCCGGGCGATCGCGTGCTCGTCCAGGTCACCAAGGACCCCGTGGGTCACAAGGGCGCCCGCCTCACGAGCCAGATCTCGCTGCCCGGCCGCTACCTGGTGTACGTGCCCGGCGGCTCGATGAACGGCATCAGCCGCAAGCTGCCCGACAACGAGCGCGCGCGACTCAAGCGCATCCTCAAGGAGGTGCTGCCGGAGTCGTCCGGCGTGATCGTCCGCACGGCGGCCGAGGGCGCCACCGAGGAGCAGCTGACCCGCGACGTGCAGCGCCTCACCTCGCAGTGGGAGCACATCCAGAAGCAGGTCGAGAGCCAGCAGGCCCCCGCGCTCCTGCACGCCGAGCCCGACCTGCTCGTGAAGATCGTCCGTGATGTCTTCAACGAGGATTTCACGAAGATGCTCATCCAGGGCGAGGAGTCGCAGCGCACGATCCGGGCGTACCTGGAGAGCGTCGCGCCCGACCTGCTCGAGCGCGTCGAGGCCTATGAGGACGACGTCGACCCCTTCGACGCGTTCCGCATCACCGAGCAGATCGAGAAGGCGCTGGACCGCAAGGTGTGGCTGCCCTCCGGCGGCTCGCTCGTGATCGACCGCACCGAGGCCATGACGGTCGTCGACGTCAACACCGGCAAGTTCGTCGGCTCTGGCGGAAACCTCGAGGAGACCGTCACCAAGAACAACCTCGAGGCCGCGGAGGAGATCGTCCGCCAGCTGCGTCTGCGGGACATCGGCGGCATCATCGTCGTCGACTTCATCGACATGGTGCTGGAGTCCAACCGCGACCTCGTGCTGCGTCGACTCATCGAGTGCCTGAGCCGCGACCGGACGAAGCACCAGGTCGCCGAGGTCACCTCGCTCGGTCTCGTGCAGATGACGCGCAAGAAGCTCGGCCTCGGCCTGCTGGAGACCTTCAGCGAGGCGTGCGAGGTGTGTGCGGGTCGCGGCGTGATCGTCCACCACGACCCGGTCGTGAAGCACCGCGCGAACGGCAACGGCAACAACAACAACGGCGGCAACGGCAACGGCGGACGCCGCCAGCGCGGCAACGGCGGCAACGGCAACGGGAACGGCGGCGGAAGCCACTCCGCCCCCGCCGCCCCGCCGGTGACCCACAGCATCACCGAGGGGGCCAAGTCGGCCCTCGCGCAGATCGCCGCATCCACGATCGCGCCCGCCGGTGACGTGGTCACCGAGGCTCCGGCCGCCGAGCCCGCACCGGCTCCCGCGTCCGAGCGCCCGAAGAAGGCCCGGAAGAAGCGCGGCGACCGCAAGGGGCCGAAGACGCCGACCGAGGAGCTTCTCGACTCGGTCCTGGACGCGCTCCCGGAGCCCAAGGCGCCGGGTCAGGGTCGTGGACGGCGTCGGGTCACCACCGCCGCGCTCTCCGGCACGCCGGTGTCCGTGAGCTCGGAGGCGTCAGTGGCGCCGGTCGCGTCCGCGGACCCGGAGGCCTGACGCGATCAGGCGGGTGACCAGGTCCCTGCCGGAGACGTGCTGTGCACCGCCGGCGATGAGCCGGGGGACCGCGTCCTCAGGGACGTCGTAGTGATCGAGGTCGAAGGCCCGCGCCGGGATCCCGTGGCTGCGCGCGAACGCGTGCAGCTCGTCGAGGTTGTCGTCGCTGACAAGGTGCGCCCACAGGCGTCCGTGGGCGGGCCAGCGGGGGTCGTCGACGAGTACGGTCACTCCGTCAGCCTACGACCGGCCCCGTCACCCGGCTCACTTTGCGAGGTCGTCCGGCATCCGGTAAAGTAGTCCCTTGGTGCGCATGCCGCCTCGTCCTCGACGGCCGAAGCGGAGAGTCTTGCATTCGCGCCCGTCGTACCAGCGACGCATGCAAGCAACAGTCTTCCCGTGAGATTCTCGGAGCCGCGTGCTCCCCAACGAAACAGGTATGAAGTGGTTTACGCAGTAGTGCGCGCCGGTGGCCGGCAGGAGAAGGTCGAGGTCGGCACCATCGTTCAGCTCGACCGTGTTCAGGCTGCCCAGGGCGACAAGATCCAGCTGCCCGCCGTGCTGCTCGTCGACGGCTCCACGGTGACCACCGACGCCGACGCGCTGGCGAAGGTCACCGTCACGGCTGAGGTCGTCGGCAACCTCCGCGGCCCGAAGATCGTCATCCAGAAGTACAAGAACAAGACCGGCTACAAGAAGCGTCAGGGCCACCGCCAGGAGCTCACGCGCGTCAAGATCACCGGCATCAAGTAAGACCGAGGAGACCAGGACATGGCACACAAAAAGGGCGCAAGCTCCACCCGTAACGGTCGTGACTCCAACGCACAGCGCCTCGGCGTGAAGCGCTTCGGCGGTCAGCAGGTCCTCGCCGGCGAGATCATCGTCCGCCAGCGCGGCACCCACTTCCACCCCGGCGCCAACGTCGGCCGTGGTGGCGACGACACGCTGTTCGCTCTGGCCGCCGGTGCGGTCGAGTTCGGCGCGAAGGGCGGCCGCAAGGTCGTCAACATCGTCGCTGCTGCTGAGTGATCACAGCACCACGCTAAACATCCGGTTCGGGGCGGGCTTCGGCTCGCCCCGTCCGTGTATCTGCCGTCAGGCACCCTGAGCAACCGAAGGACTCGCACATGGTCACGTTCGTCGACACCGTCACTCTGCACCTGCGTGCAGGCAAGGGCGGCAACGGCTGCGTCTCCGTGCACCGGGAGAAGTTCAAGCCCCTGGGCGGTCCGGACGGCGGCAACGGCGGCGACGGCGGCGACATCGTGCTCGTCGCCGACACGCAGACCGGCACGCTGCTGTCGTACCACCACTCGCCGCACCGCTCGTCGGGCAACGGCGGACCGGGCATGGGCGACCACCGCTCCGGCTTCGACGGCGAGACCCTGGAGCTTCCCGTCCCGGTCGGCACCGTGGTCAAGAACCCGAACGGCGACGTCCTGATCGACATGATCGAGCCGGGCGAGCGCTTCGTCGTGGCCGCGGGCGGTCAGGGCGGACTGGGCAACGCGGCCCTGGCGACCCCCAAGCGCAAGGCTCCCGGGTTCGCTCTGCTCGGCACCCCGGGCTTCGAGGGCGATGTCGTCCTCGAGCTCAAGACCGTCGCCGACGTGGCCCTCGTGGGCTATCCGTCCGCGGGCAAGTCGAGCCTCATCGGCGCGATCTCGGCCGCACGGCCCAAGATCGCCGACTACCCCTTCACGACGCTGCACCCGAACCTCGGTGTGGTCCAGGTGGAGGACTTCCGCTACACCGTCGCCGATGTGCCCGGCCTCATCGAGGGCGCCAGCGAGGGCCGCGGGCTCGGACTCGAGTTCCTGCGGCACGTGGAGCGCTGCTCCGCCCTGCTGCACGTGCTCGACTGCGCGACGCTGGAGCCGAACCGCGACCCCATCTCCGACCTCGACGTCATCCTCGCCGAGCTGGCCGCGTACGAGGTGCCGGAGGGGCAGACGCCGCTGATGGAGCGCCCGCAGTTCGTGGCGCTGAACAAGGTCGACGTGCCGGAGGCCCGTGACCTCGCCGACCTCGTGCGTCCTGACCTGGAAGCCCGTGGTTTCCGGGTGTTCGAGATCTCCACGGTCTCGCACGAGGGCCTGCGCCCCCTCACGCTCGCCCTCGGCGAGCTGGTCGAGCAGCACCGCAAGGAGATCGCGGTCGAGGCGCCGCGCGAGCGCGTCGTCATCCGGCCGAAGGGCTCCGTGAAGCCGTTCACGATCCGCGTCGAGGGCGGCACTTACGGCAACATCTACCGCATCCTCGGCGAGAAGCCGGTGCGCTGGGTGCAGCAGACCGACTTCCAGAACGAGGAGGCCGTGGGCTACCTCGCCGACCGCCTGGAGAAGCTGGGCGTCGAGGACGAGCTCTTCCGCCTCGGCGCCGTGCAGGGTTCGACCGTCGTCATCGGCGAAGGCGACAGCATCGTCTTCGACTGGGAGCCGACGATGAGCTCCGCCGCCGAGCTCATGACCGCGCCACGCGGCACCGACCCGCGTCTGGCGCCGAACGCCCGCCGCACCACGTCCGAGCGGCGCGAGCAGTACTACGAGCGCATGGACGCCAAGGCGCAGGCGCGCGCCGAGCTGGAGGCCGAGCGCCTGGCCACCTACCGCGAGGACGAGGCGTGACCGCACGCACGCGCGCCGACCTCGCGACGGCGACGCGGATCGTCGTCAAGGTGGGCTCGTCGTCCATCAGCGGCGAGTCGTCCTGGCGCATCCCGGTGCTCGTCGAGGCGCTGGCCGCGGCGCACGCCCGCGGAGCAGAGGTCGTGCTCGTGTCGTCGGGAGCGATCGCGTCCGGCATCCCCTTCCTCCGCCTGGACGCGCGGCCCACCGACCTCGCCACGCAGCAGGCCGCGGCCGCGGTCGGCCAGAACATCCTCGTCTACCGGTATCAGGAGGCCCTGCGGCCCTTCGACATCGTCGCCGGTCAGGTGCTGCTCACCACCGGAGACCTCGAGAACCCGACGTCGCGGTCGAACGCGCGTCGCGCCATGGAGCGTCTGCTGGGGCTGCGCATCCTGCCGATCGTGAACGAGAACGACACCGTTGCGACACAGGAGATCCGCTTCGGCGACAACGACCGGCTCGGCGCTCTCGTCGCCCAGCTCATCGAGGCCGACGCGCTCATCCTCCTCAGCGACATCGAGTCGCTGTACACGCGCCCGCCGAGCGACCCCGGCGCGGCGCCCATCGACATCGTGGCCCCCGACGCCGATCTCTCCGGGCTGGAGTTCGGCGCCACCGTCGTCAACAGCGTCGGCACCGGGGGAGCGGCCACGAAGGTCTCCGCCGCCCGGCTGGCCGCGGCTTCCGGCATCGGCGTCCTCGTGACCAGCGCGGACCTCGTCGCCCAGGCGCTCGCGGGTGCCGACATCGGAACCTGGTTCGAGCCGGCCACCTCCTAGACTGGGCGGATGACCGACCTTACCCCTCAGACGCGCCTGGAGCGGGCCAAGGAGGCCTCGCGGGAGACCGCCGCCCTCACCAGCGACGACAAGGCGCGGGCGCTGGAAGCCGTCGCCGTCGCCCTCGAGGCGAACGCCGCCCGGATCATCGAGGCCAACGAGCGCGACGTGGCGCGCGGGCGTGAAAACGGCATCGGCGAGTCCCTCATCGATCGGCTCCGCCTCGACGAGAAGCGGGTGTCGGCTCTCGCAGCCGCCGTCCGGCAGGTGGCCGCGCTGCCCGATCCCGTCGGCCGGGTGGTGGGTGGCCATCGGATGCCCAACGGCGTGGCCCTCGAGCAGGTGCGCGTCCCGTTCGGGGTGGTCGGCGCGATCTACGAGGCGCGTCCCAACGTGACCGTCGACATCGCGGCTCTCGCGCTGCGATCCGGCAATGCCGTGGTCCTGCGCGGAGGCAGCGCCGCGCGCGATTCGAACACGGTGCTCGTCGACGTGATGCGCGCCGCCCTCGGGACGGCGCGCGTGACGCCGGAGGCGATCCAGACCGTCGACGACTTCGGGCGCGACGGGGCGAAGGCGCTCATGCACGGCCGCGGCTTCATCGACGTGCTCGTGCCGCGCGGCAGCGCCGGTCTCATCGAGACCGTCGTGACGGAGTCGACCGTGCCGGTCATCGAGACGGGTGCGGGGAACGTGCACATCCTGCTCGACGAGAGCGCCCCGGACGACTGGGCCTGCGACATCGTCGTGAACGCCAAGGTGCAGCGGCCGAGCGTGTGCAACGCGGTCGAGACGGTCCTCGTGCACCGGCAGGCCGCCCCGCGGCTGATCCCCCTCGTCGCGAGCGCGCTCATGAGCGAGGGCGTGGCGATCCACGGCGACGATGTCGTGGCGGGCCTCGTCGCCAACGTGATCCCGGCCACGGAGGAGGACTGGGCCACCGAGTACCTCAGCCTCGACGTCGCCATGAAGGTGGTCGACAGTCTCGACGACGCTCTCGACCACATCCGCCGCTACAGCACGGGTCACACGGAGTCGATCATCACCACCGACGCGCGCAACGCGGAACGCTTCCTGGCCGAGGTCGACTCCGCGGTCGTGATGGCCAACGCCTCGACCCGGTTCACCGACGGGGCCGAGTTCGGCTTCGGCGCCGAGGTCGGGATCTCGACGCAGAAGCTGCACACGCGCGGTCCGATGGGGCTCGCCGAACTGACCAGTACGAAATGGCTCGCGCGTGGGGCAGGTCAGACGCGCGGGTGAGGGCTAGACTGGGGGACGCTGTATCCCCACAGGACCCCCGAGACAGCACGCCACGAACGGAGTCAGGATGAACCTCGTCGCACAGATCGCGATGGCCGCCGCAGAGACCGAGCACCACGGCAACGTGGCCCTCGACACCCTGATCTTCGGAGTCATCGCCGCGATCGTGTTCGCCGCGCTCGGGATCGTGACCCTGTCGTACAAGAACGTCGCGAACCGTCACTCGGCGAAGGCCGAGGCCTGGGCGGCCAAGCACGGCAAGGACCACGAGGCGGGACACGGCCACTAGGCCCTCATGAGCACCGCGACCACGCGCGCACCGCGCATCGGCGTGATGGGCGGCACCTTCGATCCGATCCATCACGGCCACCTGGTCGCCGCCAGCGAGGTCGCGCACTCGTTCGATCTCGACGAGGTGGTGTTCGTCCCGACGGGTCGCCCGTGGCAGAAGGCGGACGTGACGCCCAGCGAGCACCGCTATCTGATGACCGTGATCGCCACGGCGTCCAATCCGCAGTTCACGGTGAGCAGGGTCGACATCGACCGCGCGGGACCGACGTACACGATCGACACCCTCCGCGATCTCAAGGCCCAGCGTCCGGACGCCGAGCTGTTCTTCATCAGTGGCGCCGATGCCGTGGCGCAAATTCTCAGTTGGAGAGACCATGATGAACTGTGGGAGTTGGCCCACTTCGTCGCGGTCTCCCGCCCAGGACACGTTCTGAGCATCGACGGCCTCCCGAGCGACGACGTCAGCCAGCTCGAGGTGCCGGCGCTGTCGATCTCGTCGACGGACTGTCGTGAGCGCGTCCGTGACGATCAACCGGTCTGGTACCTCGTCCCCGACGGGGTCGTCCAGTACATCGCGAAGCATCATCTGTATCGGAGCAAGGCATGAGCACATCGGATCAGCGAGGTCCGCTGACGCGGAAGCAGCTGCGGGAGATCCGGTTGACGGGATCCACCCCGATCATCACCGAGGAAGAGGCCAAGGCCGCCGCGGAGTCCGCTCCTCCCGCCCAGCCGCTGCCCCGCGCCGCGGAGCCCGTCGTCGTCCCCCCGGCGCCGGTCGCCGAAGGCCCCGTCGAGCCCGGTGCCGCTCCGCTGACCCGCCGCCAGGCGCGGGAGCAGGAGAAGATCAAGACCGCCTCGGTCCCGGTCCACGGCGCGGAGGATCAGGCCGCGCACGACGTCGCGGCGGATCAGCAGCCGGCGGCACCGACGGAGGAGGACGACGTCGTCGATGACGAGGTCGCCGCGGAGCCCGTCAGCGCCGCCGACGTCGCCGACACCGTCGGCACGGTGCCCCTCGTCGAGGACGAGGGTGCGCAGACGGAGTCGGCCCCGGAGGAGCTGTCGGAGGTCCTCGGCGTCCCGGCGGAGGACGAGGTCTCGGACGAGGATCTCCTCGAGGAGGAGGGCGACGACGACATCGAGCCGGGCGAGCGCCCGACCGTGAGCCCGACGTTCGGGGAGGGGGTGCTCCAGGAGGATGCACCCGCCGAGCCCGCACCGTTCCGTCCCTCGTTCGACGAGCTGCTCACCTCGAACGACTCCGGGGGCACCCAGCACTCGGCACCGAACGCCCTGATCTTCACGCCGTCGGCCGGTGAGGGTTCGCTGTCCGGGCCGGTGGCCTCCACGGGCGAGATCCTCGTCACGGGGTCCTACGAACTGCCCAAGGGGCTCGGTTCGCAAGGGCACGCTCACGGCACCACGGACGGCAAAGAGGTCGACGCCGTCCTCATCGACGGGGAGCTCCCGCCCGCGTCGTCCCCGACTCCGATCGCGGCGAGCTCCGCGGTCAGCACCATCAAGCCCGCCGGCGAGGTGATCCGTCCGCCGGCACCCGAGAAGGGCAACCGGCTGATGCTGATCGCCGCCATCGTCGCGGGCGCCCTCGCGCTGGGCCTGGGCACGGCCCTGGTCATCGCCTTCACAGGAAACGTCTTCTGATGCAATCACCCGAAACCGCCGAAGAGATGCTGCGCATCGCCGCCGACGCCGCCGTGGCCAAGGGCGGTGAGGATCTCGTCGCACTGAACGTCTCCGAGCCGCTTCCGCTCGTCGACATCTTCCTCCTCGTGACCGGCAACAGCGAGCGGAACGTCGCCGCGATCGCCGACGAGATCGAGGACCGTCTCGTCGAGTCCGGACACAAGCGCGTGCGCCGGGAGGGGCGTGCCGAGGCGCGCTGGGTGCTGCTGGACTTCGGCGACCTCATCGTCCACGTCTTCCACCAGGAGGAGCGGGTCTACTACGGCCTGGAGCGTCTGTGGAAGGACTGCCCGGTCATCCCGCTCGAAGTCGCCGAAGCGTCGGCTGACAACGCCTGACATGGCCACGCACCTGCTGACCGGTGCGGGGTCGGGCATCGGCGCGGTCCTCGCCCGACGGCTCGTGGAGCGCGGTGACGACGTCGTGGTGCTCGCGCGCGACGCGGGACGCGCGCGACAGATCGCCGAGGAGCTGCCGGGGGTCTCGACCCTGGTCGGCGACCTCGCCCAGCCGGGACGCCTCTCGTGGGCGCTCTCGAAGCAGAGTCTGCCGGATCGCATCGACTCCCTGGTGCACGCGGCCGGCGTCGTCGATCTCGGGACGGTGGGGGAACTCACCCCGGCGCTCTGGGACCAGCAGCTCGCCGTCAATCTCGTCGCCCCGGCGGAGCTCACCCGTCTCCTGCTGCCCGTGCTCCGGGTCTCGCGGGGGCACGTCGTGTTCGTGAATTCCGGCGCCGGGCTCCGGGCGAGCCCGGGGTGGTCGGCCTACGCGGCCTCGAAGCACGGCCTGCGGGCTCTCGCGGACGCGCTGCGGCAGGAGGAGGCCGAGCACGGTATCCGCGTGACCTCGGTGTATCCGGGGCGGACGGCGACGCCCATGCAGGAGCGGGTGCACCGGCAGGAAGGCCAGGAGTACGACGCGACGCGGTTCATCACGCCGGAGGCGGTGGCGACGACGATCCTCACCGCGCTCGACCTGCCGCGGGACGCCCACCTCACGGATCTCACGGTGCGTCCCCAGGGCTGAACGAGCCGATCACACCATTCTCCTGCACCTCCTCGTGAGGGTGTCAAGGCCCTTCCCTTCCCTGGCGGGGTATCGGAGGCTCGTCATCAGAGAGTCCTGGAGGGCCGACTGATGTCAGAAGTTCCTGATCCCCGTTTCGTGCTTCACCGCATCACGCCGTCGGAGTGGGTGATCAACGATCTGCGCTATCCCCCGAACGACCCGCGCCATGTCGTCGCCTGCGTGTACGAGCTCGCCGACACCGAGGTCGAGGTGACGTGGCTGCGCGATCTTCCGCTCGCGATCCGATACGGCACGGCGTTCGAGGTGCTGGAGGAGGTCGAGCGGATGCAGGGGGCGAGCCGGGCGACGCGTCCCATCGCGATCCCGCATCGACCGCCGCTGCTGGCCACCTGAGCCGGCTCCGCGTGAGAAAGGGCACCCCTCCGTGAGGAGGCGGTGCCCTTCCTGTGTCCGGATCAGTCGTCGTCGCCGGCGACGGCGGCGCGGTCGGCCTCCGCACTGTCGATCTGAGCGTCGTCCGCATCCTCGTCGAGCACTTCTTCGCCGTCCACCTCGCGCGTCGGGACGTCGTCGGCGTCCCCGTCGGCGATCGGCGGGAGAGGCGGGATCGGGGGAGTCGTGTTGGACATGTCGTCTCCTTTCGTCGGATGCCCTCTGTCTACGCCGGCATGCGCACCCTGGGGAGACCGTTGACGGGCCATGGCGGGGGCGGCTACGAAGCCCACTCCGGCTTCAGGAGGCGGGGGGCGTGCCACCGCCTCCCGGGCCGCCGCTCATGCCGGACGCGGCCTGCTGGGTGACGCTGTTCGCATAGTCGTTGGTCGGATCGCGGTAGATGGTGTGCACGTGCCCCCAGCCCGACGTGGTCACGCCGTCGACGTCGGCGCCCGCGGAGCCCTGCTGCGCCTGGAACGCGACGTACACCTTCGGGCCGGAGATCGAGAAGTCGATGCCGTTCCCGGTGCTCATGTCGTACGTCGTCGCCCCGGACCAGGCGATGACGGTGTCATCCAGCGTCTCCTCGATCTCGGCCAGCGTGGACGCCGTGGTCTCCTCGTCGCTCATCCCGGCCCAGTTCGCGATGAGCTGGAGCAGCAGGTCCCGCTGCTCGTCGGAGAGGTCGGCCCCGGACAGCCCGGCTCCGCTGGCGAAATCGCACGTGTCGCCCGGTGCGCACATGCTCACATCGCCGGAGGTCAGCGTGGCCTGCTGGTCGGCGGTGAGGCTGTCGAAGAACGCGAAGGCGTCCGTGTAGATCCCGTCGAACGGCTGCACCTCCTCGCCGTCCTCGTTCGTGTAGACGGCGGGCTGGACGCCGAGGTGCGTGGGCGCGAACGTGATCGCGTCGGTGCTGCCGTCCAGCGTGGCGTTGATACCGAGGTGATGCCCGCCGAACTGCACCTCGAAGGCGCTGTCGGTCGCCGTCGGATCGCCGAAGAAGGCGATGTAGTACTGCCCGAGGGAATCCTCGGTGCTGCTGCTGTTCTCGGCGAGGTACTCGTCGCCCCCCATGATCCCGGTGACGGTGGCGTAGGCCTCGTCGCTCAGTAGAGCCTCCAGCACGGCGAGCGCCGCCGTCTGCTGCTCTTCGGTCAGATCGGTGAGGTTCAGTCCTGCCCTCTGCACGAAGGTCACCGGAAAGTTCGACCACGACGTCGTCTTCGTCTCGTCATCGAAGTCGTACAGCACGGCCTCCCTCTGCTCGTCGGTCAGCGTTGCGAGGAAAGCCTCGGCGGCGGCGGACGTGTCGGCGATCGTCCCCGCGGTCGTTCCGGCATCCGTCGAGGCGGCGGCGGAAGCCGAGGCGGACGACGAGGCAGAGGTCGTCGGTTCGGCGGTCGTGGCTGCGGCGCAGCCGCTCAAGACGAGGCCGCCCGCGAGGACGAGGCCGGAGAGCCAGGCGAGGCGCTTCTGTGCGGGAGAGGATGTCGTGTTCATGCCTCCACGGTAGGAAGGGGACCGGTGGCAGCCCTATGATCTGTCGATGTCCTTCCTATGACGATGGAGCCGCGGCCACGCCACACCGTGTTTTTCCGGGCGATGTCCGGGACGCCGCCTCAGGCCCGCTCGCGAGATCAGGCGACCTCGCACATCGGAGCCTGTTGTCGCGCGAATGCCTGAGGTTGAGCGGGATCAGGGGAGATAGCGGTCCACGATCGTGCGGAGCTGTGCCTCGTCGGGTGCCGTGGTCACGCCGGTCACGCGCTGCAGCGTCGCGAACGGGGTCGACGCGGACCCGACGGGAGCCGGCTCGATCTGCGTCTTCCAGTCGGGAGCGATGCGGTCGAGGAGGAGGCCGAGCTGGGCACCCGTGAAGTAGGAGTAGTCGCGTTCCAGGACGGTCTGCTGATCCGGGTCGTCGATCAGAGCGTCGAGGCCGTCGGTGAAGGTGGTCTGTACGGGCGTGAGGCCTCGTGCCTTGTCGAAAGCCCGCTCGACGTAGGTCGCCGTCCCTTCGATGGCCTCCACCTCGATCTCCAACTCCAGAGTCGGCCACGTCGTGTGGCGCGCCATGCGCACCGTGGCGAGGTCGGATGCGAGGGTGGCCAGCGCCTGCGGGTCCGTCTCGGTCTCGACCTTGTCGAAGATCCGCGCCTCGACGCGGAGCAGCTCGTACTGCGCCTCCGTGTGCGGGTAGTCGGGGATGAGCCCACCGGCCACCCAGGGCCAGGCGTCGGGCGCTTCCGGATCGAGCCCCTGCTTCGTGACGTGGAAGTTCTCGTGCAGGGAGAAGCGCTGAAAGCCCTGCGACGTCGTGGTCTCGGTGTCGAGCATCGTCTGGTTGTACTTGAACGCGAGGACATCATCGCCGCCCACCTCGATCACACCGAAGTTGGACGGGGCGTACAGCAGCGCGTCCCCGACGGCGAACGTCCGGCTGATGCGGACGTCATCGAGGTGGGTGGCCCCGGGAACGTCGAGCTTCGTCATGCCGGAGGTGTCCGTGACACCGCTCATGTTGACGAGGATCGCGTGCGACCAGAAGGAGCTCTTCTCCCCGTCCGTGCGCAGCAGAACCAGCGGTTGGTCCTCATACCGGTAGGCGTCCGTCCAGATCTCCGCCGCATGTGCGGCTGCGACGTCGTACTGCTCCGACAGCTGCGTGAGCATCTCCTTGTCGGTGGCGTCGAGGCCCTCGTAGTCCGACGGGGTGGGAGCGAGGAGGCGCCAGGCGATCACCCCGCCGATCCCGAGCGCGAGGACGGCGAGAACACCGAGGATCACGGGAGCGAAGCGGCGACGGCGTCGCGCGACGGAAGCGTGCATATGTAACACGCTACCGTGACGACTGTTTCGTCTTCGTATGCTCCTCCGTCAGGCGATGGCGCGGCATCAGGCAGGGAGGGCGGTGAATGCCTGATGGAGCGCGGGCGCCTGATCTCGCGTGATGCAGCACGCCGCGGAAACACGAAAACCCCCGGCGAACCGAGGGTTTTTCGTGGACCTGAGGGGACTCGAACCCCTGACCCCCTGCATGCCATGCAGGTGCGCTACCAGCTGCGCCACAGGCCCAGACGCTGTTCCGGAGTGCTCCGGGCAACGTGAAAACACTACTACACGAATCCGCATCCGCACCAATCGGGACGGGCCGCCCGGGCGCGTCGGGGCGCGAGGAACATCCGGAGGAGCGACGGCGTTCGATCCATCGTGAGCACTCTCGACAGCATCGTGATCGGCGCCGGCCAGGCCGGGCTGTCCGCGTCGTTCCACCTGCGCCGCCGCGGGATCGAGCACGTCGTCCTGGATGCCGATGCTCGCGCCGGGGGAGCGTGGCAGCACCGGTGGGACGCTCTCACGATGCGCGACGTGCACGGGGTCGCCGAGCTCCCGGGCGACACCGCGCCGCCGCGGGACGAGCGGCGGGCCAACATCGCGGTACCGGAGTACTTCGCCGCGTACGAGGAGGCCCACGAGCTGCCGGTGCTGCGGCCGGTGCACGTCCGCCGGGTCCACGATGACGACGGCGTCCTGGTCGTCGAGGCCGACGAGGGGGAGTGGCGCACCCGCACCCTCGTCAACGCGACCGGCACCTGGACGCAGCCCTTCCTCCCGCACTATCCGGGGATGGAGACGTTCCTCGGGGAGCAGTTCCACACCGTCGACTACCCGGGTCCGGAGCACTTCCTCGGCAAGCGGGTGCTGGTCGTCGGCGGCGGTGCATCCGCCGTGCAGTTCCTCGGCGCCCTCGCTCCCCTCACCGAGACCCTGTGGGTCACCCGACGCCCGCCCGTCTGGCGCGATGACGACTTCACACCGGAGGCCGGTGCCGCCGCCGTCGCGCTCGTCGAGAAGCGGGTGGCGGCCGGGCTGCCCCCGGAGAGCGTGGTCAGTGTCACGGGTCTCATGCTGCGCCCCCAGGAACGGGAAGCGGAGCGCCTCGGCGCGTACGCCGACCGTCGACCGCTCTTTCAGCGCATCGAGCCCGACGGCGTGCGCTGGGCCGACGGATCGTTCGAGCGGGTGGACGTGATCCTGTGGGCGACGGGGTTCCGGCCGGCCATCGGCCACCTCGCCCCGCTCCACCTGCGCAGTGCCGCGGGTGGGATCCAGCTCGACCGCGGCGGCCGCGGTACGACGGCGGTGGCCGACCCCCGGGTGCAGCTCGTCGGGTACGGCCCCTCCGCGAGCACCATCGGCGCGAACAGAGCGGGGCGAGCCGCTGCGGCCGGTGTCGTCCGGGCGCTCGCGAAGACGGGAGCCGCGGTCTCGTCCTGACTGGTTCGTCGTCCGGCGCGTCCTGTGGATACGCTGGGAGGCATGCTGCGCATCGTCCTGACCGTCGTCTGGCTGCTGCTCTCCGCGTGGCTCGTGGTGTGGGTGGGGGAAGGCCTGTTCGGTGTGAACCAGCGCGAGTCGATCCTCCCGTTCGCGAGCGGTGACGGTCTCGGCGGCCCCATCGTGATCGGTGTGGCGTGGGGTCTGCTGCTCACCTTCGGCGGATCGATGTCGGGTCTGGCGCGGCGCAAGAAGGTTCGCGGGCCGGCGCAGATCGGTGTCGGCACCGTCGTCGAGATGTCGCGCACCGGCGTGACCGTGAACGACGTGCCCCAGTACGACCTGTTCATCCGGGTCAGCCCCAGCGTCGGCGACGATTTCATCGGACAGCTGCGCATGCTGCTCGACGCCGGTGACGTCGGAGCGCTGCAGGTGGGGCAGCCCGTCCCGGTCCGCTACAACGTCGACGACCCCGACACGGTCGAGCTCGCCGACCTCAGCGACCCGAGCGTCCGAGAGGCGATGCTCCAGTGGCGCATCGACCGGGGCCTCATCGACCCGTCCCAGGTCCGCGCGCGTACGACGGGGACCCAGGTGCCCGCGTCCGTCGTCGAGGTGCGTCCGACCGGACGGCGCCGTGAGGGGCAGAGCGAACTCGCGCTGAAGGTGCTCGTGGCCCCCGAGGGGGCAGAGCCGTGGGAGGCCGACACCACCGTGTTCGTCTACCCGCAGGCCGTGTCGCGCCTGCAGGTCGGGGCACCGATCTGGGCGTTCTACCGGCGGGAGGACCCGCACACGGTCGCCGTCACGATCGAGAAGGAGGCGGCACGATGAACCCCCTCGACACGCTGATGTGGCTGGTGAACTTCCCCGCCGCGCACGGCTATGCGATGGTCTTCATCGCGGCGTTCTCGATCCTCGGGCTGTTCGCGGTCTCCGCGCGAGGCACGACCGGAGGCGGCTCGCTGCGGGCTGTCCGTGAGCGGGAAGGCCTTGTTCCGGCGGGCACGCGATCCAGGGGCAGCGTCGGTGGCTCCGTGGTCCGCGTGTTCTTCCGCGTCCTGGCCTTCGTGATGCTCGGTTCCCTCATCATCGGGATCCTGAGCCTGACCGGTGTCCCGGTGACCCGCGCGTACATCTTCGAGAACGGTCGTCCCACCACGGGTACGGTCGACGGGGACTGGGTGACGTTCACGGCGGCCGACGGCACCGAGTACACGCTGGAGAGCGACTTCTTCACCCCCGCCGTGTACCCGGACCGTGACGCGTGGATCCCGACCGGGACGCCTGTCGTCGTGCGGTACCTCCCCTCGCATCCGCAGGCCTTCGTCATCGACAGTTCGCAGACCCCGGGCTGACGTCAGTCGGGGCGCGTAGGGTGAAGACATGTCGCGCATCCTCGTCTTCGGCGGCCACGGCCGCATCGCCCTGCTGCTCGCCCCGCTCCTCGTCGCCCGCGGTCACGAGGTCACGGGGGTGATCCGGAACCCCGATCACGTGACGGAGGTGGAGGACGGCGGCGCGATCGCGCTCGTCGCCGACATCGAGACCATGGACGTCGACGCCCTCACCGAGATCATCCGCGGACACGATGCCGTGGTGTGGTCGGCGGGTGCCGGAGGCGGGAGCCCGGAGCGTACGTACGCGGTCGACCGCGACGCGGCGGAGCGGACCATGGACGCGGCGGAGCGCGCGGGCGTGCGACGCTACGTCATGGTGTCGTGGATCGGCTCCACGGCCGATCACGGCGTCCCGGAGGACGACTCCTTCTTCCCGTACGCCGACGCGAAGTGGGCCGCAGACGAGCACCTGCGCGCTTCCGACCTCGACGGGACGATCCTCGGCCCCGGCACGCTGACCTTCGATGACCCGACCGGTCGCATCCGCATCGATCCGGAGGGGCGCGGCGAGGTCTCCCGCGCCGACGTCGCGGCGGTCATCGTCGCGACCCTGGAGGACCCGGGCACGATCGGGCGCACGATCCGCTTCGGCAACGGCGACGAGGAGACCTCGGTGCCGATCGCCGAGGCGCTCGCGCGCTGAGGGCGATGAAGCGGAGTCGGTCCCTCGGGCGCCGGGCACGGCGAGGTGCCGGCGCCGCGCTCGTCCTGATCGTCGTCGTGGGAGGTGCCTGCGCGTCGGCGGCTGCCCAGTCCAGCACGGAGCCCGCTGAGGCGGTATCGGTGCAGGCCGCAGGGCCCGGCGAGCTCCGACAGCAGGCCGCCGCTCTCGTCGCGGACATGAGTACCGCGGAGCAGGCATCGTCCATCGTGATGGGACACATCGGCGGGACCGATCCGGCGGCGCTGCGTGCCTATATGCAGTCGGGGCTCGGCGGATTCATCCTCATGGGCGGGAACATCCCGGCCACGGAGGAAGAGCTCCGCGCGCTGACGGCCGCGCTGACCGTCGACCCCGCCCTCCCGCCGCTGATCGCCGTGGACCAGGAGGGCGGCATCGTCTCGCGCCTGCCCTGGGACACCTTCCCGGCGTCGACGACCCTGAAGAGCCGTCCGGTCGCCGAGACCTCGGCAGCCTTCGCGGCCCGCGGCGCGCTCGTCGCCCGCGCGGGGATCACCGTCGACTTCGGCACGGTCGCCGACGTCCCTTCCGACCCCGGCTCGTTCATCTTCGGGCGGGCACTCGGCACCGATCCAAAGAATGCCGCCGAGCGCACCGCGGCGGCGACCACGGCCCAGGAGCACTTCGTCGCGTCCACGCTCAAGCACTTCCCCGGGCACGGAGCGGCGCCCGGCGACTCCCATCACGCGATCCCGAGCACCGGCATGACGAAGGCCGCCTGGCGCGAAACGGACGCCGTCCCGTTCGCCGCCGGTATCGACGCCGGTGCCTCGGTGCTCATGTACGGCCATCTCGCGTACACCGCCGTGGACTCCCGTCCGGCGTCGCTCTCCGCGGAGTGGCATCGCATCGCGCGGGAGGAGCTCGGCTTCGACGGCGTGGCCGTGACGGACGACCTCGGCATGCTGCTGTCCTCGGGGGACCCGGCGTACGCCGACCCGGTCGCGAACGGCGTCGCCGCAGTCGCGGCCGGCAACGACCTCGTGCTCATGATCGCGGGGTCCACCGCGCAGACCGCGACCGACATGGCCGCGGGGATCGCCGCGGCGGTCGACGCCGGGACGCTGCCCGCCGACCGTCTGGAGGACGCGGCGACCCGGGTGCTCACCCTGCGCCTGCAGCTCGCCGCAGCGTCGTCGTCGTGGGCCGTCTGCGGGGACTGCGCCGCCGGCTGACGCTCAGGCGGCGGCGCGCTCATCCGGGCCGAGCCAGGCGGTGAGGAGGGAAGCGCGGAGGGCGGCGCCACGGTCCGCGAAACCACGCTGGCGCCGGACGTACTCGGCCTTGCCCTCCGGCGTCTCGATGCGTACCGGTTCGACGTCCCACGCCGACAGGTCGTACGGGGCGGCCTGCATGTCGAGCAGCCGGATGTCGCGCGCCAGCTCGAACGCGTCCAGCAGCAGCTCTCCGGGAACGAGCGGGCCGAGCTTCATCGCCCACTTGTACAGGTCCATGCCGGCGTGCAGGCAGCCGGGCTGTTCGAGGAGGGGCTGATCCTCTCTCGTCAACGCCGCCCGGTTGCGAGGCACCGCCTCCGGAGTGAAGAACCGGAAGGCGTCGAAGTGCGTGCAGCGGAGATCGTGCGCCTCCACCACGGCATCCGTGCCCGCCTGCCCCAGCCGGAGGGGGACGGCATGCCGATGCTCTGCGGCGCGGTAGACCATCGCCCATTCGTGCAGACCGAAGCAGCCGAACTGCCCGGGCCGGGAACCGGTACGGCGCAGCATCAGCGAGACGAGGCGAGCGAGCTCGGGCTTCTCGGCGGCGAAGCGCTCGGCATCCGGCGTCACGCCGTCCGGTGTCGTCCCGGGGGCGTACCAGCGCCAGGCCGCTCGTTCGGACGCGTCCGCCAGCTCCACACCCGCTCCGGGATGCCAGCGGCGGAGCTGCGCGGGCTTGTAGCCGTAGTAGGTGAAGAGGAAGTCCCACACCGGGTGCTTCTCGCCGCGCGCCACACGGTCTCGGTGCGAGGCGGTCAGCGCGTCGGCCCGCTCCCGATGCGCGTCCTCGCGCCGAAGCCAGTCGTCACGGGTGAGGATCATGTCAGTGCAGGATGCCGGCGTCGCCGAGCTGGTCGCGCAGGCCCGCGCCGTCCTCGGCGCTCACCCACGGCACCTCGTCCGCGTCATGGGATTCCATCTCGGCACGGCCGCCGGCGAGCACCGCCTCGGCAGGCAGCAGCCGCCGGATCGCGACACCCGCGACCGAATCCGGGTGCTCCTCCTGGAACTGCGTGTAGATCGCCTCGTCATGCTGGCCGTCGTCGCCGATCAGGAGCCACTTGATGTCGGGGAACTCGGTGGCCAGTCGCCGGAGGTTCGTGAGCTTGTGGTCGCGCCCGCTGCGGAACCAGCGATCGTGCGTGGGGCCCCAGTCGGTCAGCAGCAGCGAGCCTGCGGGGAAGAGGTGACGACCGAGGAACCGCGACAGCGTGGGGGCGACGTTCCAGGCGCCGGTGGAAAGGTAGACCATCGGAGCCCCCGGGTGCTGCCGGAGCAGCTGGTCGAGCAGCACGGCCATCCCCGGGACCGGGATGCGGGCGTGCTCGTCGACGACGAACGAGTTCCAGAAGGCGATGAAGGGCCGGGGGAGCGCCGTGACCATGACCGTGTCGTCGACGTCGGAGACGACGCCGAACCGGGTGCTCTCCGCGACGACGAAGGCCCGCGCCTCGATCGGCTCCTGTCCCTCGACGGTGATCGTGAAGGTCTGCCAGCCGGGTTCGAGGTCGGCGCGGATGACGGTGTCGATGACGCCGCCGCGGTCGGCGACCACCCGATGCGTGCTGTCGCCGACATGCACGTCGACCGAGGCGAAACCCACGGGGATGCCGACGAAGCTGCGCCAGCCGCGGATGCTCGCCGGTTCCCCGTCGCGGCCTCGGCGCTGCGGCGGGACGATCAGCACGCGACCGAGCACACGGACCCACCCGGGGCCGCCGTAGCCCGGGAAGGGCAGCACGGTGGCGCTCCGGCCGCGGCGGCGCGCTCGTCCCTCGCGCCACACGTGCAGGCGGTGCTCGAGACGGGCGAACCAGTGGATCCTGGGCGCCGGGGGTGCGGGGGCCATTGCCTCAGTCTTTCACGTCGGCGTCGGACTCCGCCGCCGGGGCCTCCAGATGACGAGCTTCGAGACGGTGCAGCAGCCGCTTGCCCAGGTAGGCGAGCACGAGGAACAGGGCGATGACTCCGACGAAGAGGTAGCCCGCGAAGTGCACGCGGTCGACGAGCTCGCGGAAGCTCCCGGCCGCCAGCGAGGTCACGCTCACGTACGCCGAGGCCCAGATGATGCAGGCCGGGGTCGTCCAGGCCAGGAAGCGCCGGTAGGGGTACTCGCTCATCCCCACCGTGAGGGGGACGAGGGAATGGAGGACGGGGAGGAAGCGGGAGAGGAAGATGGCGATGCCGCCGCGTCGGGCCAGGTAGTTCTCCGCGCGGACCCAGTTGTGCTCGCCGATGCGCCGTCCGAGCCAGGAGGCACGGATGTAGGGGCCCAGCCAGCGGCCGAGCCAGAAGCCGATGCTCTCGCCGATGAGGGCGCCGACGACGACCGCCACGCCCATCGCGATGCCCTCGAGGGGAGTGGCGACGCCCATCGAGGCGATGATGACGATCGTGTCGCCGGGGACGATGAGGCCGATGAGGATGCTCGTCTCCAGCATGACGGCGAGACCTGCGACCAAGGTGCGCGTGACCGGATCGATCGACTGCACGGTGTCGAGGAGCCAGAGCAGGAGGTCGTCCACCCCATGAGGATACGGGAGCAGCCCGGTCCTAGGCTGGAAAGGTGCCCGACCGCCTGACCCCCCGAGCCCTGCCGTCCTGGGTGGCGCCGGAGCGACTTTTCGGGGTGCTCGCGCAGCGGCCGGCGGACGTGTTCTGGCTCGATGCGGGCGCTGACGCCGTCGAGGGATGGAGCTTCCTCGGCACCGGGATGGCGGAGCCGCTTCCGGAGGACGTGCGCCTGGATGCCGGGTCCGTCGAGGCCGGGATGCCGCCGTTCCGCGGGGGATGGGTGGGCTGGCGTGATTACGAGAGCGGAGCCGCGCGCGCGGGAGCTCCGGTCGCCACCGAGCCGGAGCCGGAAGCCCGGACGTGGCTGCGCGTGACCAGGGCCGTGGCGGTCGATCACGCCGCGCACCGCCTGTGGCTGCTGGCCCCGGAGGAGGAGACCAGTGAGGGGGAGCGCTGGCTGCAGTCCCTTCTGAGCGACGCCGGCCCCGAGGCGCCGACGCCGCGGGCAGTGGAGGACCGACACGTCGCCGAGGCCCGCCATACTCCCGCCGCGTACGAGCAGCTCATCGACCGCTGCCGCGACCTCATCCACGCCGGGATCGCCTACCAGCTCTGCCTCACGACGCGGTTCACCGTGCCCGGGGCCCACGACCCCGTCGCGGTGTACGGGCGGCTCCGGGCGGCGACGCCGGCGCACCACGGGGGATTCCTGCGGATCGGGGGACGTGCGCTCCTCAGTGCCAGCCCTGAGCAGTTCCTCCACGCCGGCGGGGGCGTCATCCGCACCCGTCCCATCAAGGGCACGCGTCCTCGGGGCGCCGATGCCGCGACCGATGCCGCGCTCGCCGCAGAGCTCGCCGCGGATCCGAAGGAGCGGGCCGAGAACGTCATGATCGTCGACCTCATGCGCAACGACCTCTCCCGGGTGTGCGT
Source organism: Microbacterium sp. NPDC078814 (assembly GCF_040702645.1). NCBI lineage: Bacteria > Bacillati > Actinomycetota > Actinomycetes > Micrococcales > Microbacteriaceae > Microbacterium > Microbacterium sp. NPDC078814. The sequence continues at coordinate 202,451 of NZ_JBFBLT010000002.1, forward strand.
CCCGGGGTCGATCCGGGTCGACGGTCTCTGGGAGGTCGAGAGCTATCCGGCCGTGCATCAGCTCGTCAGCACGGTCAGCGGCACGGCCGCGGAGGGGATCACGGTCGGGGCGCTGCTGGAGGCGGCGTTCCCCGCCGGGAGCATGACCGGAGCACCGAAGCTGTCGGCGATGACACAGCTGCGCGACCTCGAGGGCGCCCCTCGCGACATCTACGCCGGCTGCTTCGGCTACATCGGCGTCGACGGTGCTCTTGATCTCGCGATGGTCATCCGCAGCATCGTCGTGGACGAGGAGGCGGCGTTCGTCGGCGCCGGTGGCGGGATCACGTGGGGATCGGTGCCCGCGGCCGAGGTGCGTGAGGTCGCCACGAAGGCCCGAGCCCCGCTCGCGGCGCTGGGCGCGGAAATGCCCGCCACCTGGCGTTCCGATATCCTGAACTGATCCCGTTTTTCCCTTCAGATTGGTCGTGCGTTCGTTGTCCGAGAACATGTCCACCGCTCCCGTCGACGAGGAGTTCTCCTCGCCGCACGCCATCCAGGCCAAGTGGCAGAAGTACTGGGCGGAGTACGAGACGTTCCTCACGGGCGGAGACGACGACACCCGGCCGCGGCGCTATGTGCTGGCCATGTTCCCGTACCCCTCCGGCGACCTGCACATGGGGCACGCGGAGAACTACCTCTACTCCGACATCGTCGCCCGCTTCTGGCGGCACCGGGGCCACAACGTCCTGAACCCGATCGGGTGGGACTCCTTCGGCCTGCCCGCGGAGAACGCCGCGATCCGCCAGGGTGCCGACCCGCGCGAGTGGACGTACCAGAACATCGCGCAGCAGAAGGTGGGCTTCCAGCAGTACGGCGTCTCGTTCGACTGGAGCCGGGTGCTGCACACGTCCGACCCCGAGTACTACCGCTGGAACCAGTGGCTGTTCCTGAAGATGTACGAGCGGGGCCTGGCGTACCGGAAGAAGAGCCCGGTCAACTGGTGCCCGAACGACCAGACCGTGCTGGCCAACGAGCAGGTCGTGGACGGGCGCTGCGAGCGCTGCGGCTACGAGGTCGTCAAGAAGAAGCTCACCCAGTGGTACTTCCGCATCACCGACTACGCGGACCGCCTGCTCGACGACCTGAACCAGCTCGAGGGGTTCTGGCCGCACAAGGTGCTGCAGATGCAGCGCAACTGGATCGGCCGCTCCGTCGGCGCCGACGTCGACTTCCGCATCGAGGGGCGCGAGGAGCCGGTGACGGTGTTCTCGACGCGCCCCGACACCCTGCACGGTGCGACGTTCTTCGTCGTGGCGCCCGACGGCGACCTGGCCGCCGAAATCGCGGCGGACGCCGAGCCCGAGGTGCGCGAGCGCTTCCAGGCCTACCTGGCCGAGGTGCAGAAGACCACCGACATCGATCGGCAGTCCACCGACCGTCCCAAGACGGGCGTCTTCCTGGGCCGCTACGCGATCAACCCGGTCAACGGCGAGAAGCTGCCGATCTGGGCGGCCGACTACGTGCTGGCCGACTACGGGCACGGCGCCGTCATGGCGGTCCCGGCACACGACCAGCGCGACCTCGACTTCGCACGCGCGTTCGACCTGCCGGTCAAGGTCGTCGTCGACACCACCGCTCCGGTCACCGGTGCCATGCCGGTCATCGAGGTGGACGAGGACGGCGTCCCGATCGATGCGGACGCCGCGCTCGACGAGCAGAACCCGGCGAAGACCGGCGTCGCCCTCACCGGCGAGGGACGCATGATCAACTCCGGTCCGCTGAACGGACTGTCGAAGCGCAACGCGATCGCACGCGCCATCGAGCAGCTGGAGGCCACGGGGACGGGCCGGGCGGCGAAGAACTACCGCCTGCGCGACTGGCTGATCTCGCGGCAGCGGTTCTGGGGCACGCCGATCCCGATGCTCCACACCGAGGACGGCCGCATCGTCCCGGTGCCGGAGGACCGGCTGCCGGTCAAGCTGCCGAGCGTCGAGGGCCTCGACCTCAAGCCGAAGGGGACGTCCCCGCTGGGCGGCGCCGAGAGCTGGGTGCGCACGACGGATCCGGAGACCGGCGACCCGGTGCTGCGCGATCCGGACACGATGGACACCTTCGTCGACAGCTCCTGGTACTTCCTCCGGTTCCTGTCGCCGAACAGCGACACGGTGGCGTTCGACCCCGCCCAGGCGGCGCGCTGGGCCCCGGTGGACTCGTACATCGGCGGTGTCGAGCACGCGATCCTGCACCTGCTGTACGCACGCTTCATCACGAAGGTGCTCTTCGACATGGGGCTGATCGACTTCACCGAGCCGTTCTCCAACCTGATCAACCAGGGCATGGTGCTGCTCGACGGCCAGAAGATGTCGAAGAGCAAGGGCAACCTGGTGCTGTTCCAGGAGGAGCTCGACGCCCACGGTGCCGACGCGCTCCGCGTCGGTCTGGCCTTCGCCGGTCCGGTCGAGGACGACAAGGACTGGGCGGACGTGTCGACCACCGGTGCGCAGAAGTTCCTCGCGCGCGCCCTGCGGATCGCGCACGAGGTCGCCAGCCCCGTCGACGTCGTCTTCGACGGGGGCGACGCGGCCCTGCGCCGTGCGACGCACAAGCTGCTCGCCGAGGCGCCCGCGCTGGTCGAGCAGACGAAGTTCAACGTGCTCGTCGCCCGTCTGATGGAGCTGGTCAACGTGACCCGCAAGACGATCGACGGCGCTGCCGGTGCTGCCGACCCCGCCGTCCGTGAGGCGGCGGAGACCATCGCCGTCATGCTCGACCTCATCGCCCCGCACACCGCGGAGGAGATGTGGGAGATCCTGGGACACGAGCCGTCCGTCGGACTCGTGTCGTGGCGCTCCGCCGATCCGGCGCTGCTCGTCGAGGACACCGTCACCGCGGTCGTGCAGATCGGCGGCAAGGTGCGCGCGCAGCTCGAGGTGCCGGCACGCATCGGCGAGGCCGAGCTCGAGGCGCTGGCGCGCGCCGATGAGCGCGTCATCCGGTCGATCGGCGACCGCGAGATCGTCAAGGTCGTCGTGCGGGCCCCGAAGATCGTCAGCATCGTCGTCAAGGGCTGAGTCCTCGGCGTACTCCGCTGTTCCGCCAACCCGGACGCGAAGGGATGATGCCGGACCAGGCTGCGATCGGGAACGGCCGTCCTCCACGACGAGTCCCTTCTGAGCGTCTCTCCACGGTCGCTGTGTCCGGAGCCCGGAGGCGGTGGGCGCGGAGCTTAGGGTGACCGGATGACCTCGGCCCCACCTCCACCTCCTCCGCCCCGTCGGAGGCTCCGCCTCGGGCTCGGCGCGGCGGTCGTGCTGGCGATCGTCGCGATCTCGGCGGCCGTCGGTCTTGGGCTGGTGCAGGGCCAACCGTCATCCGTCGAGGCCGTTCCGCTCGCGGAGCGCTCGGCGTCGGTCGAGTCCGCGCCCGCGGAGATCTACGTGCACGTGCTCGGCGCGGTCGAGCGCCCGGGGCTGTACGTCCTGCGCGCCGACTCCCGGGTCGTCGACGCTCTCGCGGCCGCCGGCGGGTCGACGGACGCCGCCGAACTCGCGGGGGTCAATCTCGCCCGCCGGGTCGAGGACGGTGAGCAGATCCTGGTTCCGGTCGTGGGTTCTGTCGCCGACCCGTCGGCGCCGCCATCCGGAGACGGGACCGTCGATCTGAACACGGCGGATCAGGCGGCTCTGGAAGAGCTCCCGGGAATCGGACCGGCGCTGGCCGAGCGCATCGTCGCGTGGCGCGAGGACAACGGTCGGTTCCGCACGGTGGACGATCTCCTTGCGGTGCCGGGGATCGGGGAGAAGGTCTTGGAGGGGCTGCGCGACGGGGTGCGCGTGTGAGAGTCGCCTACCCCTGGGGATCGCAGGTCAGCGTGGCATCCGTGATCACCTGGGTCGCCAGCTCCCGCTCGGACTCGAGCGGATCGCGTCCGTCGACCAGGAGCTGGACGCTCTCATCGGACAACTCGGAGTCGTAGACGTACTGCCCGACGCACGGATAGAAGTCCGGCATGTCGTCATAGGTGGTCAGGCCGTTCGACCGGTTGATCTCCTCCGCGGACGCGCCGATCTCCGCAGGCGTCGGACGGCTCTCACTGGCGCCGCTCGGCGGGTCCGATGGCTGGGCGCTGGCCGGGGGCGCGCTTTCGGCGGGCAACGGGTCGTTCGGCGCCGACGAGGCCAGCACCAGCGACACGATGAGCACGATGACCCCGATCACGGCGCCGACGACCGACACGACCATGCCGACGACCGACGGCCACTTCGCGGCGTTCTTCGTGAACAACCCGATCAGCGACACGACGAACCCGGCGAACAGGATCACCGCGCCGACCACGAACAACACGGGGATGAAGGCGAGAACGGCGCCGAGGACGGCCAGGCCCAGCCCGATGAACCCGAGGACCGGCGTCGGCCGAGAAGCAGCGTCAGAGACCTGTTGCGACGGGGCGGCCGACCCGTAGGTCGGCGCCTCGGGATGAGGCGGCGAGGGATTCGTCGGAGCCGAAGGGGGAGCGTAGGCGTCGGTCCACCGTGCTCCGTCCCACCACCGCTGGCGCCCGGAACCATCGTCGTACCACCCAGCCGGGACATTCATGCGCTCTCCTCCTCGTCGCGGCAGCGTCCGCCGCGCGCGAGTACCCAGGCTACTCAATCGCCTCCGACGAGGTCGTCACCGCGTCCGACGCCGGCGGTCTCCTCATCGGAGAAGTGCTCCTCCACACACTGACCTCCAGGGTCGTTGTCCTCTGCTCGTGCGGCGGCGGTCGCGGCGGGCGGAGCGGGCACCGGCGCGACTCTAGGGTGATCCGATGCATGAGAGGCAGCGTTCGTCCCTGGGGCCCGAGGAGGGATCGGCGTGACGCGCGATCTGCGCCTGCTGCCGGTGGCGGTCGGTGCCTGGGGTGTGGCCCTGGTCTGCGTGTTCGTGCCGGGAGCGGCGGCGTGGGTGGCGGGTGGATGCCTGGCGGCCGCGGGGATCATCGTCGCCGCTCTGGCGATCCGGCGCCGCGCAGTCGCGACGATCGGGGGACTGGTCATCGTGGTTCTCGCGACGGCGGCGGCCGTGGCGTTCACCGTGTTCGCACAGTCCGCGGGCCGTGACGCCGTGCACGCGTGGGGAGGCAGAGCCGTCGAAGCGGTCGGTGAAGTCTCGTCGTCGGCGTCCGTGGGACGCGATGGGCGTCTCTGGATGGACGTGCAGCTGAGCGGCATCGGTGCGCCCGGGGCCGTGGAGCCGGCGGCCGGTCCGGTGCGCATCGGCATCGAGGAATCGGAGGGGTTCGTCCTCGGCGCGCAGGTGCGCGTGACCGGAGAGAGTGCGGAAACGAATGCGGGGGAGCGGGCGGCCCTCGTCGTCTTCGTCACCGCCGGAACGGTGGAACGGTCCGCACCGGGCGTCTTCGGGTTCGCTGCCGACCTCCGCCGGTCGTTCGTCGAGCGCGCGACGCGGCTCCCGGAACCCGGCGCCGGGCTCCTTCCGGGGTTGGCGGTGGGCGATACGACCGCTGTGCCCGCCGCAGTCGACGCCGACATGCGTACGAGCGGCCTCAGCCACCTCACCGCCGTGTCCGGGGCGAACTGCGCGATCGTGGTCGCCGCGGTGTTCGCGATCGCGGCGCTGAGCGGCGGGACGCGAGCGCTGCGGGTCGTGCTCGCGGCCCTCGCGCTGGCGGCCTTCGTCGTGCTCGTGACGCCGGAGCCGAGCGTCATCCGGGCCGCCACGATGGCCGCGGCAGGCATGCTGTCGATCCTCGTCGGGCGGCCGAGCGCAGGCGCCGGGATCCTGGCCCTGTGCGTGGGCGCGCTCCTCGTCGCCGATCCCTGGCTCGCATCGACGCCGGGGTTCGCGCTGTCCGCCGTGGCCTCCGGGGCCCTCATCCTGCTCGCCCCGGCGCTGGCGAACGGCATTGCTCGCTGGCTGCCCGGTCCGCTGGCCCTCGCGATCGCCGTGCCTCTGGCGGCGCAGCTCGCGTGCGCGCCCGTCATCGCGGTGTTCGCGGAGCAGCAGTCGCTCGTCTCGGTCGTCGCGAACCTCCTCGCCGAGCCGGCCGCGCCGGTCGCCACGGTGATCGGGCTCGTCGCCTGTCTCGCTGCGCCTCTCCCACCCGTCGCGGATCTGCTCGCCGCGTGCGCCTGGCTGCCGTCTGCGTGGATCGCGACCGTCGCGCATGTCACTTCCGGGCTCCCCGGCGCTCAGGTGCTCCTCCCCGCGGGGCTCGGCAGCGCTGCCCTGGTCGCGCTGGTGAGCGTCGCGATCGCCATCGTGTGCTGCCGCGGAAGGCCGCGCCTACGGGACGTCACGCGCCCGGACGTCGTGACGGTGTGGTCTCGTCGGCCGGGGCCCTCGATGTCCGGCGGCGTCCCCACCATCGTCCGATGCGTGGCGGCCGGCGTTCTCATCGTCGTGGCGTCCATTGGCGCCTCCCGCGTGCTGGTCGACGGTCCGCTCGCCCCGCTGGTGACGCCGCACGGGTGGGCGATCGCCGCGTGCGACGTGGGCCAGGGCGACGCGATCCTGGTGCGTTCGCAGGACGCGATCGCCCTCATCGACACCGGTCCGGACCCCGGGGCGCTCGACGCCTGCCTCCGCTCGCTGAGCATCGACCGCATCGACCTGCTCGTGCTCACGCACTTCGACGCGGACCACGTTGGGGGTGCGGCCGTGCTCGAAGGGCGAGTGGACACCGTGTTGCACGGACCACCCGCCGACGATGCCGATGCGCGCGTGCTCGATGGCCTGGCGCGGGCGGGCGCGGCCCTCCGCGCGGTCGGCGCCGGAGACCGGGGCACTCTCGGCGGAGCATCGTGGCGGGTGCTCTGGCCGCGGAAGGACAGCGTCGCCTTCCCGCCGGGCAACGATGCGAGCGTCGTCACCGAGTTCGCCGGGGGAGGAGTGCCGCGCGCCCTGTTGCTGGGCGACCTCTCCGCGGCCCCGCAACGCGCGCTGCTCCGCGATACGCCGCTGACACGATACGACGTGGTCAAGGTCGCCCACCACGGGAGCGCTGATCAGGAGCCCGCTCTGTACGAGGCTCTGCAGCCGAGCGTGGCGCTCATCACGGTCGGCGCGGGCAACGACTACGGACACCCGCGTCGGGAGACCCTGGAGCTGCTGTCGGCTCTCGGCGCGCACGTCTACCGCACCGACCGCGACGGTCGCACCCTGCTCGGCATCGAGGACCATGCCCTCCGCGTCTGGACCGATGTCGCGCCGCCCTGAGTCGGGTGTCCGACACCGCCGGTAGGCTGGTCCCATGGCAGCTTCCCGTCCTCCCTCCCGCGGCGGCGCGAAGGCCACGAAGATCCCGCAGGTGTCGTGGCGGGAGCCGCACCCCGCGCCGCTGGTGCTCGTCTCGGGCCCGGAAGAGGTCTGCGCCGAGCGCGCGATCGCCGGGGTGCGCGACTACCTCCGTGCGGAGGATCCGGCGCTCGAGGTCAGCGACGTCCGTGCCGACGACTACGCTCCCGGCACGTTGCTCTCCCTGACCTCGCCGTCGCTGTTCGGAGAACCGCGCCTGGTTCGCGTGTCCGGCGTGGAGAAGTGCTCTGACGCCTTCCTCCAGGAGGCCATCGGGTATCTGGAGAACCCGCAGGAGGGGGCCACGGTCGTGCTCCGCCACACGGGCGCCAGCGTCCGCGGGAAGAAGCTCCTCGATGCGCTGCGCGCGGGGACGGGCGGCGGGATCGAGATCGCGTGCCCCGCCATCAAGCGCGACGGCGACCGGGTCGACTTCGCGGCGGGGGAGTTCAAGGCGGCGAAGAAGCGCATCGCCCCGCCGGCACTCCGAGCGCTCGTCTCGGCCTTCGCCGACGACCTCACCGAGCTCGCCGCCGCCTGTCAGCAGCTCATCGGCGACGTCGAGGGCGACATCACCGAAGAGGTCGTCACGAAGTACTACGGCGGCCGGGTCGAGGTGTCGGCATTCGTCGTCGCCGACACCGCCATCGCCGGACGCTACGGCGAGGCTCTCGTGGCGCTCCGCCATGCCCTGTCCTCCGGCGCGGACCCGGTGCCGATGGTCGCCGCGTTCGCGATGAAGCTGCGCACGATGGCGCGCGTCGCCGGCAACCGTGAGCCCAGCAGACAGCTCGCCCAGCGCCTCGGAATGAAGGACTGGCAGGTCGACCGCGCGCGTCGCGACCTGGCGGGCTGGAACGAGCGCTCCCTGGGGATGGCGATCCAGGCGACCGCGCGCGCCGACGCCGAGGTCAAGGGTGCGGCGCGCGACCCCATCTTCGCGCTCGAGCGCATGGTGACGGTCATCGCCACCCGTGAGCCGTTCGGAGGCTAGGGCACCCGCCTCCCGGGAAAGCAGAAAGCCCGCCTCACGAGGAGACGGGCCTTCGGAAGTCAGAAGCTCAGAGAGCCGAGACCTGCTTGGCGATCGCCGACTTGCGGTTCGACGCCTGGTTCTTGTGCAGGACACCCTTGCTGACGGCCTTGTCGAGCTTGACCGAGGCCTTCTTCAGGCTCTTCTCGGCGGCGGCCTTGTCGCCGGCGGCGACGGCCTCGCGGGTCTGGCGGACGAGAGTCTTCAGCTCGCTCTTCACGGCCTTGTTGCGCTCGTGAGCCTTCTCGTTGGTCTTGTTGCGCTTGATCTGCGACTTGATGTTTGCCACGTGTGGACGCTTTCTGTACAGGAGTGATTCGGAGTGCCGGCAGCAGAAGAGGGCTGCTGCACGGCGGTCGTGAGGGAAGAACCCACACGCAAGCCAAGAGTCGAGTCTACCAGTACCGGGCGGGATCGTGCGAAACGACGCCACTCGGGCGAGACGCCGTCGCGCGGGAGGTGGGACCGGGTGCAGAATCATCCACAACGACGACGACGTCAGGAGCCCGATGACCCCCCTCAGCACCGACCCGGCCGCGCGTGCGCGGCTCCGCTGGTCCGCCGCCACCTCGTCCGTCCAGATCGAGGGTTCCCGCCGCGCCGACGGCGCGGGCCGGTCGATCTGGGACGACGAGATCGCCAAGCCGGGACGCATCCGGGACGGCTCGACGGCGGAGCCGGCCTGCGACAGCTATCGCCGCGTGGCGGATGACCTCGCCCTGGTGGCCGGTCTCGGGCTCGATCGGTATCGGTTCTCGATCCCCTGGGCGCGCGTGCAGCCGGACGGACGCGGCCCCGGGAACGTCGCGGCGCTGGACCACTACGCGCGCGTCGTCGATGGTCTGCTGGCGGCCGGCGTCACCCCGTTCCCGACCCTCTATCACTGGGAGCTGCCGAGCGCTGTCGAGGCCGACGGCGGCTGGCTGGCCCGCGATACCGTCGAGCGCTTCGGCGAGTACGCCGCCCTCGTCGCCGCACGCCTCGGAGACCGGGTGTCGTCCTGGTACACGCTGAACGAGCCCGCGATGACCACTCTGCAGGGCTACGCCGTCGGCGCGCTCGCACCCGGAAGGCAGCTCCTCTACGGCGCCCTTCCGACCGCACATCACCAGCTGCTCGCCCATTCCCGAGCCGCCGAGGCGCTGCATGCCCGTGGCGCGGCGAGCGTGGGACTCGTCAACAACCACACCTGGGTCCTGCCGCTGCGGGACACCGAGGAGGATCAGGCCGCGGCCGCGGTGTACGACCTCCTGCACAACCGGCTGTTCAGCGAGCCGCTCCTCTCCGGGACGACATCGGACCTGGAGGTCCTCGGGCTCCCGCCGCTGCCCGTCCTCGGTGACGACCTCGCACGCATCGCGGGATCGATCGACTTCTACGGCGTGAACTTCTACAACCCGACCACGGTCACCGCCGCCGCCGCCGAGGACGACATCCCGTTCGAGATCGTTCCGACTCCCGGAGTGCCCGTCACCGGGTTCGGTCCCGAGTGGCCGATCATGCCGTCCGCGCTGCGCGACCTCCTGATCGATCTGCACCGCCGCCACCCGAGCATGCCTTCGATCATCATCGGGGAGAACGGGGCATCCTTCCCGGAGCCCGACGTCGCCGGCCCTGTGGAGGATACGGATCGGATCGCCTACCTCTCCGCGCACATCGACGCGGTGGGCGAGGCCATCGACGCCGGCGTCCCCGTCGAGGAGTACACGGTCTGGTCGCTGCTCGACAACTGGGAGTGGACGGACGGCTACACGCAGCGGTTCGGCCTCGTGCACGTGGACTTCTCGACGGGGGAGCGCACCCCGAAGGCCTCCTACGGCTGGTACCGCGACCTCATCGCGGGTGCGCGCGCAGCCGAAGACGCCGAGGCGGCACGCGCATGAGCGCGACCCCGGGCCTCGGCACCCACCGAGCGGGCCTGCGCTGGATGTCGCTGTTCACCCTCGCCTGGCTCGCGATCTGGACCGTCCAGCTCACCCCGGTCCAGCTCCTCCTCCCGCTGCAGCTCGACACTCCGGAGGACGACTGGATCCGCGGCGTCGTCTCCTCCGGGATCGTGCTCGGACTGGGTGGCCTCGCCGGCGTCGTCGCCGGGCCGCTCGCCGGGGCACTCTCGGATCGCGCCCGCGCCGGCGCGCATCGGCGGCGGCCATGGGCTCTGGGAGGGGTCGCGCTCACGGCTGCCTGTCTCGTCCTCACCGGCTTCGCCGACGGCCCGTGGGCGGTCGGCGCCGGCTGGGTCGGCGTCTCGATCGGCGTCGCCGTCTCCTCCGCCGCGTTCACCGCGCTCATCGCCGACCAGCTCCCGACGACGCAGCGCGGTGCCGCATCCGCCGCGGTCGGGTCGAGCCAGGCGGTCGGGATCGTGCTCGGGGTCGGACTCGTCGTGCTGCTCGGCCTCGGCATCGTCGCCGGGTATCTGCTCCTCGCCGGCATCATCGCGGTGGTGGGCGTCGCGGCGGCACTGCTGCTGCCGGACCCGCCGAGCACGGAGGCGCTGCGCCCTCAGCGCATCGGGCGGCCCCGCCTGGCGTCGCTCCGCGACCGCGACTTCGCCTGGATGCTCTCGGGCCGGCTCGTCACCAACATCGGCAACGCCCTCGGCACGGCGCTGTTCCTTTTCTTCCTCCTCCACGGGCTCGGACAGGAGAGCACGACCGCACAGGACAACCTCCTCCTGCTGATCGTCGTCTACACGGTCTTCGTGGTACTCGCCTCCGTGATCACCGGGATCATCTCCGACCGCACCGGGGAGCGCCGCCGGCTCGCCGTGGGGGCCACGGTCGTCCAGGCGGCGTCGGGTGTGGTGATCGTGGCTCTGCCCACCTTCGAGATGACGATGATCGCCGCCGCGCTCATGGGCGTCGGCTACGGCGCCTTCTCGACCGTGGGGCTCGCGTTCGCGGCCGACCTGCTCCCGGATGAGCAGGACCACGCGCGCGACCTCGGCATCGTGAACGTCACCGCCGCCCTCGGACAGCTCATCGGGCCCGTCCTCGGGGCCGGCCTCGTCGCGCTGGCCGGCGGGTTCTGGCTCGTCTTCCTCGCGGCAGCCATCCTGTCGCTCGTCGGCGGAGCGCTCACCGCCGCCGCGCGGCCTCGGGTGCTCTCAGCCTGACGCCGTGCGCTGCTCGATCGTCGCGATCGCGAGGGAGAGGACGGCGTTGAACACCCGCGGGCGCATGGCCGTGATCAGGTGCGTGGTCCGTGGCACGACGATGAGCTCCGCCTCCGGGGCCAGGCGCCGGAACAGGGGTTCGTTAAGCCGGAGCTGATCGTACTGGCCGTTCACGAACCAGAGGGGCACCTGGATGCGGGGGACGGCGGCCGCCACATCCAGGGTGGCGAGGCTGCGCAGCGTCTGGTCCTGGATGTCGAGGGCGTACCCACCGGCGGCGAAGTCTCCGCGATTCTCCTCGGGGATCGTCGCGGCGAGCATGCGCTGCGTCAGCCACATGCCACGGTCGGGCAGGGAGTCGACCGCCCGGGCGAACAGGCGGTACGCGCGCAGCCCGGCGCCGCGGGGAAGCGAGGTGCATGCGGCGGCGACGAGTCCGTCGACGGGCGGAGGCTCAGCGCCACCGGTGTACGCGAGCGAGAGCAGCCCGCCCATGGAGTGGCCGACCAGCAGCACGGGGCCCGTCTCGGCCGCGGCGCGGACGGCCGCATCGATCGTGTGCAGCGCCTCGTGGAGGGTGAAGTCCTCGTCCATCCGGCTGCCGTGGCCGGGGAGGTCGACGGCGGTGACGGGGAGCCCGCGTGCCCCCAGGTACTCGATCTGCGACCGCCACATGGTGGCCGACGTGCGGATGCCGTGCACGAGGACGGTCTGGACGGTCACGCCTTCAGCATAAGGAAAGCGGGGCCGGTGGATGGACCACCGACCCCGCTTCGACACGAGGTGTCAGAGGATGTTACTTCTCCCAGCCGACGTTCTCGACCGGCGTGACGCCGAACAGGTCGAGACCGACGTAGGGCTCCGGCGTGAGGTTCGCCAGGCCGTTCTTGACCACGTAGATCGAGGGGCCGCTGTACAGCGGGATGAGGCCCCAGGTCTGCTCGATGATCTTCGGCTCGAGGTCCATCGCCGCGGTGGTCCAGGACTCCGCGTCCTTCTGGCTCTCGACCTCGTCGGCGATCTGCTGGTCGATCTCCTCCGTGCCGGTCGCCGACAGGTTCAGACCGCTGTCGGAGCAGTAGAGCTGGCAGAACCAGGCCGGGCCGAACGGGTCGGAGTCGGTGAAGCGGAGCGAGACGACGTCCCAGTTCTTCGTGGTGAAGTCGCTGGAGAAGTCGGCGGAGGCACGGACATCGATCTTGAGGTCGATGCCGATCTCCTTCTGCTGCGCCTGCAGCGACTTCGCGAGGGCCTCGATGGTCGGGTCCTCACCGAAGATCGGGAAGGTGACGGAGAGCTTCTCGCCGTCCTTCTCGCGGATGCCGTCCTCGCCCTCGGTCCAGCCGGCGTCGTCGAGGAGCTTCTTGGCGCCCTCGACGTCGTGCTTCAGACCGGCTTCGGCGAACGAGTCCTTGTAGCCGTCCTGGAACGAGTACAGGTTGAGCGAACCGGCGACCGGCTCCTCGTAGCCGAGGCCGTTCCACGCGATCTGCTTCTGCTGGTCGACGTTCACGCCGAGGAAGAACGCCTTGCGCACGTCGATGTCCTCGAACTGCGGCTTGTCGGCGTCGACGAGCAGGACCGTCTTGGCGGTCTGCTGCGCACGGCGGACGACGGTGTCGTCCACTTCCTGGACCTGCTTCAGGCGGTCGTTGGTGTTGGCGCCCACCATGTCGATCTCGCCGTTCTTGAAGGCGTTGATCGAGGCGTCGGGCTCCATGGCCGTGAAGGTGACCGTGTCGAGCAGCGGCGCGTTGCCCCACCACTCGGGGTTCGGCTTGAACGAGACGAAGCCGCCGTTCGCGTCAAACGTGTCGACGGTGTACGGGCCGGCGCCCCACTCGGGGTGCATGTTGCCGATGAAGGCCTCGTTGAACACGGCCGGGTCGGCGATGTCCGGGTGCAGGACGCCACCCGTGAGGAACGCCATGGACGGCCAGGCGTAGATGCCGTCGAACGTCACGACGGCGGTCTTCGCGGTGTCACCCTGCTCGACGGTCTTGATCTGCTTGTAGCCGTCGGTCGCGTTCGGGTTGAAGCCCTCGTCGTAGGAGCGGTTGGCCTTCCACGTGGCGTCGACGGACGTCCAGTCCATGTCGGTGCCGTCGTTGAAGTGCGCCTCGTCCTTGAACGTGAAGGTGATGGTCGTGTTGCCATCCTCCTCGCCGATCTCGTACGCGTCGAGGTAGGCGTCGTTCTTCGTGACCTCGCCCTCCGGCGAGACCAGGAGGATCTGCGGCATGTACCACGACCACAGGCGAGCGGTGTCAGCACTGGCATCGCTGTTGAAGCCGTTCAGCTGCTCCGGGATCTCGTTGATGGGGAAGTTGACCTCGCCACCTTCCTGGAGGTTGCTGCGGTCCTGCGGGTTGTAGTCGGCGGTCTTGGTCTCGACCTTCTCGCCGTTGTCCCCGCCACCGGTGTTCCCGGAACCGCTCGCGCAGCCCGCGAGGGCGAGTGCGAGGGCGCCGCCGACCGCGACCGCCCCCAGCAACTTCTTGTTCTTCATGGTGCTCCTTTCGCCTTTCGGCGTTTCATAAAGGGAAGACTAGTTCGCGCTGTATCCCGGAACACGGCGCTGCGGTGAATGCCGCCTAACCGTTATCGGACGGTGACCAGGAACGCGCGCATGGGATCCGGGTCAGACCGTCGCGGGCTTCGTCGACATCGTCTCGGCGTCGAAGACCACCCGCTCGCGGGTGCGCTCGATGTCGGGATCCGGCACGGGGATCGCCGACAGCAGCGCCTTCGTGTACGGGTGCTGCGGGTCGTCGAAGACCTGGTCGACGTCGCCGTGCTCCACGAACTCGCCGAGGTACATCACGGCCACGCGGTCGGCGATGTGACGCACCACCGAGAGGTCGTGCGCGACGAAGAGGTACGACAGCCCGAGCTTGGTCTTGAGCTCGTCGAGCAGGTTGATGACGCCGGCCTGGATCGACACGTCGAGCGCGGACACCGGCTCGTCGAGCACGACGATCTTGGGGTTCGTCGACAGGGCCCGGGCGATGCCGATGCGCTGCCGCTGACCACCCGAGAACGCCTGCGGGAAGCGGTCGCTGTGCGCGGGGTTGAGCCCGACGAGGTCCATGAGCTCGTCCACCCGCCGGTGCGCCTCCTCCTTCGGCGTGCCGATCGCGAAGAGCGGCTCCGAGATGATGTCGGCCACCGTCATGCGCGGATCGAGGGCTCCCATCGGGTCCTGGAAGACGATCTGGATGTCGCGGCGCAGGGCGCGCTCGACCTTGCGGCTGTGGATGTCGTTGACGCTGGTGCCGGCGATGACGATGTCGCCGTCGGTCTGCTTGACCATGTCCATGATCTGCAGCAGCGTCGTCGTCTTGCCCGAGCCCGACTCGCCGACGATGGCCATCGTCTCGCCCTCGCGCACGTCGAAGCTGATGCCCTTGATCGCCTGGACCTCGCCGACCTTGCGCTTCAGGAACGCGCCCTTGACCAACGGGAACGTCTTGCGGAGGTTCTTCACCTCGAGCGTGATCGGCCGCTCCTCGCGGGGCGTCCGTGTGAGGTCGCTCTCCGGGACGGGGCGGACGGGGTAGACGGGCAGGCCCCCGAGGAGGCCGCCGTCCTCGATCTCGTGCGCGCGGATGCAGGCGGCCTGGTGCAGGTCGCCCGAGCCCGTCGGCACGGGGAGCAGTTCCGGCTCCTTGGCGCGGCAGGCGTCCATGACGATCGGGCAGCGGTCGGCGAACGGGCAGGCGTCCGGCAGGTTGATGAGCAGCGGCGGGTTGCCCTTGATGGGGGTCAGCGGCTCCTTCTCGGCCTTGTCCACGCGGGGGATGGCGCCGAGCAGGCCGATCGAGTACGGCATGCGGGTCTTGTGGAACAGCTCGCGCACGGGCGCGTGCTCCACGGGCTTGCCGGCGTACATCACGAGCACGTCGTCGGCGGTGCGGGCGACCACGCCCATGTCGTGCGTGATCATGATCACCGCGGCGCCGGTCTCGTCCTGCGCCTTCTCGATGAGGTCGAGGATCTGCGCCTGGATGGTGACGTCGAGGGCCGTGGTGGGCTCGTCGCAGATGATGAGCTTCGGATCGTTGGCCATCGCGATGGCGATGACGACGCGCTGCCGCATGCCTCCGGAGAACTCGTGCGGGAAGGACTTCATCCGGCGCTCGGGCTCGGTGATGCCGACGAGCTTGAGCAGCTCGACGGAGCGGTCCCAGGCGTCCTTCTTGGACAGGCCGCGGTGGACCGTGAGGGCCTCGATGAGCTGATCGCCGACCGTGTAGACCGGCGTGAGCGAGGTCAGCGGGTCCTGGAAGACCATCGACATGCCGTTGCCGCGGATGACCGACAGCTGCTTGTCGCTCATGCCGACGAGCTCCTGCCCGTCGTACATGATCGATCCGGTGACCTTGGCGTTCTCGTCGAGGAGACCCATGATCGCGAGCGAGGTCACGGACTTGCCGGAACCGGATTCGCCGACGATGCCGA
The DNA here is from genome assembly GCF_040702645.1 of Microbacterium sp. NPDC078814. Classification (NCBI taxonomy): domain Bacteria; kingdom Bacillati; phylum Actinomycetota; class Actinomycetes; order Micrococcales; family Microbacteriaceae; genus Microbacterium; species Microbacterium sp. NPDC078814. The sequence continues at coordinate 218,344 of NZ_JBFBLT010000002.1, forward strand.
GGGTCTTGCCGGCTTCGAGGTCGAAGGAGACGCCGCGGACGGCGTCGACACGGCCGGCCTCGGAGGCGAAGCTGACCTTGAGGTCGCGGACGGAGAGGACGTTGGTCATGCGCGGCCTCCAGCAGCCGAGGTGGGATCGAGGGCGTCGCGCAGGCCGTCGGCGATGAGCGCCATCGACACGGTGAGCAGGGTCAGCGCCGCCGCCGGGAAGTAGAACAGCCAGGGCGCCGTGGTCAGCGAGCTCGAGCCGGCGCCGATGAGGGCACCGAGCGACACGTCGGGGATCTTGACGCCGAAGCCGAGGAAGGACAGGCCCGTCTCCGTCACCACGGCGTTGACGACGCCGAGGGTGAAGTTGATGACGAGGAGCGAGCCGATGTTGGGCAGGAGGTGGCGGAGCACGATGCGCATGCCGCCGACGCCCATGTAGCGGGAGGCGCTGACGTACTCGCGCTCGCGCAGCGACAGGGCCATCGTCCAGATGACGCGGGCGGGGAAGTACCACCCGATCACGAAGATCATGATGAGGGCGATGACGCGCCAGTCACCGCCGGCCTTGTTCGAGATCATCGCGAGGATGAGGAAGCTCGGGATCACCATCATGAAGTGGATGACCAGGAGCGAGATGCGCTCGGTCCAGCCGCCGAAGTAGGCCGCGGCCGTGCCGACGAGCGCGGACACGATCGTGACGCCGACGGAGACGGTGATGGCGATCATGAGCGACCGCTGCAAGCCGACGGCGACCTGGGCGAAGAGGTCGTTTCCGGCGTTGTTCGTGCCGAACCAGTGCTCCGCGGACGGGGGAGTGCTGAGGTTCAGGAAGTCGAGCTCGATGTGGTCGTACCGGGCGATGAAGGGCCCGACGATGGCGAACAGCACGAGGACGACGAAGATCACGAGGCCGATGAGGGCTCCGCGGTTCCGGGAGAAGCGTCGCCAGTACAGCGTCCACTTCGACAGCCGCTTGGTGGCGACGCGGGTGGTCTCGGGGCCGGCGGTCTCCGGCTCCGGGTGGATGGTCGGGTCGAGCATGTCGGTGCTCATGTCAGCTCACTCTCACGCGCGGGTCGAGGACGACGACGGCGATGTCGGCGAGGATGGCGCCGATCGCCGTGAGGACCGCACCGAAGGCGGCGATCGCGACGGTTCCGTGGATGTCGTTCTTGGTGATGGTCTCGATGAAGTACCGGCCCATGCCGTTCCACGCGAAGATCGTCTCGGTCAGGACCGCTCCGGTGAAGATCGCGGGGATCGTGAAGGCGACCTGCGTGGCGACGGGGATGAGCGACGTCCGGAGCGCGTGCTTGCGGATGGCCTGCTGCTTGGTCAGGCCCTTCGCGCGGGCCGTGCGGACGTAATCGGCGTTGATGTTGTCCAGCAGGAGCGACCGCTGCAGGAAGTGGATGCTCGCGTACCCGGTGAGCACCAGCGCGATCGTCGGCAGCGTCAGGTGTTGCAGCACGTCTATGAGGGTGGGGAAGAAGCCCTCGACCCCTTGGCTGGCGTTACCGGTCACGTAGAAGATGCGGGTGCCGGTGGCGTTGTTCAGGCCGATCGCGAGCAGGACGATCGCGAACGCCGCGACGACGATCGGGATGTTCAGGGTGATGATGCTCGTCGCCTGGCCGATGCGGTCGGCGAGCTTGTACTGCCGAGACGCGGTGTACACGCCGAGCGCGATGCCGAGGACCGTCGTGAGGATCGTCGCGCCGAGGACGAGCTCCGCGCTGACCCACATGCGGTAGGCGACCTGCTCGTTGACGGATCCGCCCGTCGGGCTCACGCCCCAGTCCCAGCGGAGCAGGATGCCGGTGAGCCACGTCCACCACCGCTCGATGAGCGGGACGGTGTCGCTCAGGTTGCGGGGAGCGAGGGTGTTCACGATCTGCTCTTCGGTGAGCGGAGGGCGACGACCCACGTAGTTGCTGCGCGGATCGAGGAAGCCCCACGCGAGGAAGTAGGTGAGGTTCGTCGCGACCACGATCATGAGCAGCCAGCCGAGGGCACGGCGCGCGAGGTACTTGATCAAGGGGGATTTGTCTTTCTCTTCTCCAGACGCGCTCGGGGTCTGCCGACGCAACGCTGAGCCGGGCGGATGATCGGGTTTCATCCGCCGTTCCGCGCGACGCGACAGCCCTCACGGAGTCTGTGACGGAGTCGTATCGCTTACGGGATCCGGTGTCACGGATTGATCCCGGGCAACTTCGGGAGACTATCACCGATACGCACGAATGGGGATTATGAGGACCCTCACCGTAGAATCGACGGGACATGTCCCCACGCGCTCTCACCCCGCTTCAGCCTGCCGCGACGCCGGCTGCGCAGATCCGTAACTTCTGCATCATCGCCCACATCGACCACGGCAAGTCGACCCTGGCCGACCGCATGCTCCAGATCACCGGCGTGGTCGCGGAGCGGGACATGCGCGCCCAGTACCTCGACCGGATGGACATCGAGCGGGAGCGCGGCATCACGATCAAGAGCCAGGCGGTGCGGATGCCGTGGGCTCTGGGGCAGGCACAGGGCCCGGACGAGGTCTTCGCGCTCAACATGATCGACACCCCCGGTCACGTCGACTTCACGTATGAGGTGTCCCGGTCGCTGGCCGCGTGCGAGGGTGCCATCCTCCTCGTCGACGCCGCGCAGGGCATCGAGGCCCAGACGCTGGCCAACCTCTACCTCGCGCTGGAGAACGACCTCCACATCATCCCCGTCCTCAACAAGATCGACCTCCCCGCCGCAGACCCCGAGAAGTACGCGAAGGAGCTCGCCTCGCTCATCGGCGGCAAGCCGGAGGACGTGCTGCGCGTGTCCGGGAAGACGGGAATGGGGGTCGAGGATCTGCTCGACCGGATCGTCGAGGAGATCCCGGCTCCGGTGGGGGATGCGGACGCACCCGCGCGGGCGATGATCTTCGACTCCGTGTACGACGCCTACCGCGGCGTCGTCACCTACGTGCGGATGGTCGACGGCAGCCTCTCGCCCCGCGAGCGCATCCAGATGATGTCCACCGGCGCGAACCACGAGGCCCTCGAGGTCGGGGTGTCGAGCCCGGAGCCCACCCCGACCAAGGGTCTCGGCGTCGGCGAGGTGGGCTACCTCATCACCGGCGTGAAAGACGTGCGGCAGTCGAAGGTCGGCGACACGATCACGAACGCGCGCAAGCCCGCGGCGGAGGCGCTTCCCGGCTACACGGACCCGAAGCCGATGGTCTTCTCGGGCATCTACCCGATCGACGGCAGCGACTACGCGGAACTGCGCGAGGCGCTGGACAAGCTCAAGCTCTCCGACGCCTCGCTGCAGTACGAGCCGGAGACCTCCGTGGCGCTCGGCTTCGGGTTCCGCTGCGGCTTCCTCGGCCTGCTGCACCTGGAGATCGTGACCGAGCGCCTCTCGCGCGAGTTCGGCCTCGACCTCATCACCACCGCCCCGAGCGTGATCTACGAGGTCGTGACGAGCGACACCGGCGAGACGGTGACCGTGACGAACCCGAGCGAGTACCCCGACGGCCGTATCGGCTCGGTGTCCGAGCCGATGGTGAAGGCGGCGATCCTGCTTCCCAAGGACTACGTCGGCACCGTCATGGAGCTGTGCCAGTCACGGCGCGGCACGCTGCTGGGCATGGAGTACTTCTCCGAGGAGCGCGTCGAGCTGCGCTACAACATGCCCCTCGGTGAGATCGTGTTCGACTTCTTCGACCAGCTCAAGTCCAAGACGCAGGGCTACGCCTCCCTGGACTACGAGCCGTCGGGGCAGCAGGAGGCCGACCTGGTCAAGGTCGACATCCTCCTGCAGGGGGAGAAGGTCGACGCGTTCAGCTCGATCGTGCACCGGGACAAGGCCTACGCCTACGGCACGATGATGGCGGAGCGGCTGCGCAAGCTCATCCCTCGCCAGCAGTTCGAGGTGCCGATCCAGGCCGCGATCGGTGCGCGCATCATCGCCCGGGAGACGATCCGCGCGATCCGCAAGGACGTGCTCGCCAAGTGCTACGGCGGTGACATCACCCGCAAGCGCAAGCTCCTCGAGAAGCAGAAGGAGGGCAAGAAGCGCATGAAGATGGTGGGCCGCGTCGAGGTTCCGCAGGAGGCGTTCATCGCCGCGCTCTCCGGCGACGTCGAGACCAAGGACAAGAAGTAGCCCACCCCGCTGGTCGCTGAGCCCGCCGAAGCGGTCAGCCGTCGTTGGGGCGCTGAGCCTGTCGAAGCGGTCAGTCCGCGTTGGGTCGCTGAGCCTGTCGAAGCGGTCAGCCGTCGTTGGGTCGCTGAGCCTGTCGAAGCGCACCGTACGACCTCGACAACGACGGAAGGTCCTTCCACCGACTCTCGATCAACGCAATCTTCTTCCGACGACTCCATCCCTGGATCTGCTTCTCCCGGAAGAAGGCCGCGTCGACGGTGTCGAAGTGCTCCGCGTAGACCAGCTCCGCAGGCCTGCGTCTCCGGGTGAAGTTCGCGGCGAACGGGTCGTCGTGGTTGTGCTCCCAGACGCGGGCTTCGAGGTCGCCGTTCGTGCTGCCGGTGTAGAAGCTGCCGTCACGGCATTCGAGGATGTAGGTCCATGGCATCGGGCCATCCTGGCCGAGGAGTGTGTGGGTTTCCCGGGGCGTGGGGGATCCCTTCGACAAGCTCAGGGACCCAGCGTTGTGGAGGAGCCCTTCGACAGGCTCAGGGACCCAGCATCAGGGGCCCAGCCCTCCCGGGGATGTGACGGCGTGCGGCGCGGGGGGTGTTCGCTCAGGGAACCCGAAGTAGGCTGGATCTCATGCGGCGCGGGACTTTCCGAGACGACACGGTGGACTATGCGGCCGTGGGTGCGACCCACGCCCCCGATCTGATGCAGTACCCGCCGGAGCGCAGCATCCCGGCGGAGGAATACTGGCGGATCGGCAGCGGCGAGGAGCGTTTCCAGACGGCCGGCGAAGCCCTGCTGTCGTGGACGGCGCAGCGTGCGGCCGGGCTGTCCGTGGAAGACGTCCGCCCTGCTCCCGGCCCCGCCTATGCGGGCGTGAGCTTCGACGCCGAGGGCAATCCCATCGCGCCGAGCAAGCGGGATGTGGAGCCGCGCTACGACGCCGAGGGGATGCCCTTCGTGGGCGCGGGCATGACGCTCCACCTCCGCGGTCGCGTCGGCGGCATGCGCGCCGACTCCGAGCTCCGTGTGATCTCGGTCACCGAGGAGACCCGGCGGATCGGTTTCGTGCTGGGCACGGTCGGGGGCTCCGTCGTGAGCGGCGAGGAGTCGTTCGACGTGGACTGGCGCGAGGACAACGACGAGGTCTGGTTCACGGTCCGGGCTTTCGACGCCCCGAACACGCTGCTCTATCGGCTCGTCCCCGCCCTGATGAAGCGCCGCCGTCGCGAGCTGTTCGCGCGCTACCTCCGCGCGATCTCCCCGCTCTACGCGACTCCGGTGTGATGGCGGGACCACTTCCGCTCGGGGATCCGGCGCCCGCGGACGGGCGACTCCCCGCCGACCTCCCGATCTCCGCCGAGACGCCGTTCTCCGCCTACCTGCACATCCCGTTCTGCCGCGTGCGCTGCGGCTACTGCGACTTCAACACGTACACGTCCGGTGAGCTCCGCGGGGCGAAGCAGGAGGACTACAGGTCCACCCTCATCGGCGAGATCGCCCTCGCGCGTACGGTGCTGGACGAGGCCGGAGCGCTGCGCCCGATGAACACGGTGTTCTTCGGCGGCGGCACGCCCACGCTGCTTCCCGCGGGGGACCTCGCCCGCATGCTGGGAGCGGCCACCGCGGCGTTCGGTCTCGCACCGGGCGCGGAGGTCACGGTCGAGGCCAACCCCGACACCGTGACCCCGGAGGTCGCGCGCATCCTCGCCGAGGCGGGGGTCACGAGGCTGTCCATCGGCATGCAGTCCGCCGTCCCGCACGTCCTCGCCGCGCTCGACCGGACGCACCGGCCCGAGAACGTCCGCACCGCCGTCGCCGCGGCGAAGGAGGCAGGACTCGCAGTCAGCGTCGACCTCATCTACGGCGCACCGGGGGAGAGCCTCGCCGACTGGGAGGCCTCGCTCGACGCCGCCCTCGCCCTGGAGTCCGACCACGTCTCCGCGTATGCCCTCATCATCGAGGACGGCACGAAGCTCGCGCGACAGATCCGTCGCGGTGAGGTGCCGACCCCGGACGACGACCTGCAGGCGGACATGTACGAGCTGGCGGACGAGCGCCTCGCCGCCGCCGGGTTCGAGTGGTACGAGGTCAGCAACTGGGCCCGCAGCGAGGGGCAGCGGTCGCGGCACAACCTCGCGTACTGGCGGGGGAGCGACTGGTGGGGCTTCGGCCCCGGCGCCCACAGCCACGTCGCCGGACTCCGGTGGTGGAACGTCAAGCACCCGGCGGCCTACGCGCAGCGGCTGGCCGCCTCGTCCTCGCCGGCGGCCGGACGCGAGCGTCCGGACCCGGAGGCGCGGACCCTGGAGCGCATCCTCCTCCTCAGCCGCATCCGTGAGGGGATCGCGGTGACCGACGTCCCGGAGCAGAACAGGGACCGCATCGCCGGCCTCATCGCCGACGGTCTCATCGATGCGCCGGCGGCGATCCGCGGGCGCGTGCAGCTCACGCTCCGCGGCCGCCTCCTCGCCGACGCCGTCGTGCGCGAACTGACGGATTGAGCGGCTCCACCGGCGCTGCCCCGCCTTCGGAGATCTCCCGGTCGCAGGAGGTAGGATTGGCACTCAGGGCAGCAGAGTGCCAGCATCCGGTCGGCGGGAAGGGGAAGCCATGGTCACAGAGCGAGGGCTGCAGGTCCTCCGCGCGATCGTGCAGGACTACGTCGAGACGCACGAGCCCGTGGGCAGCCGTTCCATCGTCGACCGGCACTCGTTCGGGGTCTCGGCCGCGACCATCCGCAACGACATGGCGCAGCTGGAGGACGAGGAGCTGATCACGGCTCCGCACACGTCGTCCGGGCGCGTCCCCACGGACAAGGGCTACCGGGTGTTCGTCAATCACCTCGCCCAGCTCCGTCCTCTCTCCACCGCTCAGCGTTCCGCCATCGAGTCGTTCCTCGCCGACCCGGCCGACCTCGACGACCTGATGGTCCGGACCGTCCGCGTCCTCACGCAGCTCACCGGCCAGGTCGCGTTGGCGCAGTATCCGTCGTTCGCGCGGGCGCACGTGACCCACGTGGAGCTCGTGACGCTGGCCCCGAACCGGCTCCTCACGGTCCTGGTGACGGACGCCGGTGGGGTGTCGCAGCGGATCACCGCTCTGCCGGACGCGATCGACGAGGCCGACCTCGCCGTGCTGCGCGCGCGGCTGTCCGCCCTCATCACGGGGCAGGCGATCGCGGCGGCCTCCGACCGGCTTCAGGCGCTGCTCGCCACGGAGGAGACGCCGCAGGATCGCGTGCTCCGCACCCTCGCCGGCGTCGTGATCGACGAACTCGGCGGCTTCCGGCAGGAGCGGCTCGTGATGGCCGGAGCGGCGACCCTGGCGCGGCGCGAACAGGACTTCCGCGGCAGCATCCACCCCCTCCTCGAGGCCATCGAGGAGCAGGTCACGCTGCTGCGGCTGATGAGCGAGATGGTGCCGGACGAGCACGGCCTCGCGGCGAGCATCGGCACCGAGAACGCCTCCTTCGGGCTCGGCGAGGCGTCGATCGTCGCCAGCAACTACGCGGCGCCTTCGGGGACCGCACGGGTCGGCGTCATGGGACCGACCCGGATGGACTATCCGAGCAACCTCGCGGCAGCGCGGGCGGTCGCCCGCTACCTGTCGCGCATGCTCGACGACGACGAGGCCGGCCGCTGACGCGGCCCCACGGAAATCACACGCAGAAAGGCGATTGTGGCGGACCACTACGAGGTTCTCGGGGTGTCCCGGGACGCTTCCACCGACGAGATCAAGAAGGCGTATCGGCGCCTGGCGCGGCAGCTCCACCCGGACGTGAATCCGGGGGAGGAGGCTGCGGAGAAGTTCAAGCTCGTCACGCACGCCTACGACGTGCTCAGCGACGAGGAGTCGCGCCGACGGTACGACATGGGCGGCGGTGACGGCGCGAACAACTTCGGCGGCTTCGGAGGCTTCGGCGACATCTTCGAGACGTTCTTCGGCGCGTCACAGGGTGGCGGACGCGGCGCCCGTCCGCGATCGCGGCGAGAGCGCGGTCAGGACGCGCTCGTCCGGGTCACCCTCGATCTCGGCGATGTGGTCTTCGGTGCGCACCGCGACATCGAGGTCGACACGGCCGTGCTCTGCGAGACCTGTCAGGGCTCGTGCTGCCAGGAGGGCACGTCGCCCGTCACCTGCGACATCTGCGGCGGCACGGGGCACGTGCAGCGTCAGGTGCGGAGCCTTCTCGGCAACGTCGTCACCTCCCAGCCATGTGGCACCTGCGAGGGCTACGGCACGACCATCCCGTACCCCTGCGGCACCTGTGGCGGGCAGGGACGCGTCCGCTCGCGCCGCACGGTGTCCCTCGACATCCCGGCGGGCGTCGAGACCGGACTGCGGCTGCAGCTCCCCGGCTCCGGCGAGGTCGGCCGCGCGGGCGGCCCGAACGGCGACCTCTACGTGGAGGTCACGGTCAACCCGCACCCCGCCTTCAGCCGTGACGGCGACGACCTGCTCGCCACCCTCGAGGTGTCCATGACCGACGCCATCCTCGGCACCGAGACCTCGATCGAGGGACTCGACGGGGAGGTCGACCTGGAGATCCGCGCCGGCGTGCAGTCCGGTGACGTGCTGACCATCAAGGGCCGAGGAATCACGCCGCTGCGCGGGACCCAGCGCGGCGACCTCCGCGTCGGCGTGCAGGTGGTCACCCCCACCAAGCTCGACTCCGCGCAGCGCAAGCTCATCGAGGACTTCGCCAAGAAGAACAAGGCGCCGGGCCCGCAGCTCGCGCAGTTCCAGCAGGGCCTGTTCTCCAAGCTGCGTGACCGGTTCCGCGCCCACTGATCGTGGCGCTGCACTTCCTCGTCGAATCCGCGGGTGATGCCGCGGTGGGCGGCCTCGTCTCCCTGACCGGGGCCGAGGCGAAGCATGCGGCCGTCGTCCGGCGGCTGCGCGTCGGCGAGGCCGTCACGGTCGGTGACGGTCGGGGCATCTGGCTGACGGGCGTGGCCGAAGCGGTGTCGCCGTCGCGCGTCGATGTCCGGATCAGCGCGCGCGTCGAGCACGAGCCGGCGAGCCCGCGCCTCGTGCTCGTGCAGGCGCTCGCGAAGGGCGACCGCGACGAGCTCGCCGTTCAAGCCGCGTGCGAACTGGGCGTCGATGAGATCGTGCCGTGGCAGGCGGGTCGCAGCGTGTCGCGCTGGGAGGGGCCGAAGGCGGTGAAGGGACGCGAGCGCTGGGCGACGATCGTCCGCGAGGCCGCGAAGCAGGCGCACCGTGCCTGGGTGCCCGAGGTGGCCGCCCCGGAGACGACCGCACAGCTCGCGACCCGCGCGGCGACGCAGCGCGTGCTCCTGCTCGACCCGACCGCGCCCGCGCGGCTCTCCGCCCTGGTGCCGGATGACCGTGACCTGGTGCTCGTGGTGGGTCCGGAGGGCGGGATCGCTCCGGAGGAGCTCGAGAAGCTCACCGCCGCCGGCGCCGAACGCGTGCTGCTCGGTGACACCGTGCTGCGCACGTCCACGGCGGGCCCCGCGGCCATCGCCGTGCTGTCCGCGGCCCTCGGGCGCTGGTGACCGGCCGCGCCTCGCGTCCCCCCCAGTAAGCTGAGAGCATGAGCCAACCCTCGATCTTCACGCGCATCCTCACCGGGGACATCCCCGGGGAGATCCTGCTCGACACGGGCCGCGTCTTCGCGATCCGCGACATCGATCCGCAGGCGCCGCTCCATGTGCTCGTCATCCCCAAGACCGAGGAGTACCGCGACGTGACCGAGCTCGCGGCCGGGGATCCCGCGCTGCTGGCCGAGATGGTCGCCGCCGCCAAGCGCGTCGCGGAGGAACACGCCAACGGCGAGTACCGCCTCATCTTCAACAACGGCGCGACCGTCGCGCAGTCCGTCTTCCACGTGCACGCCCATGTGCTCGGCAACCTCGAGGAGAACAAGCTCGTTGGCTTCTGACGATCAGGAAAACGTCACCGAACGGCTCTACGCCGACGGCGTCGCGATGGTGCAGCTGCTCGGTCCGCAGGACCGGCTGCTGCGGATGCTCGAGCGCGAGCACCGCGACGTGCAGGTGCTCGTCCGCGGCAACGAGATCACGCTCACGGGCGCGCGCGAGGCCGTCGCCAAGGCCAAGACCCTCGTCGACGAGCTCCTCACGATGACCAAGGCCGGGCACGATCTCGCCCCGAGCGACGTGTCCAGCTCGGCGCGCATGCTGCGTCAGGACGGCGGCCCGCGGCCCAGCGAGGTGCTGGGCGAGGCGATCCTCTCCACGCGGGGCAAGGTGATCCGGCCGAAGACCCTCGGTCAGAAGGAGTACGTCGACGCGATCGAGGAGAACACGATCGTGTTCGGCATCGGTCCGGCCGGAACGGGCAAGACCTACCTGGCGATGGCGAAGGCCGTCCAGGCGCTGCAGCGCAAGGAGGTCACCCGCATCATCCTCACCCGTCCGGCGGTCGAGGCGGGGGAGCGCCTCGGGTTCCTCCCCGGCACGCTCACCGACAAGATCGATCCGTACCTGCGGCCGCTCTACGATGCGCTCAACGAGATGATGGATCCGGAGATCGTGCCGCGCCTGATGGCGACGGGCACCATCGAGGTCGCGCCCCTCGCGTACATGCGCGGACGCACCCTCAACGACTCCTTCGTCGTGCTCGACGAGGCGCAGAACACCACGCCCGAGCAGATGAAGATGTTCCTCACGCGTCTCGGATTCGGCACGAAGATGGTCGTCACCGGCGACATCACCCAGGTCGACCTTCCGCAGGGCGCCTCCGGCCTCCGCCTGGTCACCCGGGTGCTCGACGGCATCGACGACATCCACTTCTCCCGTCTCACCAGCGACGACGTGGTCCGGCACTCCCTGGTGGGGCGCATCGTCGACGCCTACAGCGAGTACGACGAGCGGCGCGTGGCGCAGCGGGCGGAGCGCGAGCAGGCGCACGAGTTCGCCAACCGCGCCGAGCGCCGCGGCGCCCAGCGACCCGGACCACGCGACCGCATGCCGAAACGAGGGCTCTCATGATCGAGATCAACAACGAGTCGGCCATCGATGTCGACGAGACCGTGCTGCAGCGGCTGACGGACTTCAACCTCGCGCAGCTCCACGTCAGCGCGGACGCCGAGGTGGCCATCGTGCTCGTCGACGAGGGCGCCATGGAGGCGCTGCACGTGCAGTGGATGGACGAGCCGGGGCCGACCGACGTGCTGAGCTTCCCGATGGACGAGCTCCGGCCCGGCACCGAGGACCGTCCGACGCCTCCCGGGCTGCTCGGCGACATCGTCCTCTGCCCGCAGGTCGCGGAGACGCAGGCGCAGGCCGCCGGCCACACCCTCATGGACGAGCTCATCCTGCTCACGACGCACGGACTGCTGCACCTGCTCGGGTTCGACCACGCCGAGCCGGAGGAGGAGCGGGAGATGTTCGGGCTGCAGAAGCAGCTCATCCAGGGCTTCGCCGCGTCCGAGCGCCGCCGGCGATGACGGAGCTGCTGCTGCTCGTCGCCGCGGTGCTGCTGGTGGCGTTCGGCGGCCTCATGGCCGCGATCGACGCGGCATACGGCGTGACCTCGCGCGCCGGGCTGGAGGACATGGCCACCGAGGGACGCCGTGCGAAGGCCCTCGGGCGCATCGCCGCCGACCTCGACGCGCACGTCAACGCCGTCGCCTTCATCCGTGTCCTCGCGGAGGTGACGGCCGCCGTGCTCGTCACCGTGGCGTTCACGATCGTCTTCGAGAACATCTGGTGGGCGATGCTCGCCGCCGCCATCCTGATGACCGGCATCACCTTCGTCCTCGTCGGGGCGAGTCCGCGGACGTTCGGTCACCAGCACGCCGAGAGCATGATCCGCGGGAGCGCGGCCATCGTGCGCGGACTCCGGATCATCCTCGGTCCCATCGCCCAGGGGCTCGTCGTCCTCGGCAACCGTGTCACGCCGGGGACCGGACGCAGTTCGTTCTCCAGCGAGGACCAGCTGCTGAGCATGGTCGACGAGGCCGCGTCCAACGACCTCATCGAGGAGGACGACCGCGACCTCATCCACTCGGTGTTCGACTTCACCGACCAGTTCGTCCGGGCGGTGATGGTGCCGCGCACCGAGATGGTCACCGTGGGTGCGGAGGCGACGACTGACGAGGCCATGTCGCTCTTCCTTCATCGCGGGGTGTCCCGCATGCCCGTCGTCGACGATGAGGCCGACGACGTCGTCGGGGTGCTGTACCTCAAGGACCTCGTGCAGTTCGCGTACCGGGACGACAGCGCCTGGCGCGCGGCCTCCATCCGTCCGATCGCCCGGCCGGCCACGTTCGTCCCCGAGTCGATGCGCGCGGAGACGCTGCTGCAGCAGATGAAGCGCGACGCCGTGCACGTCTGCCTCGTGATCGACGAGCATGGCGGGATCTCCGGCCTGGTGACGCTGGAGGACCTCATCGAGGAGCTCGTGGGGGAGATCTCGGACGAGTACGATCAGGTGTCCGCCGAGTTCGTCGACCTGGGCGACGGCCGCTATCGCGTGAGCTCCCGGCTCTCGCTGGAGGACGTGGGCGATCTGTTCGGTCTGGAGCTCGAGGACGAGGACGTCGACTCCATCGGCGGCCTGCTCGGCAAGACGCTCGGCCAGGTCCCGCAGCCCGGTGCGACGGCGACCGTCCACGGGCTCGTGCTCACCGGAGGCGCGTCGCGCGGCCGGGGGCGCGGGATCGCGACGGTGTTCGTGGAAAGGGCAGCAGAGCCCGAAGAAGTGCAGGATGAAGGAGAGCGGCGCGATGACTGAAGACACCCGGAGCGGGTTCGTGACCTTCGTCGGGCGGCCGAACGTGGGCAAGTCCACGCTCACCAACGCCCTGGTCGGCGAGAAGATCGCCATCACCAGCGAGAAGCCGCAGACCACGCGCCGCGCGATCCGCGGCATCCTCAACCGTCCGGACGGGCAGCTCGTCATCGTCGACACCCCCGGCATCCACAAGCCGCGCACACTCCTCGGCGAGCGGCTGAACGATCTTGTCGAGCAGGTCCTGGGCGACGTCGACGTGATCGGCTTCTGCGTGCCCGCCACCGAGAAGGTCGGTCCCGGCGACCGCCGGATCGCCGCCTCGCTGGACGGCTACCCGCGGGCGCAGAAGATCGCCATCGTCACGAAGACCGATGCTGCCGGGCGCGATGAGATCACCGAACGACTCATGGAGGTGGACTCCCTCCGCGAGGACTGGGCGGCGGTGATCCCGCTGTCGGCGCTGACGCGGGATCAGCTCGAGGTGCTGGCGGACGAGATCCTGCAGCTCATGCCGGAGGGGCCCGCGCTCTACCCCGAGGGCGTCACCACCGACGAGTCCGCCGAGGACCGGATCGCGGAGATCATCCGCGAGGCCGCCCTCGACGGCGTGCGCGACGAGCTCCCGCACTCGATCGCCGTCGTCGTCGATGACATCGCCCCGCGCGAGGACAGCGACCTCACCGACGTGCATGCCTCCATCGTCGTGGAGCGGGACAGCCAGAAGGCGATCATCATCGGCCACAAGGGCAAGCGCCTCCGCGACGTGGGAGCGCGCGCCCGCGCCGGCATCGAGGAACTGCTCGGGACCCGCGTCTTCCTCGGGCTCCATGTCAAGGTCGCGAAGGAGTGGCAGCGCGATCCGAAGCAGCTCGGGCGGCTCGGGTTCTGACATGCCGGGCAGCAGGACGTCGGAGGCGGCGGGCCGACCGCCGACCCCACCGACATGATCGGCCGCGGCGAAGACCCGAGCTCGCTGCGGAACGAGGTCTTCACACGAGTGTTCGACGAGCACTGGGCGACGGTGCGCCACCACATCGAGGGCGTCGTCCCCGATGACGACGAGGTCAGTGAGATCGTGTCGGAGGTGTTCCTCGTCGCGTGGTCACGACTGCGCCCGACCCGTCCCCCCGGGAAGGTCTGGCTGCTCCGACAGACGGACCGCCACCTTCGTGCCCGCGCTCGGCGTTCTCCCACCGCGCACGGTGCGATCGATGCCGTGCACGCGGGGCTCTCCGGCGACCCGGAGACCCTCGGCGGGTTCGGCCGCAGCGAAGTCCTCCGAGCTTTGGGTGTCCTCACTCCCGGGCAACGGCGTATCATCATGCTCACGTACTGGGATGGACTCGCGGTGGGGGAGATTGCGGAGCTGCTGCGCGCTTCGGAGTCCCGGGTGCGGAAGACGCTGGCGCGGGCCGAGGAACGGCTGCGCGCCACGCTGGGACTGGAGGAGACGGGGAGTGCGTGATGCCTGAGAATGCCCTGCTCGAGCGCGTGCTCGTCGAGGCCGATCCCGCGCGCACGCCGCGCGACGCCGAGCCGGACGCGCGCGCGATCGCCGCGCGCGACCGCATCATCCGGTCCGCTCCCGCGCCGCAGCGCCGCCGGCGGACCCGGACGATCGGCTGGGCCGCAGGGCTGACCGCCGCCGCCGCGGCGGTCGCCATCGCCTTCGCGGCCCTCACTCCGCCGCAGTCCGCCGTCGCGGGTGCTCCGTCGCCGCTGGTCTTCGAGAGCACCGGCTCGCTGAGCGACATCGTGGCCGACGCGGAGACCGAGCTGACGGTGTTCGCGCCGCCCGCCGACCCGGAGCGCTCGGTGCGGACCGCGTCCTGGTCGTTCAACGCGGAGATGGACACGGGGCGCACCGAGGTCATGCCGCAGTTCTCGACGTTCACCTGGCGGGAAGACCTCTCCGGGGAAGCCCTCGCCATCAACGGCGTCCCCTACGATCCCGAGGACGCGGTCGCGAACGGCGACTCCGAGATCGTGAGCAGCGGCGAGGTGGCCTCGCGCGTGACCTTCGCCCCCGGCGAGTTCGAGACCCCGGTCGTCGCCGCGCCGGGGGAGTCCGCCGCCGACGTGCGGGCGCTCCTGGAGGCGTTCGACATGCCGGACGACCCGACGGCCTTCGAGGTGGTGACCGCCCTCACCTCGGTCTTCGGTCAGTGGACGCTCACCAACGCGCAGCACGCCGAGGTGTTGACGCTCATCGAGGCCTCCGGAGGAGCGCAGGCGCTCGGCGAGTCCACCGACCGCCTCGGGCGTCCTGTCGCCGGTATCCGCGTGCTGTCCGCGGACGGCATCGTGAGCGACGACCTTCTGGTGTCCCTCGACACCGGCCGCATCGTCGGCATCGAGCGAACCGTCCTGAAGGACGACGGCGTCTTCCCGGCCGGTGCGGTCGTGGACTACCGGATGTGGGACATCCCTGAGGAGGTCGTGCAATGAAGCACTCGCGCCCGCTGACCGCGGTTCTCGTGGCCCTGGCTCTCGTCGTGACCGGCGGCCCCACCGTCGCGGCAGCCGAGGAGCCCGTCGATCCCCAGCTCTCCCAGTTGCTCGAAGAGGTTCCCGGCGGTGTGGTGACCGACGGCGGCAGCGCCGTCTGGCCGAAACTCGACATGGAGTACCGACCGGCCCCGGCGTCGTCGCGGGTCGCGGCGCGCTCCGTCGGCTCCTGCGCGACCGGGCGGATCTGCGCGTACAACGCCTCCAACCTCGGCGGTGGCATGCTGAGCTGGGGGAGCTGCACCACCATCACCATCCCGTCGTCGTTCGCCACACGTTCCGCGGCGAACGCGCGGACCTCGGGGTACATGCAGGTGCGTAACGGGGCCTCGGTGCTCGCGACCGTCAACGCCAATGCCTGGGGCAACGTCTCGGGTTCCGCGACCAACATCCGCTGCTTCCTCTGAGAGCCGGGGCGGGCCGGTACAGGAGACGATGAGGGGCGAGGGCATGGCGAAGCACTGGGTGGCGACGACGGCCGGGCCTCCCGAGTCGTGGGCTTTCGAGGAGTACGTGCCCGCGCCGCCGCGCCAGGGCGAGGTCACGATCCGGGTGCGCGCCGCCGGGGTGAATCCGGCCGACGCGAAGCATGTGGCGGCCGCTCGGCCGGGGCTCGAGTTCCCGGTCGCCATCGGGTACGAGGTCTCGGGTGAGCTCGTGGCGATCGGCCCCGGGACCCGCATCGGCTCGGGCGACGCCGGGGTCGGCGACGAGGTCGTGGCCTTCCGCGTCCGGGGCGGGTACGCGACGGAGCTCACGGTGCCGGCTGCCACGGTCTTCGCGAAGCCGACGACGCTCGCGCACCCCGAGGCGGCGAACCTCCTGCTCGTCGGCACGACCGCTGCCGAGATGCTCGCCGTCACCGGTGCGGCCCCGGGGGAGACGATCCTGTTGCACGGAGCGTCCGGTGCGGTGGGGGTCAGCGTGCTGCAGCAGGCCCGGCTGCGGGACGTCCGGGTGATCGGTACGGCGAGCCCTGAGCGCTTCGACGAGGTGCGGCGGTTCGGCGGCATCCCCGTGGCCTACGGTGCCGGGCTCGCGGAGCGGGTGCGCGCGCTGGCGGACGGTCCGGTCGCCGCGGCTCTCGATGCGGTGGGGACCGACGAAGCCGTCGACGTCTCCCTGAGCCTGGTGGCGGACCGCCGGAGGATCGTCACGATCGCGAACCCGTCACGGGCGTCCGCCGAGGGTTTCCTCGCGATCGCCGGGTCGATGCCGGACAGCGCCCGGTTCCGCGACGAGGTGCGCAGCGAACTCCTCGCTCTGGCGCAGAACGGCGACCTCGTGGTCCCTGTGGCACGGACCTTCCCGATGGCCGAGGCGCCGGAGGCCCATCGCCTCCTCGCCACCGGGCACCCGGGCGGCAAGCTCGCGCTGATCCCCGAGGGCTAGCCGATCTCCTGCAGTGCCGAGGTCACGATGACGACGCCCTCGCCGTACTCCTCATCCGCGACGTTCTGCATGGAACCGTCATCCCAGACGACCTGGAGCCAGACGTAGCCGCGATCGATGGACAGTGCGAGAGCCTCCGCGCCGAGGCGGCCGGCGATGTCGTTCTGCACGCGGTCGAGCTCCTCCGCCGTGCTGGTGCCGTCCACGCCGCCGGTGGGGTCCTCCGGCGCCATCGGATCGTAGAGCGCGAGGAGAGCAGGCGGCTCGGTCACCGTGAACCGCTCGCCGTCCCAGGCACCGGTGACCGCATAGGCCCCCCACTGCGTCTCTCCGGACGTCTCGCGGCCGTCCACGCCGTCCCAGCTCCACCCGTCGAGCGGCACACCGTCGCACTGCGGGGGATACGACTCGCGGATCGCGCCGAGGCACAGCCGGACATCCCCGGACTCGTCGAGAACGGTTCCGGTGCCGACCACGGGTCCTGTCGGTGGCGCGTGCTCCGCCTCCTCCCAGCGCGTGTCTGACGGCACCGTCGTGCTGGTCGGCGGTGCGGACGCTCCCGGCGCGGTGGTGCAGCCGGTCAGGAGCAGCAGAGCCGTCGCGGCGCCGACGGCGAGGGGAGAGCGATCGCGGAAGGACCTCATACCGACCAGTGTCGCGCGTGCACGGATCGTCTCAGGTGCTAGCATGACCACATGCCTTTCGGCGGTCTGCTTCTTCTTAGCTGCCGCGACGAGTCCTAGAGCTAGGGCCTTCCTCGTCGCGGCGCTTGTGTTGGCCCGTTCATTGTGACGAAGAGAAGAAGCCCCATCATGCAGAACACCCAGCGCCCGTCCGCGATGCCGATCCACAAGTACCGGCCGTTCCACGAGCAGATCGCCGTCCACCTGCCTGACCGCACCTGGCCCGACGCCCGCATCACCGAGGCGCCCCGCTGGTGCGCGGTCGATCTCCGCGACGGCAACCAGGCTCTCATCGACCCCATGTCGCCCGAGCGCAAGCGCGTCATGTTCGAGCTGCTCGTCGGCATGGGCTACAAGGAGATCGAGGTCGGCTTCCCCTCGGCGAGCCAGACCGACTTCGACTTCGTGCGTCAGTTGATCGAGGAGAACCTCATCCCGGATGACGTCACGATCCAGGTCCTGACGCAGGCGCGCGAGCACCTGATCGCCCGCACCTACGAGGCCATCGCCGGTGCGAAGCAGGCCATCGTGCACCTGTACAACTCCACGAGCGTTCTGCAGCGCGAGGTCGTCTTCCGCACCGACAAGCAGGGCATCATCGACATCGCGCTCGAGGGCGCCCGGCTGTGCCGCCGGTTCGAGAAGACGATCCCGGACACGCAGGTGTACTACGAGTACTCCCCGGAGAGCTACACCGGCACCGAGCTGGAGTTCGCGGTCGACGTCTGCAACCAGGTCATCGAGATCTTCGAACCCACGCCGGACCGCAAGGTCATCATCAACCTCCCCGCGACGGTGGAGATGGCGACGCCGAACGTCTACGCCGACTCGATCGAGTGGATGAGCCGTCACCTGAACCACCGGGAGAACGTGATCCTGTCGCTGCACCCGCACAACGACCGCGGTACCGCGATCGCCGCGGCCGAGCTGGGGTACATGGCCGGAGCCGACCGCATCGAGGGGTGCCTGTTCGGCAACGGAGAGCGCACGGGCAACGTCGACCTCGTCGCGCTCGGCATCAACATGTTCACGCAAGGCATCGATCCGCAGATCGACTTCAGCGACATCGACCAGGTCAAGCGCACGGTCGAGTACTGCAACCAGCTGCCGGTGCCCGAGCGCAGCCCGTGGGCCGGTGACCTCGTCTTCACGGCGTTCAGCGGCTCGCACCAGGACGCCATCAAGAAGGGCTTCGAGGCCATGGCCGCCAGGGCCGAGGCGCAGGGCGTGACGGTCGACGAGATCGAATGGGCCGTGCCGTATCTGCCCGTCGACCCGAAGGACCTCGGTCGCTCCTACGAGGCCGTCATCCGCGTGAACTCCCAGTCGGGCAAGGGCGGCGTCGCGTACCTGCTCAAGTCCGACCACGCGATCGACCTGCCGCGCAAGCTCCAGATCGAGTTCTCCGGGGTCGTGCAGGCCAAGACGGATGCCGAGGGCGGCGAGGTCACCAGCGAGCAGATCTGGTCGATCTTCACCGACGAGTACCTGCCCGCCGTGGACACCGAGGCGAAGTGGGGCCGGTTCGAGTTGCTCGCCACGCAGACCCGGAGCGACATGTCCGGCGACGTCGTGCTCGACGTCGTGCTGCGGGACGACGACCAGGAGGTCTCCGTGTCGGGCAACGGCAACGGTCCGGTCGCCGCGTTCGTCGAGGTGCTGCGTGGTCAGGGCTTCGACATCACGGTCTACGACTACGTGGAGCACGCTCTCAGTGCCGGCGGGGACGCGCAGGCCGCGGCCTACGTCGAGCTGCAGGTGGGCGACCAGCGCCTGTGGGGCGTCGGCATCGACGGCGACATCTCCACCGCATCGCTCAAGGCGATCGTCTCGGGTGTGAACCGTTCGATCCGCAGCCGTCAGCAGGAGCTGGCCGCCGTCTGAGCCTCGTTCGAATCGCGCGATTGGTCGTCTCCGGCCGCCGGATGGAGCCAATCGCGCGATTCGAAGCGGGGGATCAGTCCACCCACTGCACCAGCTGCCAGATGAGGCCGTTGGGGTCGGCGAACTGGCAGTACCGCTCGCCCCAGGGTTCGGTCTCGGGAGGGGTGACCACGCGAGCGCCCGCGGCGGCGATCCGGGCGAACTCCTGGTCGATCTCGTCGACGACGAAGACGATCAGAGTTCCCTGACCGGCGGATCCGGCGATCTCCTCCGGGCGGAACGTCGACAGCCCCGTCTCGAGGAAGATGACGTTCGGCACCGGCCCCGGGTGCTGCAACGAGACGAAGCCCTCCGCGGACATCGCCTCCTCGAACCCGAAGTGCGTCATGGCGAAGGCGGCGGAGGCGGCAACGTCGGGGACGTTGAGCGAGAGGGCGGTCTGCGTGATGTTCACGGTTCTCCTTATCGAAAGTCTGTACAGCGTACAGTGTTACGGCGCGAGCGGTCTAGGCTATTCCCGATGACCAAGAACCTCGTCGATCTGCTCTGGCGGCACAGCCCCGTGGCTCCCGCGACCCCACAGCGCGGACCGAAGGCGCGTCATTCGACGGATGACGTGGTCGACCGCGCTGTCGTGTTGGCTGACGCCGACGGGCTCGGCGCGGTGACCATCCGGTCTCTCGCGCAGAGCCTCGACCTGACGCCGATGTCGATCTACACGCACGTCAACAGCCGCGCCGACCTGCTCGTCCTGATGGCGGACGCGATGCACGCCAGGATGCTGGTCGCGCCTGCGCAGGCCTCCGGATGGCGTGCGGCGGTTCGGGCGATCGCCGAGGACAACCTGCGCCTCTTCCGCACCCACCCGTGGCTCATCGATGTCCGGGATCCGCGGGTCGCACTCGGCCCCGGCACCATCGCCAAGTACGACCGGGAGCTCCACGCCTTCGACGGCCTCGGCCTCGGCGCCGTGGAGCGCGACGCGGCGTTGAGCTTCGTGCTGGACTTCACCCTCTCCGCGGCGGCCCGCATGCGGGAGCAGCAGAGTGCCGAGTCGTTCGCGGCTTCCTGGGCGGAGGCGGCACCGCGTCTGGCGGCCTACCTGGGCGACGACCTGCCGCTCGCCCGGTCGGTGGGCCAGGCTGCCGGCGAAGCCATGGGCGCGCCCTACGACGCTCGAACGGCGTGGGAGTTCGGCCTCGCGCGCGTGATCGATGGGCTCGCCGCCACCTGATCGTCGTTCGAATCGCGCGATTGGTCGTATTCAGCGGCGGGATGGAGCCAATCGGGCGATTCGAAGTCAGTCCTGGGGCTTCACGATCGGGATGGCACCGGTCTCGGCGGCGACCTTGCGGCGGTAGAGACGGCGCTGCTCGGGAAGCGAAACATCGAACGTCACGGCGAGGATCCGGATCACGGCGGTCACGACGATGCCGATGACGGCCGCGAGGGGGATGGGCATCCCGACGGCGTTCGCCACGACGATGAACGTGCATCCGGCGGCCGCGGCCACGGCATACAGCGAGCCGACGTGCATGATCGCCGTCGGCAGGCCCATCAGCATGTCGCGGAGCACACTCCCGCCGACCGCGGCGCAGACCCCGATGAACACCGCGGGCACTTCCGGGATGCCGAAGGCGAGCGCCTTGCTCGTCCCGAAGGCGCCGAACATGCCGATCACGACGGCGTCCAGCACCACGATCGCGGTGTTGAGCCGCGTGAAGAGTCCGGCCAGCAGCATGCCGAGCAGGGCGGCACCCGCGGCCGTGACCAGGTACCACTGGTTCTGCAGGGTGGCGGGCGTCTGTCCGAGCAGGATGTCGCGGATGAGACCGCCGCCCATGCCGATCATGATCCCGATGATCGCGACGCCCAGCCAGTCGAGCCGGCGCTGGCCCTGGAATCCGGCGGCGAACATCGCGCCCTGCACTCCGCCGAGGCCGACGCCGAGGAGGTCCGCCCACAGCGGAATGGTGAAGAGCGGTTCGGTCACGCGTCCATTGTCGCGCACGGAGGATAATCGAAGGGTGCCCACCTACCGAGACGAAGCGGTGATCCTGCGCACCCACAAGCTGGGCGAGGCGGATCGCATCGTCACGATGCTGTCCCGGCGGCACGGCAAGGTGCGCGCGGTGGCCAAGGGCGTGCGGCGCACCTCGTCGAAGTTCGGCTCCCGCCTCGAGCCGTTCATGGTCGCCGACGTGCAGCTCTACGAAGGCCGCTCGCTCGACATCGTGCAGCAGGCCGAGTCGCTCGGAGCCTACGGCACGGACATCGCCGCGCACTACGACCGGTTCACCGCCGCGAACGCCATGGTCGAGACGGCGGATCGGCTCAGCGACGCCGAGGCCACCCCGGAGCAGTACCTCCTGCTCGTCGGCGGGCTGCGGGCGCTGTCCCGCGGCGAGCACGCTCCGCGCAGCATTCTCGATTCGTACCTGCTGCGGGTCATGTCCCTCTCGGGGTGGGCACCGTCCCTCGAGGACTGCGCGCGCTGCGGGGCTCCGGGGCCGCACTCCGTCTTCGTCGCGCAGCTCGGCGGCCTGGTCTGCCACGCCGATGCACCCGCCGGGAGCCCGCGGATCGCCGAGAAGACCCTGACACTGCTGCGCGCGCTGATCCGCGGCGACTGGGACCTCATCGACGCGGCGCCGCACGCTGACACCGCCGCCGCCTCGGGTCTCGTCGCGGCGTACGCCCAGTGGCACCTGGAGCGGGGCATCCGCTCGCTCGCGCACGTGTCGTCCACCCCCGGAGAAGGAGCACGGTGAGCCCGAAGCCCTACACGCACAAGGACGCCGTGCCGTATCGGCCGATCGACTGGACCGGCGTGTACCCGCCCGCGTTCCCGGCCGTCCCGGAGCACGTCGCCATCGTCATGGACGGCAACGGGCGCTGGGCGAACCGCCGGGGCCTCAACCGCATCGAGGGCCACAAGGCCGGGGAGGAGGTGCTGCTCGACGTCGTCGCCGGCGCGATCCAGGCCGGCGTTAAGCACCTCTCCGTCTATGCGTTCTCCACCGAGAACTGGGCCCGTTCCCCCGAGGAGGTCCGCTTCCTCATGGGGTACAACCGCGATGTGCTGCACCGCCGCCGTGATCAGCTCAACGAGTGGGGTGTGCGTGTGCGGTGGGCGGGGCGCAAGCCGCGCCTGTGGGGGAGCGTCATCAAGGAGCTGCAGTACGCCGAGCAGCTCACCCGCGACAACGACGTGCTCACCCTCACCATGTGCGTCAACTACGGCGGTCGGGTCGAACTCGTCGACGCGATGCGGGCCATCGCGGCCGATGTCGCGGCCGGGCGGGTGAAGCCCAACGCGATCAGCGAGAAGACGATCCGTCGTCACCTCTACGTCCCCGACATGCCGGACGTGGACCTGTTCCTGCGCAGCTCGGGGGAGCAGCGCACCTCCAACTTCCTGCTGTGGCAGTCGGCCTACGCCGAGATGGTGTTCCTCGACACGCTGTGGCCGGACTTCTCGCGCGAGGAGCTCTGGCGCGCGATCGGGGTCTACCTCTCCCGTGACCGACGCTTCGGCGGCGCCGTGGACACCCCGACCTCGGCCTGAGCCCGCAGCCAGCGCTCCGTCTCGCGCGGATGCGTCAGCCGCACGATCGTGAGGTGGGGGAAGCGCTCCTGCACCGCGGGAAAGCGCTCGGACCAGGTTCGCAGCGTCTTCGTCTGCCAGGCCAGGATGCTCTCCTCCGGCGGGGCCCCCAGCATCCGCCAGATCGGCTTCTCGACGTTGCCGTTCCACATCCGGGTGCGGAGGATGCTGCGGCTGAGGGTGCGCCGGAGCAGACGCGACCGCACCACGCGGTACGGGTAGTCGAGCCAGAGCGCGAGCTGCGCTCTCGGGGTCAGGATCTCGTCGGTGCCCTTGCTCGTGTACTGCCACTCGGTCACCCAGCGCTCCTCCGCGGCGAAGGCGCGCACGTCGTCGAGGAACTCCGCCCGCGGGGTCCAGTCCGGCCCGTGGAACAGGCCGTCGATCTCCACGTGACGGAGGTCCCAGAGGGCGGCGAGCCGTCGGGACAGAGTCGTCTTCCCCGACCCGGTGACGCCGGCGACGAGCACCCGTGCGGGACGGAAGGGCAGGGGATCGTCGGCGGCGAGCATCCGAGGATTCTACTGACGGAATACGTCGGACGCGCGGACGGTTGAGCACGGTGTGACTGAACCCATCGCCATCGACATCTGGTCCGACATCGCCTGCCCCTGGTGCTACATCGGCAAGCGCAACCTCGAGAAGGGGCTGGAGGCGGTCTCCGCCGACGAGGACGCTCCGCAGGTCACGGTCACCTTCCACTCCTTCGAGCTCTCCCCGGACACCCCGGTCGACTTCGACGGTGACGAGATCGACTTCCTCTCCGGGCACAAGGGGATGCCGCGGACGCAGGTCGAGCAGATGCTGGCCAACGTCACGAACGTCGCCGCGAACGCAGGCCTGCAGTACCGGTTCGACCTGCTGCAGCACACGAACACCGTGAAGGCGCACGAGCTGCTGCACTTCGCGAAGGCCGAGGGCCGCCAGCACGAGATGGAGGAGCGGCTCATGTCCGCCTACTTCACCGAGGGCAAGCACGTCGGACGCATCGACGACCTCGTCGCCCTCGCCGCCGAGGTGGGCCTCGATGCCGATCGCGCCCGCGCCGCACTCGAGAGCGAGCAGTACCTCGCCGACGTCCGCCAGGACCAGGCGCAGGCTCGCGCCTACGGGATCCAGGGGGTGCCGTTCTTCGTGGTCGACGGTCAGTACGGCATCAGTGGCGCGCAGCCGCCGGCGGCGTTCGAGAACGTGATCCGCGACCTCTGGGCGCAGCGCAGCGCGGCCGTCGAGGCCTGACCCGCATCGACAGACGACGGCGGGGACCCCGGGTCGGGGGTCCCCGCCGTTCTGCTGCCCGGGCTCAGAGGCGCTGCTGGCGCGGCCCGAGGGGGAGCGGCTCCATCGGCTGATCGTTCGCCGTCAGGTCGATGCCGAGGTCCCGCGCATAGACGACGCGCGTGGCGATCGTGACCTCCTCGCCGGCCTCCGCCAGCTCGAACACCCGGCCGCCCCGGAGGCGATTGCGCTCCGCGCCGGCCAGACCGTAGGCGCCGAAGCCGGTGCCGGGAGCGTATCCGAGCATCACGCCGTAGTAGTCGCCCATGTAGTCGTTGACATGGTCGTGGCCGACGAACACGCCCTTCACGTCGCCGCGCTCGAGGATCGCGTTGAACATCCCCGAGTTGAACGGCCCGGGGCATCGTCCTCGTTGCGCTCCCCGACGATGCCGTGGCGGGCCCTGCCGCGGGCGGCGTCGGCCGCCGTGCGGGTGTCCACACCGCCCCACCACATGAAGCGGTGCTCCCACAGGGCGATGTGGAGGAACATCAGGCCCGGGACCTTGCGCCCTCGGCGCTGCTCCAGCCGCTGCGACTGGTCGCGGTACCAGGCGACCTGGTCCATGCGCAGCCAATCCCATGCCGGGTAGCCGGCGAAGTCCTGGCCGTCGATGGCGTCCGGCGCGTAGCGGCCCGAGTCCATCAGCCAGAGCGCGAAGGCCTCCCGGTTCTTCTTCGCGGCGGAGCCGATCGTCACGATCGTGTTGCTCGTGCCCGTCACGCCGCGCGTGTTCTCGGCGTTCACGTTGTACTCGTACGACCGGTAGATCTGCAGCATCCCCGCCTCATCGACGCCGGACTGCGGCAGCGAGTCCTCGTCGTGGTTGCCGTAGGTGACCGCCCACGGGATGCGACGGGACTCCATCGGCATGACGACGTTGTTGATCGCCTGCTTCACCGCCAGCCGCGTCTCGCACCCGCCCGTGATCACATCGCCGTTGATGACCACGAAGTCCGGCTTCTCCTGGTCGAGCACCTTCTCCATCAGCTCGACGGTGCGGCGGTCGGTGAGCTCGTCGTCCTGCGTGTCGTTGAACTGCACGACCTTGAAGGTGCCGTCCGCGCGGAAGCGCAGGGTGCGCGCCTGGGCCGCGCCGGGCGATGCCGGGACGGTCACCGCGGCGGCGGGAGCGGCTCCGAGGGGGAGGGCGGTGCCGAGCGCGCCGAGCGCTCCGGCCGTGAGGACAGTTCGCCGGCTGAGGGGCAGTCGGTCGGGCATTCGTGGTCTCCTTCGTCTTCGGCGCGTGTCGCCGCGGTGAGACTAGGGACGCCAGATGTCCGCGGAGAGACCGGACGGTGAACGAGGGCGGCCTCGTCGAGCGCCGGAACGCGGTGCGCGCGTGACGCGGAGGTGAATGACGCTCAGCGGGGGAGCGCGGCCTCGATCGCCTGGACGATCTCCGGCGCATCGGGCTTCTGCTTCGGGCGGAAGCGCAGCACATCCCCGTCCGGGAGCACCAGGAACTTCTCGAAGTTCCACTCGACGCGGCCGGCCTTGCCGCCGGCATCCGGCGTCTCCTTGAGAGCCTTGTACAGCTCGGCGGCGTTCTTGCCGTTGACCTTGACCTTGTCGTTCACCGGGAAGGAGACGCCGTACGTCGTGGAGCAGAACTCGAGGATCTCGTCGACCGAACCGGGCTCCTGACCGAAGAACTGGTTGCAGGGGAAGCCGACAACGGTGAAGCCGCGGTCGCCGAAGCGCCGCTGCAGCTCCTCCAGCTGCTCGTACTGCGGGGTGAGCCCGCACTTCGAGGCGACGTTCACCACCAGCACCACGTCGGCGCCGAGATCGTCCAGAGTCTTCTGCTGGCCCTGGGCGTCGGTGAAGGGGATGGAACGGAGGGCGGGATCGGTCATATGCACAGCTTAGGTCGCCGCATCCCCACCGGCTCCGGGTCTGGGAGAATGGACACGCCATGACTCTCGCCACCGCCACCGCCCGCCCCCTCCGCATCGGCCCGATCGACCTCGACGTGCCGGTCGTCCTCGCGCCGATGGCCGGGATCACGAACACGGCTTTCCGACGCCTGTGCCGGGAGTACGGGGCCGGCCTCTACGTGAGCGAGATGATCACCTCGCGCGCGCTGGTCGAACGCAACGAGACCACGATGCGTCTCATCCGGCACCATGAGTCCGAGACGCCGCGCTCCATCCAGCTCTACGGCGTCGATCCGAAGACCATCGCCGAGGCCGTCCGCATCATCGTCGCGGAAGACCACGCCGATCACATCGACCTCAACTTCGGCTGCCCGGTCCCCAAGGTCACGCGCAAGGGCGGCGGCGCGGCGCTGCCGTGGAAGTCGAAGCTCTTCGCCGACATCGTCGATCAGGCCGTCAAGGCCGCCGGTGACATCCCGCTCACCGTCAAGATGCGCAAGGGCATCGACCGGGACCACCTCACCTTCCTTGACGCCGGACGTGCCGCGGAGGATGCCGGGGCCGCCGCCGTGGCGCTGCACGCCCGGACCGCGAGCGAGTTCTACTCCGGTCACGCCGACTGGAGTGCGATCGGCGAGCTCAAGCAGGCCGTGACCAGCATTCCCGTGCTGGGCAACGGCGACATCTGGTCGGCGGATGACGCCGTGCGCATGATGGCGGAGACCGACTGCGACGGCGTCGTCGTCGGCCGCGGGTGCCTGGGCCGTCCGTGGCTGTTCGGACAGCTGGCTCTCGCCTTCGGGGGAGAGGGCAAGACGGTCGACGCGACCCTCGGTTTCGTCGCCGACGCCTTCCGCCGACACGCGGAGCTGCTCGTCGATTTCTTCGAGGACGAGGATCGCGGCTGCCGCGACATCCGCAAGCACGTGTCCTGGTACTTCAAGGGCTACCCGGTGGGCGGCGACATCCGCACGGGCCTCGCCACCGCGTCGAGCCTGCAGGAGATCGACGACCTCCTGGGCCGACTCGACCGTGCGGCTCCGTACCCCGGCGCGGACGCCGAAGGGCAGCGCGGTCGCGCGGGACACCCGAAGAAGACGGCCCTTCCGGAGAAGTGGCTGGAGTCGCGCGAGCTCGCCTCGTCGGCGTCGGAGATGATGCGTGGAGCGGAGATCGAGAACAGTGGCGGATGACCCCCGGGTCGGCGCGCGCGCCGACGGCTATGACCCGCGCGACGCGGAGCGCTTCATCGCGGAGACCCATCGTTCCGAGCGGGACGACTTCGCCCGCGACCGCGCGCGCGTGCTGCACTCGGCGGCTCTGCGGCGGCTCGCCGCGAAGACGCAGGTGCTCAGCCCCGCCAGCACGGCCGACTTCGCCCGCAACCGTCTGACCCACTCGCTCGAGGTCGCGCAGGTCGGCCGGGAGCTCGCCGCGGCGCTCGGGGTCTCCGCGGACGTGGTGGACACCGCGTGTCTGAGCCATGACCTCGGCCACCCGCCGTTCGGCCACAACGGCGAGCGGGCGCTGAACGAGTGGGCGGCGGCCATCGGCGGCTTCGAGGGCAACGCCCAGTCGCTGCGCATCCTCACCCGGCTGGAGGCGAAGGTGCTCGACGCCGACGGCTCCTCCGTCGGCCTGAACCTCACGCGGGCCAGTCTCGACGCGACCTGCAAGTATCCGTGGACCGTCGACAGCCCCGTCCCCGACCCGGGGGGTCGGCTCAAGTTCGGCGTGTACCCGGAGGACGAGGCCGTGTTCCGCTGGATGCGCGACGGGGCACCGGGGCGGCTGCGCTGCATCGAGGCCGAGATCATGGACCTCTCCGACGACATCGCCTACTCGGTGCACGACTTCGAGGACGCGATCGTCAACGGCTACGTCGACGTCGCGCAGCTCGCCGACCCGGCGGCGCACGAGGCCCTGCTCAGCCGGATCCAGCAGTGGGTCGGCTACGACTTCACGCGCGACGAACTCGCCGACGCCCTCTACCGGCTCGCCTCGCAGCCGATGTGGCTGGCGTCCTTCGACCGTTCCCGACAGGATCTCGCCCGGCTCAAGAACCTCACCAGCGACCTCATCGGCCGGTTCGCGCGCGCGGCGGTCTCGGCCACCCGGGAGGCCTTCGGGGGCACGCGCCTGGTCCGCTACAACGCGCACGTGATCGTGCCCCGCGTCGTCGAGGTCGAGATCGCGGTTCTCAAGGGGATCATGGGTCAGGCGATCGTCACGATCGATGCCCGGAAGGGCGTCTACAAGGAGCAGCGGAGGGTCCTCAAGCGGCTGGCCGACGCCCTGTGGTCGACCGACACCCTGTGGTCGGCCGGCGCCGACGTGCTGGAGCCCGCGTTCGCCGCCGACTTCGTCGCCGCCGAGAGCGACGCGGAGCGGGCGCGGGTCGTCGTGGATCAGATCGCGAGCTTGACCGATCAGAGTGCGATCGACTGGCACAACCGCCTGGTCGGGGAGATCGACCCGGCGGAGGTCGGCATCTGGACGCCGCGTCATGCGCGCCCCGGCGCGCGCACGCCTGTCGAGAGGCGGCCCGTCGCAGAAGGCGCCCGCTGATGCCCCGCATCCGGCAGGCCGACGTCGACGAGGTCAAGGCCCGCACCAACATCGCGGACATCGTGGGGGAGCGCGTCGCCCTCAAGTCGGCGGGGGTGGGGTCCCTCAAAGGACTGTGCCCGTTCCACGACGAGAAGAGCCCCAGCTTCCACGTGCGTCAGCAGGTCGGCTACTACCACTGCTTCGGCTGCGGGGAGTCGGGCGACGTGTACTCCTTCCTCCGCGCGATGGACCACGTGAGCTTCACGGAGGCGGTCGAGCGGCTCGCGGGCCGCATCGGCTACACCCTGCATTACGAGGACGGAGGGGCGGCGCCGGAGACCAGTGGCCGCAGCCGGCTGTACGCGGCGAACACGGCCGCGGCGGAGTTCTTCCGGTCCCAGCTCCTGTCGCCGGATGCGGAGGCGGCCCGCCGGTTCCTCGGGGAGCGCGGCTTCGACGCCGGGGCGGCGGCGCACTTCGGCGTCGGCTTCGCCCCTCGGGGATGGGACGGCATGCTCAAGGCGCTGTCCACCCAGGGCTTCACGCGCGAGGAGCTGAGCACCGCAGGACTCGTCTCCACGGGACAGCGCGGTGTGTACGACCGGTTCCGCGGCCGCCTCGTCTGGCCGATCCGCGACGTGTCGGGGCAGACCATCGGCTTCGGCGCCCGCAAGCTGTTCGATGACGACCAGGGGCCCAAGTACCTCAACACCCCCGAGACCCCGATCTACAAGAAGGCCCAGGTGCTCTACGGGCTCGACCTCGCCAAGCGCGACATCGCCCGCGGCGACCCGCGCCGGGTCGTGGTCGTCGAGGGCTACACCGATGTGATGGCCTGCCACCTCGCCGGGCTCACGACCGCGGTCGCGACCTGCGGCACCGCGTTCGGCGCCGAGCACATCAAGGTGCTCCGCCGGGTCATGGGCGACGACAACGCGTCCGGTGAGGTGGTGTTCACCTTCGACGGCGACGAGGCGGGACAGAAGGCCGCGCTGCGGGCGTTCACGGAGGACGACCGGTTCAACGCGCAGACCTTCGTCGCGGTCGCCCCGGACGGCCTCGACCCGTGCGACCTCCGGCTGCAGCGCGGGGACGCGGCGGTGCGCGGCCTCATGGACGCGAAGCAGCCGATGTTCGAGTTCGCCATCGACCGCAAGCTCGCGGGTTTCGACCTTTCCACGGTCGAGGGCCGGGTCGGCGCCCTCCGTGCCGCGGCCCCGATCGTGGCGGAGATCCGCGACCGCCTGCTGCGCCCCGGCTACGAGCGGGTACTCGCACGCCGACTCGGCATGGACCCGACCGAGGTGCATGGGGAGGTCGAGCGCGCCGCGCGCGGTGCGCAGGCGGCCGCTCCTCAGGCGCGTCGGGAAGCCGCGCCGCGGGTCGATCCCGCCACGGGCGGGCCGGTCGTCGCGGCCGTGACGCTCGCCAGCCTGCCCCGTTCACCCGACGTCGCCGTGGAGCGCGATGCGCTCATGGGCGCCCTGCAGTACGGTCACCAGATCGATGCGGCGCTGCTGACGCGAGCGCTCGCGGAGCCGTTCCGCACCCCCGGCCTCGATGCCGTGCGCGAGGCGGTCGCCGCCGCCCCCGATCGCAGCCGTCCCGGCTGGGTGACGGACGCGGTGAACAGCGTGCGCGAGCCGTACCGCTCGCTCGCGGGCGAGCTGCTGATGACGCCGTTCCCGGCACGAGACGAGGCCGGCGCGGTGGCGTCGGCGACGGATCTCGCCCGACGACTGGTGGTGCGGCAGCTCGAGCACGAGAAGCAGGAGCTGCTGGGCGCGGTCCAGCGCGTCCCTGCCGACTCCGATGGCGGGCGCGCGCTGCGGGTACGGCTGCGGGACATCGACGTGGAGCGGCAGCGGTTCTTCGCCGAGTCGTAACCGGAACGGTCCCGGACGAGACGGCAGGATGGACATATGCCCCGCACGCCCGAATCCTCGAATGCGATCGAGTGCTCCGATCTGGTCATCGACCGGATCGGCCACGGCACGCCCAATCGCGCGGTCGACGGCGTGACGTTCTCGCTCGCCCCCGGCGGGCTCATCTGCGTCGCGGGGCCGACCGGCTCGGGCAAGTCGACCCTCGTCGCCGCGCTCGCGGGTTCCACCGATCCCTCGGTGCGGGTCGTCGGCGGCCGGGCGCAGGTCTGCGGCATCGACATCCGTCGTCCGGGTCGCAAGCACCGCATCCTCACCTACCGCACGGGCTTCGTGCCGCAGGGTGCCGGGGCGGACCTGCCGCCGCAGCTGACGGTCAACGAGGTCATCGCCGAGCCGATCCTCATCCGGGAGAAGCGCGTCAACACCCGGGCGCTCTCCATCCGGGTGGCGACGCTCCTCGACGAGCTCCACCTGCCGCTCGGGACCGCCGCGAAGTTCCCCTACGAGCTCAGCGCGGGCATGCGACAGCGCGTCGCGATCGCCCGTTCCTTCGTGCTGGAGCCGCGGGTGCTCATCGCCGACGAGATCCTCGCGAACCTCGATCTGGAGGTTCGACCTGTCGTCTTCGACGCCATCACCCGGCGCCGCAAGGAGGAGGGGATGGCGGCTCTCCTCGTCACCAACGACGCGGACTTCATCCGCGAGCTGAACGCGGAGACGCTCATGCTGCGCGGGGGTCACGTCGTCGCGCGGGGCGTCGGCAAGGACCTGCTCTGGGTGCCGAATGCGGAGTCGGATTCCCGCCGCTGAGCGCGACACGCCCGAGGGTCGCGGAAGGCGCCCCGGTGTCACGAACAGCGTCTCGAGTTTGCTAAGCTTGACGAGTTGCCCGCACCGCGGCGCACATTCCTCGGTAGCTCAATTGGCAGAGCAGCCGGCTGTTAACCGGCAGGTTCTTGGTTCGAGTCCAAGCCGGGGAGCCAACGAGAGAAGCCCCCTCCACGGAGGGGGCTTCTCTCGTTCCCGAACCGCTCGTCTGCGCCGCGGGACACAGGAAGAGCCCCTCCTCGCGGAGGGGCTCTTCCTGGCGGGGAGGACGGTTCAGCCGACGCCCTCCATGGCGCTCGTCTCGGTGTTGCCGATCCGGGCGATGACGTCAGGGCGACGACGGGCGAGGTAGGCGTACCGGGTGAGCGCGAGAGGGACGGTCACGAGGAACACGTACGGGATCACGTTGTAGGGGAAGGCAGGCACGGGCCACACGTTCGCGAAGAAGACGTACGCCATCGTCACGACCGCGACCGTGGCGCACACCTTCACGAGGCCGTTCCGCATCTTCGCCCGCTGCGTGTAGACCACGCAGGCGATGGCGACGAGGGCGTAGGCGACCATGTAGCCGTAGGTGCCCCAGGTGTTGACCCAGACGAGGATGTCGCCCGTCGCCGCCCCCGCCACCAGCAGCACGATGTCGACGGTGATCGCCGCGGCGCCCGCGAGGATGAGCACGCGGTGCGGCGTGAGGTGCTGCTCGTGCGTGCGGCCGAAGCGCTCCGCGACGACGCCTTCCTTGCCCATCACGTAGACGATGCGACCGATCACGTTGAGCGGGGCGACGACGACCGCGAAGAACGACGCCGAGACACCGAACGTGAGCACGGCCGCGAACCAGCCCGGCATGCCGATGAGGGCGGACATGCTCTCCAGCGGGCTCGCGGCGGTGGCGAGGTCGTCGCCGAGGACCGCGATCTGCGTGTAGGCGGCGAAGACGTAGAGCACGCCGACGCCGAGGGCGCTCCACATGATGGCGCGGGGGATCGCCTTGTACGGCTCCTTGGCCTCGCGCCCGAGGGCGTCCGCAGAGGAGAAGCCGACGAAGCCCAGGATGCCCAGGACCATGCCGGACGCGATGCCCTGGAACGACGAGCCGGTCGCGAGCACCTGCGCGGGGTCCCAGGCGGAGGGGCCCGCCCACGCGAGCGCCGCGATGAGGAGCACGAGGATGATGCCGACGGAGAGCAGCTCGAGGACGAGCGAGACCCGGGCGGAGAGCCGGATGCCGCGGATGGTGAACAGCGTCGCCAGCCCGCCGAGCACGATCGCCAGGCCGATGTCCCAGCCGAGTCCCTGGGCGGGGAAGCCCAGCATGCTCAGGAACTGCCCCATGTAGCTGACCGAGCCGCTGAGGGAGGCCGCCGCGATGCCGAAGCAGCCGATCAGCAGCGTCACGCCGGCGAGGAAGGCGCCGAACGGGCCGAGGCCCTTCGACACGTAGGTGTACAGCGAGCCTGCGGAGGCGTGCTTGCGGGCGAACACCACCACGCAGTAGCCGACGCACAGGATCACGATGGTGGCCAGTGTGAAGGCGTAGATGGTGCCGTTCCCGGCGCCGAGGAAGATGGCGGCGGCCGTGAAGGCGATGACGGCGCTGGGGGCGATGTTGGCGATGGCCTGGGCGGCGAGCTCGGGTCCGCTCATGACGCCGGTGCGGAGCCCGGCATCCTGCGGGGCGCCGGGCGGGGCGACGACGGTGTCTGACATGGTTCTCCTGGATTCGGGTTTCAGGGATGGGGGCCGCGCGTGGCGGTCAAGGGATGAGGAGGGTGCGCAGTGCCGAGCCGCCGTCGAGGTCGTCCAGGGCGGCGGCGGCCTCGGAGAGCGGACGGCGACCGGAGATCAGCGGATCGATCTTCAGCTGCCCGTCCATGTAGCGGTCCACGAGCGCGGGGACGTCGATCGACGGCCGCACCGAGCCGTAGTTCGAGCCGAGGATGCGCTGGTCGGCCTCGGCGAGGACGAGCGGCTCGAACGAGGCACGGGCTCCCGTGGGCGGCAGCCCGACGATGACGGCGGCGCCGCCGAGTCCGAGCATCTGGATGGACTGCTCGGTCGTGGAGGTGCGTCCGATCGCGTCGAAGGCATAGTCGACGCCGTCCGGGATGAGTTCGCGCAGCTGGGCCACGGCATCGCCCTGGGAGGCGTCGATGCGGTCCGTGGCCCCGAACTGCAGGGCCATCTGCGTCTTCTCCGGCCGCACGTCGATCGCGACGATGCGCTCGGCACCGGCGAGCCGTGCGCCCTGGACGACGTTGAGGCCCACGCCACCGCAGCCGATGACGGCGACCGTCGACCCCGGTTCCACGGCGGCGGTGTTCAGGACGGCGCCGACACCGGTCGCGACCGCGCAGCCGACCACGGCGATGACGTCGAGGGGCGCGTCGTCGCGGACCTTCACGGCTCCGGATGCGGGGACGACGACCTCCTCCGCGAAGGACGAGACGCCCAGGTAGTGGTGCAGCTGCTCGCCGTCGCGGCTCAGCCGGGATGTGCCGTCGAAGAGCACGCCGAGGGGAGCGACCACGGTGGCGACCTTCTGACAGCGCGCCTCGTGACCGGCGCGACAGTAGCGGCACTCGCCGCACGGCGGCACCCAGCTCAGCACGACGTGGTCGCCGACAGCCAGCGTGGTGACGCCCTCGCCCAGCTCGGTGACGACGCCGGAGCCCTCGTGGCCCATGACCAGGGGAGCGGCGGCATCCCACTCGCCGCGCTTGACGTGCAGGTCGGAGTGGCAGACACCGGCGGCGGCGATGCGCACGCGCACCTCACCGGCGCGGGGCGGAGCGAGGTCGACGTCGACGAACTCGATGGGCGACTGGGGGTCGCGGAAGACAACAGCTTTCATGACATCCTTCGGGAAGTGGGGATGCGCACGATGCTAGGAGAGAGCGGAAGCCCTCGGCATCCGACAGAAGGGTGAACAGAGTGAGCGCTCTTCGACAATCTGTATGATCGGAAGGTGGCTCGTGACGTCGCCTCCGTGGCCAGGTATCTCCGTGCGGAACTGCTGCCGGGCGCTGTCCCCGGAGCGCGGCCGGTCAACGCGGTCCTTCCCCTCGACGACTTCGGTCCGCCGGTGGATCCGCTCCATGCGACGCTCGTCGTGGCCGAGGAGGCCGCGCTCCTCGGCGTCGCCGGCGACCGCCGTGCCGCGCTGGGCGAGACCGTGGTGGTCACGAGCGCCGACAGCCCCCGCCTTCGCGAAGCCGTGCGGGACGCGGGGATCACGGCGATCGTCGGGGCGCCGATGCCGCCGTCGCTGCTCGTCCCGACGCTGACCTCGCTCCTCGCGGTCGATCAGGCGGCGGAGGCCCGCGCGATCACCTCGGCGATGAGGGTGCTTACCCTGGCGGCGCGGCGCAGCGGCATCACCGGCGTCATCGCGGAGCTGGCGCACCGCATCGACGGGTGGGCGGTGCTGCTGGATCGGCACGGCGAGGTCATCACCACCGCAGGAGCAGGGAGCCTGCACATCGACGACGCGATCGCCGTCGCCGTCGGCCGCCCGGTGCGGGTGCGGCATCGCGCTCTGCAGGTGCACCCGGTCGGTCCGGGCCAGGACATCACCGCGCAGCTCGTGACCGCTCCGCGCAACGACAGCTCCGGCCGTGGTCGGGAACTGAGCTCGCAGGCCGCGGCGCTGCTCGATCTCCTGATGCGCACCCGGGACAGCAGTCAGCTGGAGCGCCTCGGCCGCTCCATGATGTTCGAGACCGTGCGCGAGGGAGGGGAGGAGGCCGCTCGTCTGCTCCGCCGCTGGGGCGTGCACGAGCGCGTGCTGGTGGGCTTCGCCCTCGCCTCCCGCACCAGCGGTGTCGACGTCGAGCATCTGCTCGGCCTCTGGCTCGACGAGCTCGGTGCGGAGCACGTCTTCACGTCGCAACGGGGAATCGTCCAGGGTGTCGTTCGCGAAGACCACGCCGAGCAGATCGCGCATCGCGCCCGGGCGTTCGCATCGACGCTCTATCTCGGTCTCGGCCGACCGGCGGGCACGGATGCCCTCGCCCGCAGCATCGACGAGGCGCGGCACGCCTGCGAGGCCGCGCGCACCGGCGGCGAACGCGTGGTCCGCTACGAGGCCATTCCGACGGTGTCGTTCGTGCTCGGGGCGCTGGACCCGGATCAGATCACTCGCCTCGCGCGTCTGCTCGACCCCCTGCGCGCGGCCGAGCGGCCCGCCGAGCTCCTCGACACCCTCCGGGTGTTCCTCGCGTGCAACGGGGCGTGGAGCGAGAGCGCGGCGCGGCTGCGCATCCACCGACAGACGCTGACGACCCGCGTCCGACGGATCGAGGATCTCACCGGGCTCTCCCTCTCCGATCCGGACGACCGCGTCGCCGCGTGGCTCGCCCTCCGCGCCTCCGACGGCTGACGAGCCACCGGGACGACGAAGGGCCCCGCCTTGCGGCGGAGCCCTTCGTGCAGACGCGGTCGGATCAGCGCGCGGCGCCCTTGAGCGATCCCTCGACCTGGCCGGCCGGGTCGACGATGATGCACTGGATCACGCGGTCGTTGGCCTGCTCCCACGAGTCCTGGCTGGGGGTGAGCGTGGTCACGTCCAGAGCGGAGTCCTGGTACGAGACGCCGACGAAGGACGTGTACGCGTCGCCGATGCACTCCTCGGACGCGGCGCTGATGGCGTCCTCCGAGTACTCGCCGTCGTCCATCTTGATCTCGTAGAAGACCTCTTCGTCGTGCGGCTCGGAGCACGGCACGACGTTCGCGTCGGTGAGCATCCCGGAGCCGGTCTCGAGCATGCAGTCGCCGAGCTTCACGGAGAAGACGTCGATGTTCGCGCTCTCGGTGACCTGGCCGGTCTCCTCGTCGCGGTCGGCGTCGGCGCGACCGCCGCCGAGGATGCTGTTGATCGCGCTGCAACCGGTGAGAGCGAGCGAGACGGCGACGGCCGAACCGGTGAGCACGAGTGCGCGACGGGTGCGCGACTTCATCATGGATTTCCCCTTCAGAGCGTGACGCGGGGCATGCTGAATATCCCCGCCGCGAACACGCTATAGTGCCCGGAGTCTATGACGCAACTTGAAGGATGCTGTGCGCCGGCTGAACGCGATCAGCCTTCGAGGTCGTCGACGCCGGGCAGCCAGCTGGCCCCCGGGCGCCCCCAGCCCCGCTTGCGGGCGATCTTCTGCGTGGTCTTCCAGTCGGAGTCCGAGAGGCGATCGATGTAGAGCACGCCGTCGAGGTGGTCGAACTCGTGCTGCATGATGCGAGCGCGCCAGCCGTCCACCTCCAGCGTGACCGGGCCGCCGTCCAGATCGGTCGCCGTCACGCGGACGCGATCGGAGCGACGCAACGGGAACCGTTCGCCCGGGAAGGACAGGCAGCCCTCCGACTCCAGCTCAGGGTCGGGCGCGCCCGGCTCCGGGGGCGTCATCCACAGCTCCGGATTGATGAGCACACCGCGCCAGGGCTGGTCGTCGTCGTCGACGTAGGAGTACGTGTAGATCCGCAGCGGCACGCCGACCTGAGGGGCGGCGAGGCCGACGCCGGGCGCGGCGTCCATGGTCTCGAACATGTCGGCGACGAGGGTGCGGATCTCGTCGGTGATCGCCTCGACGGGGGAGGCGGGGGAGTGCAGGACGGGATCGCCCATGATGCGAATCGGAAGGACAGCCACGTCACAACCCTAGTCGGCGGCACTCTCCGGGTAGGGTCGTACTGTGAGCGCAGGGGTGTGGATGGGGACGGTCGAGGACGTCGGCGACCAGCTGGTCGGAGCGTTCCAGAACCCCGGCCTCCTCCTGGGGATCCCGCTGGCCCTCGCCGGTGCGGTGTTCATGTCGCTCGGCGCGCAGTACCAGCACCGGGGCGTGGAGAAGGTCGAGCGGCTCAGCGGCTCCGACGGCGCCGCCGGTCTCAGCCTCGATCAGCTCAAGCGCCTGTTCACGCGACCGTCCTGGGTGATCGGGACGCTCATGCTGGGCCTCGCGATCGTCTGCCAGCTCGCGGCGCTCGTCAAGGCGCCGCTGATCGTGGTGCAGCCGCTCGGCGCCATCGCCCTGGTCATCACGACGCTCCTCAACGCCCGCATCTCCGGTCACGCCCCCACGAGGCAGTCCCTCACCGCGATCATCGCCTGCGTCGGCGGCATCTTCCTCTTCGTGTTCTTCGCTGCGATCTACGCCACGGAGAAGGAGGTCACGGACCGCGAGCTGTTCGTCATCCTCGCGATCCTGCTCGTCGTGATCATCGTGCTCGGGGCGTGCTGGCTCATCCTCCGGCATCGGATGCGCGCGCTGTTCTACATCATCGGCGCCGGCATCCTCTACGGCTTCGTCGCCACCCTCGCGAAGGTCATCATCAAGCGCATCGAGGCCGGCCAGTTCGAGTGGATCACCGCGGTCTGCCTGCTCGCGCTGCTCTCGGCGGGTGCCGTCGGCGCGTACTTCGTGCAGACCGCCTACAGCTCCGGTCCGCCCGACCTCGTCATCGCGGGCCTGACGGTGGTCGACCCCATGGTGGCCGTTCTCATCGGCATGCTCGTGCTCGGTGAGGCCGCCGCGGCGCCCTGGTGGGTCTTCATCGTCTTCGGCGTCGCCGGCGGCATCGCGGTCTGGGGTGTGGTCGGACTCGCCCGCTTCCATCCGCAGGTCCTCAGCGAGAGCCAGGACCTCGGGATCACCCGGGGCAGCGACCCGGTGGCCCCTCCGACCTCGCCGGCGCCGAGCGCGCCGGAGCACCCGGACACGCCCGAGAGGCGCGACCCCGACGCTCAGTAGGCCTGGTCGATGAGGTCGGGGGAGACCTCGGATGCCGCGGCCTCGTCGACGAAGAAGACCGTCCGCTTGCGCCCCTTGGCGCCGGCCGCGGGAACGCTCGTGTAGCTGGCACCGGCGAGGGCGAGGCCCAGCGCCGACGCCTTGTCGGCGCCCGTGAGCACGAGCCAGACCCGCTTGGAGGCGTTCAGCACCGGGCGGGTGAGGGTCACCCGCTCGGGCGGGGGCTTGGGGGAGTCCCGCACCGGGAGCGCCGCGGCATCGGTCACGGTGACCTCTTCGCGGTCCGGGAAGAGCGAGGCGATGTGGCCGTCCGGTCCGACGCCGAGGAAGCACACGGCGAAGGACGGCCAGGGGTGGTCGTCGGTGCCGAAACGGGCGAGCTCGGCGGCGTACGCCGCGGCGGCCTCATCGAGCTCGAGACCGCTGTCGGAGCCGGCGACCTCGTGCACGTTCTCCGCGGGGACGTCGATGTGGTCGAGCAGTGCCTCCCGGGACTGGAGGGCGTTGCGGTCCGCGTCGTTCCGCGGCACGTACCGCTCGTCCCCCCACCAGAAGTGCACGAGGGACCAGTCGATCTCGGCGGACCGCGGGTTGTCCCGGACGGCGCGCAGGACGGCACCGCCCATCGACCCGCCCGTCAGCGCGATGTGGGCCAACCGCCCGTTGCGCGTGCGCGCGCGGACGCGGGTGAGGAAGCGATCGGCGACCCGGAGGGCGAGGGCGGTCGGGGTGGCTTCGACCACGACCCGCTTCTCTGCGGACGATCCCGGCATCGAGGTCACTCTCCTGTCTCGGGCGGACCGAGCTTCTCCCAGCCCTCCGTGATCACTCGACCGTACAGGACGTCGGGGTCGAGCCGGCGCAGCTCCTCCGCGAGGCACTCGCGCAGCGTCCGCCGCGGCAGGTGCAGGTCATGGTCGGGCTGGTTCGGCTGGGTGAGCACGGCGACGCCGGGCGACGGGCGCTCGAGGAGGATGTCGCCGGACTCCCGGGTGAGGCGCACCGACTTGATGCCCTCCTGCCAGTGCTCCGGGTCCTCGTACGACCACCGCACCGGGACGTCCAGTGCCATCTGCAGCCACGCGGCGAGCAGCGCGGTGGAGGGCGAGGCGCTCCCGCCCCGGACCTCGACGGCGGTGATGGTCTCGTACGGCGGCTGGTCCAGCACCGCGGCGAGCTGCTCGCGCCAGTGCGTCAGGCGCGTCCAGGCGAGATCGGTGTCACCAGGGGCGTGCGTGCGCCCGAGGAGGGCGAGCCGGTCGCGGACGTCGGGCGAGGTGGCGGCATCGGTGATCCGGCGCTGGGCGATGCGGCCGAGCGGGGAGGTCGCGGGAGAGGTGGGGGCCTCGTCCGGCCACCAGGCCACGACCGGGGCGTCGGGGAGGAGCAGGCCGGTCAGCAGGCTCTCCTCGTTGCTCGCGGCGTCGCCGTGCGCGTGCAGCACGACGACCTCGCTGGCTCCGGCGTCTCCGCCCACGCGGATCTGCGCGTCGAGACGGGACTCGCCGTCGCCGGTGGTCAGCACGATCACGCGCATCGGGTGCTCGCGCGACGCATCGTTCGCGGCGTCGATCGCGGCCTCCGCGACGCCCTTGCGGGCGGCGATGACCAGGGTGAGGACGCGGCCGAGGGCGACGGCGCCGCCCTCCTCGCGCACCTTGACGAGCTGCTTGGCGACCTGGCTGACGGTCGTGTCGGGAAGGTCGATGATCACGGGCGTCTCCAGACTCGTCCGTCGCGGGCCAGCAGGTCGTCGGCCGAGGCCGGTCCCCACGAGCCGGGCGCGTACTGCTCCACCGGACCGCCCTGGGCGGCCCAGTACTTCTCCACCGGGTCGAGGATCTTCCAGGAGAGCTCGACCTCCTCATGCCGCGGGAACAGCGGCGGGTCGCCCAGGAGGACGTCGAGGATCAGACGCTCGTACGCCTCCGGGCTCGCCTCCGTGAACGCGTGGCCGTAGCCGAAGTCCATCGTCACGTCGCGGACGTTCGTGCCGTTGCCCGGCACCTTCGAGCCGAAGCGGATCGTGACGCCCTCGTCGGGCTGGACGCGGATCACGAGGGCGTTCTGCCCGAGCTCCGAGGCGTTGCCGCGGCCGAACAGGTGCTGCGGCGCACGGTTGAACACCACCGCGATCTCCGTCACGCGACGGCCGAGGCGCTTGCCCGTCCGCAGGTAGAACGGCACGCCCGCCCAGCGACGGGTGTCGATCTCCAGCTTGATGGCCGCGTAGGTCTCCGTCGTCGACTCGGGGTTCATCCCCTCCTCGTCGAGGAAGCCGGTGACCTTCTCACCGCCCTGCCAGCCGCCGGCGTACTGTCCGCGCGCCGTGGCGAGGGAGAGATCCTCCGGCACGTGCACCGCGGCGAGGACCTTCTCCTTCTCGGCCCGCAGATGCTCGGCGGAGAGGCTGATGGGCTCCTCCATCGCCGTGAGCGCGAGGAGCTGGAGCAGGTGGTTCTGGATGACGTCGCGTGCGGCGCCGATCCCGTCGTAGTACCCGGCACGACCGCCGACGCCGATGTCCTCGGCCATCGTGATCTGCACGTGGTCGACGTAGTTGCGGTTCCAGATCGGCTCGTACAGCTCGTTCGCGAAGCGCAGCGCGAGGATGTTCTGCACCGTCTCCTTGCCGAGGTAGTGGTCGATGCGGAAGATCGAGTCGGCGGGGAACGCCACTTCGAGGGCCGCGTTGAGAGCGCGCGCCGACTCGAGGTCGTGCCCGAACGGCTTCTCGATCACGACGCGCCGCCAGCGCTCGTCGTCGTCCGCGTCCTCGCCCACGAGCCCCGAGTCCTTGAGCTGCTTCGCGACGAGCGGGAAGTCCTTCGGCGGGATCGAGAGGTAGTAGGCGTGGTTGCCCATGGTCCCGCGTTCCACGTCGAGCTTCTCGACGGTCTCCCGCAGCTTGCGGAAGGAGTCGGGGTTGTCGAACTCGCCGGAGACGAACCGGATGCCCTGGAGCAGCTGTGTCCAGGTCTCCTCGCGGAACGGCGTGCGGGCATGCTGCTTCACCGCGTCGTAGACGACCTGGGCGAAGTCCTGGTCCTCCCAGTCGCGGCGGGCGAAGCCCACGAGCGCGAACCCCGGAGGCAGGAGCCCCCGGTTCGCGAGGTCGTAGACCGCCGGCATGAGCTTCTTGCGGGACAGATCACCCGTCACGCCGAAGATCACGAGGGCGCTGGGCCCCGCGATCCTGTTGAGACGACGATCGTCGGGGTCGCGCAGCGGGTTGTGCCCGCGCGAGATGGGTACAGACATCGGTGGGGGCTCTCCTGCGGTTACTTCTGTGCGGCTTCGAAGAGGGTGAGCACGTCGTCCGAGGACTCGGTGATCGTCAGCGAGACGACGGGCCGTCCGTGCTCCGCGAGCACACCCGCGTCACCGGCCGCCTGCGCCTGGATGAGCTGCCCGAACGTGAACGGGCGGTCGGGGATCTCGAGATCCACGTCCGTGCGCTCCAGGATCTGCAGGAACACGCCCTGGGCGGGGCCGCCCTTGTGGTACTGGCCCGTGGAGTGCAGGAAGCGCGGTCCCCATCCGAACGTGGTCGGACGCCCCGAGTCGGCGGCGACCAGCTCGCGCAGGCCCTGGAGCTGCGGCACCTCGAGGCGGTTGACGTAGGCCTGGATGGACACGTAGCCGTCGGTGGGGAGCTGGGCCCACAGGGCGTCCAGCACGCCTTCGACGGTGCCCGACACGGCGAGGGCGGGATCGGAGACCCGCACCTCGACGCCGTTCTCGACGAACGCGGGCGCCGTCGGCTCCGGGCGGGCGTCGAGCAGGCCCCGGGCGGCGACCTTGGCCGACTCGACGTCGGGCTGGTCGAACGGGTTGATGCCGAGGAGGTGCCCGGCGATGGCCGTCGCGTACTCCCAGACGATGAACTGCGCGCCGAGCGTGCCGCTGACGAGGATCTCGCCCTCGTGCCGCTCGTGCAGGTGGAACTCGTTGGCGTCGTCGACGAGGCGCACGATCTGGAGGTCGGCGGGGACCGGGTCGAGCTCCGGCGAGACCGGGAGCAGGACGACCGGGAGGATGCCGGTGCCCTCCTTGCCCGTGGACTCGGCGATCAGCTGCTCGATCCAGTCCGGCAGCCCCTTGATGTGCGTGCCGTCGGTGATCAGGCCCAGCTTGTCGCGGCGGGGGCTCGTGGCGGCGATCGCGGCCCCGAGACGGAGCGCGGGGTTGTCGGCGGAGTCCACGGCCACCTCGAGCAGGGAGGCCTCGGCCTCGTCGAGGAGCTCGTCGATGTCGACGCCGGCGAGTCCCGACGGCACGAGGCCGAAGGCGGTCAGCGCCGAGTAGCGGCCGCCCACGTTCGGGTCGGCGTTGAAGACCCGGTAGCCGGCCTCGCGCGCGGAGGCGTCGAGCGGCGAACCGGGATCGGTGACCACGACGATCCGCTCGGTGGGGTCGATGCCGAGGTCGCGGAAGGCGGCCTCGAAGGTGCGGCGCTGCGAGTCGGTCTCGACCGTGGAGCCCGACTTCGAGGACACGACGAGGACCGTCTCGGCGAGACCCTCGTCGAGCGCGGCGAGCACCTGTCCCGGGGCGGTGGAGTCGAGGATCGTGAGCGGGACGCCGGACGTCTGCGCGATCACCTCGGGAGCGAGCGAGGAGCCGCCCATCCCGGCGAGGACCACGCGGGTGACGCCCTTCGCCGCGAGCTCCTCGCGCAGTGCGACGATCTCCGCGACCAGCGGGCGGGAGACCGAGACGGCCTGGACCCAGCCGAACCGGACCGACGCCTCGGCCTCGGCGGCCGGACCCCAGAGCAAGGCGTCGCCACCGGTAATGCGGGAGGCGACGAGGTCGTGGACCAGGGCCGGCACGGTCTCCTCGATGGCGACGCGCGCCGCGCCCGATGCGTGGATGGCGAAGGTCATCGCTGTGCCTCCAGAGCCTCGGTGACCTGCGCGAGCAGGTCGTGCCAGGAGTCGATGAACTTCGCGACCCCCTCCTCCTCGAGCACCTCGGTCACCGCGTCGAAGTCGACGCCCACCTCGGCGAGCCCGGCGAAGACCTCGCGGGCCTCCTCGTAGCCGCCGGTGATGGTGTCTCCGGTGACGACGGCGTGGTCGAACGTCGCCTCGAGGGTCTTCTCCGGCATCGTGTTCACGACGCCGTCCGCGACCAGTTCGGTCACGTACAGCGTGTCGGGGAGGTTCGGGTCCTTGACGCCGGTGGACGCCCACAGCGGGCGCTGGACGTTGGCGCCGGCGGCGAGGAGATCCTGCGCGCGCTTCTCGGCGAACGTCTTCTCGAAGAGCTCGTAAGCCAGTCGGGCGTTCGCGAGGCCCGCCTTGCTCTTCAGTGCGGCGGCCGCGTCCGTTCCGATCGCGCTCAGGCGCTTGTCCGTCTCCGTGTCGACCCGGGAGACGAAGAACGAGGCCACGGAGTGGATGGTGGACAGATCGATGCCCGCCTCCTTGGCGCGCTCGAGTCCCGTGAGGTACGCCTCGATGACCTCGGCGTAGCGCTCCAGGCTGAAGATGAGGGTCACGTTGACGCTGATGCCGTTCGCGATCGCCTCGGTGATGGCCGGGAGCCCCGCCTTGGTCGCCGGGATCTTCACGAGGAGGTTGGGGCGGTCGATCCGGTCCCAGAGCTCCTTGGCCTGCGCCACGGTGCCGTCGGTGTCGTGGGCGAGGTCGGGGGAGACCTCGATCGACACGCGTCCGTCGACGTGGCCGGACTCCTCCCACACCGGGCGGAAGACGTCGAGCGCGGCACGGACGTCCTGGGTCGTCGCGGCGAACACCGCGTCCTCGGCCGAGGCTCCGGACGCGGCGAGCTCGGTGACCTGCGCGTCGTAGGACGTGTCGTTCTTGTCCGTGATCGCGTTCGCGAAGATGGTCGGGTTCGTGGTGACGCCCACGACGTTGCGCGACGCGATCAGCTCGGCGAGGTTGCCGGAGGAGATCCGGGTGCGCGAGAGGTCGTCGAGCCAGATGCTGACGCCGGCGGCGGCGAGCTGGGCGGTGGGGGTGCTCATGCGTTCTCCTTGATGGTCTCGCGGGCGGCCGCGACGACGGCCTCGGTGGTGATGCCGAACTTCTCGAAGAGGGTCTTGTAGTCGGCGGAGGCGCCGAAGTGGTCGATGCCGACCGACCGGCCGCGGTCGCCGACGATGCCGCGCCACGTGAGCACGGAACCGGCCTCGACCGAGACGCGGGCGGTGACGGACGACGGCAGCACGCTCTCGCGGTAGGCCTCGTCCTGCTCCGCGAACCACTCCAGCGAGGGGGCGGAGACCACGCGGACGTTCACGCCCTCGCCGGCGAGCACCTCGCGGGCGTTCACCGCGAGCTGCACCTCGGAGCCGGTGGCCACGATGATGACGTCCGGAGTGCCGTTCGGCGCCTCGGCCAGGACGTAGGCGCCCTTGGCGGCCTGGGCGGCGGAGGCGAAGGTGTCGCCCGAGGCCTCGCCCTCGCCGCGCGGGAACACCGGGATGTTCTGGCGGGTCAGCGCGATGCCGGCCGGGCCCTCGTGGCGCCGGAGGATCTCGAGCCACACGGCGGCGGTCTCGTTGGCGTCCGCCGGGCGGACGACGGCCAGGTTCGGGATCGCGCGCAGCGTCGCGAGCTGCTCGATCGGCTGGTGCGTCGGGCCGTCCTCGCCGAGGGCGACGGAGTCGTGCGTCCAGACGAAGAC
Source organism: Microbacterium sp. NPDC078814 (assembly GCF_040702645.1). Lineage (NCBI taxonomy): Bacteria > Bacillati > Actinomycetota > Actinomycetes > Micrococcales > Microbacteriaceae > Microbacterium > Microbacterium sp. NPDC078814. The sequence continues at coordinate 263,107 of NZ_JBFBLT010000002.1, forward strand.
GCTCGGCACGTTCATCAGCGCGGCCAGGCGCACGGCCGGACGCATGTAGTCGCTGAAGATGAGGAACGTGCCCCCGAAGGCGCGCGTGGGCCCGTGCAGCACGATGCCGTTGACGATCGCGCCCATGGCGTGCTCACGGATGCCGAAGTGCAGCACCCGGCCGTACGGGGTGCCCGACCACTCGTGGGTCGACCACTCGGCGGGGATGAACGACGGCGCGTCCTTGATCGTCGTGAGGTTCGACTCGGCGAGGTCGGCGGAGCCGCCCCAGAGCTCGGGGAGCTGCGCGGCCAGCGCGTTGATGACCTGGCCGGACGCGGCGCGGGTCGAGACGTCCTTGCCGGCCTCGAAGACGGGGAGCGCGTCGGCGATGTCGGCGGGGAGCTCGTGGGCCTCGACACGGTCGAGCAGGGCCTTGCGCTCGGGGTTGGCGGCCGCCCAGGCATCGAACGACTCCTGCCAGGCGGCGCGGGCCTCGGCGGCGCGCTCCGCGAGGCCGCGCGTGCGCTCCAGCACCTCGTCGGCGACGACGAAGGTCTGCTCCGGGTCGAACCCGAGGACCTTCTTGGTGGCGGCGAGCTCGTCGGCTCCGAGCGCCGATCCGTGGATCTTCCCGGTGTTCTGCTTGCCGGGAGCCGGCCAGCCGATGATGGTCTTGAGGATGATGAGCGACGGCTTGTCGGTCTCGCCCTTGGCCGCCTCGATCGCGGCGTGGAGCTCGGCGACGTCCTCCACGTACTCGCCGGTCTTCTTCCAGTCCACGGTCTGCACATGCCAGCCGTAGGCCTCGTAGCGAGCGGCGACGTCCTCGGTGAAGGCGACGTTCGTGTCGTCCTCGATGGAGATCTGGTTCGAGTCGTAGATCGCGATGAGGTTGCCGAGCTGCTGGTGGCCGGCGAGCGAGGAGGCCTCGCTGGTGACGCCCTCCTGCAGGTCGCCGTCGCCCGCGATCACGTAGACGAAGTGGTCGAACGGGCTCGTGCCCGCTGCGGCCTCGGGGTCGAAGAGCCCGCGCTCGTACCGGGCGGCGTACGCGAAGCCGACCGCCGACGCGAGGCCCTGGCCCAGCGGGCCCGTGGTGATCTCGACGCCCTTGGTGTGGCCGTACTCGGGGTGTCCCGGGGTCTTCGAGCCCCAGGTGCGGAGTGCCTTGAGGTCGTCGAGCTCGAGCCCGAACCCGCCCAGGTAGAGCTGCACGTACTGCGTCAGCGACGAGTGGCCGACCGAGAGGATGAAGCGGTCGCGGCCGAGCCAGTCGGTGTCGGTCGGGTCATGCCGCAGCACCCGCTGGTAGAGCAGATAGGCGGCGGGGGCCAGACTCATCGCCGTGCCGGGATGACCGTTGCCGACCTTCTCGACCGCATCGGCCGCCAGAATCCGGGCGGTGTCCACCGCGCGTCGATCGATCTCGTCCCACTGCAATTCCGACACGTTCATGCCCTTTCCGACAGTTTCGAGGGCGCCGGTATTCCCTGGCGCATCCGCAACTTCCCTGGCGCATCCCGCACCGTCCGGGAGACGGGCGGGGTTGTGCGCAGCACCGGGCGCGCGAGTGCTCTCAGCATAGCGGGGACGGTCCCGGCGACTGAGGGGGGGAAGGCGCGGAACGCGTCACGGCGTGTCATACACTGGAGAGGTTGTCCGGTAACGCGCGCGGAGGAGGCGATCGAGATCTCGACGATGTCTGATCAGACCGTACGGAAGTCGTCCATCCGTCGCACGGTGAGCGCCTACGTCACTCTGACGAAGCCCCGGGTCCTCGAACTCCTCCTCGTCTCGACCGTTCCGGTCATGTTCCTCGCGCAGGGCGGACTGCCCGATCTCTGGCTGGTCCTCGCGACGGTCATCGGCGGATCGATGAGCGCCGGTTCGGCCGGCGCGTTCAACATGTACCTCGACCGCGACATCGACGCGCACATGCACCGCACGGAAAACCGGCCGCTCGTGACCGGCGAGGTCAGCCCGCGCGGCGCCCTGATCTTCTCGTGGACGCTCGCGATCGTGTCGACCGTGTGGCTCTGGTTCACCACGAACCCGCTCACGGCGATCCTGTCGGCCTCCGCGATCTTCTTCTACGTCGTGATCTACACGATGATCCTCAAGCGCCGCACCGAGCAGAACATCATCTGGGGCGGCATCGCGGGGTGCTTCCCGGTCCTCATCGGCTGGTCCGCCGTCACCGGTTCTCTCGACTGGCCGGCCTTCATCCTCTTCCTGCTCGTCTTCCTCTGGACGCCGCCGCACTACTGGCCGCTGTCCATGAAGTACAAGGACGACTACGACGACGTCGACGTGCCCATGCTCGGCGTCACCCGCAACGCGTCGCAGGTCGGCCTGCAGGTCATCCTGTACGCGTGGGCCACGGTCGCCTGCTCGCTGCTGCTCGTGCCGATCGCCGGCATGGGCCTCGTCTACACCGTCTCCGCGCTGGTGTTCGGCGGCTGGTTCATCTATGAGTCGCACCGCCTGTACAACCAGGCAGTGCGGGGGACCGAGGCGCGGCCGATGCGAGTCTTCCACGCCTCGATCACTTACCTGACGCTGCTGTTCGTCGCCGTGGCGATCGACCCGCTGCTGCCCTTCTGATCCTCGTCGGCCTGGGGCTCGTCAGCCTGAGGCTCCGCATCGACCTGCGGCTCTGCGAACTCGGCATCGGCGGTCCGGAGAGCGGGCTCGTCGCGCGGGACTGAGACCGTCTCGATCGTCTCGTCCTGGATGCTCGGCGCCTCGTGCTCGACGACCGGCGCGGCGGTGACGGGCGTGGCGACGAGCGTGCGCGCGGCGACGAGGCCGAGCGACAGGAGCAGGCCCACCAGGCCCGCGCCGAGGACGACCGCGCCGACGACGACGAGCGACTGACCGACGTACACCTCGACACCGGTGGCGGTGCCGTCCATCAGGGTCGTGGTCATCGTGCCGACCTGTCCGGCGATCATCCAGCCGCCGACCCCGACCGCGGCGAGGGAGACGACGATGAGGAGCCAGAACCCGGCGCTGCGGGTGAGTGTCTTGTTCATGTCGACCACGATGGTCGATGCGGTGATGAGCGCCCGGTGCGCGCGCTATGGATCGTCTGTGCGGCAGGTCAGTCGACGTGGGCGGGTACGACGGCCGCGGTGCGCTTGAGGTGCAGCACGACGACCGTGTACGTCGCGGCCGACAGCGATGCCAGGACCATGTGGATGCCCACGAGCACGGGCGGCAGCCCCTCCCGCGCCTGCCAGACGCCGACGGCCACCTGCACGAGGATCGCGATGACGAGCACGAGCAGCCACCGGCGGGGCTCGAGGCGCAGGACCCAGGCGGACACCGTCAGGAAGAGCACGAGGGCGGCCAGGATGTAGCCCGGCCAGGAGTGGACATGGGCGAGGACCGTGGCGTCGAAGCCGCGGCGAAGCACGTCGGCGTCGCCCGAGTGCGGGCCCGATCCGGTCGTCAGCACGCCGAACAGGATGGTCACGGCGAGGGCGAGGCCGGTGACGTGCGTCACGATCGCGAACCAGGTGGGGACGGCCCGCTCGCGCGGTCCTTCCGGAGTCGCCAGCCGCACGAGGAACGCGGCGGTGATGCAGACGAGCAGGAGCGACGACGTGTAGTGGAACCCGACGATGAAGGGGTTCAGGCCGGTGAGCACGGTGATGCCGCCGACCAGGGCCTGTGCGACGACGCCGATCAGCACGAGCCAGGCGAGGAGGACGAGATCCCGCCGGGCGGGCGTCGTGCGCACCGAGTGGACCGCCGCCGCGATCACCGCGACCAGGAGGACGGCGGACGCGACGGGGAACGCCGGGAAGTCGGTGAGCGAGACCAGGGCGAAGGCGACGGCCGCGCCGGCGAGACCGCCGACGGCGAACCACAGGGCGTCGATGAGCGCCCGGCGGCCGCTGATGGTGTGCAGGACGAGCAGGACGACGGCGATCGCGATGATCCCGACGACGCCGGTCATCAGCCGGTTGCCGAACTCGATCATCCCGTGGATGCCCTGCACCTCGACGATCGGGACGAGCGACTCGGGCGTGCACAGCGGCCACTCGGTGCAGCCGAGGCCGGATCCAGTCAGCCGCACGGCGCCGCCGGTGCCGATGATGATCGTCTCGCTGAGGAACGACAGCCACGCGAAGACGGTGAGCGCACGACCCCACACCGCGGAGCGGGGGGAGGCGGTCGCCCCGGTCGTCGAGGGGGCGGGGATGGTCGTCTCGGGCATAAGTCCTCCGGCCCGTCGAAGACGTGGCGCACGGCCCGTCCGTCAGGCGGAACCTGTAGAATCGGATTGTTGCGATGAGCGCTGACAGCGCTGAAGCATCGTCAACAGTTTAGGCGCGATGGAAGCGCCCGTGATGAGGGCCCCACCAACGGCACCCGCTCCCGCAGACTCGACGGGGATCAGGTGTGTCGGGGCGGATGACACCGTTTGGGACCTGTGAGGAGAGTGTTGCATGTCGGATGTGCTGATCGACCGCCCGGAGCTCGATGGTCTGGGGGTGTACGAATTCGGCTGGCACGATGAGGATGCCGCGGGTGCCGTCGCGAAACGCGGGATCTCGGAAGAGGTCGTCCGCGGGATCTCGGCCCTCAAGAACGAGCCGGAATGGATGCTGAAGACCCGTCTCAAGGGCTATCAGCTCTTCGGCCGCAAGCCGATGCCGACCTGGGGTGCCGACCTCAGCGACATCGACTTCGACAACATCAAGTACTTCGTCCGCTCCACCGAGAAGCAGGCGCAGAGCTGGGAAGACCTCCCCGAGGAGATCCGCGAGACGTACGAGCGCCTGGGCATCCCCGAGGCCGAGCGTCAGCGCCTCGTCGCCGGCGTCGCCGCGCAGTACGAGTCCGAGGTCGTGTACCACCAGATCCGCGAGGACCTGGAGGCCCAGGGCGTCATTTTCATGGACACCGACACCGCCCTGCGCGAGCACCCCGAGTTCTTCGAGGAGTACTTCGGCACGGTCATCCCCGCGGGCGACAACAAATTCGCCGCGCTGAACACCGCCGTCTGGTCGGGCGGCTCGTTCGTCTACGTCCCCAAGGGCGTGCACGTCGAGATCCCGCTGCAGGCCTACTTCCGGATCAACACCGAGAACATGGGCCAGTTCGAGCGGACCCTGATCATCGCCGACGAGGACAGCTACGTCCACTACATCGAGGGCTGCACGGCCCCGATCTACAAGTCGGACTCCCTGCACTCGGCCGTCGTCGAGATCATCGTGAAGAAGAACGCCCGCGTGCGCTACACGACGATCCAGAACTGGTCGAACAACGTCTACAACCTGGTCACCAAGCGCGCCGTGGCGCACGAGGGCGCGACCATGGAGTGGGTCGACGGCAACATCGGCTCCAAGGTGACGATGAAGTACCCGTCGATCTACCTGATGGGTGAGCACGCCAAGGGCGAGACCCTCTCCGTCGCCTTCGCCGGCCCCGGCCAGCACCAGGACGCCGGCGCGAAGATGATCCACATGGCGCCGTACACGCAGTCGTCGATCGTCTCGAAGTCGATCGCCCGCGGCGGTGGCCGTGCCGGCTACCGCGGCGAGGTCCGTGTCGACGCCGCCGCCCATCACTCGGCGAACACCGTCCGCTGCGACGCGCTGCTCGTCGACACCAAGTCCCGGTCCGACACCTACCCGGCGATCGACATCCGTGTCGACGACGTGCAGCTCGGCCACGAGGCCACGGTCTCCAAGGTCAGCGAGGAGCAGCTCTTCTACCTGCAGTCCCGCGGCATGCCCGAGGACGAGGCGATGGCGATGATCGTGCGCGGCTTCATCGAGCCGATCGCGCGCGAGCTGCCGATGGAGTACGCGATGGAACTGAACAAGCTCATCGAGATGGGCATGGAAGGATCGGTCGGCTAAATGGCGGCCTCGACGACAGCGCCCAGCGAGGCGCAGCACACGAACGCGCACATCGACCCGGCCGCCCAGGTGGCGGACGCCGGATTCGTCCCGGTGCAGACCCGCTCCGAGCGTCCGCACTCGTTCGACCCGGACGACTTCGGCACGCCGACCGGTCGCGAGGTGAACTGGAAGCACACGCCGGTGGCCGCGCTCACGCCGCTGTTCCGCACTGCGGAGGGCGAGGACGGCGTGCAGTACTCCTTCACGTCCGGCGAGCAGTACGTCGCCGCACCGCTCACGGCGGGCACCGCTCCGCGCGGTGAGGTCTTCCTCGCCGAGGACATCACCGCCGCCGTCGCGTGGCAGGGCGCCTCCGAGGCCCTGCACATCCGCATCCCGCGCGAGGAGGAGGTCGCGGCGCCGATCTTCCTGTCGCTCACGGGCGCCGGTGCCGACCGCCGGGCGGACGCCCACATCGTGATCGAGGCCCTCGAGCACAGCGCCGCCACGGTGGTGCTGCAGCACAAGGGCTCGGCGCAGTACGCCCAGAACGTCGAGATCATCGTCCGCGACGGGGCGAAGCTCACCGTCGTCTCCGTGCAGCAGTGGGACGACGACGCCGTGCACGCGGCCGCCCACCAGGCGCGGGTCGCGGCCGACGCCACCCTCAAGCACTTCGTCGTGAGCTTCGGCGGCGGCGTGGTGCGCGTGAACCCGAGCGTCGAGCTCGCCGGCGCCGGCTCCGAGGGCTACCTCTACGGGCTTTCCTACGCCGACTCCGGTCAGCACCTGGAGAGCCAGGTGTACCTGCACCACAAGGGCCCGCACACGACCGGCGACGTGCTCTACAAGGGCGCGCTGCAGGGCGAGAGCGCCCACAGCGTGTGGATCGGCGACGTGCTGATCGGGGCGGAGGCCACCGGCACCGACTCCTACGAGGCCAACCGCAACCTGGTGCTCACGGAGGGCGCACGCGCCGACTCCATCCCGAACCTCGAGATCGAGACGGGCGACATCGTCGGCGCCGGGCACGCGAGTGCCACCGGCCGCTTCGACGACGAGCAGCTCTTCTATCTCCAGGCCCGCGGCATCCCGGAGGACGAGGCCCGCCGACTGGTGGTGCTCGGCTTCCTCACCGACATCGTGCTGCGCCTCGGCATCCCCGACCTGGAGTCGGAGCTGCTGGCCGCCATCGAGGCCGAGCTCGCCGAGGTGGACGCGTGACCGCGCAGCGCGTCTGCGGCGTCTCCGAGCTGGAGCAGGACACGCCGCTGCGCGTCGAGCCGGACGGTGTGCCGATCACGGTCATCAAGGACGGCGAGGGCGTCATCCACGCCATCGGCGACACCTGCACCCACGGCGACATCTCGCTGTCCGAGGGCTTCGTGGAAGGTGACACGGTGGAGTGCTGGGCCCATGGCTCGGCCTTCTCCCTGATCACCGGCAAGCCCCAGAATCTCCCCGCATATGAGCCCGTCCCGGTCTACGTCGTCGAGATCGACGGCGACGACGTGCTCATCGATCCCGCTGTGACGAAGGAAGTCTGAAGAATGTCTGTTCTCGAGATCCGCGACCTGCATGTGACGGTCGAGACCGAGGCGGGGACCACCCCGATCCTCAACGGAATCACCCTCACCATGAACACCGGTGAGACCCACGCCATCATGGGCCCCAACGGCTCCGGCAAGTCCACCCTGGCCTACACGATCGCCGGCCACCCGAAGTACACGGTCACCTCCGGCTCCATCACCTTCGACGGTGAGGACGTCCTGGCGATGAGCGTCGACGAGCGCGCCCGCGCCGGTCTGTTCCTCGCCATGCAGTACCCGGTCGAGATCCCCGGCGTGACCGTGACGAACTTCCTGCGCACCGCGAAGACCGCGCTCGACGGCGAGGCGCCCTCGATCCGGCAGTGGACCAAGGACGTCAAGGAGTCCATGGCCAACCTCCGCATGGACCCGAAGTTCGCGCAGCGCAACGTCAACGAGGGCTTCTCGGGCGGCGAGAAGAAGCGCCACGAGATCCTCCAGCTCGAGGTGCTCAAGCCGAAGTTCGCCGTGCTCGACGAGACCGACTCCGGCCTCGACGTGGACGCGCTGAAGATCGTCTCCGAGGGTGTCAACCGCGCGAAGGAGTCCACCGGCCTCGGTGTGCTGCTCATCACGCACTACACCCGGATCCTCCGCTACATCCACCCCGACTACGTGCACGTGGTCGTCGCGGGCAAGATCGTCGAGGAGGGCGGCCCCGAGCTCGCCGACCGTCTGGAGAACGAGGGCTACGACCGATTCCTCGACCCCTCCGCTCCCATCGAGGCGTAGGCTGATCGCATGACAGCGACCCTGACGGACGAGAAGTACGACGCGGTCACCGAGGCTCTCAAGGACGTGATGGATCCTGAGCTCGGGATCAACGTCGTCGACCTCGGACTCATCTACGACCTCGCCTGGGATGACGAGAACGACGCTCTCGTCATCCACATGACGCTGACCAGCGCGGGTTGCCCGCTCACGGATGTCCTCGAAGACCAGACGGCGCAGGCCCTCGACAACGTCGTGGACCGCTTCCGCATCAACTGGGTGTGGATGCCGCCGTGGGGACCCGAGCGGATCACGGACGACGGGCGCGACATGATGCGTGCGCTCGGTTTCGCGATCTGAGCGTTCCGGTCACCTGACCACCAGACGAAGCGGGCGTGCCGGGCACGCCCGCTTCGACGTCTCCGCATCGACGCGGGGAGAATCGGAGGACGAATGCTGTCGGTGAAGGCCCTGCCGCTGTCGGAGCTGCGTGAGCGCACCAGCGAGAAGTGGCGGGAGTATCCCGAGGACGTGCTGCCCCTCTTCGTCGCGGAGATGGACTTCCCGCTCGCCCCGGCGATCACCGCCGCACTGCAGCGGGCGCTGGATCTCGGGGACACCGGGTACATCGCCTCGCGGACACCGCTGGCGGAGGCGTATGCGGGTTTCGCGGAGCGTCGCTTCGGCTGGCGCCCCGACCCGGCGCGGATGCGCAGCACGGCGGACGTGAGCATGGGCATCGTCGAGATCCTCCGTCGCGTCACGCAGCCGGGGGAGCGCGTCGTCGTCACGCCGCCGGTCTACCCGCCCTTCTACGACCTCGTCGCCGAGGCCGGTGCCGAGGTGCAGCGCGTCCCGCTGCGCGACACGGGGACCGGCTGGGAGCTCGACCTCGACGGGATCCGCGCCGCCTTCGAGGACGGCGCGACGGCCATGCTCCTCTGCAACCCGCACAACCCGACCGGCACCGTGCACGATCGGGAGACGCTGTCCGCGCTGGCCGAACTGGCCGAGGAGTACGGCGCGACGATCGTCTCCGACGAGATCCATGCGCCGCTCGCCCAGCCGGGCGCGGGATTCACGCCGTTCCTCGCCGTGAGCGACGCGGCGGCCCGCATCGGCTATGCGGTCGTCAGCGCGAGCAAGGCGTTCAACCTCGCGGGGCTGAAGTGCGCGCTCATGGTCACCGCCGCGGAGGAGACGTCCGCGGTCGTGCGCGACCTGCCGGTCGAGGTGGAGTGGCGGACGGGGCAGTTCGGTCTGCTCGCCGCCGTCGCCGCGTTCTCGGAGGAGAGCGACGCGTGGCTCGACGGCCTCCTGCGCACGCTCGACGAGAACCGTGTCCTGCTGGAGGACCTGCTCGCCCGTCACCTCCCCGCCGCCCGCTATCGCCTTCCGGACGCGGGATACCTCGCGTGGATCGACCTCTCCGCCCTCGGCTGGGGAGACAACCCCGCCCGGAAGATCCTCCGCGAGGCGAAGGTGGCGTTGCACTTCGGCCCGGCCTTCGGCGAAGAAGGGGCCGGGCACGTGCGACTCAACTTCGGCACGAGCCCGGAGGTCCTCACCGAGGCGATCGAGCGCATCGCCGCGCTCGTCGAGCGATGACGGCGGCGGATCCCACCGCCACGATCTGGGACCGCAGCCGGTTCTGGGTGACCCTGGGTGCCGTCGCCCTGATCTTCCTTGCCGCGATCGAGGCCCTGGCGGTGACCACGGTCATGCCGATCGTCAGCGACGCCTTGGACGGGGAGTCGCTGTATGCGGTCGCCTTCGCCGGCACGCTCGCGACCAGCGTGATCGGGATGGTCGCGGCGGGGTCCTGGTCGGACACGCGTGGTCCGCGCGGCGCGCTGTACGCCGCCGTCGCCCTCTTCATCCTGGGGCTGCTGATCTCCGGGTTCGCGACGACGATGCCCCAGTTCCTGATCGGACGACTGGTGCAGGGGCTGGGCGCGGGTGGGCAGACAGTGGCCCTGTACGTCGTGGTCGCGCGGCTGTATCCGCCGCACCTGCACGGCCGGGTGTTCGCGGCGTTCGCCGCCGCCTGGGTGGTCCCGTCGATGATCGGGCCCTTCCTCGCGGGAGCGGTGGCGGAGTACCTCGATTGGCGCTGGGCTTTCCTCGGCGTGGCGGTCCTGACCGCGATCGCGTTCTCGATGATCGCGATCCGTCTGCGGGGTGTCGATCTCGGCCGCGGGGAGCCGCAGGACCGCCGGGCGCTGCTCACCCGGCTGCTGCTGGCCGTCGTCGTGGCGGTGCTCGCGGTGGTGATCGGACTGTCCGCCGAGCTCGATCCGGCGATCGGGTGGCCGGTGGCACTGGGGGCCGTGCTCGCGATCGGCGTCGTCGTGCTCCCGCTCCTGCCACGACGGACCCTCCGAGCCGGTGCCGGGCTTCCCAGCGTCGTGCTCATGCGTGGGGTGGCGGCCGGGGCGTTCTTCGCCGCCGAGGCCTACATCCCGTACCTGCTGATGCGGAAGTTCGACTTCTCCGCGACCTGGGCCGGAGTCGCCTTGATGCTCGCGGCCTTCGCCTGGGCCGGGGCGTCGGCTGCGCAGGGCCGCTACGGTGAGCGGCTGGGCAATCACCGCATCACGGCGCTCAGCCTCGGCGCACTGCTCGTGGCGATGCTCTGCGTCCTGGCCGCAGCGGCGTTCGATGCCTCCCCGGTCTTCGTGATCGTCGGGTGGGCGTTCGCCGGGGGCGGCATGGGGCTGCTGTATCCGCGGCTCACCGTGCTGACGCTGGCCTACTCGGACGAGACGAACCAGGGATTCAACTCCTCGGCGCTGTCGATCTCGGATGCCACGGGTTCGGCGGTGGCCATCGCGCTGGCGGGGCTCGCCGTCGCCACCCTCGGCGGCGGCGCGGACGCGTTCGCCGTCGTGTTCGTCCTCGGTGTCGGGCTGGTGCTGCTCGCGGTGATCCCCGGGCTCAGGCTCGGGCACGCCGCGGAGTCATCGGTGCGCTGAGCTCACCGGCCAGGGCGAGGACGCCGAGGTCGAACACCCGGTCCAGGCCCGCGGTGACGTCGACCTCGCCGGAGGCCGGGAGTGCGCCATGGCTGTCGGCGTGCATCCGCTGCTGGACGAGGGTGGCATGGCCGAGCACGAAGTGCAGGATCGCCGCCCCGCGGTCCTCGGCATCGGCGGCCCCCTCGGTGCGGAGCGCGGCGACCAGGGCGTCGCGGGCATGCGCGGAGCCGAGCTGGAGCGCGTAGGTGCTGAGGACGAGCTCGGCGCCGTCCCGGTAGGCGAAGAGGGCGTCGCGGAGCGCGCGGGCGGTCGCGAGGACGCCCTCCGCTCCGTCCGGGACGGTCGCGGTGATCCGATCGGCGAGGTCGGCGAGGAGCTCCTGCTTGTTCGCCACGTGCCAGTAGAGAGCGCTCGGCTGCACGTCGAGCCGGGCCGCGATGCGGCGCATGGAGAGATCGGCCAACCCCACCTCGTCGAGAAGGGCGAGGGCGGTCCGTGCGACGCTCTCCCGATCGTGACGGGCGGGATTCGTCTCGGGACTCATGCCCCCACTATAGTGAACGGCGTTCAGGTGAACGGTGTTCAGGAGGATGCATGCGCTGGCGGGAGCGGGACGCGACGACGATCGCGGAGCCGGGGACGCTGCGTCTCGACGGCGTGGGCGTGACCGTCGACGACCGCGTGCTCCTCGACGACGTGACGCTGGAGCTCACCGCACCGCGCATCGCCGTTATCGGAGCGAACGGCTCGGGGAAGTCGACGTTCGCCCGGCTGCTGAACGGCCTCATGACGCCGACCACAGGAACGGTCACCGTCCACGGCCTCGACGCGCTCCGGGAGCGGACCGCCGTGCGCCGCCGGGTGGGCTTCGTCTTCACCGATCCGGATGCCCAGATCCTGATGCCGACTCCGGCCGAGGATCTGGCGCTGTCGCTCCGAGGGCGGCCCCGTGACGAGATCGCCGCCCGCGTGCAGGAGACCCTGGAGCGCCACGGTCTCGGTGCCCACGCCGACATCCCGGCGTCGTCGCTCTCGGGAGGACAGAAGCAGATGCTGGCCCTCGCCGCGGTGCTCCTCGCCGAGCCGGCGCTGATCGTGGCGGACGAGCCGACGACACTCCTCGACCTGCGCAACGCGCGGCGGATCGGAGACCTCCTTCTGTCGCAGGAGGCGCAGGTGCTGATCGTCACCCACGATCTCGAGCTCGCGGCCCGCTGCGACACGGCCGTCCTGTTCGACGGCGGGCGCGTCGTCGAACAGGGAGAGCCCGAGGCGGTCATCGCACGCTACCGCCGGTTGTGCGCATGATCCTGCCGTCCCCGGTCGGTGCGGGACTGATGCATCGGGTGCCGGCCGGTCCGAAGCTCGCCGGGCTCGCCGTCGCGGCGCTCGCGTTGACGCTGTTCCCGCACGGGCCGCTCAGCATCGCGGTCTGCCTCGCGACCGTGCTCGCGCTCTACCCGATCGCGGGGGTGCCGCTCTCCGCCGCGGTGACGGAGCTGTGGCGGCTGCGTGCGGTCCTGCTCGTGCTCGCGATCGCCCTCGCCGTCTTCGTGTCTCCCGTCGCCGCCTGGGTGAGCACCGGGCGGGTCGCCGTGCTGCTGCTGCTCGCCGCCCTCCTCACCCTGACCACGCGCATGTCCGATCTCCTGGCCGTGCTGCAGCGCCTCCTGTGTCCGCTGCGGCGCGTCGGGGTCGATCCGGAGGCGGTGTCGATGGCGGTGTCGCTCACGCTGACCATGGTTCCCGTCGTGGCCGGACTCGCGCAGCGGGTGCGGGACGCGGAGCGCGCACGAGGAGTCCGCCTGGGCGTGCGCGGCGTGGTGCCGCTGCTCGTGCTGACGCTGCGCCACGCGGATCAGGTCGGCGATGCCCTCGCGGCCCGCGGGGTCGGCTGACGGTCACACCAGGACGGGGCTTTCGGAGCGTCCCGCCAGCCGCAGCGCCGCGACCAGGAGCAGCACCGCGAGGGCGGCGGTGGAGACGGTCGTGCCGAGGACGAGCAGCAGCACCACTCCGGTGAGGCCGAGGACGGTTCCCACGGCCAGGCGGCGCCGCGAGGACGTGGCCTGCGGCGAGGGGTGATTCTCGAACCGGTCGACACGGACCGCGACCATCGCGGTGAGGACGACAGCGGTCAGGAGCCACAGCGGGCGGGCGGCCCACCACTCCGCGCTGTCGAGCGCGGGCAGAGTGAATCCGCCGAGGAGAGCGACCAGCGCCGTCGCCCCGGCCATCGCCAGCAGCACCGGCATGTGCCAGAGGTAGATCGTCATCGTCCGCCGGGTGACGAAGGCGGTGAACGCGGCCACCGGACGGCGACGACTGAGGCGCCCGATGTGCGCCCGGTACAGGGAGAACAGGATCGTGTGGATCAGCCCGACCAGCAGCAGGGCGAACGTGGGCGGGTTGATGTTGGCGATGAGGTCGGGGGAGTACGCGCCGATGAGGAACAGGGCGACGAGCACCCCGAGGGCGCCGATGCCGATCGTGACGCGGGTCCGGCGACGAAGGGCGTCCACGCGGCCGTCGGCGAGGAGGAATCCCAGCTGCTGCATCGTCAACCACACGAAAGCGAGGTTGAGGAAGCCCACGGCGTCCGTCCCGGTCACGGCCCGCAGGACATCGACCGCCACGGCCGCACCCGCGAGGAGGGTGATCGTACGCAGGGGCGCGCGGTCGTGCAGGGCGACGAACGCGGGGAGCAGCGCCTGACACAGCAGGAAGACCCCGAGGAACCACAGCGGCTGTGCGTATCGGAAGCCGGCGACGGCGATGAGATCCGGCGCGACACCGAGGACGGTGAGCACCGCGAGCGCGACCCCGACCGCGCCGACCGTGAACAGGGCCGGGCGCAGGAGCCGGTGCACCCGACCGGCCACGAAGGCGGTCGCGCTCCCGCCGCGGGCGCGGAGGCGGCGGTACGCGAGGAGCCCGGAGAATCCCCCGATCACGAAGAAGAGCGGCATCACCTGCAGCAGCCAGCTCAGCGGGGCGATCCAGCTCGTGCCGTCGCTCGCATTCTCGAACACCGGCCCGGTCTCGGACACCGTGACCCCGACCATGACGGCGTGCAGCAGGACGACGCCGAGCACGCAGACGGCGCGCACGACGTCGATGCCGGTGTCGCGGTGACCCGCGTGGCCGGATGAAGCGGGGGCGGGGGTGCTGAGGCGTGGAGCCGCGGCGATGACCATGAGTCCTCCTGGGAACGGTGTCCTCGGAGGCTATGGAGGCGGTGGTGGGCGGGACATCACTCCGTGGTGCCGTCCTGACCCCCACGCAGGGGTGACTCAGGCGGAGGGCTCGACCAGACCGGTGTCGTACGCGAGGATGACGGCGTGCACGCGGTCGCGGAGACCGAGCTTCGCGAGCACCTTGCCGACATGGGTCTTCACGGTCTGCTCGGCGATGAACAGGTCGCCCGCGATCTCGGTGTTCGACCGGCCCTTGCCGATGAGGACGAGGACCTCCCGCTCGCGGTCGGTGAGCTCGGCGAGGGCCGTCGCCGACCGCCGCGAGGCCGGCCGCCGTCCGGCGAACTGCTCGATCATGCGCCGGGTCACGCTGGGGGCGAGGAGCGCATCGCCGCCGGCCACCACGCGGACCGCATGGACGAGCTCCTCCGGCAGAGCGTCTTTGAGGAGGAACCCGCTGGCCCCGGCGGCGAGGGCGTCGTAGACGTAGTCGTCGATGTCGAAGGTGGTGAGCATGAGGATCCGCGGCACGTGCGCGGCCGGGTACGACGGACCGAGGATGCGGCGGGTGGCCTCGATGCCGTCGAGCTCCGGCATGCGGACGTCCATGAGGATGACGTCGGGATCGAGCCGCGCGGCGAGCGTCACGGCCTCCGCGCCGTCGGCCGCCTGGCCCACCACGCGGATCCCCTCGTGCGCGTCCAGCAGGGCGGCGAAACCGGCGCGGACCATCGCCTGGTCGTCGGCGATGAGCACGCTGATCGTCACGGGTTCTCCTTGTCTTCCGCCGAGGCGGTCGGGGTGGGCGGTGCGGCCGTTGCAGACAGCGGCAGGGTGGCCTCGACGGTCCAGCCGCCGTCGTCGGAGGGCCCGGCGGCGAGGCTTCCGCCGAGCAGTTCGGCGCGCTCGCGCATTCCCCGGAGGCCGTAGCCGCCGGAGGGGCTCTCGGTCGGCTGCGGCGGTGCGGCGTTGTGCACACGGATGTGCAGGGCATCGGCGTCGGCATGGAGCCGGACCGTGACGCGGGCACCGGGCGCGTGGCGGACGGCGTTGCTCAGCGCCTCCTGCACGATGCGGAAGGCGGCGATCTGCACGCCGGGTCCCGCCGCGGAGGCCGCTTCCATCCCCTCCAGCACGAGGCCGACCTCCACCCCTGCCCGGCGCATCGTGTCGACGAGGGCCGGGACGTCGTCCAATCCCTGCTGCGGTGCGAGCTCGGCGTGCTGGTCCTCGGTGCGGAGCACTCCCAGCATGCGCCGCATCTCGGTGAGCGACGTGCGCGCGGTGGCGGCGATGTCGTCGAACTCGGCGGCGGCCTCGGCGTCGAGGTCCGCGATCCGGTAGCGCGCGGTCGACGCCTGCACCTGGATCACCGACATGCTGTGCGCCACGACGTCGTGCAGCTCCCTGGCGATCCGGGTGCGCTCCTCCACGAGAGCGCGCCGGGATTCCTCCAGCGCGCTGTGCTCCTTCTCCCTCGTGAGCTCCGCCGCGACACGCACGCGACCGGCGACGAGGACGGCGATGAGCAGCATCGCGGCAGCGACCGAGGTCGTCACGATGAGATTGGCGGTGGCGCTGCCGGAGCTTGCCGGCGTCGCCACCATGTCCGGGCGCAGCAGCGGCGCCGTCAGCGAGGTCAGTGCGCCGATCACGAGGGTGAGGCCTCCGAGGCGGGCGTCCTGCACGAAGGACATCACGCCCACGAGGAGGACGAAGGCCAGGAGCGCCGGTACCGACCAGGGCCAGGGGGAGTGGATCGCGCGCGCCGGCTCGACGAGGAGCGGCAGCAGGAAGGCGCCGGCGGCGAAGACGACGATCGCCGTCCGCGGCCGGGAGGGGACGAGGAGGGGAGCGCCGCACACGGCGGCGCCGAGCAGGAAGGACAGGGGCAGCGGCGTGCCGGAGAGCACCGTCTGCAGGGAGACGAGGAGCGCGTACAGCACGACGACCGCCGCAGTCAGAGCCACGAGGGCGCCGGTGCGACGGCTCATCCGTGGCGGGCGCGGGGTGCGCTCTCGGCGGCGTGCCATGCGTCTCATCCTGCCAGGTGCGCGACCGGCGTACGGCGTCGGCGGAGCGCCGCGATCCGGTCGATGATCACACCGACGAGCAACGCGACGACGATGCCGATCGCGGCGCTGAGCACGGGCTGGTCGTGCAGCCAGGCGCCGGCGAGCAGCCCGATCGCGAGACTGAACACGCTCCAGCTCACACCGGCGATGAGGCTCAGCGGGAGGAACCGCCGCCAGGGGAACCCGAGCGCTCCGGCGGACATGTTCACCGCGACGCGTCCGATCGGGATGTAGCGGGCGCCGAGGATCAGCGTGGCGCTGCGGCGGTCGAGGGCGCGCTGCGCGAAGGCGAAGGCGCCGGCGACGCGGGGGCGCCGCATCCAGGCGAACCTCGTCGTGCCCAGTCGGCGCCCGATGAGGAACGCGATGTTGTCGCCGATCGCGGCGCCCAGGGCGGCGACGGCACCCAGCAGCACGATGTCACCGTCACCGGTGGACGCGGCCACCGCCGCCGCGGCGACGAGGACCGTCTCGCTCGGGACCGGCGGGAAGAACCCGTCGATCACGGTCACCGCGAACAGCACGGCGTACAGCCAGGGGGAGGCGATCGCCTGCAGGATGAGGTCGTTGAGGATGTCCACTCCGGCACCGTAAGCAGCGGGTGGGGAGAGGGGCATCACTCCGGGGTATCGCCTCGGTCACCCTGGAGAGGGATATCCGTGGCGGGCGTCGCCACAGGCACGGCGGCATATACTGGTTGGCTGGCCGGTCGGCCATCACCCTCCTCCCGAACGAACGGACGTCCGCTGTGCTTGCCGTGCACGACCTCGAGATCCGCGTTGGCGCGCGCCTGCTGATGGAGAACGTCTCGTTCCGTGTGTCCGACGGCGACAAGATCGGCCTCGTCGGACGCAACGGTGCGGGCAAGACCACGCTCACCAAGGTGCTCGCCGGCGACGTGCTGCCCTCGGGTGGCACCGTCACCCGGTCCGGCGAGCTCGGCTACCTGCCGCAGGACCCCCGTTCGGGCAATCCGGAAGACCTCGCGCGTACCCGGATCCTCGACGCCCGCGGCCTCGGTCAGCTCAACCTCGGCATGACGGAGGCCTCGCTCGCGATGGGGTCCGACGACCCTGCGGTCGCTGCCAAGGCGATGAAGCGCTACGCCGCGCTCACCGAGAAGTTCGAGGCGCAGGGCGGCTACGCGGCCGAGGCCGAGGCCGCGTCGATCGCGCACAACCTCTCGCTGCCGGACCGCATCCTCGACCAGCCGCTGTCGACCCTCTCCGGAGGCCAGCGTCGTCGCATCGAGCTCGCGCGCATCCTCTTCTCCGACGCGCAGACGATGATCCTCGATGAGCCGACCAACCACCTCGACGCGGACAGCGTGGTGTGGCTGCGCGAGTTCCTCAAGAACTACAAGGGCGGGCTGATCGTCATCAGCCACGATGTCGAGCTCGTGGGCGAGACCGTCAACCGGGTGTTCTACCTCGACGCCAACCGCCAGGTCATCGACATCTACAACATGAACTGGAAGAACTATCTGCGGCAGCGCGCCGCGGACGAGGAGCGTCGCAAGAAGGAGCGGGCCAACGCCGAGAAGAAGGCGACGACCCTGCAGCAGCAGGCGGCGCGGTTCGGAGCGAAGGCGTCGAAGGCGGCAGCAGCGCACCAGATGCTCGCGCGCGCCGAGAAGCTCCTCTCCGGGCTGGAGGACGTGCGTCAGGAGGACCGCGTCGCGAAGCTGCGGTTCCCGAAGCCCGCCCCCTGTGGCAAGACCCCGCTCATGGCCTCCGGGCTATCGAAGTCGTACGGCTCGCTGGAGATCTTCACCGACGTCGACCTCGCGATCGACCGCGGTTCCAAGGTCGTCGTGCTCGGTCTCAACGGTGCGGGGAAGACGACGCTGCTGCGCATGCTGGCAGGTGTCGACAAGCCGGACACCGGGCAGCTCGAGCCCGGACACGGTCTCAAGGTCGGGTACTACGCGCAGGAGCACGAGAACCTCGACGTCAGCCGCTCGGTCCTCGAGAACATGGTGTCGGCCGCTCCGCACATCACGGAGACGGAGGCCCGCAAGGTCCTCGGCTCCTTCCTGTTCACCGGTGACGACGTCCTCAAGCCGGCGGGTGTGCTGTCCGGAGGCGAGAAGACCCGGCTGTCGCTGGCGACGCTCGTCGTGTCGTCCGCGAACCTCCTCCTGCTCGATGAGCCCACGAACAACCTCGATCCGGCCTCCCGCGAGGAGATCCTCGGGGCGCTGGCCCACTACGAGGGCGCGGTGGTGCTCGTGTCGCACGACCCCGGCGCGGTGCAGTCGCTGAACCCCGAGCGTGTCCTCATCCTGCCCGACGGCGTCGAGGACATCTGGAGCCAGGAGTACCAGGACCTCATCGAGCTCGCGTAGCGGGTCGTGGCATAGTCGGAGGATGGCGGCGCACCCGATCCTTCCTCCCTCGGAACTCGCGGCGTGGTTGCGTGCGCAGCCCACCCTCACCGGGACGGCGCCGCCGCTGCACCTCGACGACCTTCCCGACGATCCGGTGCTGCTCTTCCGGGAGTGGCTCCGCGCGGCGGCCGCGGCCGGCGTCCCCGAACCGCATGCGGCGACGCTGGCGACGGTGGACACGGACGGCATCCCGGACGCGCGCACCCTGATCCTCAAGGACGTGGACGCGCGCGGCTGGGCGTTCGCCGGGGCCCGGTCCTCCCGGAAGGCCGCGCAGCTCGACGCGCATCCTGCTGCGGCGCTGAACCTCTGGTGGCAGCCGCAGCGGCGTGCCGTGCGCGTACGGGGAACCGTGCACGAGGCGTCGGCGGCCGAGAGCGACGCCGACCTCGCGGCCCGCTCCGAGAGCGCCCGCGCGGGTCTCCGACCGGGGGACTGGGTGCTGTGGCGGGTGGTTCCGACGCGGGTCGAGTTCTGGCAGGGGGCGTCCGACCGGAACCACACCCGGATCGTCTATGACGTCGTCGGCCGCGTATGGCGGCATGCCGTCACGGGCTCTGCTCGCGAGCGCTAGACATCGAGATCGACCGGAGGCGCCCCGCAGGCGGGGATCGAAATGGTGCGTGCCGACGGTCCAAGAGGCCCGTTTCCCATCCTGCGTCGGCCGGGCGGTCCGTCCGGGATCGAAAGGGTGCCGGGCAGCGCAGCGTCCGGCGCGTTCTCGCGCTCGCGTGACGCTCGGCGGGTGCGTCAGCGCGCGTCGAGCAGTTCGTCCTCGGCGTCCGCGTCGCGGTCGCGGCGTTTCGGTGCCTTCGCCGGTGCCGGCTTCCCCTCGACCTCTTCGCGGTGCTTCACGATCTCCGTGCGGATGATGTACCCGATGAAGATGAAGCCCATGATGGCGAACAGGATCCACTGGATCGCATAGGACAGGTGCGGACCCGGGTCGTCGGTGGGGGACTCGAAGCCGCCCAGCGCGGCATCCGCGGCGGGCTGTTCCTCGACCAGGCGTCCGTAAGCACCGGTGATCACCTCGTCGCCGACGAGGTCGGCGATGGACGGGAGGTGGATCGTGGGCACCTGGCCCTCCGGAGCCCCGCGTCCGGACCCGGGAAGCGGCTCGCCGGGACGCAGGCGGACGGTCACCGTGACCTCGCCGGACGGTGGAGAGGGGACAGCGTCCGGGAGCTCGCCCTCGCCCGGTGCCACCCAGCCGCGGTCGACGATGAGCACACGACCGTCCGTGTCGCGGAAGGGGACCAGCACCTCGAACGCGCTCGTTCCGCCGTGGGGACGGTTGCGGACCAGGAGCTGCTCGTCGGCGAGGTACTCGCCCTGCAGCGTGACGGGGCGCCATTCGTCCGCGGGGTCGAGCTCGTCGTCGGCGACCACGTCGGCGAGGGGGACGGCCGGGGCATTGTAGTTCTGCTCCACCAGCGCGATCTGCTCAGCGCGGGATTCGTTCCTCTCGAACTGCCAGTTGGAGAGGAAGACGCAGGCGATCGCGAAGCCGATGGCGATGAGGACGTACACGCCCCAGCGGGTCAGGCGGTTGCTCATGAAGGCGCCCCGTCTCGCACCGTCACCGGGAAGTCCCGCGCGGCGAGGTAGTCGTGGAGGAAGCCGACGTGCTCGTCGCACGCCAGCCAGATCTTCTCGCGATCGGCGGAGTGGATACGCGGGTTGCGCCAGACGACCTGCCTCGTGGCCGCGCTCCGGCAGCCGGCGCGCGAGCAGATGAGCGCGCTCATCGGTCGGTGCGGCCTTCGCGGATGGTGATGACGTCGGGGGCGGTCTCCGGAGCGAGCGACGGTGCGGGCGGCGCATCGATCTCGCGCATCGGCGACTCGGCGGCGGTCTCTGTGCTGTCGCTGCCGGCGTTCGCGAAGACGACGGCGATGTACGGGAGCACGGCGGCGGCCAGCGCGAACACCCAGGTCCACCAGCCGAACGGCTGCACGAAGAACATCAGCCCGAAGCAGACGATGCGGATCGTCATCGTCAGGGCATATCGGCGCACACGATGGTCCCCCTCATCCCGCGGGGACTGCGGCAGTGAGGTGACGGCCGGGACTCGACGTGCGTTCTTCACGATGGTTCCAGCCTACGCCGCCGTGGCGACATCGGCATGCCCGGGCGGGGCGTCAGCTCGCGAAGACGAACGGCAGGGTGAAGGCGCCGAAGACGACGAGGCCGATGATCGTCGAGACGATGGTGAAGACCAGCACGCCGATCATGACGTAGCCGAGGATGAGCCCGGCGATCGCCATGCCGCGGCCGCCGAGACCGGGCGTGCGACGGATCTGTCCGAGCGCCATGTGACCGGTGATCACGGCCGCGATCGAGGCGAGCATCGGCACGATCGCCCAGAACAGCACGACACCGGCGATGCCGCAGACGAGGGAGGTGATCGCGAGTCCGCTGGACGGCCGCGCAGGCGCGGCTCCATACGGTTGCGGGGCCGCGTACTGCTGCGGGGCCCCGTACTGCTGAGGCGTCGAGTACTGCTGAGGCGCCGAGGACGGCTGCGTGGCGGCGTTCGCCGGCGGTGCCGGCGGGAACCCCGGGTACGCCGGGGCGGAACCGGGAGCCGGGGGGAAGGCCGGGGGCTGCTCGCCGGACGAACCGGAGATACGGGGATCGCTCACGCTGGTGCCTTTCGTCGCCCTCAGAGTCCCAGGAGGCTCCCGGTCTGTCAAACCGTCATCGTGAAGGCGGCACGGCAACGTCGCTAGGATCGATCACGGCCCGGAACCCCGGCCCTTGACCCCAGACCCAGGAGTGTCCCATGAGCGCGGAGCGCGTCGTCCTCGTCACCGGAGGCAACCGCGGCATCGGCCGCGCCATCGCCGAGCGCTTCGTGCGGGAGGGCTACCGGGTGGCGGTGACCGCTCGCAGCGGAGAGGGTCCGGAAGGCACCCTGACGGTGCGCGCCGACGTCACGGACGCCGCCGCTCTCGATGCGGCCTTCACCGAGGTGGAGCAGCAGCTGGGTCCGGTGGAGATCGTCGTCGCCAACGCCGGGATCACCAAGGACACCCTGCTCATGCGCATGAGCGAGGACGACTTCGACAGCGTCGTGGCGACGAACCTCGGCGGCACCTTCCGCGTCGTCAAGCGTGCGTCGAAGGGGATGCTGCGGGCACGGTTCGGACGGGTCATCCTCATCTCCAGCGTCGTGGGCCTGTACGGCTCCGCCGGGCAGACGAACTACGCCGCCTCCAAGAGCGCGCTGGTCGGTTTCGCCCGCTCGCTCACGCGTGAGCTCGGCGGACGCGGCATCACGGCCAACGTCGTGGCACCCGGCTTCATCGAGACCGACATGACCGCGGAGCTCCCCGAGGAGACGCAGAAGCAGTACAAGGCGAACATCCCCGCGGGGCGGTTCGCGACGCCGGATGAGGTCGCGGGCGTCGTGACCTGGTTGGCGAGCGACGACGCCGGTTACATCTCGGGCGCCGTCATCCCGGTCGACGGTGGTCTCGGCATGGGGCACTGACCCCAGCAGTCCTCCTCAGCGATCGATCGCGCGCACGAGGAGCTCCGCGAGACGCTCGGGCGCCGAGAACTGCGGCCAGTGTCCCGAGCCGATCCGGACGACCTCGGCGTCGCCGATCGCCCGATACTCCTCGGCGTACGGACCCCACTGGCTGATCACCGCGTCGAAGGCGTCCTGGTCCAGCCCTCCCATCAGCAGGGTGACCGGGATGCGATACCGTGCCGGGTCGTGGTCGTGCAGAGCGAGCTCGTCCGTCGGCACCCGCGCGGGGACGCTGTGCGTGAGCGGGGCCGTCCTCGCACGAGTCTCGTCGTCCAGATCGTGCACGTCCTCGTCGGGGAAGAAACCCCAGCCCGGGAACGGGACGACGCCGTCCTGCACCGGGAACTCGCTGATGCCCGAGCCCGGGGGCGGCGGCACGGTGTCGACGAAGACGACCCGGGCCACGCGGTCCGGTCGCGCGTCGGCGACGCCCCAGGCGACGTTGCCTCCGCCGCTGTGTCCGACGACCACCACGTCGCCCTCCGCGGCATCGACGGCGGCGACCGCGGCGGCGACCCAGTCGTCGATCCCGACACCCGCCGCCGTCTCCGCAGACGCGTCGAGCCCGGGCATGGTCAGCGGATGAGGGCGGTGGCCGGCGCGCTCGAGGGCAGGCACGACGTCGTCCCAGCTGGAGGCGTCGAGCCAGAGGCCGGGGATGAGGATGATGTCCATGACCCGACCGTAGACCCGGCCCCGGACATCGGCCAGGGTCAGGGGAGGAGCGGGATGACCGTTCCGAGGTCGACCGGGCCGATGACCAGGCTCGCGGACTCGCGGACGGCGGGCTTGGCGTTGAAAGCGAGCCCCAGGCCGGCGACCGCCATCATCGGGAGATCGTTGGCGCCGTCGCCGATCGCGATGGTCGCGTGCGGCGCCACGCCGAGCTCCTCCGCCCAGGTGCGCAGCCAGAAGGCCTTGGCCGCGCCGTCGACGATGTCACCGTCCACCCGCCCCGTGAGCGCGCCGTCGGCGACCTCGAGGCGGTTCGCCCGCCACCGGTCCACGCCGAGCCCCGGTGCGACGTCGTCGAGGATCTCGTGGAACCCGCCGGAGACGACGCCGACGACGCCGCCCCGTGCGTGTACGGCGGTGGTGAGGTCGCGGACGCCCGGAGTCGGCTCGACGCGGGCGCGAACGCGGGCGAACGCCTCGACGGGAACGCCCGCGAGGGCAGCCACCCGGGAGCGGAGGCTGGTCGCGAAGTCGATCTCCCCGCGCATCGCGGCTTCCGTGGCCGCCTGCACCTCGGTGCGACGGCCGGCCTCCTCGGCGAGGAGCTCGATCACCTCGTTCCGGATGAGCGTGGAATCGGCATCGAGGACGACGAGGAATCGCGCGGTGGTCACCCCCCGAGCCTAGCGACCGGGGGACCGGAGCCCACGCCGCATGACGCGTCAGCGTTCGATGAACACGCCCTTGCCCACGACTGTGATCCCCGACTCCGTGACCGTGAACCCGCGGGCGAGATCGCGTTCGCGGTCGACGCCGACCGTGGCGCCGTCGGCGAGCACGACGTTCTTGTCGAGGATCGCGCGGTGCACGCGGGCGCCCTGACCGACGTGGACGTGATCGAACACCACGGAGTCCGTGATGGTCGAGCCGCCGCCGGCCAGGGTCCACGGCCCCACGACGCTGCGTTCGAGGTGCGTGCCGGAGAGCACCGACCCCAGCGAGACGATCGAGTCGATCGCGTTGCCGATCCGCCCTACGGAGTCGCGGACGAACTTCGCCGGCGGGGAGTTGACCGCCTGCGAGTGGATCGGCCACTCCATGTTGTAGAGGTTGAAGATCGGAAGCGTCGAGATCAGGTCCCGGTGCGCGTCGAAGAACGAGTCGATCGTCCCCACGTCGCGCCAGTACGAGCGGTCGCGCGGGGAAGACCCCGGGACCTCGTTCTGCTTCATGTCGTAGTAGCCGGCCTCGCCGCGGTCGACGAAGTACGGGACGATGTCGCCGCCCATGTCATGACTCGACGTCGGCAGCTCGCCGTCGGCCTCGACCGCCGCGATGAGGGCGTCGGTGTCGAAGATGTAGTTGCCCATGGAGGCCAGCACTTCGTGCGGGGAGTCCGACAGACCCGTGGCGTCGGTGGGCTTCTCGAGGAACTGCCGGATGCGTCCGGACTCCGGATCGGCGTCGATGACCCCGAACTGGGACGCCAGGGCGAGCGGCTGACGGATGCCCGCGACCGTCGCCTTCGCGCCGGACTCGATGTGCGCCTCGAGCATCTGGCGGAAGTCCATCCGATAGACGTGGTCGGCGCCGATCACGACGACGATGTCGGGCTTCTCGTCGTTGATCAGGTTCATGCTCTGCAGGATCGCGTCGGCGGATCCGGAGAACCACCGCTTGCCGAGCCGCTGCTGGGCCGGGACCGAGGCGACGTACGAGTCGAGCAGCGCCGACATCCGCCACGTCTGCGAGATGTGCCGGTCGAGGCTGTGCGACTTGTACTGGGTCAGGACGACGATCTGTCTCAGCCCGGAGTTGATGAGGTTCGAGATGGCGAAGTCGATCAGGCGGTACTGGCCGCCGAACGGGACGGCCGGTTTTGCGCGGTCGGCCGTCAGCGGCATGAGTCGCTTGCCCTCGCCGCCGGCGAGGATGATCCCGAAGACCTTCTTTGGAGCGGACATGGGTCCACCATAGATCCCGTTCGGCGCGGGGAACTAGCATCTGGACAACCCGCTCGATAGCGTCTAGGCATGCGAGTCGAGATGATCACCAAGGAGTATCCGCCGGAGATCTACGGAGGCGCGGGTGTGCACGTCGCCGAACTCGTCTCCGCACTGCGTCGGGACATCGATGTGACGGTGCGAGCATTCGGCGCGCCGCGCGACGAGGAGGGCACCTTCGCCTACCGCGCTCCCGAGAGCCTCTCCGCCGCCAACCCGGCGCTGCAGACGCTCGGAACGGACCTGGAGATCGTGTCGGCCATCGCGGGCGCCGACGTCGTGCACAGCCATACCTGGTACGCCAACTTCGCCGGACACCTCGCCTCCCAGCTCCATGGGATCCCGCACGTGCTCACGGCGCACAGCCTCGAGCCGCTGCGGCCGTGGAAGGCCGAGCAGCTCGGGGGCGGCTACGCCGTGTCGAGCGGCATCGAGAAGCTCGCCTACGAGAACGCCGCCGCGGTGATCGCCGTGAGCGCCGGCATGCGCGCGGACATCCTCCGCAGCTATCCGCAGGTCGACCCCGCGCGGGTCCGGGTGATCCACAACGGGATCGATGTGGAGCGCTGGCGTCCGGTGCAGGATCCGGCCTTCCTCTCCTCGATCGGTATGGATCCCGACCGCCCCTCGGTCGTCTTCGTCGGACGCATCACACGGCAGAAGGGGCTGCCCTACCTTCTGCAGGCGGCACGGCTGCTGCCGCCCGAGGTCCAGCTCATCCTCTGCGCCGGTGCTCCGGACACGCCGGAGATCATGGCGGAGGTCCAGGAGGGGGTGCGGCTGCTGCAGCAGACCCGAGAGGGCGTGGTGTGGATCGAGCGGATGCTGCCGCGGGACGAGCTGTCGGCGATCCTGGCCGCGGCGACCACCTTCGTCTGCCCCTCCGTCTACGAGCCGCTCGGGATCGTGAACCTCGAGGCCATGGCGTGCGGAGCGGCCGTCGTGGGAACGGCGACCGGCGGCATCCCCGAGGTCGTCGACGACGGCGTGACGGGCCGGCTGGTCCCCATCGAGCAGGTGCAGGACGGCACGGGCACACCGACCGACCCCGACCGCTTCGTCGCCGATCTCGCGGCAGTCCTCACCGAGGTCGCCACGGATCCGGCGCGGGCGCGGGAGTACGGGGAGGCCGGTCGGGAGCGGGCCCGCACGCAGTTCAGCTGGGGCGCGATCGCCGACGAGACCCGCGCGCTCTACGCAGAGCTGTCCGCCTGAGCCGATAGGCTTTCGATATGCCGATCGCTCTGGAGTTCACCGACGTCGTCGTGCGCCGAGAGGGGCGCAACATCATCGATCACGTGACCTGGCAGGTCTCTGACGATCAGCGATGGGTGATCCTCGGGCCGAACGGTGCGGGGAAGACGACCCTGCTGCAGCTCGCCGACACGCTGATGCACCCCACCTCGGGCACGGTCACCGTCCTCGGCGAGACACTCGGACGCGCCGACGTCTTCGAGATCCGTCCGCGGATCGGGTTCGCATCGTCCGCCATGGCCAAGCGCATCCCGCGTGACGAGACGGTGCTCAACACCGTCCTCACGGCGGCGTACTCCGTGCTCGGGCGCTGGAACGAGAGCTACGAGGACATCGATGAGCGGCGTGCGCTGCGCGTGCTGGGCGACTGGCGTCTCGCGCACCTCGCCGACCGCACCTTCGGCACGCTGAGCGACGGCGAGCAGAAGCGCGTGCAGATCGCCCGGGCGGTCATGACGGACCCGGAGCTCCTGCTGCTCGACGAGCCGACGGCCTCGCTCGACCTCGGGTCGCGCGAGGAGCTGCTGGCTCTGCTCGGCGGCTATGCGTCGGCGCCGACGACGCCCGCGATGCTCATGGTCACCCACCACGTCGAGGAGATCCCCGTCGGGTTCACGCACGTGCTGCTGATCCGCGACGGCGCCGTGGTCGCCGCGGGCCCGATCGCGGAGACGCTCACCGCGGACGCCCTCGGCGAGACCTTCGGCATGCCGATCGCGCTCAGCAGCGAGGACGGGCGCTACTCCGCCCGCGCCGCCTCCTGACCTCGGTTCCGATGGGTTACTGAGCTTGTCGAAGTACTGGTAGAATCGATCCTTGGTGCGTTCGGCACCACAGACTTCCCTCGTCCCTGGCACAATCCAGGGCAGCAACAAAGGAATCCCATGAAGACTGACATTCACCCCGAGTACAAGGCTGTCGTGTTCCGCGACCTGGGTTCGGGCGAGACCTTCCTCACCCGCTCCACCGTCACGAGCGACAAGACGATCGAGCTGGACGGCGTGGAGTACCCGGTGATCGACGTCGAGATCTCCTCGGCCTCGCACCCCTTCTACACGGGCAAGCAGCGCATCATGGACTCGGCCGGCCGCGTCGAGAAGTTCAACCAGCGCTTCAAGGGCTTCGGCGGCTCCTCCAAGTAAGACCGCCCACGAAGGCCGCGTACTCCTCGGAGTGCGGGGCCTTCGTCATGTCCGGGGTGGACGAGTCGCTCAGACGTCGATGACGATGCGTCCGCGCTCGATGCGGCCCGGCGGATCTCCGGGGGTCGGCGTCGGGGCCGTGCGCCGGGTCTGCCGGTCCCGCTCCTGGCCGGCCTCGTGCGCGGTGGGGGACCACACCGCGTCGAAGACGCCGACGAGCCCTCCGGACCCGGCCTGCTCGTACTTCTCCTCGACGGGACGACGGGAGAGGGAATGCCGGATGCCCACGAAGAACAGCACCGGTCCCGTGCCGAGCACGAGGACGATCGTGGTCCACCCGAGCAGATGTTCCATGGCCCCAGGATAGATCGCCGAGCGCGGCGGTGGCACCCGTCGCGCGGCGGAGGTCAGCGGAGGCGGCGTCCGTGGGCGAGGTCGATCAGCCGCTCCAGCACGGGCCCCGTCCGCAGGCCGTTGTGCTCGTGCTCGCTCGTCACCCAGGGCGTCACGCCGGGGAGGAGACGGGCGGTCTCCAGCGAGAACTCCACGGGCACGTACACGTCGTTCACGTACACGGCGGCCGCGCCCGTCGCCCCGGTGGCGGCGAGGGCGGCGGTGTCGTAGATCCGCGGCCAGGGGTGCTCCGCCAGGATCGACGTCACCTCCCGCCAGGGCTGCAGCGCCGGGACGGTGTCGGCCCACTCGCGGCGGATGTGCTCGCCCGTGAAGAGCGTCGGATCGTCGCGGAAATCGGTCGGCTCGACGCGCTCGGCGGACCACCGCGTGGTGTGTCCGTTCGCATAGCTCGACTCGTGGAAGGCGTAGTACAGCGGGTTACGGCCGCCGAAGGGCATGGCGTGCTGGAGGTCGTGCCGGAAGGCGTTGGACGCGGGATCCCGCTCCAGCAAGGACCAGACCGTCTGCCAGCCGTCGTCGGTGCCGAGAGCGGAGCCGACGGAGCGGAGGCGGGAACGCGATACGACCTCGCCGTCGGGGAGGACGAGTTCACCGGCGTCCGCGAGATCGATCAGGCGTCGCATGACGTCGCGGTGCTCCGGGAAGCGCCGGTAGTACCGCTCGGAGGCCGTGCGCATCTTGTCGTAGCAGAGCGCGTACACCTCGTCCGGATCGCGCTCGACCGTGCTGAGACCGCCGGTTATGAAGACGTCGTCGAGGGAATCCGCGTGGGTGGACAAGTAGGCCAGCGTCGTGAAGCCGCCGAACGACTGACCGAGGACGCTCCAGGTCGATGCCCCCAGATGCTCCCGCAGTGCCTCGCAGTCGCGCACGATGGCATCGGCACGCAGGTGCGTCAGGTACTCGGCGACGCCTTCGGCGCCCTGCGCGAGGTCGCCGTCGCCGACGGGGGAGGAGAGGCCGGTGCCGCGCTGGTCCAGGAGCACGAGCCGATACTGCGCGAGGGCCTGATCCAGCCACGCCGGTGCCGCGGAGGAGTGGAAGGGGCGCGGCGCCTCGTGGCCCGGCCCGCCCTGCAGGAAGACCAGATAGGGGAGCGCCTCGCCGCCCTCGCGTGCGACGACGCGGGCGAACACGTCGATCGTGCGGGTGTCTGCCGGGTCGTCCCAGACGAGGGGGACCGTGAGCGTGTGCTCCTCGACGGCGAGGTCGAGCAGGCGGCGGCGGATGACAGTGGTCATGGTCACATCACATTCCCGATGTAGGAGTACTTCACGAAGACCTCGGCGGCGATGCCGGACTCGTCGAGGACGCCCTGGACGGCCGTCATCATGTAGTTCGAGTCCCAGCCCATGTAGAGGAAGTGCGTGTCATCGAGGTCGTCCCACTGCCCCTTCCACGCCTTGTCGCGGTAGATCGGGCCGCCGTGGGTCGCGCAGTACGCTAGAGCGGCCTCGGTCGTGTCGGTCCAGGCGCGACGGAACACGCGGTTGAACAGGTGCTTGACGTCGTACACCTCCCACCGCTCGCCCCGGTACTCCACGTAGTCGAACTCGCGCTCCCACCCCGCGGGCCAGCCGCGGCGGCGCACGGCGTCGAGGATCGGGGTGAGGCCGTCGTCGTCGATCTCGGGCAGCGCGGGCCGTGCCCACACGCGGACGAGGTCGTCCGTCAGCGCCACTGTTCGTGCGGTGATGGCCGCCGTGCCCCAGGATTCCTCCGCGGCGAGGGCGCGGGTGGCCGGTACCGCGCTGCGGGCGTAGGCCTCATCGCGTTTGGCGGGGAAGGAAGCGCCGAACACCCGCTCCGTTAGCCCCTGTTCCAGCAGCGTGAGGTTGCCGAGGGTCGGTGCGAGGGCGCGGTGGCTGTTCTGCTCGTCCTCGGAGTGCTCGCTCCAGGGACGCACGCCGTCGCCGGACCAGGCGTCGCCGGGCACGGCGGGCACGATGTGCTCGACGTCGAAGCCGTCCACGTCGTCGACGCCCTCGAGCCGACCGAGCACGTAGGCCGGATACGGCAGCTCGCTGTATTTGAGCACGGCGCTGACCCGCTCGTCCGACGGGGTGATGCGCGCGATGGCGCGGGCGAGGGCGTCGTGTCCGTCGCGACGGGCACGGCAAAGACGGGCGATCAGGCGTTCGGCGGGAAGGTTCACGAGCGCGCGACGGAGGAACATCGCCTGCAGCCACTCGAGCGTCTCGAGGAGCTGACTCCGGTCGATGAGGCCACGCGCGTGATCGCTGTAGGCGCTCATGACCAGCGGGGAGGAGGAGCGTCCGAACGTGTTCACGTACCTCAGCTGCCGCGCGATCTCCGGGTCCTGCTCCTTCGTCGGATCGAGGAGGATGCCGTAGATCTCCGCATAGTGCCGCCACGTCTCGGCGTCGGCCTGGAGGTGGGCGACGTCGACGCGCGGGAACGACTGGCGGAAGGCGCTGTACACGCCGTGCTCGCCGTTCGCCGCCACCTCACGCCCCGTCACGAGCACGAGGTAGTGGCGCCAGAACGCGCCGATCGCCTCGCCCGTGTGCTGCTCGATCGGCAGCCAGAACCGCGCTTCCACATCCAACTGCTCGGCGTGGTTCAGCCCCATGAGGATGTAGTTGTGGATCAGCTCGTGATCCCGCAGCGGCTCGCCGGTGGAGTTCAGGCTCTCGAAGATCTGCTGCGCGTTGGCCTGGGCGCCGAGCGTGATCGAGACGTGCTCCAGGCGCTGCAGCCCCTGCCAGATGAACGGCACCTCGTCGGCATGGATCTGGCTGCGGAAGAACGCGTAGTTGTCGTCGAAGCGCGATTCGCGGTCGACGTCGTCCCGGCGATCGAGCACGACCGACTCGTAGAGATCGGCCCAGGCGTCGTGCGGACGGAGCTTCGTGCGCTCGGGATCGTCGGGGCGGACCAGCACGCGGGCGAGGTCGGCGGCGAGCTCCGGATCGCGGTCTCGCACCGCGTGATGCAGCGCGGCGACGAGGAGCATGAGCGTGGTGAGGCGCTGCTGCCCGTCGATGAGGATGAGGTCGGCGTCCGGACCGGAGCCGTCCTCGGCGGAGAGGATCGAACCGATGAAGTGGCGATGCGCGTCGTCTTCCGCCGCCACCGCCCTGACGTCGGAGAGGAGCCGCTCGCAGCCGCCGATGTCCCAGCGGTACTGCCGCTGGTAGACCGGGACGACGATGGTCGTGCGTCCCGCCGCGAGCCATTCGATCGTGTTGACTGCCGTCGCCTCGACGTTGGTCGCGGTGCTCATGCTGGTGTCTCGTCCTCCCGTAGCGACAGGCGCCACGGACGCGCCGGGTGCCCCGCCCAGTCTATTCGCTTATCCACGGCGACCCTCCGGGGGAGGGCCAGGTCCCGCTGTTAGCCTTGCCTTATCAGGGCCTGTTAAAACGTGCTGGCCCCCGATGAAAGGAACATGACTCGATCATGGGATACATCAAGTCCGCAGCGCTGGAGGAGAAGGGCTTCGTCGTCCTCGACAGCTACGACCAGGAGGCCGACCCCAAGGAATGGCTCGACATCGAGTACGTCGACTGGAAGTCCTCGGGTGACACCCGGTTCGCGCCCCTCGCCAGCGCCTTCGGCGACATCGAGTGCAACGGCTTCTGGAACCACAAGCCGCCGCGCACCGACAAGGACGGCGTCTGGATCGACGAGCAGACCGCCAAGGCCCCGAACCTCACCCGTCGTGCGCAGGAGCCCGGTGCGAACGTCGGTCGCTGCCGCGTCATCGAGCTGCAGCCGACCCCGTACGGCGACTGCCTCTACAACCTCCACCAGGACGACAACAACCGCCTGAACCCGGACGGCACCGGCTGGGTCGTCCGCGGGTTCTTCAACCTGACGGACGACAAGGACAGCTACTTCGTCCTGCGTGAGAACCGCACGGACCCCAGCATCGAGTACCGCATCGCCCTCCCGGCGGGTGCGCAGCTCATCGTCGACACCCAGCGCCTGTGGCACGCGGCCACGCACAACGGCACCGACCCGCGCTACTGCCTCATCACCTCGTGGACCTCCGGTCCCGAGCTCGACGCCTACATCGAGAAGTACCACGGCACCGACGACGTCCCGAACGTCGAGGTCCCGCAGGACGTGCTCGAGTTCGGCTACGCCGAGCAGGCCCGCAAGGACGCCGCTCGCGCGGCCTACTACGCCGCGAAGGGCCAGCAGGTCAAGCAGGCCATGAGCGAGGCCTGAGCTGGGTCGCTGAGCTCGTCGAAGCGCCCGAAGGCCCCGGTCCACGGACCGGGGCCTTCGTCGTCGAATCACACGCTTGTGATTTCGCGGGAACTCGGCGAGAATGGGCGCACAACCGCATACTCTCGCCACTTCGTGGTTCAGGTCGTAGGGGAAGACGCACCTGATGAAACGGAGAGATCATGGCGACGGCTTACGCACGCGGAGTGGTGTTCATCCACTCGGCGCCTCGCGCGCTCTGCCCGCACCTGGAATGGGCGGTGGGTCGCGCTATCGGGCGTGCGGTGAACTTCGACTGGACCGAGCAGCCCGTGCTGACCGGCGCGCGCCGCGCCGAGTTCTACTGGGACGGTCCCGTCGGTACCGGTGCTGCCCTCGCGACCGCGATCCGGGGCTGGGAGCACCTCCGATTCGAGGTGACGGAAGACCCGACGCCGCGCAGTGACGGCGGTCGGTGGCTGCACACGCCGGACCTCGGCATCCACTACGCCCAGACCGATGCCGCCGGCAACATCGTCATCGGCGAGGACCGCATCCGCTACGCGATGGAGATCGCCGCGGGCAACGCCGTCGAGCTGCAGCGCGAGCTCGACATCGCCCTGGGCTCCGCCTGGGACGAGGAGCTGGAGCCCTTCCGTCACGCCAGCGACGACGCGCGCGTCGTCTGGCTCCACAAGGTCGGCTGACCGACCGTCGATACCGGGAGCGCGGAGGCGTGAGTATCGGATTCCGGTGAGTGATCCCGGACGCTGAGAAGACGAATCCGCGCTCCGCTCGACGAAGACCCCGCCCCGGGAGACCGGGCGGGGTCTTCGTCTGCGCCGGTCAGATCACGGCCGCGTGCGCGAGGTCGTCGACGGTGTTCACTCCACCGCCGCGCACGTCCGCCCAGGCCTGCGCCAGGCGCGTCATCGCCTCCGTCGCACGCTCGGGCGGGAGCGTGATCGGGATCCGGAGTCGCCGCTCCAGCACGCCGCCGGTCGTGAAGCGCGGTCCGGGCGGCAGGATGAGTCCCCGTTCGCGGGCAGCGAGGGAGAGGGTCGTCGACAGGGGAGCGCCGAGATCGATCCAGGCGGAGAGGCCGCCGGGCGTCTCCGGCATCCGCATCCCCGGGATCCCGGCGATTCCCGCGGTCACGGCCTCCCGTCCGGCCGTGAGGCGTCGCCGGACGTGCTGGGTCAGTGCCGGGACGTCGTCGAGCAGCTCCACGGCGATGCACTGCTCGAGGAGGGCCGTGCCGAGCTCGAACGAGGGGCGGACGGCCAGCAGCCGGGCGATGACCGAGCGCTCGGCGCGGATCCAGCCGATGCGCATGCCTCCCCACGCGATCTTCGACATCGATCCCACCGTGATCACGTTCGGGCCCTCGGCTGCCATCGGCGTCGGGGCCCATCCCCGGTCGATGTCCAGCTCCGCCGTCGTCTCGTCGACGATCAGGTGCGTGCCGGTGTTGCGGGTCGTCGTCGCGATCCGGGACCGCTCCTCCTGCGGCAGCGTCGCTCCGGTGGGGTTGTGGAAGTCCGGGATGAGGTACGCGACGTGCGGGCGCGCTGTCCGCAGGGTGTCGGTGAGGTGGCGGGCGTCCCAGCCATCGGTGTCGACCGGCGTCGGCACCAGACGGTAGCCGTGCCGGTGCAGAGCCTCGAGCGCATGCGGGAAGGTCGGCTGCTCCACGAGGGCGCGTTCGCCGCGGCGGCCGATCGCCGTGAGGATGAGGTTGACGGCGTTCAGGGCGCCCGAGGTGATCATGATCTCGTCGGCCGAGGTCGCCGCGCCGCGTTCGGTGAATCGGCGGGCCACGGCTTCTCGGAGCTCGGGAAGGCCCTGCAGCGAGTAGCCGCTCGTCCCGCGCAGGGCCGCCAGCCGGGGGAGGGAGCGCACGGTCGCGTCGTACAGGCCGGGGGTCGAGTCCATCGAGGCGATCGACAGGTCGATCGCCGCGTCGTCCGCGTCGGGGGCGGCGGCCGCCGGGCCGTGCGGGAGGGTCACTCTGGTGCTTCCGCCATGATGCCGGGACACGTAGCCACCGGCCTCGAGAACGCCGTAGGCGCGGGTGATGGTCGAGCGTGACCGCCGCAGCTCGAGCGCGAGGGCGCGCTCGCTCGGCAGTCGCTCGCCGACCGTGAGTCGTCCATCGAGGATGAGGGCCCTGATGCGGTCAGCCAGGCCCGACGCCGAGGCATCGTCGATGTCCTGGGTGCCGAGCTGAGTGACGAGACGGGAGGCCATGCCTCCAGCCTGCCGCAAAGTGGCCTTCCATGTGCAGACCACTTTTCGCTCAGTGGTCGGCCTCGTCCCGCCTTCGTCCGGGCCACGATGGAGAGATGCTCTTCCGTGCCGTCTTCCTGCCGTTCACCGCGACCAGCCGTCGAGACCTGGTCGAGCGGCTGGTGCAGCTCGTGGGCGGGCTCTTCCTCTACGGCGTCGCCCTCGGCTTCATGGTGCGAGGCGGCATCGGCGTCGCGCCCTGGGACGTGCTCTCGCTGGGTGTCGCGCGCTGGACGGGACTCGGGTACGGACTCGTCACGGTGCTGATCTCGATCGTCGTCCTGCTGCTGTGGATCCCGCTCCGCCAACGGGTGGGTCTCGGCACCCTGCTCAACGCGCTGCTCATCGGCCCGTTCGCCGACCTCACGCTCCTCGTGCTGCCGGCTCCGCCGTCCGTGTGGGTGGGGGCGCCCATGTTCGTCTTCGGACTCGTGCTGCTGGCGTTCGCGACCGGGCTCTACATCGCGGCGGACTTCGGCCCCGGACCGCGCGACGGACTCATGACGGGGCTCGTCCGGGTGACCCGATGGCCGGTCTGGCTGGCGCGGACGGTCATCGAGGGGTCCGTGCTGCTGATCGGCTTCCTGCTCGGCGGTCCGGTGGGCGTCGGCACCGTGCTGTTCGCCTTCGGCGTCGGCCCGTTGATCGGCTGGTTCCTCCCGCGGATCGAGCGCCGCCGCCGGGAGCGTTCGCAGCGCCTCGCCGTCGGGGCCAGCGCGCCCCTGGGTCCTTGAGCCCGTCGAAGGGGCAGAGCGGACCGCGCATGATGAAGGCCCCCGGGATCACATCCCGGGGGCCTTCATCGTGGACGCGGAAACGGTCAGTCGACGCCGCCCAGCACGAGCACGGCGTTGTGTCCGCCGAAGCCGAACGAGTTGCTGATGGCGATCTGCGGGCCGTCGCCGAGCGGAGCCGCCTCTCCGGACAGACGGAACGGCACCTCCGGGTCCGGCTCGGTCATGTTGATCGTCGGCGGAGCCACGCGGTCCCGCAGCGCGAGGAGGGAGAAGATCGCCTCCAGCGCGCCGGTCCCGCCCAGGAGGTGCCCGGTCGACGCCTTGGTGGCCGACACCGGGATCTCGTCGATCCGGTCGCCGAAGACGTTCTTCAGCGCGACGTACTCGTTGGGGTCGCCGACCGGGGTCGAGGTCGCGTGGGCGTTGATGTGCGTCACCTGGTCGGGCGTGATGCCGGCCTCCTCGAGTGCCTGGATCACGGCACGCGCCGCCCCCTTGCCCTCCGGGTCGTTGCCGGTGATGTGGTACGCATCGGCGGTCACGCCACCGCCGAGGACGTAGCCGTAGATCTTCGCGCCGCGGGCCTTGGCGTGCTCCTCGGTCTCGAGGATGAGGGCCGCGGCGCCCTCGCCCATCACGAAGCCGTCGCGGTCGATCGCGCCGGGTCGGGAGGCGTGGGCCGGGTCGTCGTTGCGGCGCGACAGCGCCTGCGCGGACGCGAACGCGGCCATCGTGATCGGGTGGATCGCCGACTCGGTGCCGCCGGCGATGACGACGTCGGCCAGCCCCTCCTGCAGGTGGTGGAAGGCGTGGATGATCGACTCGGTGCTGGAGGCGCACGCGCTGACGACGGTCTGCGCATAGGCGCGGGCCTCGAACTGCAGCGACAGGTTGCCGGCGGCCGCGTTCGGCATCAGCATCGGCACGGTCAGCGGCATGACCCGGCGGGGGCCCTTCTCGCGCAGCGTGTCCCAGGCGTCGAGCAGCGTCCAGAGGCCGCCGATCCCGGTCGCGAAGTCGACGCCGAGGCGCTCGGGAGCGACCTCGGGCGAGCCCGCGTCCTCCCAGGCCTCGCGCGCCGCGATGAGCGCGAACTGCGAAGAGGGGTCGAGACGCTTCGCCTCGTGGCGGGGCAGCACCACTTCCGGGCGGACGCTCGCGGAGGCGGCGAACGTGACGGGCAGGTCGTACTCCTGCACCCAGTCGTGCTCGATCGTGCGGGCGCCGGAGGCACCGGCGAGAAGGTTGTCCCAGTTCTCCGGGGCCGTCCCGCCGATGGCGGAGGTGGCGCCGATGCCGGTGACGACGATGCGCTTGGTCATGAGGTGTGGTTCCTTGTCGAAACGAGTTCGTGCGGGGGATGGGCAGGGCCGGAGGATGCCACGCCCCGCGCGGGGCGAGGGTGGCATCCTGCCGGGATTACTCCTGGCCCGCGACGATGAAGTTGACGGCGTCGCCGACGGTCTTCAGGTTCTTGACCTCGTCGTCCGGGATGGTGACGCCGAACTTCTCCTCGGCGTTGACGACGATCGTCATCATCGAGATCGAGTCGATGTCGAGGTCGTCCGTGAACGACTTCTCCAGGGCGACCTCGCTGGCGTTGATGCCGGTCTCGTCGGTGATCAGCTCTGCGAGGCCGGCGAGGACCTCATCGTTGGTGAAAGCCATGGTGGTCTTCCTCTTTCTTGCGGGTTGTATTCGGAACCGTGGAACAGTCTAGGGAAGGTCGACGCGTCTTCAGGGGAGGACGACGACCTGGGCTGCGAAGACGAGGCCGGCGCCGAAGCCGATCTGCAGGGCGAGGCCGCCGGAGAGCTCCGGGTGCTCGGCCATGAGGCGGTGGCTGGCGAGCGGGATCGAGGCGGCCGACGTGTTGCCGGTGGTCTCGATGTCGCGGGCGATGACGGTGGTCTCCGGCAGACCGAGCTGCTTGGCGAACTCGTCGATGATGCGCATGTTGGCCTGGTGCGGGATGAAGGCGGCGAGGTCGGAGGCCTCGATCCCGGCCTTGTCCAGCGCCTCCCGGGCGACCTTGGCCATCTCCCACACGGCCCAGCGGAAGACCGTCGGGCCCTCCTGGCGGAGTGTCGGCCACGGCACCACGCCGTCGCGGAAGTCGGTGAGGGTGCCGTTCATACCGACGGCGTCGGCCTTGGAACCGTCGCTGCCCCAGACCGCGGGGGCGATGCCCGGCGTGTCGCTGGGGCCGATGAGCGCGGCGCCGGCGCCGTCGCCGAGGAGGAACGAGATGCTGCGGTCGGTCGGGTCGACGACGTCGGAGAGCTTCTCCGTGCCGATCACGAGGGCGTGGCGGGCGGCTCCGGCCTTGATGAGCGCGTCCGCCTGCGCGACCGCATAGGCGTAGCCGGCGCAGGCCGCGTTGATGTCATACGCCGCGGCCGGGTTGGCCCCGACGCGGTCGGCGACGATGGCCGAGACCGACGGCGTCTGCTTCGGGTTGCTGATGGTCGCGACGATGACGAGATCGACCTGGTCGGCGGGGACACCCGACTTCTCGATGGCCTCGGCTGCCGCCGCGGTCGCGAGGTCGATGGCGTCCGTCTCCTTGTCCGCCCGGGCGCGCGTGACGATGCCGGTGCGCTGACGGATCCACTCGTCGCTGGAGTCGATCGGCCCGATGAGGTCTTCGTTGGGCACCGCGTTCTCGCCGCGAGCCGCGCCGAACGCGTAGATGCGGGTGTAGGCGGGCCCGGCGATCTGGGCGAGGGAGGCGGTCATGCGGCTTCTCCGTTCAGCAGCGCGACGGCGGCTTCGAGGTCTTCGGGGGTCTTCACGGCGACCGTCGGCACGCCGCGCAGGCCGCGCTTGGCGAGACCGACGAGGGCGCCCGCGGGGGCGAGCTCGATGACGCCGGTCACCCCGGCGTCGGCGAAGGAGGTCATGCAGAGGTCCCACCGGACGGGGGAGGAGACCTGATCGACGAGGTAGTCGAGCGCCGTCGCTCCGTCGGTCACGACCGAGCCGTCGCGGTTGGTCCAGAGCGTGATCTCGGGGTCGGACGGCTGCACGTCGGCGACCGCGTCGCGGAGCGCCGAGACGGCGGAGGCCATGTAGTCGGTGTGGAACGCTCCGGCGACCTGGAGCGGCACCACGCGGGTGCCCTCGACCGGCTCCTCGGCGAGAGCTGCCAGGGCCGGGAGAGGACCGGCGACGACGATCTGCCCGCCGCCGTTGAAGTTCGCCGACGCGAGGCCGAGCTCGGCGAGGCGGGCGAGGAGCGTCTCCTCATCGCCGCCGAGGACCGCGCTCATCCCCGTCGGGGTCTGGGCGGCGGCATCGGCCATCGCCCGCCCCCGGATGCCGACGAGGCGCATGCCCGTCGCGGCGTCCAGCACGCCGCTGCCGACGAGCGCCGCGATCTCCCCGACGGAGTGCCCGGCGATGCCGTCCGCGCGGCGACCGGCGGCGGCCACGAGAGCATCACCGGCGACGAGGGAGGCGGCCACGATCAGCGGCTGGGCGACCCGGGTGTCGCGGATGGTGTCCGCGTCCGACTCGGTGCCGTGCGTGCGGAGATCGACCTGCGCGGCCTCGGAGTAGGTGGCGAGACGCTCCTCCACTCCGTCGAGCTCGAGCCAGGGGGCGAGGAATCCGGGGGTCTGCGAGCCCTGTCCAGGGCAGACGACGACAATCACCCACCCAGTCTGCCAACGATCGC
The DNA here is from genome assembly GCF_040702645.1 of Microbacterium sp. NPDC078814. Lineage (NCBI taxonomy): Bacteria > Bacillati > Actinomycetota > Actinomycetes > Micrococcales > Microbacteriaceae > Microbacterium > Microbacterium sp. NPDC078814. Next base: position 301,799 of record NZ_JBFBLT010000002.1, read on the forward strand.
GGCAGAACGGTGGATGATCCATCACAAGATTGCGCGGAACCCTTGTGTGTGGCGCACAGAATGCACCGGGTGGGTCAGCGCGGAGGGCGGCGCAGCGGCGGACGGCGGCGTACCTGCTCCGCGGCCCCGATGGAGCCGAGGATGAGCGCCGTCTGCAGGATGAGCGCCTCGCGGGGCCCGGTCGCGTCCCACCCGATGACCTCGCTCACCCGCTTCAGGCGGTAGCGGACGGTGTTCGGATGCACGAAGAGCTCGCGGGCCGTCGCCTCGAGGGAACGGCCGTTGTCGAGATAGCTCCAGAGCGTCGTGACGAGGTCGGTCGAGTGCGCCTGCAGCGGGCGGTAGATGCGCTCGATCAGGGTCTGCTTCGCGAGAGGGTCGCCGGCGAGGGCGCGCTCCGGGAGCAGGTCGTCGGCTTCGACGGGCCGCGGTGCGCTCCGCCAGGCGCGAGCCACCGCGAATCCGGCCAGCGCCGCACGCGCGCTCTGGCTGGCGTCGACGAGGGCAGCGACAGCCGGCCCCAGCACGACGAACCCCGGGCCGAACGACGGCTCCAGACGGGCCGCGATCTCCTGGAACCCGAGCTCCTCGTCCTCGCCCTCCTGGCCCTCGACGCGCGCGCGTCCGAGCACGAGCACGAGGCGCGAGCCCTGCACGCCGATCAAGACGTCGACCGCGAGCTTCCGCGCCGTGCGACGCACGAGGTCGACGTCGAACTGCGGAGGCGTGGTGCCCACGAGGACCGCGACCTCTCCGTGGCCGTGCCACCCGAGAGCGGCGATCCGGCTGGGAAGCTCCTCGTCGGCCTCGCCCGTGAGGATCGAGTCGACGACGAGCGCCTCGAGCCGCGCGTCCCAGAGGCCGCGGGCCTCGGCGGCGCGCGCGTAGACGTCGGCGGCGGCGAACGCCACGTCCCGCGAGTAGAGCAGGATGGCCTCGCGAAGGTGCTCGCCCTTGCCCGCCACCCGTTCCTCGGTCACCTCGACCGTGACGCGGATGAGCTGGAGGGTCTGCTGCAGACTCACGCTCCGCAGCAGCTCACGGGGAGCGGCGGCGAAGATGTCCGCGGCGATCCACGGGGTGGACGTCGGGTCGTCGTACCACTGGATGAACGAGGTGATGCCCGCCTGCGCCACCAGCCCGACCGCGGAGCGGCGGGCCGGTGGCATGTCGGCGTACCAGGGGAGGGTGTCCTCCAGCCGCTTGATCGTCACCGTGGCGATGTCGCCGGAGATCCGGCGCAGCCAGGTGAGCGTGGCGGCCTTGTCCATGCCGGCGGCGGAGGCAGCTGTCACCGAGGGCTCAGCTTTCGCCGCCTGCGTTGCCGCTCGTGCCGGCGTTCACGTCGTGCAGGCGGTACTTCTCGATGGCCTGGGCGGAGAGGCCGCGGTCGACCTTGCCCTCCTCGGCCAGCGCCTGCAGCGTGCGCACGACGATCGACGGTCCGTCGATCTTGAAGAAGCGGCGGGCCGCGGCACGGGTGTCCGAGAAGCCGAAGCCGTCGGCGCCGAGCGTGGCGAAGCGGTTCGGGACCCACGGGCGGATCTGGTCCTGCACGGCGTGCATGAAGTCGCTCACCGCGACGACGGGACCCTCGGCGCCCTGGAGCTTCTGCGTGAGGTACGCGGTGCGCGGCTCCTGGTCCGGGTGGAGGAAGTTGTGCTCGTCGGCGGCGAGGCCGTCGCGGCGCAGCTCGGTCCACGAGGTGACCGACCACACGTCGGCGACGACACCCCAGTCCTTCTTCAGCAGCTCCTGGGCCTCGAGCGCCCACGGCAGGCCGACGCCGGAGGCGAAGAGCTGGGCACGGGGGCCGTCGCCCTCGCCGACGGAGACGCGGTGGATGCCGCGGACGATGCCGTCCACATCCACGTCGGCCGGCTCCGCGGGCTGGACCATCGGCTCGTTGTACACCGTGAGGTAGTACATGACGTTCGGGTCTTCGTGCTGCCCGCCGTACATCCGCTCGAGACCGGAACGCATGATGTGCGCGATCTCGTAGCCGTACGCGGGGTCGTAGGAGACCGTCGCCGGGTTGGTGGAGGAGAGCAGGTGCGAGTGCCCGTCGGCGTGCTGGAGGCCCTCACCCGTGAGGGTGGTGCGCCCGGCGGTGGCGCCGATGATGAAGCCGCGGGCCATCTGGTCGCCGGCGGCCCACTGGGCGTCGCCGGTGCGCTGGAAGCCGAACATCGAGTAGAAGATGTAGATCGGGATCAGCGGCTCGCCGTGCGTCGCGTACGACGTGCCCGCGGCGGTGAACGCCGCGAGAGCGCCCGCCTCGTTGATGCCGACGTGGACGATCTGTCCCTGCGGGCTCTCCTTGTAGGCGAGCAGCAGCTCCCGGTCGACCGAGGTGTAGTGCTGGCCGTTGGGGTTGTAGATCTTCGCGGTCGGGAAGTACGCGTCCATGCCGAACGTGCGCGCCTCGTCGGGGATGATCGGCACGATGCGGTGGCCGAACTCCTTCGAGCGCAGCAGGTCCTTCAGCAGACGGACGAACGCCATGGTCGTGGCGATCTCCTGCGTGCCGGAGCCCTTCTTGGGGAGCGCGTAGGCGTTCTCCTCGGGAAGGGACAGGCCGACGTGCGTCGAGCGGCGCTCCGGGAGGAACCCGCCGAGGGCCTTGCGGCGCTCGAGCATGTACTGGATCGTCTCGTCCTGCGGTCCCGGGTTGTAGTACGGGGGCAGGTACGGGTTCTCCTCGAGCTGCGCGTCCGTGATCGGGATGTGCATCGCGTCGCGGAACGTCTTGAGGTTGTCCAGCGTCATCTTCTTCATCTGGTGGGTCGCGTTGCGGCCCTCGAACTGCGGGCCCAGCCCGTAGCCCTTGACGGTCTTCGCGAGGATGACCGTCGGCTTGCCCTTGTGCTCGGTCGCGGCCTTGAAAGCGGCGTAGACCTTGCGGTAGTCGTGGCCACCGCGCTTGAGGTTCCAGATGTCGTCGTCGGAGTAGTCCTTGACCAGCGCGGCGGCGCGCTCGTCGCGGCCGAAGAAGTGTTCCCGGATGTACGCGCCGGACTCGGCCTTGTACGTCTGGTAGTCGCCGTCGGGGGTGACGTTCATGAGGTTGAGCAGTGCGCCCTCGGTGTCGCGGGCGAGCAGGTCGTCCCACTCGCGGCCCCAGATCACCTTGATGACGTTCCAGCCCGCGCCGCGGAAGAACGACTCGAGCTCCTGGACGATCTTGCCGTTGCCGCGCACCGGGCCGTCGAGACGCTGCAGGTTGCAGTTCACGACGAAGGTGAGGTTGTCGAGGCCCTCGTTGGCGGCGACCTGCAGCTGACCGCGGCTCTCGACCTCGTCCATCTCGCCGTCGCCGAGGAAGGCCCAGACGTGCGACTGCGAGGTGTCCTTGATGCCGCGGTTCTCGAGGTACTTGTTCGACATCGCCTGGTAGATCGCGTTGATCGGGCCGAGACCCATCGACACGGTCGGGAACTGCCAGTACTCCGGCATCAGGCGCGGGTGCGGGTACGACGGGATGCCGTTCGGCGCGTGCGACTTCTCCTGGCGGAAGCCGTCGAGCTGGTCCTCGGTGAGGCGACCCTCGAGGAAGGAGCGGGCGTAGGTGCCGGGGGAGGCGTGGCCCTGAATGAAGATCTGGTCGGCGCCACCGGGGTGGTCCGCGCCCTTGAAGAAGTGGTTGAAGCCCACCTCGTACAGCGCCGCCGAGGACGCGTAGGTGGAGATGTGACCGCCGACGCCGATGCCGGGGCGCTGGGCGCGGTGCACCGTGATGGCGGCGTTCCAGCGGATCCAGGCGCGGTAGCGCCGCTCGATCTCCTCGTCGCCGGGGAACTCAGGCTCGTTCTCCGGGGCGATGGTGTTGATGTAGTCGGTGGTCGGAACCATCGGCACGTTCAGGTGCAGTTCCTTGGAGCGCTTGAGCAGGCTGAGCATGATCTCGCGCCCGCGGCCGTGGCCCTTGGCGTCCACCAGCTCGTCGAGCGACTGCTGCCACTCACCGGTCTCTTCCGGATCGCTGTCGAGGGGGCCCTGAGAGTACGGATCCTGGTCGTGGACGGTCACGGGGGAACCTTTCGTCAAGCTGGCAGGTCATGCCAAGGAAACGGGAAGCGACACGGGCAGCCTTGTCGGCCGTGCACAACGCGCGCCGACCTCAGCCTATCCCTCTTCCACGACACGGGTGCGCATCCGCGCCCGGATAGACTGAGCGCACCAGGGCCTTTAGCTCAGCTGGTAGAGCGCCACGTTTACACCGTGGATGTCGTCGGTTCGATCCCGGCAGGGCCCACCCGTAACGTTTGCAGCGGGGAGCGGCAATGGCGCGACGCATCGTCATCAGCGGGGCATCAGGCCTCATCGGTTCCGCTCTGGCCGCCTCCCTGCGGGCGGACGGGGTCGAGGTCAGCACCCTCGTGCGACGTCCTCCGCAGGCGGAGGGCGAGATCGAATGGTCGCCGGGGGACACCGCGCTCGACCCGGATGCGCTCGCGGGAGCGGAGGCCGTCGTCGCCCTCGGAGGCGCGAGCGTCGGCCGGCTCCCGTGGACGCGAGCATATCGCCGTCAGCTCGTCGAGTCGCGGCTCGACGCGACGAACACCCTGACCACGGCGCTGCGCGCTCTGCGCACCGACGCGCCCGCCTTCCTCTCCGCCTCCGCTGTGGGCTACTACGGATCGGCGCCCGGCGAGGTGCTCACCGAGCACTCCGGCCCCGGGAGCACCTTCCTCGCCGACCTCACCGTGCGCTGGGAGACGGCCGCGCGACGAGCGGAGGACCACACGCGGGTCGCCCTACTGCGGACGGCACCGGTGATCCACCGCCGGGGTGTGCTCCGCCCCATGATCACGCTGACGAAGCTCGGCCTCGCCGGCCCGCTGGGGCCGGGCACGCAGATCTGGCCGTGGATCTCCTTGGACGACGAGGTGCGCGGCATCCGCCATGTCCTCGACGAGAAGCTCGCGGGGCCGGTCAACCTCACCGGGCCCACCCGGGCGTCCGCGAACGACATCGGTCGCGCGCTCGCGCAGCGGATGCATCGGCCGTTCTGGGTGCCCGCTCCCCGGTGGGCCCTACGCCTCGCTCTCGGCGACGCCGCCGAATCGTTGCTGCTTCCGGATGCGGACGTGCGGCCTGAGGCGCTGCAGCAGTCCGGCTTCCGCTTCACCCATCGCACCGCTGCGGATGCGGTGGCCGCGGCGGTCTGACGGCGACGCGATTCTCCCGGCGAGACCCCTGCCGTCGCGGCGCCCGCGCTGTCAGGATGGGCGCATGGAGATCATCGAGAACTCGAAGCTCACCGTCGTCGGCGCCGGCAGCGTCGGATCGAGCGTGGCCTATGCGGCTCTGATCCGCGGTTCGGCCCGCCACGTCGCCCTGTACGACATCGCGACGGAGAAGGTCGAGGCGGAGGTGCTCGACCTCGCGCACGGCACGCAGTTCACCGGCAGCAGCGACATCATCGGCGGCAGCGACATCTCGGTGGCGGCCGGGTCCCATGTCGTGGTCATCACGGCGGGAGCGAAGCAGAAGCCGGGGCAGACCCGCACCGAGCTCGCCGGGGTGAACGCCGGCATCATCCGGCGCATGATGCCGGAGCTGCTGTCGGTCGCGCCCAATGCGGTCTACGTCATCGTCACGAACCCGTGCGACGTGCTGACGGTCATCGCCCAGCAGGAGACGGGACTGCCGCCGGAGCGCATCTTCGCTTCGGGCACCGTGCTCGACACGTCTCGGCTGCGCTGGAAGCTGGGGGAGCGGGCGGGCGTGTCCACGGCGAGCGTGCACGCCCACATCATCGGAGAGCACGGCGACACCGAGTTCCCGCTCTGGTCGCGGGCGACGATCGGCACGGTCCCGATCCTCGACTGGGAGACCCCGGGGCACCCGCGCTTCACTCTGGAGGAGCTGGACGAGATCGCCGTCGACGTCCGCGACGCCGCCTACAAGGTGATCCAGGGGAAGGGCGCCACGAACTACGCGATCGGGCTCTCCAGCGCGCGCATCGTGGAGGCGATCCTCCGGGACGAGCATGCGGTGATGCCCGTGAGCACGGTTCTCCGCGACTTCCACGGGATCGACGGCGTCGCCCTGTCCGTGCCGTCGATCGTCAGCGCCGCCGGGGCCCTCCCGATCCGCACGACGGCGTTCTCGGATCGCGAGCTCGAGCTGCTGCGGCAGTCCGCCGAGGCGCTCACCGCGGTCGCCGCATCCCTGCAGGAGTGACGGCGGGTGGGGCGGCGGACCGCCCCACCGGGGTTCACCGGCCGTGCGGATCCGTGCGGTTGAGCACCGCCACGACCTCGTCGTAGTCGCCCCGCGCCTCGCCGTAGCGGAGGAACTTCACCCGCTCGACCTGGATCTCGGTCGCGTCGGGCTGAGTCTCGATGAGCGTCATGACCTCGTCGATGAACGCGTCGAGGGGCAGTGCGGCCTCGTTCTCCGCATGCCCGGGCATGAGGTCCGTGCGCACGGCGGGCGGCTCGAGCTCCTGCACCGCGACAGTCGTGCCCGCGAGCTGCAGCCGCAGCGACTCGCTGAGCATGTGGATCGCCGCCTTGCTCGCGTTGTACGTGGGCGTGACCTTCAGGGGTGCGAAGGCGAGACCGGAGGAGACGGTCATGATGGTCGCCGAGGGCTGGGCCTGCAGGTGCTCGATGAAGGCCGCGATGAGGCGGATCGGGCCGAGGATGTTCGTCGTGACGGTCTCCTCGGCGGTGGACAGGAAGCCGGCCGGCGCGGTCCAGTCCTCCGCCCGCATGATGCCGGCCATCGTGACCAGCACGTTCAGCGTCGGATGCGCGGCGAGCACCGCGGCCGCGGCCTCGTCGATGCTCGCCGGGTCGGCCGTGTCGATGCGGATCGTGTGGAGTTCGGGATGCGCGGCAGCGATCGCGGCCAGCCGGTCCTCTCGGCGTCCGCCGACGATCACGGTGTTGCCGCGCGCCTGCAGCCGGAGGGCCAGCGCCAGACCGATCCCGCTCGTCGCGCCGGGGATGAAGATGGTGTTTCCGGTGATGTCCATGGCCCCAGCCTCGGCGCTGCGCCCGCGCCGTTCCAGAGACGGCTGATCGGGGGATCGGCGGTCCCTGGATCCCCTCACGCGTCCGGGGGATACTGCACGGATGGATCGTGACGCCCTGGCCGACTTCCTCCTGCGCCGTCGGGAGGCGCTGCGTCCTGCCGACGTGGGCCTGCCCGAGGGGACTCGGCGACGGACGGCCGGACTGCGCCGCGAGGAGGTCGCACAGCTCGCGACCATGTCGACGGACTACTACACGCGTCTCGAGCAGCGTCGCGGCCCGCAGCCGAGCGCGCAGATCCTCGCCGCCCTCGCCCGTGCGCTGCGGCTGTCCTCGGACGAGCGCGACTACCTCTACCGGCTCAGCGGGCTCAGCGCTCCCGATCGCGCGGTGATCACCGACTACGTCCGTCCCGGCATCCTCCGCGTGCTCGACCGTCTGCACGACACCCCGGCGTTCGCGGTCTCGGCTCTCGACGAGGTGCTGGTGCAGAACGACGCCTCCCGGGCGCTGATCGGAGACGCGAGCGGTCTGACCGGGTTCGACCGGAGCGGCATCCATCGCTGGTTCGCGCGACCGGAGGAGGAACGGCGTCGGTACCGGGAGGTCGATCACCCCCGGCAGTCACGGGCGCTGGTGGCGGCGTTGCGCGCGGCGTACGGCACCATGGGCGCGCGGTCGCGGGCGGGGGAGATCGTGGCGGATCTGTCGGAACGGAGTCCCGAGTTCGTGCGGCTCTGGGCGGCCCACGAGGTCGCCCGTCGCTTCGAGCAGCACAAGGTGATCGTGCATCCGGAGCTCGGGGAGATCGAGGTGGACTGCCAGGCGCTGTTCACCGAGGACGAGTCGCAGGCGCTCATCGTCCTGACGGCGCAGCCGGGGAGCGAGGCGGCCGGGAAGCTGGAGTTCCTGCGCGTGCTCGGTACGCAGAGCGTCTGAGCCCTCCCCGCTCAGGACTCCTCGTGCACCGCGGGATCGCCGTCGAACAGGCGCCCGTCCGCGCGTCCGAGTGCGGTGATCGCGGCGACCTCCGCGTCGTCGAGCACGACGGCGGCGGCGGCGAGGTTCGCGGCCTGGTGCTCCGCGGACGACGCCTTCGGGATCGCGACCGTCTCCCTGGCCACGTGCCAGGCGAGGACGGTCTGCGCGGGCGTGATGTCGTGAGCGGCGGCCACCTCGCGGACGACGTCCTCGTCGAGGAGGGCCTGCGCACGCCCCAGCGGGCTCCAGGCCTCGGTGAGGATGCCGTGCTCCCGGTGGTAGGCCAGCTGCTCCTCCTGCGGGAAGTACGGGTGCACCTCGATCTGGTTCACGACCGGCCGGACCCCGGTCTCCCGTTCGATGCGCTCGAGATGCTCGGGGAGGAAGTTCGAGACGCCGATCTGGCGGACGACGCCCCGCGCCTGGGCGTCCACGAGCGCCTCCCACGCCTCGACGTACTCGTCCTGGCTCGGGTTCGGCCAGTGGATGAGGTGCAGGTCGGTCGCGTCGAGGCCGAGGCGGGAACGGCTCTCCTCGATGCTGGCGGTCGCCGTCGCGCGGGCATGGTGCCGTCCGGGGAGCTTCGTCGTCACGATGACCTCGGAGCGGGGGACGCCGGAGGCCGCGACGCCGCGCCCGACGGAGCCTTCGTTCTCGTAATTGAACGCGGAGTCCACGAGGCGGTATCCCGCACGGAGGGCCTGGGCGACCGCGTCGGCTCCGGCGTCGCCGTTCAGCCGATACGTGCCGAGGCCGAGTGCCGGCAGGGCGAAGCCGTTGTGGGCGCGGAAGGTGGGGACAGTGGTCATCGGTGCTCCTGGCGTTGGCGTGCCTCCAGCGTAGGGCGAGTTGGCGCGACACGGTCCTCCGCGCGATGCTGGCAGGCATGACCCTGATCGTCGCGCTCTCATGACGGAGCCCGCCCGCTGCCCCTGCGCCTCGGGGGATACGTTCGCCGCCTGCTGCGGACCGCTCCTCGATGGCGCTCCTGCCCCGACCGCCGAGCGGCTGATGCGCTCCCGGTACACCGCTTTCGTGCGGGAGGACGGGGCGTACCTGCTCCGCACCTGGCACCCGGAGACGCGACCGGAGACGATCACCTTCGAGGCGGACCTGGAGTGGCGGCGTCTGCTGATCGTGGACCGCGTGGCGGGCGGCCCGTTCGACACGGAGGGCGTGGTCGAGTTCGAGGCGTTCTGGCGGCAGGGCGGCACGCGCGGATCGCTGCACGAGCGCAGTCGCTTCGTCCGTGAGAACCGGACGTGGTTCTACGTGGACGGCGACATCCGGTGATGCGGCCCTCGGCCCGGCAGCGAGTAGATTTGAGAGCGTGAACGCCACCCCGGAGAACCAGCGCACCCTGCTCGACATCGCGGACCTCGACCGGCGCATCGCGCAGGCGGAGCGCGCCCGCACGCAGCCGAGCCAGGCGGGCCGGATCGCCGAGCTCGTCGCCATTCGTCAGGAGCAGCTCCGCGAGCTCACGGTCCTGACCGGCGCCAGGGACGACGCCCGCACCGAGCTCTCGCGGCTGGAATCGGACGTCGCGCTGGCCGAGCAGCGGCGCGACCGCGACGCCCAGCGCCTCGCGGCGGCCACCAACCCGAAGGAGGCGCAGGCGCTGGAGCACGAGCTCGCCAGCCTCGCCAAGCGTCTGAGCGACCTGGAGGACGCGGGGCTCGACGTCATGGGCCGAGTCGAGGAAGCCGACGCCGCCGTGGCCGCCCAGCAGGCGCTGCTGGATGCGACGACCGCGGAGGGGAGTGCCCTCACCGCGCAGGGCAAGGCCGACGTCGCCGCGGCGACCGACCTCGGCGCCCAGCTCGCCCGCGACCGGGAGGCGGTCGCCGCCACCGTTCCCGCGCCGCTTCTCGCGGAGTACGATCGCCGCGCCGCGAACAGCGCCGGAGCCGCGCTCCTCACCCGCGGAACCTGCGAAGGCTGCCGCATGATGCTGCCCGGCACCGATCTCAACGAGATCCGTCGCGCGCCCGAGGACGAGGTCGTCTCGTGCCCCGAGTGCGGCTGCATCCTCGTGCGCACCGAGGAGTCGGGACTCTCGTCATGAGCGCATCCGGCCTGCACCGCCCGTGACGGCGCCGGCGTCGGGCCCGGAGCGACGCCTCGCGCTGGTCGGCCTCGGTGCGGGGGAGTACGCCGCGATCGAGCTGGACGAACACGACGAGGAGCAGCAGCGCACGCTCCTGCCCGCGGCGGAACTCGCGGGATGGGTGGCCGCGGTCGAAGCCGCCGACGCCTCGCGGTGGATCATCCGCAGCGCGGCCGAGATCTACGCGCTGCTCCTGAGTGAAGGCGTCAGGATCACGCGCAGTCACGACCTCGTCCTCTGTCACGCGATCCTGCGCGACACGGCCATGGTGTCCACGCCGCTGGCGCCTGCCGCCGCATGGGAGCGCCGCGACCCGGTCGACACCACCCCCTCCCTGTTCGACGTCCTCGACGAGGAGTCCGGTGAGGACGCGGTCACCGCAGCACTCGAGCAGTACCGCGCGCAGCGGACCGTGATGGCGGAGGCGGCCGATGGACGCCTGACGCTGCTGTGCGCCGCAGAGTCGGCCGGCGGGCTGATCGCCGAGGAGATGCGCGTCGCGGGGCTCCCGTGGGACGCCGGGGTGCACGACGCGATCCTCACCGAGACCCTTGGCGCTCGTCCGGCTGCGGGCGGGCTGCCCCGACGGATGGTGGAGCGCGGCGACGAGGTGCGGGCGCTGCTCGACGACCCCACGCTGCACCTGGACAGTCAGCCGAAGCTGCTGCGGGCGCTGCACCGCGTGGGCGTGTCGGTGGAGTCCACGAGCAAGTGGGAGCTGTCGGCCCACGAGCACCCCGTGATCGAACCGCTCCTCGCCTACAAGAAGCTGTCTCGACTGCTCAGCGCGAACGGCTGGACCTGGCTGTCGGAATGGGTGCAGGACGGCCGCTTCCGCCCGGTGTACATCCCCGGGGGCGTCGTTACCGGACGGTGGGCATCGGCCGGCGGCGGCGCGCTGCAACTGCCGCGCAACCTCCGCCCCGCTGTGCGTGCGGATCCGGGCTGGGCCCTCGTCGTCGCGGACGTCGCCCAGCTCGAGCCGCGGATGCTCGCGGCCATGGCGGCCGACGAGGCGATGGCGGCCGCGGCACGCGGCGGCGATCTCTACGCGGGGGTCGTCGCGTCGGGTGCCGTCGCGACCCGCGAGGAGGCGAAGTACGCGGTTCTGGGAGCGATGTACGGCGCCACCAGCGGCGACAGCGGGCGACTCGTTCCCCGGCTGCGGAAGGTCTATCCCCGCGCCATGGCGCTCGTCGACGACGCGGCGCGTGTCGGGGAGGACGGCGGCATCGTGTCCACCTGGCTCGGTCGCTCCTCGCCGCGTCCGCCCACGGAGTGGATGCGGCTGCAGGCTGATGCCACGGGCGCCGACGCCGATCCTGCCGTGGTCTCCCTCGCCCGCCGCCGCGCACGGGAGTGGGGGCGCTTCACCCGGAACTTCGTCGTCCAGGGCACCGCGGCGGAGTGGTCGCTCATCTGGCTCGCCGAGATCCGTCACCGCCTGGCACAGCTTCCCGAGGTCTTCGGCGCGGCCGAGGCATCGGGGCCGTTCGCCCGGGAGCCGCACCTGGCGTTCTTCCTGCACGACGAGGTCATCCTGCACACACCGCAGGAGCACGCGGAGGCCGCGGCCGACGCCGTCCGCGAGGCCGCTGCCGTCGCCACCACCCGCCTGTTCGGCACCTTCCCGATCGACGTGCCGCTCGATCTGCGCATCGCGGACTCCGCCGAGAAGTGAGGCCCCGTAGACTGGAGGGGCGAATGGGTCGACTGGACGGTCGCGTGGCGGGAAACCGCACCGAGGAACGTCCGGGCTCCACAGGGCAGGGCGGTGGGTAACACCCACCCGGAGTGATCCGCGAGACAGTGCCACAGAGAGCAGACCGCCCCGCGAGGGGTAAGGGTGAAAGGGTGGTGTAAGAGACCACCGGGGGCCGTGGTGACACGGCCCGCCAGGTAAACCTCGCCCGGAGCAAGGTCAGACAGAGGATGATGACGCGGCCCGCCGAGTCCTCGGGTAGACCGCTGGAGCGGCACGGCAACGTGTCGCCGAGAGAGATGGCCGTCGAAGGGGCGAAGAACCCCGGAACAGAACCCGGCGTACAGGTCGGCCCATTCGCCTCGAACGCCGAAGGCCCCGATGACTCCCGTCATCGGGGCCTTCTCTCGTTGGGTCCCTGAGCCTGTCGAAGGGTCAGTCGCCGGCGAGCGAGGCGGCGCCGATGATGCCCGAGTTGTTGCGGTGGATCGCGGGGACGATCGGCGTCTTCAGGTCGAGCAGGGGCAGGAAGTCGCCTGCGTTCTTCGACACGCCGCCGCCGACCACGAACAGGTCGGGGCTGAACAGGAACTCGATGTGGGAGTAGAACGCCTGCAGGCGCTCGGCCCACTCCTCCCAGCTCAGGCCCTCGCGCTCGCGCGCCGAGGTGGCCGCATAGGTCTCGACGGACTCGTACTCGCGGAAGTTCAGGTGGCCGAGCTCCGTGTTCGGGAGCAGCACGCCGTCGTACAGGAACGCGGAGCCGATCCCGGTGCCGAGCGTGGTCAGGAGGGTGAAGCCGAGCACGTCGCGGGCGGCTCCGTGGCGGGCCTCCGCGACGCCCGCGGCGTCGGCGTCGTTCACGAAGACGATGTTGCGGCCGAGGCCGTCGCGGAAGAAGCGCTCGGCGTCGAAGTCGATCCACTCCTTCGAGACGTTCGCCGCGGACAGGGTCTTGCCGCGCTTGACGATCGCGGGGAACGCCACGCCGAGCGGCAGGGTCGACTCGTGGACGTCGAGCGTCTTCAGGACCGTCTGCACCGCGACGAGGACGTCTTCCGGTGCCGCGCCGGCCGGAGTGGGCACGCGCACCCGATCCGAGGCCATGGTGCCGTGTTCGAGGTCGACGATTCCCGCTTTGATGCCCGTGCCGCCGATGTCGACGCCGATCGCTTTTGCCATGGCCGATAGCTTAGCGACCACGGTGCACGCCAGTAGGATCGATGACATCACCCCAACCGCTCGCGGGAAGAAGGAGCAGCCATGACCGACGGCGATCACAAGTACTGGTACAACTCCGTCACGGGCGAGGTCGAGTTCGGCATGCTGTCGCCGTCCATCGACCGCATCGGCCCGTTCGACACCGAGGCCGAGGCGCGTCGCGCCCCCGAGGTGCTCAAGGAGCGGTCGCGTGCCTGGGCCGAGGAAGAAGCCGCGGAGCAGGGCTGGGACGCGAAGCCGTCCAGCGGCTTCGGTGCGGAGAAGGGCCAGGGCGCAGAGTAGCCATGGACAAGCAGAGGGACTTCGTCCTCCGGACGATCGAGGAGCGCGGCGTCAAGTTCGTGCGCCTGTGGTTCACCGACGTGATCGGCACGCTCAAGTCCGTCGCCATCGCGCCGGCCGAGGTCGAGGGCGCCTTCGCCGAGGGCATCGGGTTCGACGGCTCCGCGATCGAGGGGCTGACCCGCACGTACGAGTCCGATCTGCTCGCCCAGCCCGACCCGACGACCTTCCAGACGCTGCCGTGGCGCGGGGAGATCGACCCGACCGCGCGCATGTTCTGCGACCTCACCACGCCCGACGGACAGCCCGCGGTGGCCGATCCCCGTCACGTGCTGAAGCGGACGCTCGCGAAGGCCGCCGATGCGGGCTTCACGTTCTACACGCACCCGGAGATCGAGTTCTACCTGCTCAAGTCGTCGTCGTTCGGTCCTGAGGGGCCCGTCCCCGTCGACTCCGCCGGCTACTTCGACAACGTCCCCGGGGGCACGGCGCACGACTTCCGTCGCCGTTCGGTCCGCATGCTGGAGGACCTCGGCATCTCCGTGGAGTTCAGCCATCACGAGGGCGGCCCCGGCCAGAACGAGATCGACCTCCGCTACGCCGACGCCCTCACCACCGCAGACAACGTGATGACCTTCCGCACGGTCATCAAGGAGGTCGCGATCGAGCAGGGCGTGTACGCCACGTTCATGCCGAAGCCGCTCAGCGGCCAGCCCGGCAGCGGCATGCACACGCACATGTCGCTGTTCGAGGGCGATCAGAACGCGTTCTACGAGGAGGGTGCGAAGTACCAGCTCTCCAAGACGGGCCGTCACTTCATCGCGGGCCTGCTCAAGCACGCCAACGAGATCTCCGCCGTGACGAATCAGTTCGTCAACTCGTACAAGAGGCTCTGGGGCGGCGACGAGGCCCCGAGCTTCATCACGTGGGGGCACAACAACCGGTCCGCTCTCGTCCGCGTCCCGATGTACAAGCCGAACAAGGGGCAGTCCTCGCGCGTCGAGTACCGCGCGCTCGATTCCGCGGCGAACCCGTATCTCGCGTACGCGCTCATGCTCGCCGCCGGTCTCAAGGGCATCGAGGAGGAGTACGAGCTTCCGCCGGAGGCGGAGGACAACGTCTGGGCGCTGAGCGACGCCGAGCGCCGGGCGCTGGGCTACTCCGCCCTGCCCGCCAGCCTCGACCACGCCCTGGAGTACATGGAGGCCTCCGAGCTCGTCGCGGAGACGCTGGGGGAGCAGGTGTTCAACTACGTGCTGCTCAACAAGCGCAAGGAGTGGGAGGCGTACCGCGGCCAGGTCACGCCGCTGGAGCTGAAGAACAACCTCGAGCTCCTCTGAGCGCGGCATGGCTCGCCCCGACGCCTCCGTCTCGCTCTCGGCCCTCGCCCGGCTCGGGTTCGCTGAGCTGAGCGAGGCCGCGGCGTCGCTGGCGGAGCTCGAGAGCCTGCTCGGCGTGCCGCGCGCGATGCTGCTCGAGGCGGCCGTCGCGGCGGACCCGGATGCGGCGGTTCGCGGGATGCTGCGGGTCGCTCGACGAGACCCTGCCCCGCTGCGGGCGCTCGCGGACGACGAGGAGACGCGCCGGCGCGTCTGGCGCGTCTTCGGTGCCTCTGTAGGACTGGCGGAGTTCTTCCTGCGGCATCCCGACGAGCTGGACGTGCTGGCCGCACCGATCGACGTGCTCCCCACGGCGGACGTGTGGCGCGATCGCCTCCTCGCCGCCGTCGGGGCGGAGGACGGGTTCGCCGACGCGGCGGACGACGGGACGGTCGTGGCGCTCCGCGTCGCGTATCGGCGGAACCTCGCGGAGATCGCCGCCTTCGATCTCGGTCACTCGCGCCCCGAAGAGGTCGTCGCCGCGGTCGCCGCTTCCCTCGCGGATCTCGCCGGCGCCGCCCTCGAGGCCTCGCTCGCGATCGCCCGCACCCACCAGGCGCCGTCCGCCGGTCGGGACGCCGTCGCTGCCACTCAGCTGGCCGTGATCGGCATGGGGAAGGCCGGCGCGAGGGAGCTCAACTACGTCAGCGACGTCGACGTCATCTTCGTCGGCGGCACGGCGGATGAAGAGGCGCTTTCCGAGCCGCAGGCGATCGACATCGCCACGCGCCTGGCCAGGGACACCATGCGCAACCTCAGCGCCATCGAGGTCGAGCCGCCGCTCTGGGAGGTCGACGCGGCGCTGCGCCCGGAGGGCAAGCAGGGCGCCCTCGTGCGCTCCCTCGCGTCGCACGTCGCGTACTACGACCGGTGGGCGAAGAGCTGGGAGTTCCAGGCTCTGCTGAAGGCTCGTCCGCTGGCCGGCGACCCCGACCTGGGCGCTGCCTACATCGACGCGGTGCAGCCGCGCGTGTGGTCGAGTGCCGCCAGGGAGGAGTTCGTCGAGAGCGTCCAGCGCATGCGCGAGCGGGTCATGGAGCACATCGACCCGGAGGACGCCCCGTACCAGCTCAAGCTCGGCGCGGGCGGGCTGCGCGACATCGAGTTCACGGTGCAGCTCCTGCAGCTCGTACACGGTCTCACCGACGAGTCGCTGCGCACGCGTGGCACGCTGGAGAGCCTGGACGCCCTGGTCGCCGGCGGCTACATCGGCCGGGCGGATGCGGGCACCTTCGCGGACGACTATCGGGTGCTGCGGCTCATGGAGCACCGTCTGCAGTTGCGCGACCTCAGCCGCACCCACCTCATGCCCAAGACGCCGGCCGGCCTGCGCATCCTGGCGCGCAGCACGAAGCTGGCTGAGACGGGGGAGGGCGTCTGGGCGCGCTGGGAGAGCGTCCGCCGCGAGGTGCGCGACATCCACACCCGCCTCTTCTACCGGCCGCTGCTGAGCGCCGTGGCCGGACTGCCCGAGGAGGAGCGCACCCTCTCCGCGGAGCAGGCTCACGACCGGCTCGCCGCGATCGGGTTCCGCGACCCGGCGGGAGCGCTGCGCCACATCGGCGCGCTGACACGCGGACTCAGCCGCAAGGCGACGATCCAGCGGCACCTCATGCCCGTCATGGTGCGCTGGTTCGCGGACGGCAGCGACCCCGACTACGGCCTCCTCGCGTTCCGCCGCATCAGCGAGCGGCTGGGGGATACCTCGTGGTTCCTGCGCATGCTGCGGGACTCCTCCGGCGCGGCGGAGAGCCTCACCCGACTGCTGTCGTCCTCGCGGTACATCGGCGAGCTGCTGGAGTGGATCCCGGAGTCGGTGGCGTGGCTGGACAGCGCCGAGCGACTGCGTCCGCGGAGCGCGCAGGCGCTCGACGACGAGGCCCGAGCGATCCAGACGCGCCATGAGACGGTCGCCGACGCGTTGCGGGCCGTCCGGGCCCTGCGGCGTCGCGAGCTCCTGCGCACGGCGATGGCGGCCGTCCTCGACGTCGTCACCATCGAGGAGGTGGCCACCGCGCTCACCGACATCACGGACGCGACGATCCAGGCGGGCCTCCGCGCCGTCCTCCGCGAGGTCGTGCCTCCCGAGGACGCGGCGCTCGACTTCGCGGTCATCGGCATGGGGAGGTTCGGCGGTGCCGAGCTCGGCTTCGGCTCCGATGCCGACGTCCTGTACGTGTACGACGCGAACGGCGTCGACCCGGGCCGAGCGGAGAAGCTCGCGACGAGGATCGTGGCGGGACTCCGTGAACACCTCACCGATCATCGCCTCCCTCTCGACCTCGACGCGGGGCTGCGCCCCGAGGGGCGCAACGGTCCGATCGTGCGGTCGCTCGACGCCTACGCGGCCTACTACCGCCGCTGGTCGCTGTCGTGGGAGGCCCAGGCGCTGCTGCGGGCGCGTGGTGTCGCCGGGAGCACGAAGCTCATCGGGCGGTTCATGGAGCTCGCGGACAGCATCCGGTACCCGGAGGCGGTCGACCTCCAGGGCCTCAGGGAGATCAAGCGGATCAAGGCCCGCGTCGAGGGGGAGCGCCTGCCGCAGGGCACGGACCCGCGTCGTCACCTCAAGCTCGGGCCGGGGACTCTCAGCGACGTGGAGTGGCTCGTGCAGCTCCTCCAGCTTCAGCACGCGACCGACGTCCCGGGTCTCCGCACCACGTCCACGCTGCACGCGCTCGACGCCGCGGTCGCAGCCGGGCTCGTCGAGGAGGACGACGCCGAGCGCCTGCGGGCGGCCTGGCTGCTGTCGAGCCGTCTCCGTTCGGGCATCACCCTGCTCACGGGGCAGACGAGCGACGTCCTGCCTGCCGACCGCCGTCAGCTGGATGCCCTGGCCCGTCTGCTGGGCTATCCGCCCCGGTCGGCGACACCACTCGAGGAGGACTACCTGGCGGTCACGCGGCGCGCCCGGCGGACCTTCGAGCAGCTCTTCTACGGCTAGACGGCCGGTCGAGTTGCACGATCGCCCTCCGTCGCTCAGAGTGAGCGTATGACCTCTCCTCGCATCGGCGTGATCTGGAACCCGACGAAGTCCGACCGGGATGTCCTCGGGGAAGCGGTGACCCTCGCGTTCGGCGAGGAAGCCGATGTGCGCTGGGGGGAGACCACCCCGGACGACCCCGGGCGCGGCGTCGCGGCGAAGGCCGTGGAGGAGGGCTGCGCTCTCGTCATCGCGGTCGGCGGCGACGGCACGATCCGCGCCGTCGCGGAAGCTCTGGTCGGCACCGATGTCGCTCTCGGGATCGTGCCGCAGGGCACGGGCAATCTGCTCGCGCGCAACCTCGGTGTGCCGCTGGAGGGCGTGCTGCCGGCGCTCGAGCACATCCGCGACTCGGAGCCCCACCGCATCGACCTCGGCTGGGTGGAGTTCGACGGCGAGGAGCATGCCTTCTCCGTCATGGTCGGCTTCGGGGTCGACGCGCAGATGCTCGTGGAGACCAACGACGACCTCAAGGATCGCGCCGGCTGGCTCGCCTACGTCGAGGCGATGGGGCGCGCACTGGCCGGCACCGAGATGACGGACATCACGCTGCAGCTCGACGACCACGAGCCGGAGGAGGTGCGCGGGCACACGCTGCTCGTCGGCAACTGCGGCATGCTCCAGGGCGGCATCCGCCTGCTTCCGGACGCCGTCCTCGACGACGGCCTCCTCGACATGCTGCTCATCAGCTCCGACGGCGCGCTGCAGTGGCTCGACACCGTCCGCTCGGTCGTCTGGGACAACGGCATCCGTCGCATGATCGGGAACGTCGATCAGGCGGTCAGCACGGACTCCACCACCCACGTGTCGGCGGAGCGGATCCGCGTGCAGCTCGCCACGCCGCAGATGTTCGAGATCGACGGCGAGGAGGTCGGCGAGATCGACGCCTTCACCGTGCGCGTGCAGCCGGGCGCCGTCCTCGTCCGCTGATCAGGCGACGGTCACCGCGGGCGGCGTCTTCTTCCTGTCCTGGTTGGGGAAGACGACCTTCTGCACGATGATGATGATGCTCGCGGCCACCGGGATCGCGACGAGCGCACCCAGGATCCCGCCGAGCGCGCCACCGGCCACTGCGGCGATGACGACCAGTGCGCCCGGGACGTCGACGGCCTTGTTCATGATCCGCGGAGAGAGCACGTACGCCTCGATCTGCATGTAGATCAGGTAGTAGATGATCGCGATCAGCGCGGTCGTCGGGGAGACGAACAGGCAGATGAGCGAGATGATGATCGACGCCGAGAGGGTTCCGACGAGCGGGATCATCGAGCCGATAAAGGCGATCAGTGCGAGCAGCGCCGGCACCGGCGCTCCGATGATGGTCAGGAAGAGGAGGCTCAGGATGCCGTTGGTGAGCGCGAGGCTCGCCTGACCGATGACGTAGCGCCCGACGGCACTGGAGACGTCCTCCAGGAGCTCGCTGAACGTGTCGCGCTGGTACGCCGGGACGAACCGGGCAGCCACCCGCTTCATGCTGCGCAGCGACGCCATGAAGTAGAGCGTGAGGATGACCACGATCGTGATGCCCGTCAGGCCGCCGGCGATTCCGGCGCCGACGGCGAAGACACCGCCGCCGATGTCGAGGAAGTTGTCCGGGTTCTGCACGAAGCCGACCACGCCGTCGACGGCGTCCTTGATCGTGCCGCCGAACTGTCCGCTGACGTCCTGGAACCAGGCGCTGTTCGTGAAGTCCTCGATCATCTTCGGACCGTCTTTGATCAGGTTCCCGATCTGCTCCGCGAGGGTGGGGACGATGGCGAGGATGATCCCGGCGAAGGCGAGGAGAACCCCGATCACGACTACGGCGACCGCCGCCGGACGGGGGAGCTTGCGCTCGATGAACCGCACGATCGGATCGAGGCCGAGCGCCAGGAAGAGCGCGACGCCGATGTAGACCAGCACGGTGGCGAGCTGGCCGACGATGCCGCCGATCATGAGCGCGACGAGAACCCCGAGGGCACCGAGGAGACCGAACATGAACGGGTTCGCCCTGGCGCCAGCGACCACGCTCGACGGCGACCGTCGCTGCGCGGACACGCTGGGTGCCTGATCCGGCGGTGCGATCAACTTCTTGCGACGCATGGTCCCCTCCCTCTGTCGATACTCGACACTCGATCATCCTCCACCCGGTCCCGCGCGCTGCTCAGCGACACCCGCCGGCTCGGCGGGCGTCGGGAGCGTCGGATCAGTGGCTGCTGTTGCCCTTGCCGCTGTTGCCGGCGCTTTTGCCCTTGCCGTTGTTGCCGTCGCGGCCGGGGCTCTTGCCTCGGTTCTCCTGCGCCTGCGGTGCGGCGTTCTCGGGCAGGCTCTCCTCGGCGACCGACTCGGTGACCGATGCGGTCGGTGCCACCGGGGTCGCGGCCACCGGCTCGACGGCGACGGTCTCTGTCGGCTCCGAGTCGACGAGGGTGTCCGCGGGAGCCGGCTCGACCGGCACGAGGTCCTCGACGCCCTCGACGATCCTCGACGCGCCATCGGAGACGGCGCCCGAGCTGGCGAGAGCCTGCTCGCCGTGTCCGAGCAGTGCCGCGGAGCCGGTGGTCACCGCGCCGAGCACGACCACCGCGGCGATGAGGAGAGACTCGCGACGACGGCGCGTACGCCGTGCCGGGGACGCCGCGGGGTGCGCCGAGGCGGCGCGACGGCGGGCGCGAGCCTCGGCGCGCGTCCGGGGGAGGATGCTTGCGGTCGGCGCGGGAAGCGGCACGGTGACGTCTGTTGCCACCTCTTCGGTGCCGGGGAGATCGATCAGCCGGCGCAGTTCGCTCTCGACCTCCAGAGCGTGCGGTCGTGCGTCGGGGTCGATCGCCGTCATCGCGCTGAGCAGTGCGGCCCACTCCGAACCCAGTTCCGCCGGGATCTCCGGCGCGATGTGGAGACGGGCGAGGGCGGATTCGACGCTGAGGGTGGGGGCGAAGCCGGGCTTGCCGGTGAGGGCCTCCAACAGGACGAGACCGAGCGCGTAGATGTCGACCGCGGGACGGATATCGCCGTTCCGCAGCTGCTCGGGCGCCATGTAGGTCAGCGTCCCGAGGACGATGCCGGGAGTGGTGACGCGGGACATGTCGATGGCGCAGGCGATCCCGAAGTCGGCCAGCTTCGCGCTCCAGCGGCCGTTCGTGTCGAGAGGTGGGGTGAGCAGGACGTTCGAGGGCTTGATGTCGCGATGCACGATGCCGGCGCTGTGCACGGCGTGGAGGGCGGAGGCGATGTCCGCACCGATCGTGGCGATCTCGCGCGGAGTGACCGTCGCGCGGGCCATGCGCTTGCTCAGCGTCGGTCCGGGCACGTACTCCATCACGAGGTATTTCGGTCGTCCGGGCTCGAGGTGCGCGTCGAGGAGCGTGACCAGGCCCGGGTGGTTGAGACCCGCGAGGAGCGCCTTCTCCGAATGCACCCGCTCCACGGACACGATGGCATCGTCGGATTCGCGGAACATCTTCACCGCGACGGTGCGTTCGAGCGCGATGTCCTCCGCGCGGTACACGGTCGCCATCCCGCCCATGCCGACGGCCTCCGCCAGACGATAGCGGCCGTCCAGAAGCGCGGCGGTCGGCGGGGCTTCCTGGGTGATCACGGCGTCCTCCACTGGCGGGACCGGGTATCCCGACGATGTCTTCACCGTATCCGCGCAGAGAAAACACTGCGTTGGGGTTGACGTGGAGGCCGACACCTGCAACGGCGGGTCCACGGGGAGCTGAGAGACTGGTCGAATGGCAGGGATTCACCACGTGGAGGTCTGGGTCGCCGACCTCGTGTCGGCGCGAGCTGAGTGGGGGTGGCTGCTCGGTGCGGTGGGTTTCGTCCGCGCCAGCGCGTGGCCCGAGGGCGAGTCCTGGGAGGCGGGTGGCGCGTATGTCACCCTCACGACATCCCCGAATCTCAGCGGCAGTGAACACGATCGTCGCGCCCCGGGCGTGAACCATCTCGCCTTCGCTGCGGGCCCGCCGAGCCGAGTGGACGCGATCATCGCGGCGGCACCCGAGCACGGCTGGCGGCCGCTGTACGCGGAGCGCTACCCGCACGCCGGTGGGCCGGATCACTACGCCGGATGGCTGGAGAACTCCGCGGGGTTCAAGGCCGAGATCGTCGCCGAGGAGCGCTGACGCGGGCCCTGCCCGGAGCGCCGTTACCGCCAGAGGCGGGCGGCGTGCTGGCGGTCTCCAAGACTCTCATCGTTGCTCCGACAGCTCTTGGCTGAGGTCGAGCTCGCGGAGGACGTACGGCTGAGCGACGGTGTCGGTGAGGTAGTACGTGTAGAAGATGACCGCGGCTTCGTCTGCTGTGAACACCTCGTTCGGGAATACACGCACCGCACGGGTCTGACTGATCGGGATCAGCGTCGTCGTCCCGTCGACGGGCTCAGGGCGCCCGATCGTATAGAGGTGGCTCTTGCCGTCAGGTCCAAGAAGTCGGACTTCGACAGTAATGCCATCGGCTGATCCCGCCGCCTGGATGAAGGAGCCGGTCAGGTCTTCCGGCGTGACGAATCCCTTCTCAGGGTTCTCGGCTCGCCAGATGCTGCACGTGAACTTCGTTTCCCCGTCGAGGCGTCCCAACATGAAGCAGAGCTCGTCAGGGATGGGACGGTACGCGTCCGTGACGAATCCGTAGAGTCCCGAGGGAGAGGCCGAGGCGTGGGTGGGCTTGAACGTCAAGGCACAACCTGCGTTTCTACTCGTGTGACGACGATGTCTTCGCCGTCCGGTTTGGCGCGGGCGGGGGTTCCATCCCGAACCGTATGAGCGTCACTTCCAGAGGCGGGCGGCGGTGCTGGCGGTCTCCATGGAGATGGCGTTGGCGGTGATGAGTCGTCGATTGGCTTCGGCGAGGGCGGCCTTCATGCCGCGGATGGCGGTGTCCCAGTCGTGGTGGGCGCGGTCGTATGCGGCATGGGCCTCACCGGACCATGAGGATCGCAGCAGGGTGGCCTCCGCGTCGAGGCCATCGAGCGCGTCTTCGAATCGCCGGACGGTGAGAGCGAGACGCGCGACCGTGTCGCTAATGGCGTCGTGGCGGACCGCGACTCTCATCGTTCCTCCGACAGCTCCTGGCTGAGGTCGAGCTCGCGGAGGACGTACGGCTGAGCGACGGCGTCGGTGAGGTAGTACGTGTAGAAGATGACCGCGGCTTCGTCTGCTGTGAACACCTCGTTCGAGAACACGCGCACCGCACGGGTCTGACTGATCGGGATCAGCGTCGTCGTCCCGTCGACGGGCTCGGCACGCCCGACCGTATACAAGTGGCTCTCACCGTCAGGTCCAGGCAGTTTCACCTCCACCGTCATTGCGTCGGCAGAGCCTGCCGCCTGCATGAAGGTATCCCCGGCAGGCTCGCGGAAGCCCACGGTGCTGGAGGGATCGGATCCGGGCCAGATTATGTAGGTCAGCTTTCGCTCGCCGTCCAGGTGGCCCAGCATGAGCCTCAGATGCGCGGGAATGGGGCGGAAGCTGTCCGTGATCCAGCCGCGCTGCCCGCTGGGTGTTTCTTCGCCATGCGTAAATGGCGCTCTCATGGGACATCCCTGCTCTCTACTCGCGTGATGATGATGTCATCACCGTCTAGTTTGCCGCGCGCGGGCGTACCTGCGTTTACGGCATCGTCGAACTGGCGCTGGGTGCTCGATGCCCTGCCATACTCATCGATAGCCGAGCCGGACTTGACCTCGATTCCGGTATAGGTGTTCGACCCGTCATTATTCTTGACCAACCCGTCGTACGAGCGGCTCGCTTGCGGGGCGCCCTCATAGGTGACGTGAACTTTCCTTCGAATCACGTCGACCCCTGCCTCAGAGGCATACTCGTCGAGTCCGACTTTCTCCTTGTCGACCCAGGGCCTGATCTCCTGGCCATTCGCATAGCGCCCACCGGTGTCGCGCCCATCCCCGCGATCGACACCCTTGCGGGAGTCGGAGGCTCGGTCGGTTTCGCGGAACGACCGCCCGGTTGCATCGCCGATGAGTCCTGCACCGACGCCGGCGACGCCGATGCCTGCTGCGGCGATGGCGGGAGCGCCGGCGAGGGCACCGACGCCGGTCACCGTCAGGCCTGCGCCGCCGACAGCGAGTGCGGCGCCTCCGATGAAGGTCGCAGCCCCGCCGAGGAGTTCGAGGATGATGTCCGGGTGCTCCCAGAGCGTCTGCGCGGAGACGGCGAGCATGTCCATCGTGGCCTGGAACGGCTGCACGACAGCAAGGGTGAACACCGCCTCGGTGACGGCATGCTGGGCTGCGGTCGCGGCCTCAGCCTCGGTGAGCGGCATGCGCGCGGCCTCTGCAGCCTGGTCCAAGCGGACTGCGCAGTCCCGGGCGAAGACCTCCAGTGTCGCCCGGGCGTTGAACAGTACCTCTCTGGCCTGCTCATGCGCCGGACCGGACGGGTCGACGAACGGCACCTTCACCTCCGGGTGCCGTAGGCCCTGCCCGACCCGAAGCTCACGGACGTATGCGCGGTGCGCGGCCAGTGCCGTGGCGGCCTGCTGCTCGGCCTCGTCCCACAGGGTGATGGCGCGCGCGGCTTCCTCCTGCGCCCACTCCAGCGCATCCGCCCAGGTGAACAGGGCGTGAGCGCCCTCGCGGAGCCCGTCGCCGGCGTTCGACCAATGCAACAGCTGACGATCGAAGCGCGTCAGGTAGGCGTCGTAGGCCTCGCCCGTCCAGGTGCCCTCATCGTCGAGCGTCGCGAGCTGGTCGTGCACCCGTGCCGCAGCCACGCCGTGTGCCTTCCATGCCTCGGCCGTCGCCCTGACCTCGCCGGGGGAGCCGGGGATGAGGGCGGTGGCGGAGCCGGTCTGCCCGAGCTCCATCATTCTTCCCAGATCATCGCGTCGACCTCGGCCTTCGCGGCATCCGTCCCCTCGTCGAAGACCCGGGCCGTCGTCGCCAAACGCTCGGTGAACTCGTCGGAGTCCGTCACCCGGGCTGCGAGGCCCGCAGACCAGGCTTCGGCGAACCGCTCAGAGGCTGCGACCACCCACTCGTGGCCGGCGCTCGTCGACGGGGTGAGGTCGGTCGCCCCGATGTCTGCGACGATGCGCCGCGTCTTCGCCGCCATCGTCCGCAACACGTCCGTGTCGACCTCATAGTCCTGCGACATGCCGCCCTCTTCCTGCGAGCCCCCCGGCTGCGGGATCGAGCATAGGCGAAGACGGAGTCAGAAGACAGCGATATGTCTGGATCTGTGAATGAAATAACCTCGAATGAGTACGGAGGGGTAGGACTGCCGTCATCTCCCGGCCCCCGGACGGCGAAAGAGCCCGCCCCCAGATGGGGACGGGCTCTCTCGCGATCCGCGGTCGGCTCAGACGCCGAAGTACAGCTCGTACTCGAACGGGTGCGGGCGCTGAGCGATCGGCAGGATCTCGTTCTCGTACTTGTAGGAGATCCAGGTCTCGATGAGCTCCTCGGTGAACACGCCGCCCTCGAGGAGGAACTGGTGGTCGGCGCGGAGCGCCTCGAGGGAGTCCAGCAGGGAGTTCGGCACCTGCGGGATGTTCTTGGCCTCCTCGGGCGGAAGCTCGTAGAGGTCCTTGTCGACGGGCTCGTGCGGCTCGATGCGGTTCTTGATGCCGTCGAGGCCCGCCATGAGCTGCGCGGCGAAGGCGAGGTACGGGTTGCCCGAGGCGTCGGGGGCGCGGAACTCGATGCGCTTGGCCTTCGGGTTCGAGCCCGTGATCGGGATGCGGATCGCGGCGGAGCGGTTGCCGGCCGAGTAGACCAGGTTGACCGGAGCCTCGAAGCCCTTGACCAGACGGTGGTAGCTGTTCAGCGTCGGGTTGGTGAAGGCGAGCAGTGCCGGCGCGTGCGCCAGGATGCCGCCGATGTACCACCGCGCGATGTCGCTGAGCTGACCGTAGCCGGCCTCGTCGTAGAACAGCGGCTTGCCGTCGTTCCACAGCGACTGGTGGGTGTGCATACCCGAGCCGTTGTCGCCGTACAGCGGCTTCGGCATGAAGGTGGCGACCTTGCCCCACTCCTCGGCGGTGTTCTTGACGATGTACTTGAACTTCAGGATGTCGTCCGCCGCGTGCACCATGGTGTCGAAGCGGTAGTTGATCTCCTGCTGGCCGGCCGTTCCCACCTCGTGGTGGGAGCGCTCGAGGATGAAGCCCGCATCGATGAGCTTGAGGGTGATGTCGTCGCGCAGGTCGGCCGTCTTGTCGACCGGGCTGACGGGGAAGTAGCCGCCCTTGTAGGGGGTCTTGTTGGCGAGGTTTCCGCCCTCCTCCTCGCGGCCGGTGTTCCACGCGGCCTCCTCGGAGTCGACCTTGTAGAAGCTCTCGCCGGCGGTCACGGAGTAGCGCACGTCGTCGAAGATGTAGAACTCGGCCTCGGGGGCGAAGAACGCGGTGTCGGCGATGCCGGTGGAGGTGAGGTACTTCTCCGCCTTCTTCGCGACCTGACGCGGGTCCTTCGAGTAGATCTCGCCGGTGCGCGGGTTGTAGATGTCGAAGATCATCACGAGGGTGCTCGCCTCGCGGAAGGGGTCGATGTACGCCGTCGTCACATCCGGGATGAGCTGCATGTCCGACTCGTGGATGCTGGCGAAGCCGCGGATGGAGGAGCCGTCGAACAGCTGTCCGTCCGTGAAGAAGGCCTCGTCGACCGTCGCCGCAGGGATGTTGAAGTGCTGCTGCACACCAGGGAGGTCGGTGAAACGGATGTCAAGGAATTTGACGTCGTTCTCCTTGATGTAGGCCAGTACCTCGGACGAATCTTTGAACATGTACGACTCCTGTGATGCGGATCGATGGCTTCGGGGCCACTCTGCACAGTACGGACGGGGGATTTCTCCACGGTATCCGCTTTGTTTCGTCCGTGTTACAGCGTGAGCAGGATCAGAGGGCATCCACAGCCTCGGTAGGCTGGAGGGGTGACGGATGCTGTGAACACGTACCCCGGTGAGCGACTCGGACTCCCGGAGTCCGGACCGGGGAGCATCGGTCGCCCTGGACGTCGGATCGGGGCCCTCGCGATCGACTGGACGGCAGCTGTCATCCTCTCCGTCGCGTTCTTCCAGTACGACCCGTTCGCCACGCTGCTCATCTTCGGCGTGGTGCAGATCCTCTTCATCCCGACCGCGGGCGGCAGCCCCGGGCACCGCATCCTCGGCATGCGCGTCGTCCGTCTCGACGGCGGATGGGTCGGCCTGTGGCGCCCGATCGTGCGCACGCTGCTGCTCCTGATCGTGATCCCGGCCGTGGTGTGGGATCCGGATCAGCGTGGCCTGCACGACAAGGCCGTGGGAACGGTCCTCATCCGCGCCTGACGCTCAGGCGCGGCCGCGGTTGCGCCGACGTGCCTCACGGGGCGCGCGACCTCCGAGGAAGGAACGCGCCGGATCCACGACGTAGCCGCGACGCAGCGCTTCCCGGCCGATCAGCATGCGGAATCCCATCTCGTCCCGGTTGCTCAACGTGACCTCGGCCATCACCTCGCGGTCGACGAGCCGCATCATCAACTGCACGACGAGACGCTCCTGCGCGTGCCCGGACGAGCTCCGGACGGCCCGGCGATCGTGGATGGGGGACTCCACGACGACCGCGTCCTCCTGGCTGTCCTGCCAGGGCTTCACGCGGAAACGCACCCAGGCCTCGCCGTCGCGCTCGAACTCCTGGATGTCGAACGCGTGCAGGGACGAGGTGCGGGCGCCGGTGTCGATCTTGGCTTTGATCCAGTCGACGCCGAGATCGGGCAGGCTCACCCACTCGCGCCACCCCGTAAGGGTGTTTGAATGGGTAGACCTACTCACCTGATACATCCTGGCAGGAAATCCCCCGTGAAGATCGCAGTGCTGTCCCGTGCGCCGCAGGCGTACTCCACCCAACGCCTCCGCGCGGCCGCACTGCAGCGGGGCCACAACGTGAAGGTGCTCAACACGCTGCGCTTCGCGATCGACCTCACCTCCGATGAGCCCGACCTGCACTACCGGGGCCGGCAGCTCAGCGACTACGACGCGATCCTGCCCCGCATCGGCAACTCGATCACGTACTTCGGCACCGCCGTGGTGCGGCAGTTCGAGCAGATGGACGTCTACACCCCCAACACGGCGAACGGCATCTCGAGCGCGCGCGACAAGCTGCGGGCGAACCAGATCCTCTCCCGGCACAACATCGCGATGCCTCCGACGGCCTTCGTGCGCAACCGCGCCGACGTGCGACCGGCGATCGAGCGCGTCGGCGGCGCCCCCGTGGTGATCAAGCTGCTCGAGGGCACCCAGGGCATCGGCGTCATCCTCGCGCCTCAGGTGAAGGTGGCCGAGGCCATCATCGAGACGCTCCACTCCACCAAGCAGAACGTGCTCATCCAGAAGTTCATCGCTGAGAGCCGGGGGCGGGACATCCGCGCGCTCGTCGTCGGGGACCGCGTGGTCGCGGCCATGCGCCGCTCGGCGGCCGGAGACGAGTTCCGCTCCAACGTGCATCGTGGCGGCTCGGTCGAGGCGATCGAGCTCGACCCCGTCTACGAGCGGGCCGCCGTGCGCTCGGCCCAGATCATGGGCCTCCGTGTCGCCGGCGTGGACATGCTGGAGGGGGACGAGGGACCCCTGGTGATGGAGGTCAACTCCTCCCCGGGCCTGCAGGGCATCGAGACCGCGACCAAGCTCGACGTCGCGGGAGCGATCATCGACTACATCGCCGGTCAGGTCGCCTTCCCGGAGATCGACGTGCGGCAGCGCCTCACGGTCTCCACGGGCTACGGCGTCGCCGAGCTCATGGTCCACGGCGCCGCGGACCTCGTCGGCAAGACGCTGGGGGAGGCGGGCCTGTGGGAACGCGACATCACGGTGCTCACGCTGCACCGCGGGGTCAGCGTCATCCCGAACCCGCGCAAGCACGTGGTCCTCGAGGCCGACGACCGCCTGTTCTGCTTCGGCAAGCTCGATGAGATGCGCTCGATGATCCCCGAGCGTCGTCGCCGGCGGGCGAAGGTGCGCCGCCTCCCCAAGCAGCCGCTCTCGGAATGAGAGAAGCGCGGCCGCCCTCGATGAGGACGGCCGCGCTTCGCGGTTCCGGGGAGCGGGTCAGCGCGGACGCTGCGCCCGCACCTTCGTCGGGTCGATCCCCTTCGGGATGGGAAGCGACGACAGCGACTGCGACACCGAGTCGATGCGGCGGATGACGGCCGCCATGGTGGCCTTGTCGATGGCCTTCGGAAGCTTCTTGATGGTCTTCGCGAGGTCGGCGATCGGCACCTCGTCCTCGCCGTGCCCGACGTAGAGCACCGTGATCGGCACGCCGTGGGCGACGCGCTGCGCCCGGCTGCGCTCCTCGTTCACCAGTCGCGTGAGGCGTCCGCGGGCGCCCTCGCCGACGACGACGATGCCGCCGCGGCCGACCGTCCGGTACACGGCCTCCTGCGTCTTCGGGTTGATGCCCACCGGTGTCTCGGAGGCCTGCCACTGACGACCCAGGCTGGTGCTGAGCACGTGACCCGTCGCACCGGGCATGCCGTCGATCTTCGTGTACATGGCCGAGGTCGAAAGTCGGGTCATGAGGAAGAGGGCGCCGAGGACGCCGAGCATGAGGCCGGTGATGGCCCACAGGACGAGGGTCCACACCTGGAACGGCGGGATCAGGTAGCCGGCCAGGAGACCGAGGAGCACGCCGCCGATGAGGATCGCGGCCTGCGCCCAGGGGAGCCAGGGGTAGGCCTCGCGCGTGAACCGGAAGAGGGACTTGATCTGGGAGAAGAACCCAGGACGCTTTTCGGGTTCGGGAGCACGCTTTGCCATGGAGACCAGCCTACCGAGTCCGAGAGCCTTGCGATGCCGCCGTTCGCGTGCAGCGGAGAGGACGGCGCCTGATCTCTCCTGCACAGTCCGGCCCGGTTCCGGATCCCGTCCCGGAGCGGATGAACACGCGGACGGGACCGTGGCGATCGGTTGGGATGGGTCGCATGACAGATGAGCGTGAGAATCCGCCCTTCGACCAGGCCGTACTGCCGCAGGCTCATCGCACGATCCGGCTCCTGGATCCTGGGGAGGGACCCCTGGAGGGCGCTCTCGTCGCCTCGCCGGATGGTCCGGTCGTGCGCCGCGATGCGGAGGGCCTCACCGGATGGGCGGGGTGGCGGTACGCGGGGTCGCAGCACGTCGCCGCCCCTCTCGACGTCGTCCGTCGCGCGCGCGGACACGACGTGCTGCTTCCGTGGTGCACGGAGACTCTGCACGTCTTCCTGGAGCGGGCCGGTCGAGCGCGGGGAGGGCTGTCCTCGGGGGAGATCAGCACGGTCGTCGTGAGCATGCTGCGCGGGCTGAGCGAGCTGGGGCCGATGCCGGCCGCCGAGGTGCCGGGGGCCTGGTGGCTCACCGAACGCGGCCGTCCTGTCTTCGTGCCGGGAGCGGGCCAGGACGCGGCGTCGGCGGTCCTGGCAGTCCTGGATCGCCTGCACGCGGACTGCGCGGACAAGGCGCTGATCCGCGTCCTCGATCGCCTCCGGGAGCATCTCCGCACGGCTGCCGCGCAACGCCGTGTACCGCGACGGCTGCTCGAAGACGGGGAGCGGGAGCTGCTGGAGATCGCGGCGCCGCGGCCGCTGGAGTCTGCGACCGAGGATCAGACGGGTGCCTCCGTCGGCGCCGCCACGGCGCTCCGGCGCCTCCGAGCCGACTCCGCCACGCGCAGTCGGCTGCGGGAGACCGGCGTGCCGCGGGACCGTCTCCGCGTGCGCGAGCGAGCGACGGTCGTCGCCGCCCTTCGCGCCTTCCTCGACCACCTCTCCGGCCGAGCGCGCGCCCTCGTCCGCCCGCGCGAGGTCGCAGCGCCCCGAGGGACGGAGCGGCGGAGCACACGGCCCCGCCGGGCGCGGATCTTCGTCGTCGCCGGAGTCTGCGCGGCGGCTGTGCTCGTCGCCGGGTCGTTGTGGCCCAGCGGAGGAGAGGGTTCTGCGGTCGGAAGCCCCGATGCGGGTACGGCGACGACCGCGCGTCCGTCGACGTCGGATCCCGCGCACGAGACCTCGCGGGAACCCGCGCGGTCGCCGATGCCGTCGCCCACCGCGGGCGCCACGCCACCGGCGGTCGATGATCCGCTGGCCGCCCTGCCGGACGTGATCACGCGGATCGCGGAGTGCGAGTCGCGAGAGGATCCGGTGTGCGCGACGGCGATCGCGGGGGGAGCGCCGGCGATCAGGGCGGTCGCGGCAGAGCTCATCGGCGGTGACGACCCTGTGCTGGTGGATCGCTACGGAGACATCGCCGTGCTGGAGCTGTCGTCGTCGTCCGCGGCTCGAGAAGGCTCAGGCGCGGGGGCGATGATCGTCGTACTGGTGTGGGTGGACGAGAAATGGCTGGTCCGCGACGCGTATCGCGTCGCGGACCAGCCGAGGTGAGGGCGAAGCCGCCGGATCAGGCTCCGAGCTGACCGCTGAACTGCGCAGCCTCGAGGCGGGCCTTCACCGCACCGAGGAAGCGGGCCGCGTCGGCACCGTCGATGATGCGGTGGTCGTACGACAGAGCCAGGTACACGTAGGAGCGGACCGCGATCGCGTCGGTGCCGCCGACCTTGACCAGACCCGGGCGCTTGACGACCGTGCCGGTGCCGAGGATCGCCGACTGCGGCAGGAACACCACGGGGGTGTCGAACAGCGCGCCGCGCGAACCGGTGTTGGTCAGCGTGAACGTGCCGCCGGCGAGCTCGTCCGGCTTCAGCTTGTTGTCGCGCGTGCGCGCCGCGAGGTCGGCGATCTCGTGGGCGATCTCGGCGATGTTCTTCGAGGCCGCGTCGCGGAGCACCGGCGTGAGCAGACCGCGCTCGGTGTCGACCGCGATCGAGACGTTCTCGGAGGCCGGGTAGACGATCTGCTCGCCGTCGACCGTCGCGTTGATGATCGGGAAGGCCTGCAGGGCCTCCGCCGCCGCCAGCGCGAAGAACGGGAGGAAGGAGAGCTTGTCGCCCGTCTTCTCGAGGAAGGACGCCTTGACGCTGTCGCGGTACTCGGCGAGAGCGGTGACGTCGACCTCGACCACGGTGGTGAGCTGAGCGGTCTGCTGCATCGACTCGACCGCGCGCTTGGCGAGGACCTTGCGCAGGCGCGACATCGGCTGAGTGGTCCCGCGCAGCGGCGACACCTCGAGCGGTGCCGGAGCCGGTGCCGCGGCGGCGGCCGGTGCGGCGGTCGCCGTCTCGGCCGCCTTGAGGACATCCTCCTTGCGGATACGGCCTCC
The DNA here is from genome assembly GCF_040702645.1 of Microbacterium sp. NPDC078814. Lineage (NCBI taxonomy): Bacteria > Bacillati > Actinomycetota > Actinomycetes > Micrococcales > Microbacteriaceae > Microbacterium > Microbacterium sp. NPDC078814. The sequence goes on from NZ_JBFBLT010000002.1 coordinate 333,605, forward strand.
GACGCCGGTGCCCTTGACCGTGGCCAGATCCACGCCCTGCTGCGCAGCCAGACGGCGGACGAGCGGGGTCACGTAGAGGTTGTCGCTCTCGGTCGGCAGCGACAGCTTGGGAGCCTCGGTCTGCGCGGGCTGTGCCGGAGCAGCGGGCTGTGCGGGAGCAGCGGGCTGGGCCGGCGCGGCGGGGGCCTCGGCCTGCGGAGCGGGAGCAGCCGGAGTCTCGGGCTGTGCAGCCGGAGTCTCGGCCTGCGGGGCCGGCGCGGCGGGAGCCTCGGCCTGCGGAGCGGCAGGAGCCTCGGGCTGAGCCGCGGGAGCAGCACCGGAACCGACACGTGCCAGCACGGCGCCGACCTCGACGGTCTCGTCCTCGCCGGCGACGATCTCCTGCAGCACGCCGGCGACCGGCGACGGGATCTCGGTGTCGACCTTGTCGGTGGAGATCTCGAGGAGCGCCTCATCGACCTCGACCGAGTCGCCGACCTGCTTGAGCCACCGGGTGACGGTGCCCTCGGTGACGCTCTCGCCGAGTTCGGGGAGCACGATGTCGGTCGCGTCGCCGGACGGAGCCGCAGGGGCGGCCTCGGCGGGCGCGGACTCGGCGGGAGCCTGCGGCTCCGCTGCGGGAGCCGCGGCGGGCTCCGGAGCGGCGGGGGCGGCGGCTTCGGCCGGAGCTGCTTCGGCGGCGGCAGGGGCATCGCCGGCAGGGGCCGCGCCGCTGCCGTCACCGATGCGGGCCAGCAGAGCACCGACCTCGACGGTCTCGTCCTCGGCCACGAGGATCTCCTCGATCACGCCGGTGACGGGGGAGGGGATCTCGGTGTCGACCTTGTCGGTCGAGATCTCGAGCAGGCCCTCGTCCGCCTGGACGGTGTCTCCCACCTGCTTGAGCCAGCGGGTGACCGTACCCTCTGTGACGCTCTCACCGAGAGCGGGGAGGACCACGGATGTGCTCATGACTGAGTCTCCTTCAGAAGTTGTATGACGCTTGTCTAGCTTAGTGACTCGGGCACCGGTTGGTGCTCAGAGGGCGTGCAGGGGCTTTCCGGCCAGTGCGAGGAAGGCTTCGCCGAGGGCCTCGCTCTGGGTCGGGTGGGCGTGGATGAGCGGCGCGATGTCCTCCGGGTGGGCTTCCCACGCGACCGCGAGCTGCCCCTCCGTGATGAGCTCTCCGACGCGGTCGCCGAGGAGGTGCACACCGAGGACGGGTCCGTCCTTGAGGCGGACGACCTTGACGAGGCCACCCGTGCCGATGATCTCGCTCTTCCCGTTCCCCGCGAGGTTGTACTCGTAGGAGTGGACGGCGTCGGCACCGTGCGCGGCGACCGCCGCCTCCTCCGTCAGACCGACCGAGGCGACCTCGGGGCTGGAGTAGGTGACCTTCGGGATCTGCACGTCGGGCACGTTCACGGGGGAGAGACCCGCGATGCGCTCGGCGACCGCGATGCCCTGCTGGAACCCGCGGTGAGCGAGCTGGAGACCCGGGACGATGTCGCCGACCGCCCACACACCGGGGACATCGGTGCGGAGGTCGCCGTCCACCGTCACGAACCCGCGGTCCAGACGCACGCCGGCTTCCTCGAAGCCCAGGTCGGCGGTGGCGGGGCCGCGGCCGACGGCGACGAGGAGGTAGTCGGCGGTGAACTCCGTGCCGTCCTCCAGCGTGACGGTCACGGACGAGTCGTCCTGCGTGGCGCTCTGGAAGCGCACGCCGAGGGAGTACTGGATACCGCGGCGGCGGAACGCGCGCTCGAGCCCCTTGCTCATCGCGATGTCTTCGTTCGGGACGAGGTGGGGCAGGGCCTCCACGATCGTCACCTCGGCGCCGAAGGAGCGCCACACGCTCGCGAACTCGACGCCGATCACGCCGCCGCCCAGGATGAGCACGCGCTCGGGGATGACGTCCAGGGCGAGGGCCTGCTCGCTGGTCAGGATCCGGCCGCCGATCTCGAGCCCCGGCAGCGAGCGGCTGTAGGAGCCGGTGGCGAGGATCACGTCCGTGCCGACGTAGACGTCGTCGCCGACGCTCACGCTCCGGTCCGCGTTCAGGCGACCGAGTCCGGTGACCGTCGTGATCCCGCGCGCCTTCACGAGCCCCTCGAGACCCTTGTACTTCTTGGCGACGATGCCCTCGCGGTAGGTGCGCACCCCGGCGACGTCGATCCCGCCGAACGAGGCCGTGACTCCCACGGAGGAGGCGTCACGCACGTGGTCCGCCACCTCGGCGGCGTGCAGCAGCGCCTTCGTGGGGATGCACCCGCGGTGGAGGCATGTGCCTCCCACCTTGTCCTTCTCGATCAGTGCGACGGACTTGCCGAGCTCGCTCGCTCGCAGTGCCGCGGCGTACCCGCCGCTGCCGCCGCCCAGGACGACGATGTCGAAGGTGTGGGTTGTCATGGGTGTCATGCCTCCGGGTGGGATGCTGCTTCGGCGAAGGCGATGATCGATCGGACCATCGCCCCCGTGGGGCCCTTCTCGGTGAAGCCGTAGGGGGCGCCGGCGTGTTCACCGGAGCCCGCGATGTCGAGGTGCACCCAGGGGATGCGCGGCGCGTCGTCCGCGTCCGAGGTACGGCCGACGAAGCGCCGCAGGAAGAGGCCGGCGAAGGACGCGCCGCCCATCCGATCTCCCATGTTGGCGTTGATCATGTCGGCGATGGGGGAGTCGAGCGTCTCCTCCATGTAGGCGGGCAGAGGCATGTGCCACGCCGGCTCCCCCGTGCGCGCGGCGGCGGCGAGGAACTCCGCGACCGTCTCGTCGTCGCCGAAGACGCCGGTGTGACGGTGGCCGAGGGCCGCGACGATCGCGCCGGTCAGGGTCGCGACGTCGATGATGACGTCGGGGTTCTCGCGGCTCGCGGCGACCAGACCGTCGGCGAGGACGAGGCGCCCTTCCGCGTCGGTGTTCAGCACCTCGACGGTGGTGCCGTCGAGGATGCGGATGACGTCGCCGGGGCGGAGGGCGCGGCCGGACGGCATGTTGTCGGTGATGCAGAGCCACGCCGTCACATGCACGGGGAGGCGGAGGGCGGCGATGGCGCGGAGGGCGGCGAGGGAGGTCGCGGCACCGGCCATGTCGAACTTCATGCCGACCATCGAGGCCGCGGGCTTCAGCGACAGGCCGCCGGTGTCGAAGGTGATGCCCTTGCCGACGAGGGCGATGTGGCGCTGCGCGTCCGCCGGCGCATAGTCGAGGCGGACGAGACGCGGCGGCCGGTCGGAGCCCTGGCCGACGCCGAGGATGCCGCCGAAGCCCTGTTCCGCGAGAGCGGTTTCGTCGAGGATCTGCACGGTGACGTCGAGGTCGGCGACGCTGTCGGCGGCGCTCTGCGCGAGCTGCGCAGGGCTCTGCCACTCGGCGGGCACGTTCACGAGGTCCTTGATGAGGGCGACGGCCTCGCCCGTCGCGTGGGCACGGGCGATCGTCGCGTCGTCGAGCGGGGCGTGGACGACGACCGCCGTCGCCCGCTTCTTCCTGCCGTTCTCGGCGCGATAGTCGTCGAAGCGGTAGCCGCCGAGGACGGCGCCTTCCGCCGCCGCGGCCGCGTGCGCCTCGAGTCCGGAGGCGAGGCCGAGCGAGACGGTGTCGAAGCCGGTGAGGGACCGGAGAGCCGTGCCGGCGGCGCTGCGCACGGACGCGTCGTCGATGGTGGAGCCGACGCCGACGACCGCGAAGGGGAGCGTCGTCACCTCGGGGGCGTAGACCCGCGCGAACGCTCCGGCGGCGCCGGTGAAGCCGATGCCCGCGAGGACGTCGGCGAGACCGGGGTGAGCCGCCAGGGACTCGGCCGACTCGGAGAGATCGGGGACGACGAGCACTGCGGCATCGGCAGCGCTTCCGGGGAACTGATCGGTGGTGTGCGAGAGCACGGGAAGCGTCATGGTCTCCATCCTAGGATCTCCGCCCCGGGGTCGTCGGCCCGCCCGGCGGGGTGTGTTCGCTCTCAGCGAGACAGGTCAGAGCCCGGGTCCGGGTGCGGCTCGTAGCATGGAGACATGCCCTTCTCCGGAGAGATCCACGAACGCGTCGCGAACGCTCCCACGGTGCCCCACGGCCTGCCTCTCGTGATGCTGCTCACCGGATTCACCGACGCGGGCAGTGCGGTGTCGGGGCTCATCGATCACCTGAGGGAGACGACGTCGCCGCAGCCGCTCGCGATCTTCGACAACGACGTGCTCCTCGACTACCGCGCGCGTCGCCCCGTGATCTCGTTCGACCAGGACCACCTCGCCGAGTTCCGCCCGCCCCGACTCGAGCTCTCCCTCGCCACGGACGCGCTCGGTCGTCCGTTCCTCCTCCTCACGGGCTACGAGCCCGACTTCGCCTGGAACGCCTTCGCGGAGACGGTGCTGGACCTCGCAGCGGAGTTCGAGGCGTCGGGACTGCACTGGGTGCACTCCATCGCCATGCCCGTGCCGCACACGCGTCCCATCGGGACGACGGTGAGCGGGAACCGGCGCGACCTCGTCGTGTCGCACTCCGTGTGGCGTCCGCGCACGCAGGTGCCCGCCACTGCCGGTCACCTGCTCGAGTACCGGTTCGCGGAGCGCGGGGAACGCGTCGTCGGCTTCGTCCTCCTCGTGCCGCACTACCTCGCCGAGACCGAGAACCCGGAGGCGGTCAGCGCGGCGGCGGAGAAGCTCATGGCGTCGACCGGTCTCGTGCTCATGCTGGACGCCGTGCAGGAGCGGCGCGCGGACTACATCGCCCGGGTCGACGAGCAGGTCGCGGCGAACGACGAGCTGCAGCAGATGGTGCACAACCTGGAACGTCGCTACGACGCCTACATGGCCGGCCGTGACCCCGAGGACGACTCGTACGACGAAGGCGGATTCAGCGAACGCGACCTGCCCAGCGCCGATGAGCTCGCAGCCGAACTCGAGCGCTACCTCGCCACCCGTCCGTCGGGCGACGACGACAAGCCGGGCCGCGGCTGAATCCGTCCGTGCGGATCGGGCGCGAATGCGTCCTCATCGCCATACGTGTGCGATACTAGGAGTCCGACCCGTTGTCAATCAGTGTTTTCGAGCGCTGGACTTGACAAGGGTCTTACTAGTGTCCGAAATGTCCCGGGGTCTCCCAGCGGCCCCGTGAAAGGCGAAACGTGACTCCTGCCACGACGAAGAACACGCGGACGAAGAAGGCCGATCAGATCACCGCGGATCCCGAGGTCGAGGACGTCGAAGCGACCGAAGCGGCTCCCGCGCCCAAGCGTGCCGCGGCCAAGCGCGCCCCCGCGAAGAAGAAGAAGTCGGACGACGTCGTCGAGGAAGACGACGCCGCTGCGGCCGAGGGCTCCGAAGACGCCGCGGGCGACGAGGAGGAGGACGACGCGAAGCCGGCCTTCACCGAGCCGCTGCCGACCGGTGCGATCGTCATCTCCTCCAAGGACGACGAAGAGGTCCCGGTCTACTCGACCCAGATCACCGGCGCGACCGCCGACCCGGTCAAGGACTACCTGAAGCAGATCGGAAAGGTCGCGCTGCTGAACGCGGCCGAAGAGGTCGAGCTCGCGATGCGCATCGAGGCGGGTCTGTTCGCGGAGGAGAAGCTCTCCGCGATGTCTCCCGCCGAGAAGACGAGCCAGCTCGGACTCGACCTGCAGTGGGTCGCCCGTGACGGTCAGCGCGCGAAGAGCCACCTCCTCGGCGCGAACCTCCGTCTCGTCGTCTCCCTCGCCAAGCGCTACACCGGTCGCGGCATGCAGTTCCTGGATCTGATCCAGGAGGGCAACCTCGGTCTCATCCGCGCGGTCGAGAAGTTCGACTACACCAAGGGCTTCAAGTTCTCGACCTACGCCACCTGGTGGATCCGTCAGGCCATCACCCGCGCCATGGCCGACCAGGCCCGCACGATCCGCATCCCGGTGCACATGGTCGAGGTCATCAACAAGCTCGCCCGCGTGCAGCGCCAGATGCTGCAGGACCTCGGTCGCGAACCCACTCCGGAAGAGCTGAGCCGCGAGCTCGACATGACTCCGGAGAAGGTCGTGGAGGTGCAGAAGTACGGTCGCGAGCCGATCTCCCTGCACACGCCGCTCGGCGAAGACGGCGACAGCGAGTTCGGTGACCTCATCGAGGACACCGAGGCCGTGGTCCCCGCCGATGCCGTGGGCTTCACGATGCTGCAGCGTCAGCTCGAGCAGCTCCTCGACTCGCTCTCGGAGCGCGAGGCCGGCGTGATCCGAATGCGCTTCGGCCTGGGCGACGGTCAGCCGAAGACGCTCGACCAGATCGGTGACACGTTCGGGGTGACACGTGAGCGCATCCGCCAGATCGAGTCCAAGACGATGGCCAAGCTGCGCCACCCGAGCCGCTCGCAGTCGCTGCGGGACTACCTCGAGTGATGCAGGCGAACGAGGGCAAGGCGCTCGAGGCGAGCGTCGACGGAAAGAGCTACGCGCGGATTCCGCTGCGCACCCGTGTCGTGATGCCGGACGACGATCTCGACGCCATCATCACGGAGTACGCCAAGGATGCCGTCCAACCGGGCGACCTCCTCTTCGTGACCGAGAAGATCGTCGCGATCACGCAGGGGCGGTCCTACCGCCTCGACGAGATCAAGCCGCGCAAGCTCGCGCTGTTCCTGTCGAAGTACGTCACCCGCACGCCGTACGGCATCGGTCTCGGCATGCCGGAGACGATGGAGATGGCGCTGCGCGAGTGCGGTACGCCGCGCATCCTCTTCGCGGCGGCCGTCTCGGCGGTCACCAAGGCCTTCGGGCGCAAGGGCGACTTCTACCGCATCGCGGGGGACAAGGCGCGCGCGATCGACGGCCCGACGAAGCACACCATCCCTCCGTACAACGAGGCTGTGGTGCTCGGGCCGAAGGACCCGGACCGGGTCGCGGCGCACCTGAAGACGCTGATCGGCGGCCAGGCCGAGGTGGCCGTGGTCGACATCAACGATCTCGGCGGCAACATCCTCGGCTCCACGCTGGACAAGGCGGGGGAGCTGCGGCTGGTGAAGATCCTGGGTGACAACCCGCTCGGTCAGGGCCTCGAGTCCACCCCGCTCGGCATCGTCCGCGCGGTCTGAGCAGGTCGACCCACCCCCTTACGAACGAACCGGCCCCTTGCGTGCGAACGCAAGGGGCCGGTTTGCGCGTAAGGGGCCGGGTCGACGCTTCGACAGGGTCAGAAGCCGATGACCTCGCGGTAGCGCGGCTTGTGCCCGGTCCGGATACCGGTGACGCTGGGCTTGTTCTCGTACACGCCCGCGCCCCAGTTGCCCTCGACGAGCACGGGGCCGTCCGGGGTCACGACGACGTCCCAGCCCACGTACTGCACCTGCGGCACGACGCGGGCGACCTGATCGATGAACGCGCGTACCTCGTCCATGTACGGCAGCTGGAAGTCGGCGATGCGGAACCCGGAGTCCGGGTGCGTCTCGTGGACGTGGCCGTGCGAGTCGTAGCCGGCCCCCACCGCGTGCCCGTTCTCGTCGAGCATCGTGTAGAAGCCGCCGAATGTCATCTGATCGCTCACCGCGCCGCGGCCGAACTTCTGCGCCATCGCGAGGATGTGCGCCTTCTCGCCGTCGAAGAACGCGGTGATGCGCGTGGTGTTCACAGTCCCGGGGCACACCGCCGCCAGGTCGTCGTGCTGACGGATGACCTCTTCGATCAGCAGCTCGCCGCGATCGAGGAGGCCGCGGTGGAACTCGGTCCAGTCCGTGATGTCGGCGGCGTGATACCGGTGCACACCGGTGCCGGCCTGACCGACCGGCTCCTTCGTGACGATCGTGCCGAGGCGCTCCGTGAGGGCGCGGACCTCGTCGGCGTTCCCCTCCTCGACCACCATCCACTCGCGGTGCAGGTGCGCGGAGAACTTGCGGTTGAACTCGATCTTGTCCTGGAAGATCCAGCGGAAGTCGGGGTGGTCGTACTTCTGCGAGAGCTGGTTGGACACGGGGTGCGTCATGTACGTCTCGCGCTCGGCGCGGTTCAGCATCGCGAAGTCGTAGTCGATGTAGTCCTGGAAGCCGACGTTGTGACGGGCCGCCGACCAGAGCATGTCGGCGACGATCGTGGGCACGGGCCGGTGATGCTGGGCCGAGGCCTCCTTGGCACGTTCGAAGACGGAACCGACGTCGATGCGGCGGGCACGGCCGAGGAGGTAGCGGATGCGGGGCGCGAGAGAAAGACGAGACATGAAGCTCCGGGTCTAGGGATCGACGTCCCAGTCTACGCGGGGAGCCCCCAGGCTCCTGGGAGCGCGGAAGCTAGGCTGGAGCACGTGTGTGAGACGAGTTCGAGTGCGCTTCCGCAGGCGATGATCTCGCGTTCGGCCCTCGCTGCCGGCGCGTCCGCGGCGATCCGGGCGGGGGGTCGCCGGGCCGACCTCCGGCGCGATGCGTGGGGTCACGGTCTGCTCGCCGTCGCCCAGGCGGTGACCGCGGCGGGAGCGGAGGAGGTCCTCGTGGACTCTCCCGGAGAGGTCGAGGCGCTCCGTCTCGAAGGCATCACCGCCACGACCACTGGAGAGCCGGACCTCGATCCCCGTCTCCTCTATGGGCTGCCATCCGCGGAGGGCCTCCCGACGACGCCTCCGGTCATGCGTCTGGTTGGCCGTGTCATGTCCACCAAGCGCCTGCGGGCGGGAGAGGCCGTCTCGTACGGCTACACCTTCCGGGCGGCGGCGGACACCACGGTCGCGCTCGTGACGGGCGGCTACGCTCAGGGCGTCGTCCGGGCCCTGGGCAACCACGCGGACGTGGAGATCGACGGCGCACTGCACCCTATCGTCGGGCGTGTCGCGATGGACGTCTGCGTCATCGACCTCCAGGGCGCTCTCGCGGAGGTGGGCGACGCGGTGACCTATTTCGGAGGGACCGGACCCGCCTCCGGCGCTATCGCGCGCTGGGCGGAGCTGACCCGGATGACCCCGGCCGAGCTCGTCGCGGTCCCGGGAGCGCACGCCGTGCGCGGATGGGAGGCATGATGGGAGGCCCGATGCGCCCCGAACTGCGTCTGGACAGTGCCGTCTTCCGCGCGAACATCGCGGCGGTCCGTGACCGCCTCGGCGACTCCACGCTGATGCTGGTCCTCAAGGACGACGCCTACGGCCACGGGCTCCGCTGGGCGGTCGAGACGGCCCTCGAGGCCGGGGTGACCTCGTTCGGCAGCTATGACGTGCGCGGAGGCGTCGAGGTCCGGCGCATCGCGGGCGGAGAGGTGACGGTGTTCGCCTGGGCGACCTCGACCGATGAGGAGATCGACGAGGCGCTCCTGCAGGACATCGAGCTCGGCGTCGGCACGGTCGAGTATCTCCGGCGCATCGCCGCGCGGGCGGAGGTCCTCGGCGTGCGCGCACGGATCCACCTCAAGATCGACACCGGGCTGCATCGCAACGGCGTGCGCCCGGAGGACTGGGCGGCCGCGGTCGCCGAAGCCCGAGACGCCGAGCGCTCCGGCGCACTCGCCCTCGTCGGCGTCTGGAGCCACATCGCCGAGGCGAGCGATGCCGAGGACGACGAGGCGCAGGCCGTGTTCCTCGACGCCGTCCGGCAGGTCGGCCTGACCGGGCCGCAGCCGGGGTCTGTACACCTCACGGCCTCGGCCGCGTCCTGGTGGCGACCCGAGTTGCGCGGGACCGTGTCGCGGATCGGCGCGTTCTGCTACGGCATCCGCTCGGCGGACGGTCCGGACCTCGACGGGGTTCGTCCCGCGGCGCGTCTCGTCGCGCCGGTCGTGCGGGTGGAGGGCGAGAGCGCGATCGTCGCCGTCGGGAGCCTGGACGGCGTCCCCTCCACGCTGGCCGGGATGACGGTGGGCACCCCCGCCGGCTCGCGTGCGGTCTCGACCATCGATGTCGCCACGATGACTGTCGAAGGCTGGCCGGGGATGGCGGTCGGCGACGAGGTGACGATCTTCGGCCCCGGCGCACAGGGGGAGGAGACAGCAACGACCCTCGCCGAGCGGATCGATACGGTGGGCGAGGAGATCCTCACCCGCCTCGGTCCGCGGATTCGGCGGAGGGTCGTGGACTGAACCGGTTCGACCGGCTCAGGCGCTGATCAGACCGTCTCGATGAGACGAGCGGTCTCGTCGTGCCAGCTCGTGGCCACGCTGCGCAGCTTCTCTTCGTACTTGCGGCCGTGGTGGGCGCAGAAGAGCAGCTCGGAACCGTTGACCTCGGCGGCGATGTAGGCCTGCGCTCCACACGAGTCGCAGCGGTCCATCGCGGTCAGGCGGTACTCGACAGCGGAGGTCTCACGTTCGGTCGTTGCATTCATCTCGGGGCCTCCTCGGGTGTCGGCGTCCTTGTTGGTCGTGCTCAATACAACCACGCTGCACCTGGGGGCATGCCCGGTCGACGGCGTGTTTCGCTCAGCGCGTACGCGCGCACCCGCGAACGCGGCGACCCGGGGAGTGTCTGCGAGGGGCGGCTCCCTCCCGCGAATAGACTCGGAGATTGTGAATGCCGAGTACTCCGCCCATCATCTCCAGGTGCTCGAAGGACTCGAGGCGGTCCGCAAGCGCCCCGGCATGTACATCGGCTCGAACGGTTCGCCCGGGCTCATGCACTGCCTCTGGGAGATCATCGACAACTCCGTCGACGAGGCGGTGGCCGGCAACGGCTCGCGCATCGACGTCATCCTCCACGACGACGGCAGCGTCGAGGTGCATGACCGCGGTCGCGGCATCCCCGTCGACGTCGAGCCGCGAACCGGTCTGACCGGCGTCGAGGTCGTCTACACGAAGCTGCACGCCGGAGGGAAGTTCGGCGGTGGCTCCTATGCGGCATCGGGCGGTCTGCACGGCGTCGGGGCCTCGGTCGTGAACGCCCTCTCCGAGCGCCTCGACGTCGAGGTCGACCGCGGCGGCAAGACCTACGCGATGTCCTTCCACCGCGGTGAGCCCGGCATCTTCCAGGACTCGGGGGAGAAGCGGCCCGATGCGCCGTTCACCCCGTTCGAGGAGAACAGCGAGCTGCGCGTCGTCGGCAAGGCGCCGCGCGGCGTCACCGGCACCCGGGTGCGGTACTGGGCCGACCGCCAGATCTTCACCAAGGACGCCGCGTTCCAGCTCGCCGAGCTCGAGACGCGGGCGCGTCAGACGGCCTTCCTGGTCCCCGGGCTCGAGATCGTGGTGCGCGACGAGCGCGCCGCGAGCGCCGGGGTGGGGGAGGACGGTGCGCCGACCGGCCCCGTGGAGACGTCGTACCTCTACGAGGGCGGCATCTCCGAGTTCGTGGACTACCTCGCGGTCGACCCGCCGGTGACCGACACCTGGCGCATCCAGGGGGAGGGGACGTTCACCGAGACCGTCCCGGTCCTGCAGCCGGACGGGCACATGGTGGCGACCGAGGTCGAGCGCGTCTGCGCCGTCGACATCGCCCTGCGCTGGGGCACCGGCTACGACACCCGCATCCGCTCCTTCGTGAACATCATCTCCACGCCGAAGGGCGGTACGCATCAGCAGGGCTTCGAGCAGGAGCTGTTGAAGGTGCTCCGCAGCCAGGTCGAGCAGAACGCCCGCCGGCTCAAGGTCGGCAACGACAAGCTCGAGAAGGACGACGTCCTCGCCGGCCTCACCGCGGTCCTCACGGTCAACGTGCCGGAGCCGCAGTTCGAGGGTCAGACGAAGGAGGTGCTCGGCACGCCCGCCGTGCGCCAGATCGTGGCCCAGGTGATGCGGAAGGACCTCCAGCAGCGTTTCACCTCCACCAAGCGCGACGACAAGAGCCAGGCCACGCAGCTGCTCGACAAGATCGTCTCCGAGATGAAGGCCCGCGTGTCGGCACGCGCCCACAAGGAGACGCAGCGCCGGAAGAACGCGCTCGAGTCCTCGACCCTGCCGACCAAGCTCGTCGACTGTCGGACGAACGACGTGGAGCGCAGCGAGCTCTTCATCGTCGAGGGAGACTCGGCCCTTGGCACGGCGAAGAACGCGCGCAACAGCGAGTTCCAGGCGCTGCTGCCGATCCGCGGGAAGATCCTCAACGTGCAGAAGGCGTCGGTCGGCGACATGCTGTCCAACGCCGAGTGCGCGTCGATCATCCAGGTGATCGGGGCCGGCTCCGGGAGGACCTTCGATATCGACGCCGCGCGCTACGGGAAGATCATCCTCATGAGCGACGCCGACGTCGACGGCGCGCACATCCGCACCCTCCTGCTCACGTTGTTCTTCCGCTACATGCGGCCCCTCATCGAGCACGGACGGGTGTTCGCCGCCGTGCCGCCGCTGCATCGGATCATCGTCATCAACCCGGGATCCAAGCCGAACGAGACGATCTACACCTACAGCGAGCAGGAGCTGCACGCGCTGCTCGCGAAGCTCCGCAAGGCCGGCAAGCGCTGGCACGAGCCGATCCAGCGCTACAAGGGTCTCGGCGAGATGGACGCCGAGCAGCTCGCGAACACGACGATGGACCGCTCCGGTCGTCTGCTCCGCCGCGTCCGGATGGAGGACGCCGAGGCGGCGGGCCGCGTCTTCGAACTGCTCATGGGCAACGAGGTCGCCCCGCGGCGGGAGTTCATCATCGATTCCGCCGACCAGCTCTCCCGTGAGTCCATCGACGCCTGAGAGCAGAAGTCACGAAGAAGGGGACCCGGCGCGGCCGGGTCCCCTTCTTCGTGGAACGGATCAGACGAGCGTGCGGCCGATGCTGCCGATGACGCCGTCGATCGGCTGACCGGAGGCGTCGCGTCGTGCCCCCACGTCCGGCAGCTTGCGCACCGCGCCGGTGGGGTCGACGGCCAGAGCCGGGTTCGGGCCGACCCAGGCGACGGTGAGGCGGTCCTCGCCCTTCAGGAAGGCGTGGGCGCGGACGCCGCCGGTCGCGCGGCCCTTCGACGGGTATTCCGTGAAGGCCGAGACCTTCGCGCGGCCGGGATCGGTGCCGGGCAGGATGCTCTCCGCGCCCGACACCGTGGCGACGACGGCATCGGTGTCCGGGCGGACGGCGCCGAAGAAGAGGACGGAGGCGCCCGAGCCGAGCTTGATGCCCGCCATGCCGCCGGCCGGCGCGCCCTGGGGGCGGACCGTCGAGGCCGAGAACCGCAGCAGCTGCGCATCCGTCGTCAGGAACACGAGGTCGGCGTCATCCGCCGCGTCGGCCACACCGACCACGGAGTCTCCGGTCTTGAGGCCGATGACCTCCAGGTCGGGCCGCACGGGCAGGGTCGACGGCACGATGCGCTTCACGATGCCCTGGGCGGTGCCGAGCGCGACGGGGGTCTCGCTGTCGAAACGGACGAACCCGAGGATGCGCTCACTCTTGGTCGTGATCCCCAGGTAGTCGCGAAGCGGAGTCCCCGCGGCGAGCTGCACCGAGGTGCCCGGCACCGAGGGCAGGTCCACGGGGGAGAAGCGGACGACGCGTCCCGTGCTGGTGAGCGCCCCGACCTCGCCGCGGACCGTCGTCTCGACCGTCGCGAGGATGGCATCGTGCTTGCTCCGCCGGGCCGGAGCCGTCAACACCTGTCCTTCGCCGAGGTCCACGCGCACGGCGCGGCCCGTCGTCGAGAGGACGACGGTGGTCGGCGCGTCGGCGATCTGCAGGTCGACGGCGCCCTTCGTCGCACGGGGCTTCGGCGGGGCCGCGTTCATCAGCAGGGTGCGCCGCGGCGTCCCGTACGCCTCGGCCACGGCGTCCAGCTCCCGGGCGACGGCCGCGCGCAGCAGGGCCGGGCTGGCGAGCAGCTCGCGCAGCGACGCGATCTCCGCGAGGAGGGCGTCGCGTTCCGCCTCGAGCTCGATGCGCGAGAACTTGGTCAGACGTCGCAGCCGCAGCTCGAGGATGTACTCGGCCTGCGGCTCGCTGAGGTCGAACACGGACCGGAGCCGGGTGCGGGCCTGCTCGGTGTCGTCCGACGACCGGATGACCTGGATGACCTCGTCGATGTCGAGGATCGCGATGAGCAGACCCTCCACCAGGTGCAGGCGCTCCTCCCGGCGGGCGAGACGGTACCGGCTGCGGCGGGTGATGACCTCGATGCGGTGGCCGACGTAGACGCTGAGCATCTCCTTGAGCCCGAGGGTGCGGGGCTGGCCGTCGACGAGGGCGACGTTGTTGATGCTGAAGGAGTCCTCCAGCGGGGTGAGCCGGTAGAGCTGCTCCAGCACGGCGTTCGGATCGAAACCGGTCTTGATCCCGATGGCGACGCGGAGGCCGTGGTTGCGGTCGGTGAGATCGGTGACGTCGCTGATGCCCTGCAGCTTCTTCGCCTGCACCGCGTCGCGGATCTTCTCGATGAGACGCTCCGGACCGACCATGTAGGGCAGCTCCGACACGATGATGCCCGTGCGCCGGGGGCCCAGCGGCTCGATCGACGTCCGCCCGCGGACCTTGAGGGCACCGCGCCCGGTCGTGTAGGCGTCCTTGACGCCGTCGAGCCCCATGAGGATCCCGCCCGACGGGAAGTCGGGACCGGGGACGTACTCCATGAGGTCCTCGGTGGTGGCGTCCGGGTTCTCGAGCAGGTGGGTCGCCGCGGCGACGACCTCGATGAGGTTGTGCGGCGCCATGTTGGTCGCCATGCCCACCGCGATGCCGCTGGCACCGTTGACGAGCAGGTTGGGGAACGCCGCGGGCAGCACGGCCGGCTGCTGGAACTGGCCGTCGTAGTTCGGGATGAAGTCGACGACGTCCTCGTCGAGGTTCTCGGTGAGCGAGAGCGCGGGGGCGGCGAGACGCGCCTCGGTGTACCGCGCGGCGGCGGGGCCGTCGTCCAGGGATCCGAAGTTGCCGTGACCGTCGACGAGCGGCACCCGGAGGGCCCACTCCTGCGCGAGGCGGACGAGCGCGTCATAGATCGCCGAGTCGCCATGGGGGTGCAGCTTTCCCATGACCTCGCCGACGACGCGGGCGCTCTTCACATGGCCGCGGTCCGGGCGCAGACCCATCTCGGCCATCTGGAACAGGATGCGGCGCTGCACCGGCTTGAGGCCGTCTCTGGCGTCCGGGAGTGCCCGCGAATAGATGACGGAGTACGCGTACTCCAGGAAGGAGCCCTGCATCTCGTGAGAGAGATCGATGTCCTGGATGCGTTCCTCGACAGGCTCGGGCGGCGGGGTTTTCGGCATGGACTTCCTGAGGGCGTACGGGAGCCTGTGTCAGACTGGCTCGGATGTCCTTCATGCTACCGTCCGCGCCGCCGGGCGCCCGGAGCGTCGTCGGGGTGGCGGACGACCTGTGCGCCGCTCTCCGCGGCGAATCCGCCACGCTGCCGCGCGTCGATTCGGCCGTGCTCGTGGTGATCGACGGCCTCGGGGCGATCAGCCTCCGCGGGCACGCCGGTCACGCCCGCTCGCTCACCGCGACGATGACGAAGAAGGACGTCGCGCAGACGGTCTTCCCGACGACGACGGCGGCCGCCCTCACGAGTCTCACCACCGGGGTCTGGCCGGGGGAGCACGGTCTCGTCGGCTATCGCGTCCGAGACCCGGAGCGGGATGTCCTCGTGAATCAGCTCAGCGGGTGGGAGACGGACGGTCTGGACCCGCTCACCTGGCAGGCCGCCCCCACGGTGTTCGAGCGCATGGCGGCGACGGGCCGGCCGGTCTTCGCCGTGGGGCTGGCGGCGTACGCGCACAGCGGCTTCACACGTGCGACCCTCCGCGGCGCGACATTCGTCGCCGCGGCGACGCCGGAGGAACGGGTCGAGGCCTCCTACGCCCTGGCCGCGGAGAATCCGGGCTCCCTCGTCTACTGCTACCTGCCCGAGGTCGACAAGGCGGGGCACAAGCACGGGGTGGACTCCGCGGAATGGGTCACCGCGCTGGAGCGGATCGACGGCGCGCTCTCGGTCCGCGTCCCGCCGCGCGTGGGCGTGGTGGTGACCTCGGATCACGGCATGGTCGACGTACCGTCCCATCGGCAGGTCGTGCTCGAGGAGGAGCATCTCGTCGGCATCCGGCACGTCGGGGGCGAGCCCCGCATGCTGCACCTGTACCGGGAGCCGGACTCCGACACCGCGGTGCTGGCTACGCGTCTGCGCCGCGATCTGGAGGGGGTGGCCGAGGTCGCCACCCGGGAGGAGGCGCTGCGGGCCGGTCTCTTCGGCCCCGTCGTCAGCGACGACGCCCGGTCCCGGATCGGTGACGTGCTGATCGCCGCCACGGGTGTGCGCGCTCTCTACGACGGCACGGCCGAGGACCAGCGCAACCGCGGCATGATCGGGCAGCACGGCGCACTCACCCCGGAGGAGACCAGGGTGCCGTTCCTGCGGCTCGGCGCCTTCGCCTCCTGACGCGAGCGACCGCGGTCATTCGTCGGTGCGTGCTCCGAAGACGATCTCGTCCCACGACGGCATGGCGTTGCGGCGCCGCCGACGGCCGCCGCTGTCGCCGGCGTCGTTCGAGGACGGCTGACGAGGCGTGGGTTCCGGGGCCGCGGGCTCGTCGTCCGGCTCCTCCAATGCGGCGAAGAGGGCGATCGGATCGGTGTCGTCCTGAACGTCCTCGATCTCGTGCTCGATCGGCGCCGCCTCGCGCTGGCCGCGGCGACGGCGCAGGGCCTCGAGGAGATCGGCGGTCTCGGGGCTCGTCGAGGCGGCGTCGGGGGCGCGGTTGATCGCGGCGTCCTCGACCGCCGGCGCCGAGCGCTCGGGCTGCGCCGGCTCCTCTGCCTCGGCCGCGGGAGCCGGGACGAGGCGCGGTCCGAAGGCGCCGGAGTCGAAGCGGCTGTCGTCCTTGTAGGGCGAGGCGGCGCGGTCGGCCTCCACAGCTCGCAGTCGCGGGATCAGGCCCTCCGGCAGGGACCCCTGTCGCGAGAGCTGCGTGGCGTCGGCGTTCAGCGGCGAGAGGGCGCTCCGCCGAGGGTCGAAGCTCCAGCGCGCGTCGTGCTCGACGTCGTTGGCGGAGAACTCCAGCTTGATGATCCAGCCGGACTCCTCCTTCCAGCTCGCCCAGCGCTCGGACGACGCGCCCACCTCGGCCAGCTTGGCGCGCACCGCGGCGCCGAACGTCGGCTGCGCGTCGGGCTCGACCTCGCTGCCGATGAGGACGGGGACGGCGAGCGCCTGCCCGATGATGTGCTCCCGCTCGGCGAGGACGGGACCCTCGAAGCGTGCGACGTCGTCGACGCTGATCCCGAGGAGCTCCGCGACCTCTGCGGCGGTGAGACCGGCGCGGATCTGGGCCTGGATGTCCCGCGGACTCGCGGCGAGCTTCTGCGCCGCCGGCTCGGCCTGGCGGGTCGCGCGGCGGATCTCCCGCTGCAGCACGGCGTCGATGGGCAGCGCAAACCGCTCGCCCGCCTCGGTCGCGAGGACGAGCACTCCTGCTTCTGTGCCGACGATGGTGACGTTTTCCATGCGAATGCCCCTCTGATGGGTGTGGGTTCATGGTGTCATGGGAGACGCGTCGGGAGAGGGAATACGGCGGGCGTGCCGTGAGTTTGCCCTGTCGCATGGGAGGGCATTTGCGAAACGCCCGCCGGTCATGCAAACTATGGCCGCCGATTACCCGACGGCGCACCCGCCCACTCGCACCATGAAAGTGGAGATTCACCGCATGGCAACCGATTACGACGCTCCCCGAAAGAGTGAAGACGACTCCGAGTCGATCGAAGCCCTCAAGGAGCGTGTGCCGGACAAGCTGTCCGGCACGACCGGAGACGAGGACTCCGACAACCCGTCGAACTTCGATCTCCCGGGCGCGGACCTCTCCGATCTCGAGCTGGATGTCGTCGTGCTGCCCGCGCAGCAGGACGAGTTCACCTGCATGAGCTGCTTCCTCGTGAAGCACCGCTCGCAGCTCGACCACGAGGGACCCGATGGCCCCATCTGCAAGGAGTGCGCTGCCTGAGCAGCCCTCTGCGCGACGCCTCACGCGCCCCCGACCATCCGGTCAGGGGCGCGCTGTCGTTTCTCCGGGGGCGGTCAGCCCCGCGCCGCGCGGATGGCCGCGGCGAGCCGATCGGGCGTCCTGGTCGAGATCGTCCACGCGATGACGGGGTCTGCCTCGTCGATGTTCGGCACCACGACGACACCGTCGATGCCGCCGCGGATGAGGTGCCACCCGCGAGCCGGGAGCTCCGGTCCTCGTGCGGCCCGTGCCTCGTCGCCGGTCAGCGCCACCGGCTCGCCGAGGTGGCGCACGTCGATGTGGGCGGGTCCGGCGCGGAGCACGCCGTCCTGCACCGAGACGACCGGAGCCAGGGCGATGGCCGCCACCACGAGCAGCGCGGACACCGCTCCGCCGAGCAGCAGCGCGAAGGTCGAGCCGACCGGCACGAAGATCAGGGACACCATCGGTCCCGCCAGGGCGATCGTGACCAGCAGCCACAGGCTGGGGGCCAGGCGTTCGTGGTAGCGGGGACGTGCGTCCGTTGCGGGGTTCTGCATTAGCCTCATGGGGTGACCGATTCCGTTGATGTCCCCATTATCGCCGCAGCGGTCCCCGGCTATGCGCATCCGGGTGACGCCGG
Organism: Microbacterium sp. NPDC078814; assembly: GCF_040702645.1. Classification (NCBI taxonomy): domain Bacteria; kingdom Bacillati; phylum Actinomycetota; class Actinomycetes; order Micrococcales; family Microbacteriaceae; genus Microbacterium; species Microbacterium sp. NPDC078814. The sequence goes on from NZ_JBFBLT010000002.1 coordinate 351,976, forward strand.
AGCCGATCTCGTCGCCGCCGAGGCCGTGCGGCTGGAGCCGGGGGAGCGCGCTCTCGTCCCCACGGGCGTGCGCATCGCGCTGCCGGACGGCTATGCGGCCTTCGTGGTGCCCCGCAGCGGTCTCGCGGCGAAGCACGGCATCTCGATCGTGAACTCTCCCGGCACCGTCGACGCCGGCTACCGGGGCGAGATCAAGGTCAGTCTGATCAACACGGACATCCACAGCGCGTACGATGTCGCCGTCGGCGATCGCATCGCACAGCTCATCGTGATGCCCGTCGCCCGTGCCCGGTTCCTCCCGGTCGACGAGCTGCCGGACAGCGTTCGCGGCGCCGGCGGATTCGGCTCGACCGGCTACCAGGCACAGACCCCCGAGAACGAAGCAGGACAGGCGAAATGACCGACAGCAACGAGACTCCTTCCAAGTCGGCGCCGGAGAACCGCGCCACCGAGGGCCCGTTCGACGACTCCGAGGCGAACCCCGTCCGCCCGTACATCGACCTCGGCGGGATCAAGATTCTGCCGCGCGAGGGGCTGAACCTGCGGCTCGAGGTGGAGGAGCAGAGCAAGCGCATCGTGGCGGTCGGGCTCGACTACGCCGAGTCGTCGCTCCAGGTGCAGCCGTTCGCGGCTCCGCGCAGCGGCGGTCTGTGGGACGAGACGCGCGTCCAGCTGCGCGACCAGGTCAAGGCGCAGGGCGGTCGCGTCGAGGAGCGGGAGGGGCCGCTCGGCAAGGAGCTGCTCGCGGAGGTGCCCGCGACCGCCAGTGAAGGCTCCGGCCTGCGCCTCGCGCGCTTCATCGGCATCGACGGGCCCCGCTGGTTCCTGCGTGGTGTGATCGGCGGCGCGGCGGCGTCCGACCCGGAGGCGGCGGCGAAGGTCGAGGACCTATTCCGCTCGATCGTCGTCGTCCGCGGGGGAGCGCCCATGCCGCCGCGCGACCTCATCCCGCTGAAGATGCCGGCGACGCCGGGCTCCGCGTGACCACGCCGGACGCCGAGGAGCCGCGCACGCAGAGCGCGTCGGAGATCCTCGGAGCAGCACTCGGCGGCGCCGCGCGCAAGGCCGGGCTCGACCCGTCCGAGAGCGCGAGCACGCACAAGGTCGTCTGGTCCGCCATGGGCGGCTGGCGCGGGATCCTCGAGTCGGTGCTCCCGAGCCTCGCGTTCGTGATCCTGTTCACCCTTCGGCCTGAGCCCCTGCTGCTGCCCCTCGGAGTGTCCGTCGGTCTGGCCGCCGTGTTCACCGTCATCCGGCTGGTGCAGAAGTCTCCGCCGTCGGCCGCCCTCGGCGGACTGATCGCGGCCGTGGCCGCCGCCGGTCTGGCCCTGTGGACGGGCCGCGGCGAGGACAACTTCGTCCCCGGCCTCATCACGAACGCGGTCTACGGGTCGGCGATCCTCGTCTCGGCGCTCATCGGCTGGTCCGTCATCGGTCTCGCGGTCGGCTTCCTCATGGGGGAGGGAACCGCCTGGCGTGCGGACCGTCGCAAGCGGCGGGCCTTCTTCTGGTTGGGCATCGCCTGGGCCGCGCTGTTCTTCGCCCGACTGATCGTGCAGTTCCCGCTGTACCTGGCCGGCGACGTCACCGCTCTCGGAACCCTCAAGCTCGTGATGGGACTGCCGTTGTTCGCGCCCCTGATCGCGGTGACCTGGCTGGTGGTCCGTGCGCTCTATCCCCGCGCGTCGTCGCACGACGACCCCGCGGCGGCGTGATAGATTTATCTCGACATCAAGATAAATCACGGGCTTTCGCCGGTGACCAGCGCGGAGCAGACTGGTTAGGTCCCCCTTGCTAGCCGCGCGGCCGCACCGGCGAGCAAGATGGAGGCGCCTGTCGCTCCCATCCGAATAGAAGGAGACGGATTCGTGTCCACGGTGAACAGCTTCGGTGCCAAGAGCACCCTGACGGTCGGCAGCACCGACTACGAGATCTTCCGCATCGACACGGTGCCCGGTTTCGACAAGCTCCCCTTCAGCCTCAAGGTCCTCCTGGAGAACCTGCTTCGCACCGAGGACGGCGCGAACGTCACGAAGGCGCAGATCGAGGCGCTCGGGTCGTGGGACGCCAACGCGGAGCCCAACACGGAGATCCAGTTCACGCCGGCGCGCGTGGTCATGCAGGACTTCACCGGCGTGCCCTGCATCGTCGACCTCGCCACGATGCGTGAGGCCGTCACGGCGCTCGGCGGCGACCCGAACAAGATCAACCCGCTCTCGCCGGCCGAGATGGTCATCGACCACTCCGTCATCGCCGACCTCTTCGGCACCGAGAACGCCCTCGAGCGCAACGTCGAGATCGAGTACGAGCGCAACGGCGAGCGGTACCAGTTCCTCCGCTGGGGCCAGACCGCGTTCCAGGACTTCAAGGTCGTTCCCCCCGGCACCGGCATCGTCCACCAGGTGAACATCGAGCACCTGGCGAAGGTCATCTACGACCGCACCAACGGCGGCGTCCTCCAGGCCTACCCCGACACCTGTGTCGGCACCGACTCGCACACCACGATGGTCAACGGACTGGGCGTGCTCGGCTGGGGCGTCGGCGGCATCGAGGCCGAGGCCGCGATGCTCGGCCAGCCCGTGTCGATGCTCATCCCGCGCGTCGTCGGCTTCAAGCTCTCGGGTGAGATCCCCGCCGGCGTGACCGCGACCGACGTGGTGCTGACCATCACCGACATGCTGCGCAAGCACGGCGTCGTCGGCAAGTTCGTCGAGTTCTACGGCGAGGGCGTCGCCTCGGTGCCGCTGGCCAACCGCGCGACGATCGGCAACATGTCGCCCGAGTTCGGCTCGACCGCCGCGATCTTCCCGATCGACGACGTCACCCTCGACTACCTGCGCCTCACCGGCCGCAGCGAGGAGGCCGTCGCGCTCGTCGAGGCCTACGCCAAGGAGCAGAAGCTCTGGCACGACGCCTCCCACGAGCCGGTCTTCAGCGAGTACATGGAGCTCGACCTCGGCACGGTCGTCCCGTCCATCGCCGGCCCGAAGCGCCCGCAGGACCGCATCCTCCTCTCCGAGGCGAAGACGCAGTTCGAGCAGGACATCCTGAACTACGCCACGGCGTCGACCAGCGACGACATCGTCGACCTCGAGTCCAAGCACTCCTTCCCGGCGTCCGACCCCGGTCAGGTCCCCGGCGAGGAGGAGCCGACCACGCGTCCCGTGCACATCAGCAGCGGCGCGCCGGCGAACGTGTCGAATCCGGTCCCGGTCACGACTCCCGAGGGCGAGAAGTACATCCTCGACAACGGCGCCGTCACCCTGGCGGCCATCACGTCGTGCACCAACACGTCCAACCCGTCGGTGATGATCGCCGCCGGCCTCCTCGCCCGCAAGGCGCGGGAGAAGGGCCTCAAGCAGAAGCCGTGGGTGAAGACCACGCTCGGCCCCGGCTCGAAGGTCGTCACCGACTACTACGAGAAGTCGGGTCTGGACAAGGACCTCGAGGGCCTCGGCTTCTACACGGTCGGCTACGGCTGCACCATCTGCATCGGAAACTCCGGGCCGCTCATCGAAGAGGTCTCCGAGGCGATCAACTCGCACGACCTCGCGGTCACGGCCGTCCTCTCGGGCAACCGCAACTTCGAGGGCCGCATCAGCCCGGACGTGAAGATGAACTACCTGGCCAGCCCGCCGCTGGTCATCGCGTACGCCCTCGCCGGCTCGATGCATTTCGACTTCGAGACCGACGCGCTCGGCAAGGACGCGGACGGCAACGACGTGTTCCTCAAGGACATCTGGCCCTCGCCGGACGAGGTCCAGGAGATCGTCGACTCGTCGATCTCGCGCGACCAGTTCATCAAGCAGTACGCCACCGTGTTCGACGGTGACGAGCGCTGGCGCAACCTGCCGACGCCGGACGACGACACGTTCCAGTGGGACGAGAACTCGACGTACGTGCGCAAGGCCCCGTACTTCGACGGCATGACGATGGAGCTCACCCCGGTGAAGGACATCGAAGGTGCGCGCGTCATGGCGACGCTCGGCGACTCGGTCACCACCGACCACATCTCGCCGGCCGGCAACATCAAGCCGGGTACCCCCGCGGCCCAGTACCTCACGGAGCACGGCGTCGACCGCAAGGACTTCAACTCCTTCGGCTCGCGCCGCGGCAACCACGAGGTCATGATCCGCGGTACCTTCGCGAACATCCGCCTGAAGAACCTCATGGTCTCGGCCGTGAACGACGGACAGGTCGTCGAGGGTGGCTACACCCGCGACTTCACGCAGCCGGGCGGCCCGCAGTCGTACATCTACGACGCGTGCATGAACTACGCCGAGCAGGGCACCCCGCTCGTCGTCTTCGGCGGCAAGGAGTACGGCTCCGGCTCGTCCCGCGACTGGGCGGCCAAGGGCACGAGCCTCCTGGGCGTCAAGGCCGTGATCACGGAGAGCTTCGAGCGCATCCACCGCTCCAACCTCATCGGCATGGGCGTCGTCCCGCTGCAGTTCCCCGCCGGCGAGAGCTGGGAGTCGCTGGGTCTCGACGGCACCGAGATCGTCTCGATCACGGGACTCGAGGAGCTCAACAACGGCGTCACCCCGAAGACGGTCAAGGTCACCGCCACCCCGAGCGAGCACTCGCCCGAGGGCAAGCAGACCGTCGAGTTCGACGCGGTCGTCCGCATCGACACCCCCGGTGAGGCGGACTACTACCGCAACGGCGGCATCCTGCAGTACGTGCTGCGCTCGCTCGTCTGAGCCGCGACGACGAAGGGGCTCGTGTCCACGGACACGGGCCCCTTCGGCGTGTCAAGGGTCTCCCGCCCTCGGGGGATTCCCGGCTCCGAGCGGTAGGATCGGGAAGACGTCCGCACCCGTTCGGACGCTCTGCCGAGGCCTGTGAGGAGGCGCAGATGCCCATTCTTCCGAGCATCTCTGGACCGCGCGATCTTGATCGGCTCTCGCCGGAGCAACTGGAAGAACTCGCTGCGGAGATCCGGGCTTTCCTCGTCGAGAACGTCTCGCAGACGGGTGGGCACCTCGGTCCCAACCTCGGTGTCGTGGAGCTCACGATCGCCCTGCACCGTGTGTTCTCCTCGCCGGACGACCCCTTCATCTTCGACACCGGCCACCAGTCCTATGTCCACAAGATACTCACCGGCCGCCAGGACTTCTCGAAGCTGCGCGTCCGGGAGGGGCTCGCGGGCTACCCGCAGCGTGCGGAGAGCCCGCACGACGTCGTCGAGTCCTCTCACGCCTCCAGCTCGCTGAGCTGGGCCGACGGCGTATCCCGAGCACTCACCGCGACCGGCCGCGCGGACCGACACGTCGTCGCGGTCGTCGGCGACGGCGCGCTGACCGGAGGCATGACGTGGGAGGCGCTGAACAACATCTCCGACGACAACGACCGCAACCTCGTGATCGTCGTCAACGACAACGGCCGCTCCTACGCGCCGACCATCGGCGGCATGTCCCGCTTCCTGAACCGGGTCCGCACTGCGGCGGCGTACAAGGACCTCCACCACAAGTCCGATCGCCTCTTCCGCGCGTTCGGGCCGGTGGGTCGAGCGGTGTTCCGCGGAGTGCGCGGCGGCACCCACGGATTCCTCTCGCGGTTCACCAACAACGAGGCCCTGTACTCCAACCTCGACATCAAGTACCTCGGTCCCGTCGACGGCCACGATCTTCCGGCGCTGCTGGAGACCCTGGAGCTGGCGAAGTCCTACGGCGCACCCGTCATCGTGCACGCGATCACCGAGAAGGGCCGCGGGTATCAGCCGGCCCGCGACGATGAGGCCGACCAGTTCCACGCGGTCGGCAAGATCGACCCGACGACGGGGGAGACGCTGTCCTCGGGCGGCCGCGGGTGGACCGACGTCTTCTCCGACGCCCTCGTGAAGGTCGGGGAACGCCGCTCGGACGTGATCGCCATCACCGCGGCGATGCTCCGGCCCACCGGCCTCGCCCCCTTCGCGGAGCGCTTCCCCGACCGTGTCTACGACGTCGGCATCGCCGAGCAGCACGCGGTGGCCTCGGCCGCCGGACTCGCGTACGGCGGCCTGCACCCGGTCGTCGCCGTGTACGCCACGTTCATGGGACGGGCGTTCGACCAGGTGCTCATGGACGTCGCGCTGCACCGCGCGGGCGTGACCTTCGTGCTCGATCGGGCCGGCGTCACGGGTCCCGACGGCCCGAGTCACCACGGCATGTGGGATCTGGCCATGCTGCAGATCGTCCCGCACATCCGCATCGCGGCGCCCCGTGACGGTGCGCGTCTGACCGAGGCGCTGGACGAAGCGGTCGCCGTCGAGGACGCTCCGACCGTCATCCGCTTCCCGAAGGGCGATGTCTCGGCCGATCTGCCGGCGCTCGAGCGCCTCTCGGACGGCGTGGACGTGCTGGCGCGCGGCGAGGGCGAAGACGTCCTCATCGTCGCCATCGGCCCGTTCGCCGCGCTGGCCGTCGACGTGGCCGACCGGCTGCGCGCCCAGGGCATCGGCGCCACCGTGATCGACCCGCGATGGGCCATCCCGGTGCAGCCCTCGGTGGTCGAGCTGGCGGCGCGGCATCGCCTGGTGATCACGCTCGAGGACGGCATCCGCGTGGGTGGCATCGGCACCCGCGTGCGGCAGGTGCTCCGCGAGGCGGGGATCGACACGGCGGTGGACGAGCTGGGCCTTCCCGACGAGTTCATCGATCACGCGTCGCGCGATCAGATCCTCGCCGACGCCGGTCTCACCGCCTCGAAGATCGCCCAGGACGTCGTGGCGCAGGTGCTGGGCACCCGCATCCCGAAGGCCCGCCACGCCGGTGAGACCGGCGCGATCGAGCTCCCGCTCCACGAGCGTCACTGACGGAGGATCCCCCGGCGTCCGCTGCCCGTCAGGGCAGGTCGGCGAGTGTCTCGGCGACGATCCGCTCCACCGCCGGAAGGGCTCGGACGCGGTCGTCGGAGACGAGCCCGATCCGCGTGCGGCGGTCGAGCACATCGGCTGCGGTCATCGCGCCCTGCGAACGCACAGCGTGCTCGACGGCGGCGCGGGAGAGGGCGCCGCCCTCGACGACATCGCCCGGTGCGGGATCGTCGATCAGGCGCAGGGTCGCGGTGCCACTGGGGCCGGCGCGGAGGCCGTACTGCCGCACCGCCAGGTCCACGGCGTCCTCGGCCATCCGCCGGTAGGTCGTCAGCTTGCCGCCGAGCACGGAGATCACCCCCGACGCGGAGGCGCGCACGAGATGCCGACGGGAGACGTCTGCGGTCTCGGCCGCTCCGGTGTCGACGAGCGGGCGGAGGCCGGCGAAGGCTCCGCAGACGCGGTCCCGCGCCACCGGCACCGCGAGCAGGCGGTTCAGTGTCTCCAGGAGGAAGCCGATCTCGGCCTCGGTGGGCTCGGCGACGGAGGGGATGGGACCCGGCGCGTCGACATCGGTGAGACCGACGAGGACACGCCCGCCGCGCTGTGGCAGGGCGAACACGTAGCGGCTGACAGAACCTTCCAGCGGGATGGTCAGCGCCGCGGCCGGATCGCCGAGATCCGCGGCGTCCAGGACGATGTGGGTGCCGCGGCTCGGGCGCAGGGTGAGGCCGTCGTCGAGGGTCGCCGCCCACACCCCGGTGGCGTTGATGACCGTCCGCGCCCGGATATCGATGCGTTCCCCGGTGAGCGTGTCCGTCGCTGCAGCGCCGTCCGCGTGCAGCCGCTCGGCGCGGACCCTGGTGAGGATCCGCGCGCCGAGACCGGCCGCCGTACGCGCGACCGCGACGACGAGGGCGGCGTCATCGGACAGCTGGCCGTCGTACGTGACCATGCCGCCGCGCAGTCCGCGGGGGTTCAGGGCGGGGAACAGGCGCAGCGCCCTCGCGGCCCCGACGGGGTGCGGCCCGGGGAGGGTCTTCGCGCTCGTGCGCGCCTGCAGCCGGAGGAGGTCGCCCATCGCCATCCCCGCCGCCCCGGCCCCCCGCTGGCGGCCGCTGACACCGGGGGCGAACGGGAGCAGCTGTCCGAGCGGACGGATGAGGTGGGGCGCGATCACCGACATCAGGAGATGCCGCTCCCGCGCACTCTCGCGCGCCGTCGCCACGTCGCCCGTCGCGAGGTACCGCAGGCCGCCGTGGACGAGCTTCGAGCTGAACCGGCTCGTCCCGAAGGCGAGGTCCTCCGCCTCGATGAGGGTCACCCGGAGACCGCGCGACGCGGCGTCCAGGGCCACGCCTGTCCCGGTGATCCCGCCGCCGACCACGAGGACGTCGCAGGTGCCGTCTGCCGCCGCGGCGAGATCGCTTCGGCGGCGGGCCGCGTGGAGGGCAGTCGGGGCGGGGGTCATGGCCGGAGGTGGCCGTCCAGCGCGGCGCGGAGCTCGCGTTCCCACGCCTTCTCGTCGATGAGGTCGGCCACCGTGCCGTGCGACAGCACGGCGGACTGGGCGATCAGGAGCAGCATGACGGCGATCTCGCCGGGGTCACCCGCGCGAACCGAGCCCTGGGCCTGCGCCGCCGCGATCGCGTCGGCGAGCCACTGGAGGATGAGTCGCTGGCTGGACCCCACCCGGTGCAGGGTGTAGCGCGTGAACGCCTCGGGTTCCTCGTCGAGGAGGTGGCCGTACACGGGGTCGGCCCGGAACAGGGAGGTGAACCGCAGCACGTCCGCGACGAGCGCGTCCCGGGAGCCGGTCGTCGCGGGGAACCGGCTGAGGAGGTCGGCGACCCGCCGGAGGAGCGCGGATCGGACGACGTCGTCGGCATCCCGCCACGTCCGGTAGATGGTGGGCCGGCTGAGACCGGAACGACGCGCGAGGGCGGCGATCGTCACCCCGTGGACGCCGGCGCGGACGAGCAGCTCGTCGGCGGCGTCGAGCACCCGGCGTTGCGTGGCGTCCCAGGTCGGCGCGAGGATCTCCGAGCGCACGGCGAGCGGTTGACGTTCTTCCATGATGTGTCACACTGTAACCCATGGAGCAGGCGAACGGCAGAGGGGCCGACAGGCCCGAGATGCGCTGGAACGGCTGGGGCGATCCGGACCGGGCGAAAGACCTTCCGCTCGCGGTGCGCGGCCTGCTGCCCCTGCTGCTGGGTCGTGTTCCCCGTCCGCCCCGTCCGCCGGCGCTGGATGACGTGCGGGTGCGGCCCTCGCGACTGACCGCGGATGATCGCGACGCGCTGGCGGCGGTGGTCCGCCCCGATGCGGTGGACGTCACGACGTCGGTGCGCCTCCGGCACGCCGGAGGACGCTCCACCCCCGACCTTCTGCGACGACGGCATCCCGAGCAGGATGCGCCCGACGCCGTGGTGTTCCCTGCGGACCACGACGCCGTGCGCGCCTGCCTCGCTCTGGCGGGGGAGCGCGGGATCGCCGTCATCCCGTTCGGCGGAGGAACGAGCGTGGTCGGTGCGCTGGATCCGGAGACCGGCCGGCATCGTGCCGTCGTCAGCCTGGACCTGCGTCGACTCTCCGGGCTGCTCCACCTCGACCCGCTCAGTGGTCAGGCGACTCTCGCGGCGGGCACGACGGGACCCGAGGCCGAAGCGCTGCTCGGCGCCCAGGGGTTCGAGCTCGGGCACTTCCCGCAGAGCTTCCGGTACGCCACGATCGGCGGTTTCGCCGCCGCCCGATCCTCCGGACAGAACTCCGCGGGCAACGGGCGTTTCGACGCGATGGTGACGGGGATCCGGGTCGCGACGCCCACGGGGGACCTCGACCTCGGCCGCGCACCGGGATCGGCCGCCGGCCCCGACCTCGTCCGCCTCTTCCTGGGCTCTGAGGGGATCTTCGGCGTGATCACCGAGGTCCGGGTCCGGGTGCATCCGGTGCCGACGGACCGGATCTTCGAGTCGTGGACCTTCCCGGACTTCGACCGCGGCGCCGATGCGCTCCGGCGGGTGGTGCAGCACGGTGCGGGTCCCACGGTCATCCGCCTCTCCGACGAAGCCGAGACCGCGGTGAGCCTCGCCCAGGTCGGCCGGATCGGGAAGGCTCTCGCGAAGGGAGCCGGCGTCGTGACGGTGTTCGAGGGCGAGGACGCCGCCGGCCGCCGGGACCGGACCGCCGCGATCCTCGCTGCGGCAGGCGGCCGCAGTGCCGGCACCGGCGACGCGGAGGATTGGGCGGCGGGACGATTCGACGGTCCGTACCTGCGCGACGCTCTGCTCGACGCCGGGGTGTTCTGCGAGACGCTGGAGACCGCGACGACCTGGTCGAACCTGCGCACTCTGAAGGAAGCGGTCGAGGCGGCCCTGCGGGACGGCTTCGACGCGGCGGATGCCCGCTCATACATCATGTGCCATGTCTCCCACGTGTATCCGACGGGCGCCTCCCTCTACTTCACGGTCCTCGCCGGGCTGCGACGGGACCCCCTCGGCGCGTGGGCGCTCGTGAAGGGGAGAGTGAACGACGCGATCCTCGCGAACGGCGGGACCATCAGCCACCATCACGCCGTGGGTCGCGATCATGCCCCGTGGCTCGCGGAGGAGATCGGGGACACCGGCATGCGGATCCTCACTGCCGTGAAGCGGGAGCTCGATCCCCGCGGCATCATGAACCCGGGCGCCGTCCTCGCCGATGTCCCGATCGGGACGACCGTCTGAGATGGGGCACATCGCGGTGCTGTCGAACCCGCTGTCCGGCAAGGGCCGCGGGCAGCGGGTCGCGGACGACGCGCTCGCTCACCTCCGACGGCGCGGGGCGGACGTGCGCGTGTACGCCGGGCGTTCGGCTGCCGACACGAGGCGGCTGGCCGCGGTGGCCCTGGACGCGGGACCGGACGGACTCGTCGTCGTGGGCGGCGACGGCACCCTCTCGGGCATCCTCGAGGTCGTGTGTGCGGCGGGTGTCCCGGTGACGGTGGTTCCCGCCGGCACGGGGAACGATCTGGCGCGCGCGCTCGGGCTGCCGCGCGCGGACGTGTCGGAGGCCGTGGAACTCGCGCTGACCGGCGTGCCCCGTGCCATCGACATCGGCGAGGTGCGGACCGCGACGGGCACCTCGCTGTTCCTCACGGTGGCGGCGCTGGGCTTCGATGCCCGGGTGAGCGATCGCACCAACCGCCTCCGCTGGCCCTCCGGCGCGTTGCGGTACTACCTCGCGCTGCTGGTCGAGCTCGTCCGGCTGCGTCCGTTCGACTTCACGATCCGCGTCGATGACGGCCCGGAGACGGCGGCACCCGGCACGCTCGTCGCGGTCGGGAACACCGCGAGCTACGGCGGGGGTATGCCGGTGTGCATCGGCGCCGCCCCGGACGACGGCGTCCTCGACATCGTCGCCGTGGGTCCCCTCGGCCGCCTCCGCCTGGTGCGACTGTTCCCGCTCCTCCTGCGCGGGACGCACCTGGCGCGCCGGGAGGTGCGGCACGTCCGGGCCCGCACGGTCACCGTCGCCGCCCCGGGTCTCGTGGCCTACGCGGACGGCGAGCGTGTCGGCGAGGAGACCTGCACGATCTCGATCCGCGCGGGCGCGCTGACCGTCATGACCCGGGTGGAGCGGAGGGACGCGCATGTTCGATGAGGACGTCGTCATCGTCGGTTCGGGCTTCGGCGGCTCCGTCGCGGCCCTCCGGCTCACGGAGAAGGGCTACCGCGTCCGCGTGTTCGAGGCCGGGCGGCGATTCGCCGACGAGGACTTCGCGAAGACCAGCTGGGACGTGCGTCGCTACCTCTGGGTCCCGGCGCTCGGGTGCTTCGGGGTGCAGCGCATCCATCGGCTTCCGCACGTCATGATCCTCGCCGGTGCGGGAGTGGGCGGGGGGTCGCTCAACTACGCCAACACGCTGTACGAACCGGGCGCGGCGTTCTTCGCCGACCCGCAGTGGGCATCGATCCGGGACTGGCGCACCGCGCTCGCCCCGCACTATGCCACAGCCCGGCGCATGCTCGGCGTGGTGGACCGCTATCCGCACGACGGACCGGTCGAGCGGATCATGGCCGGAGCCGCCGAGGACCTCGGGGTGGGCGCGACGTTCCGCCGCGCACCCGTCGGCGTGTGGTTCGGGGAACCGGGGAAGCGGGTCGCTGATCCGTTCTTCGGCGGGGAGGGCCCCGAGCGCACAGGCTGCACGCTCTGTGGGAACTGCATGGTCGGCTGCCGCGTCGGCGCGAAGAACACCCTCGTGAAGAACTACCTCGCCCTGGCCGAGCGCCGCGGGGCGGTCATCGAGCCGCTGCGCACCGTCACCGAGGTGCGCGAGCTGCCGGACGGCGGCTTCTCGGTCACGACACGACGCAGTGGTGCCTGGTTCCGGCGGCGTGAGCAGACCGTCATCGCGCGAGAGGTCGTGCTGGCGGCGGGGACCTGGGGCACCCAGCAGCTCCTCCATCGGATGAAGGCGTCGGGCGCGCTTCCGCGGATCTCCGACGCGGTGGGCCGGCTCACCCGGACGAACTCGGAGGCCTTGGACGGTGCCGTCGCCGTCCGGGTGCCGGAGCGGGTGGAGCTGGCGCGGGGCGTGGCGATCACCACCTCATTCCACGTGGACGACCGCACCCATGTCGAGAACGTCCGCTACGGTCCGGGATCCAACCTCATGGGCGCTCTCGCCACCGTGCTGGTCCCCGGCGACCGCGCCTTGCCGGGGCGCCTCGCCGCACTCGCGGGGCAGGTGCTGCGCCGACCCGTGCAGGCCCTCCGCCTCGCCTCCCTCCGGCGCTGGAGCGAACGGGGGATCATCGCGCTCGTCATGCAGACGGCCGACAACTCGCTCACCCTGTCCCTGCGGCGTCGCCTCGGGCGGACGCGGCTCACGAGTGCCCAGGGGCATGGCGCGCCGAACCCCAGCCACCTGCCCGAGGCGCACCGCGCCGCCCGAGCCATCGCCGCGCGTCTGCAGCGCGAGGGCGGGGTGCCCACGGCGGCGCGCGGCTCCTGGCCCGAGGTCTTCGGGATCCCGCTCACCGCGCACTTCCTCGGGGGAGCGGTGATCTCCGGTGCGCCGGAGGAGGGTGTCGTGGACGAGTATCAGCGCGTCTGGGGGCACCCCGGGCTGCACGTCGTCGACGGCGCTGCTGTGCCCGCGAATCCGGGAGTGAACCCGTCCCTGACCATCACCGCCCTCGCGGAGCACGCGCTGTCGCACTGGCCGCGCCGCGGCGAGCCGGATACCCGCCCGGCGCCGCGGACGACGCAGGGGGCCGCGCCCACGGCGCGACCCCCTGCGGAGAGCTGATCAGCGGTTCTGGATACCGCGGATCTGCGGGGTGTGGAAGGAGCCGCCGAATGCGCGCTCGGAGGCCCCCTCGCGGTCGAGGTACGGCGACGCCCCACCATCGATGAACGGCCAGCCGGCGCCGAGGATGAGGCACAGGTCGATGTCCTCGACCTCCGGCACCACGCCCTCGTCGAGCATCAGCTTGATCTCGGTCGCGAGTCCGTCCTGCACGCGCTGCAGGATCGTGGCCGCCGACGCCGGGCTCTTGCCGACGGCGGGCGCCAGGACCTTCTCGGCCTGCTTCGTCCAGCCGACCACACGGCCGCCCTTGTCCTTCTCGACGACCTGGTCGAGCTCGGCCAGGGCATGGAAGTTCTCGTTGGCGTAGAACCGGTCCGGGAACGCGCGCACCATCGTGTCCTGCACGTGCGCGGCGACCTTCCAGCCGACGAGGTCGATGAGCTGGAAGGGGCCCATCGGCAGGCCGAGCGGCGCGAACGCCTTCTCGACGTCGGCGATCGGGGTGCCCTCGTAGACGGCGCGCGCCGCCTCGCCCATGACCTTGGCGAGCAGACGGTTCACCACGAAGCCCGGGGCATCGGCGGTGAGCACCGCGTTCTTGCCGAGGTTCTTGGCGACGACGAACGCCGTCGACAAGGCGGTGTCGGCGGTCGTCGGCGTCTTCACGATCTCGATCAGCGGCATGACCGCGACCGGGTTGAAGAAGTGGAAGCCGACGAGCCGCTCCGGGTGGGCGAGCTTCGCGCCGATCTCCTCGACCGAGAGCGACGAGGTGTTCGTGGCGAGCACCGCGTCCTCCGCGATGATCTTCTCGATCTCGCCGAAGACCTGCTGCTTGACGCCGACCTCTTCGAAGACCGCCTCGATGACGAAGTCGCAGTCCGCGTAGAGGCTCTTGTCGGTCGTGCCGGTGACGAGACCGCGCAGCTTGTTCGCGGTGTCCGCGTCCACGCGGCCCTTCGCCTCCAGCTTGCCGATCTCCTCGTGGATGTAGGCGACGCCCTTGTCGACGCGCGCCTGGTCGAGGTCGGTGATCAGCACGGGCACCTGGAGCTTGCGCACGAACAGCAGCGCGAACTGGCTGGCCATGAGACCCGCACCGATGATGCCGACCTTGGTGACCTTCTTCGCGAGCTCCTTGTCAGGGGCGCCGACCGGGCGCTTCGCGCGCTTCTGCACGAGGTCGAAGGCGTACATCGACGCGGCGAACTGATCGCCGGTCACCAGTTCCGCCAGGGCCTCGTCTTCGCGGGCGAAGCCCTCCGCCTTGGTGCCGCTCTTCGCCTTGTCGAGCAGCTCGAGAGCCGCGTACGGCGACTTCGGCACGGTGCCGATCTTGGACTCCAGCATGCCCCGCGCCATCTTGATGGCGATCGGCCACTTGGTGAGGCGCTCGATCTTGCCCGGCTCGTTCTTGCGCACGACCTTCGTGCCGCCGAGGACCGCGTCCGCCCAGGCGAGCGAGTTCTCGAGGTAGTTCGCCGCGGGGAAGATGGCGTCGAAGATGCCCAGGTCGAAGGCCTGCTGCGGCTTCAGCATGCGGTTCTGCTTGAGCGGGTTGGAGATGACCACCTCGAGGGCGTTCTCGATGCCGATGAGGTTCGGCAGGAGGTAGGCGCCGCCCCACCCGGGGATGATGCCGAGGAAGACCTCGGGCAGTGCCACGGCCGCGGCCGAGGCGTCGACCGTGCGGTACGTGGAGTTCAGGGCGATCTCCAGCCCGCCGCCGAGCGCCAGGCCGTTCACGAACGCGAACGACGGCACGCCGAGCTCGCTCAGCTTCCCGAGCACCTTGTGGCCGAGCTGGGCAATCAGCCGCGCGTTGTCACGCGAACCGACCTTGCTGATGTCGGAGAGGTCGGCGCCGGCGGCCATGATGTACTGCTTGCCGGTGATGCCGACCGCCTGGATCTCGCCGGCCGCCGCGCGGGCCCTGAGGCCGTCCAGCGTCGCGCCGAGTTCGGTGAGGGTGGCCGGACCCAGGGTGTTCGGACGGGTGTGGTCACGACCGTTGTCCAGCGTGATCAGGGCGAGGACCTTGCCCGATGCGAGGCGGATGTCGCGCACGGGGGAGTGCGTGACGACCTCTCCCTCGGTGAGCGCCTGGATGGGCGAGAAGTCGACGTCGTCGTAGCTCACTTCTTCTTCTTTCCGTCGTAGTGCGGGTTCTCCCAGATGACCGAGCCGCCCTGCCCGAGACCGACGCACATCGCCGTCAGGCCGTAGCGCACGTCGGGGCGCTCCGCGAACTGCGCCGCGAGCTGGATCATGAGCCGGACGCCGGAAGCGGCCAGCGGGTGGCCGACCGCGATCGCGCCGCCCCACGGATTCACCCGGGGGTCGTCGTCATCGATGCCGAAGTGATCGAGGAGGGAGATGACCTGGATGGCGAACGCCTCGTTGAGCTCGAACAGACCGATGTCGGAGATGTCGAGGCCGGCCTTCTTGAGCGCCTTCTCGGTCGACGGGATCGGGCCGATGCCCATGATCTCCGGCTGCACGCCGGCGAAGGCGAACGAGACCATCCGCATCTTCGGCGCGAGGCCGAGCTCCTTGACGGCGCTTCCGCCGGCGAGCAGCGACATCGTCGCGCCGTCGGTGAGCGGCGAAGACGTTCCGGCGGTGACGCGGCCGTGCGGACGGAACGGCGTCTTGAGGCCGGCGAGGTCCTCCATCGTGGTCTGCGGACGGCGGCCCTCGTCCTCGGTGGCCAGGCCCCAGGCCCCGTCGGCGCGCTTGATCGCGACCGGCACGAGATCCGGCTGGATCTTGCCGGCGTCATAGGCGGCCTGCACCTTCTGCTGGCTGCGCATGCCGTAGCGGTCGGAGCGCTCCTTGGTGAGGTGCGGGAAGCGGTCGAAGATGCGCTCCGCGGTGACGCCCATGTTGAGGGCTCCGGGGTCGACCATCTTCTCCGCCACGAAACGCGGGTTGGGGTCGGCGTTCGCGCCGATCGGGTGGTGCCCCATGTGCTCGACACCGCCCGCCAGGGCGAGGTCGTACATGCCCACGCCGATCGAGGCGCCCATGGTCGTCACGCTCGTCATCGCGCCGGCGCACATGCGCTCCACCGCGAGTCCGGGGACGGTCTGGGGGAGTCCGGCGAGGATCGCCACCGACCGCCCGAGGGTGAGCCCCTGGTCGCCGGTCTGGCTCGTCGCGGCGATGGCGACATCGTCGATGCGGTCCGCCGGTACGGCCGCGTTGCGCTCCATCAGGCCGATGGTCGCCTTCACGGCGAGGTCATCCGCGCGGGTGTTCCAGTACATGCCCTTTTCGCCGGCGCGCCCGAAGGGGGTGCGCACTCCATCGACGAAGAAGACGTCCGAGATCTCGGCCACTCTGCCTCCAAGTTAGTGCGGTGGCCTCAGTCTATGAACGGCCGGAAACCGGGAGGAATCGGTTGGATCGAACCTACGAAGCGGTCGCGGACGTGGTGTCCGGCGATTGCGCCGCCTCTACAAAGGCGTCGGCGATCTTCTGTGCAGTCTGTTCAACCTGCCAGGGGCGGGCTCCGAGCGCGGAGAGCGCGGCGCCGATCTCCTCCGCCGTCGTCCCAGGGCCGTCCCACGCGACCCGGCGCAGGTACTCGGGCGTGAGGAGGTTCTCGGTGGGCATGCCCAGCTCCTCCGCGACGGCCTCGACGGCGGGACGGGCGGCCTTCAGGCGGGCGTCCGCCTCCGGGTTGCGGTCGCCCCAGGCGCGGGGCGGCGGGAGCGCGTCGCTGGGCACACGCTCGCGCGGCAGCGTCTCGGCGGCACGGCCGTCGACGATCGCCTGCCACCACCGGTCGAGCTGGGTGCGGCTCGCGCGACCCTGGAACTCCTTGACTCCCGCGAGAGCCTGCTTGGAGGCGGGGTTGGCGAGGACCGCAGCGACGAGGGAGCGGTCGGGAACGAGGCGCCCGGGCGAGATGTCCTGCTGCTGCGCGTACATCTCGCGCGCCTCCCACAGGGCGCGGGCGACGGCGAGGTTGCGGGCGCCGCGCACCTGGTGGAGCCCGCTCAGCCGCCGCCAGGGGTCTTCGCGCGGGGCCTTCGGGGCGCGCGCCAGGGTGGCGGCGAACTCCTGCGCGGCGAACGCGGTCTTGCCCTGTTCTTCGAGCTCGGCGACGAGGGCGTCGCGGACGTCGACGAGGTGCAGCACGTCGAGCGCGGCATAGTCCAGCCAGGAGTCGGGCAGCGGACGGGTGGACCAGTCGGCCGCCGAGTGCTCCTTCTTCAGGGTGATGCCGAGCGTGTCCTCGACGACGGCGGCCAGACCCACCCGGTCGTGACCGAGCAGACGGGACGCCAGCTCGGTGTCGAAGATCTCCTTCGGCTCCAGGTGCAGCTCGCGCAGCGACGGGAGGTCCTGGCTGGCCGCGTGGAGCACCCACTCGACGTCGCCGATGGCCTCCTGCAGGGGAGCGAAGTCGCCGATCGCGGGCGGGTCGAACAGGAACACCCCGGCCTCGCGCCGGAACACCTGAACCAGATAGGCCCGCTGCGAGTAGCGGAAGCCGGACGCCCGCTCGACATCGACGGCGACCGGCCCGGTGCCTGCGGCGAGCGCAGCGCAGGCGGCACGGAACTCCTCGGTTTCGGAGATCACGGAGTATTCAGTCACGTACAGCCTTTCGCGCGCCGATCACGGCGATGCCCTCGGAACCCGGCGGAAGCCCCGCCAGCATTCCGACCAGCTCGGCCCATGCTTCGACGTGCGGTCGGAACGGGCCCTCCGGAGTCCAGGACGCCCGCAATTCTATCTGTGCGCCGTCGCCCTCGTCGGCGAGGCCCCCGAATCCCTTCGACAGCGTCTTCGTCGACGTGCCGGACGGGGAGTGGTAGATCGCGTCCCGGGAATCCAGCGCGTCCACGAGCCACGACCAGGTGACGTCGGCGAGCAGGGGGTCGGTGCCGATCTCGGTCTCGAGTGGCGCCTGGGCGAAGATCACGATGCGCCAGGCGCCGCCCCAGGCATCCGGCTCGTCCGGATCGTGCAGCAGGATGAACCGTCCGGTCCCGTACACGGAGTCGCCGTCCTCGCCCGGGCGGACGTCGGCGGACAGGGCGATCGCGAAGGGGGCCAGATTCTGGGGCGTGGGGATCTCACGGACCGCGATGTCGTCTCGGAACGCGGTCGCGCGCAGTTCGGCCACGGCGGCGTCGAAGGGCGTCCCGGCCTCGGGGTGTGCGGTCACGGCAACAGGCTAGAGTCGGAAGGCGATGAAGAGTCTCAGGCACGCCGTTGCGATCGTTGTCCCCGCGCTCCTCGCTGTGGGCGCCGCCGTCGGGGTCCTCGTGATCGCGGTGGCGCGCCGGGTCGTCACCCCGTTGCGAAGCCGCATCCAGGACACCGAGATCCTCGCGATCGACACCGGCGCTCAGACGATCGAGCTCCGCCGCACGCTCGACACCGAGCTCCCGGGGCGATACGGCCTGTTCACGACGGGCACCTACGGCTACGTCAAGCTCGGTGCCGTCCTCAGCGCCGACGGCACGACGGTGCGGCGCAAGCTCCTCACGAAGATCGAACCCGGCGCCAGAGTGGACCGAGGAGCGTCCTTCAGCGGCAGCTACTACACGTCGCCGAGCGAGCTGCACCTGCGCTGGGAGAACGTGCTCATCGGCTCTCCGGCCGGGCCGTGCCCCGCATGGTTCTTCCCCGGGGACTCCTCGACCTGGGTCATCCAGGTGCACGGTCGGGGCACGACCAGGGCCGAATGCCTCCGTGCCGTGCCGGTGATGCACGCGGCGGGGCTGCCCACTCTCGTCGTGTCCTACCGCAACGACGGCGAGGCCCCGCGCACCAGAGCGGGCGCCTATGCCCTCGGGGCGTCGGAGTGGCGCGACGTGGACGCCGGGATCGCCTACGCGCTGCGTCACGGCGCCGAGCGGGTCGTGCTGATGGGCTGGTCCATGGGCGGGGCGGTGTCCCTGCAGGCTGCGGTCAACTCCGGCCATCGCGATCGCATCGCGGGCATCATCCTCGAGTCGCCGGTCGTGGACTGGCGCACCGTGCTGCGCTTCCAGGCGCGGGTCGCCCGAGTGCGCGAGCCCCTGCCCGCCCTCGCCATGGGGGCGCTGCAGCTGCCGCTCACGGCGAAGCTCAGCGGTGCGGACGAACCCATCCTGTTCGACCGCCTGGACATGGTCGCCCGTGCCGACGAACTGCACGCGCCGATCCTCATCCTGCACAGCGACGACGACGGCTTCGTTCCCGCGGACGCCTCGCACGCCCTGCAGGAGGCGCGGCCGGACCTCGTGACCATGCCGCGCTTCACGGTCGCGAGGCACACCAAGCTCTGGAACTACGACGAGAAGGGCTGGACCACCGCGATCACGGAGTGGCTCGCGGCGCAGGGGCTCAGCGCTTCTGCCTGACCTGGTTCTTGGCGCGCATCAGCATGCCGGTCATGCCGCCGATCCGCAGCGGTGACACGGCCTTGGTGAGTCCGATCGACTGCGGGTAGTCCTCGGGGATCGCCAGGACCTCGTCCGCCGTCAGCCCCGTGAGGCCCTGCACCAGGATGCTCGCGAACCCCCGGGTCGTCGGCGCCTCTTCCGGAGCCGTGGCGTGCATGGTCACGACGTCGTCGTGGACTTCGACGTAGATGTAGACCGGCGACTGGCACTCCGCGACGCGCTCGCACATCTCCGGATGCGCCGCCACCTCATCGGAGACGGCGGGCAGCTCGTCGGCGTACTCCAGGAGCAGCAGCAGGCGATCCGATTCCGGGGTCTCCAGGAATCCGTCGCGGATCTCGGCGAGGGTCTCGGGCAGGGCGGAGGCGTTCATCCCCGCCATTCTCCCACCTCAGACGGTGCCGGGCTCGGTACCCGTGACGATCGGGACGCGCACCGCGCTGCCCCACTCGGTCCACGAGCCGTCGTAGTTGCGGACGTTCTCGAAGCCGAGGAGGTGCTTCAGCACGAACCACGTGTGGCTCGAGCGCTCCCCGATGCGGCAGTAGGCCACGACGTCGTCGCCGTCCTGCAGCCCGGCGCCGTCCCGGTAGATGGCGTCGAGTTCCGCACGGCTCTTGAAGCCGCCGTCCTCGGCGACCGCCTTCGCCCACGGCACGCTCTGCGCGGTGGGGATGTGGCCGGCCCGCAGCGTCCCCTCCTCCGGATAGGCGGGCGCCGTGGTCCGCTCGCCGCTGTACTCCTCCGGCGAGCGCACGTCGATGAGCGGGTTGCCGAGATGGGCGAGCACGTCCTCCTTGTAGGCGCGGATGGCCGTGTCGTCCCGCTCCACCACCGGGTACTCCGTGGCGGGGCGGTTCGTCGCCTCGCGGGTGAGCTCGCGGCCCTCCGCGATCCAGCGGTCACGACCGCCGTCGAGGAGGCGCACGTCCTCGTGGCCGAAGAGGGAGAACACCCAGAGCGCGTAGGCGGCCCACCAGTTGTTCTTGTCGCCGTAGATCACGACCGTGTCGTCGCGGGCGATGCCCTTGCGGCTGAGCAGCTCGGCGAAGCCCTCGCCGTCGACGTAGTCCCGCACCACCGGGTCGTTCAGCTCGGTGTGCCAGTCCACCTTCACCGCTCCGGGAATGTGGCCCGTCTCGTAGAGGAGGACGTCCTCGTCCGACTCGACGACCACGAGGCCGGGCTCTCCCAGGTGGGCGGCGAGCCACTCGGTCGTCACCAGGCGGCCGGGCTCGGCGTACTCGGCGAACTTGGGGGAGGAGGAGTCGAACTCGATGGCCATGGGGTCTCCGTAGCGGTGAGCGGGCGAGCGGGCGGTGCGGACGGCGTAGTGTGGATCCGTCCCTTCGACGATAGATCCTCCGCGCGCCCCCGGGACCCGATCCGTAAGACTTCGACACAGGCCGTTGCCTGATTCAGGACCGTGATGACCGACCCGACCACCCGCACCGGAACCGTCCACCTCACCGAGCGCACGCCGACGGTCAGCGGACCCGAGATGCTCGCGAGCCTCGTGCCGCCGCCGCAGTTCGACGACGCCACGTTCGACAGCTATCGGGCGGACCCCGCCTACCCGTCCCAGGAGGAGGCGAAGCAGACGCTGCTCCGCTTCGCCGGACGCGGCGCCCCCGTCAAGCGCGGCGGTCTGTTCAGCCGGGCCAAGAAGGAGCCGGAGCTCAAGCCCGGCGTCTACCTCGACGGCGGCTTCGGCGTGGGCAAGACCCATCTGCTCGCCTCGATCTACCACGCGATGCCGGCCCGACGGAAGTACTTCGGCTCGTTCATCGAGTACACCGCCCTGGTGGGTGCCCTCGGCTACAAGAACACCGTCGACCTCCTCAAGGGCGCCGATCTGCTCTGCATCGACGAGTTCGAGCTCGACGACCCGGGCGACACCATGGTCATGACGCGCCTGCTGGGGGAGCTCGTGCCCACCGGCACCCGGCTCGCGGCCACATCCAACACGCCGCCGAACGCGCTCGGCGAGGGGCGCTTCGCCGCGCAGGACTTCCTCCGCGAGATCCACGCGATGTCGGACAGCTTCCAGACCCTGCGCATCGACGGCGTCGACTTCCGGCAGCGCGCGATCGACGGTCACGCCGTGGCGCTGGACGATGCCGCCTACAGCGCCGCCGTGGACGCCGCCGCGGCGGACGGCGCCGTCTCTGACGACGCGTTCGACGACCTCATCCGGCACCTGGCGCAGGTGCACCCCTCGCGCTACATCCGGCTCATCGACGGCCTGCACCGGGTGGGGCTGCGGGGCGTGCGCCAGCTCACCGACCAGTCCGAGGCCCTGCGGTTCGTCGCCTTCGTCGACCGCGTCTACGACGCCCAGATCCCGATCCTCGCGACGGGCCTCGGGCTGGACGCCGTGTTCTCCGACGAGATGCTCGCCGGGGGCTACCGCAAGAAGTACCTGCGCGCCATCTCCCGGCTCAACGCGCTCACGCATTCTGCGTAAGCCCGCAGGCCCGCGTAACGCGATGTTCACACGCGGAGCCGGGCTGTAACGGCGGGGAAACAAACCTCACGCATGGGCGAAATCGCCCGTGGTCACACTGAAGCTCTCAACTACTTCGGATGTGAGGTTTTCCTATGGATGCTCCCGGCAACATCTCGTGGGCGATCACCGCGACGGCACTGGTGCTGCTCATGACGCCCGGCGTCGCGTTCTTCTACGGCGGTCTCGTCAAGGCGAAGAGCGTCGTCAGCATGATGATGATGAGCTTCGGCTCGATCGGACTCGTCGCCGTGCTGTGGATTCTCTTCGGCTTCTCGATGAGCGCCGTGGACAGCCCGACGGCCTTCGCGGGCAACCCGTTCGCGGACATCGGCCTGTCCAGCCTCGCCTCGGGTGAGGGGTCGAACGTCGCCCTCCTCAGCGTCGCGTACGGCGCCACCTTCGCGATCATCACCGTCGCCCTCATCTCCGGGGCGATCGCCGATCGGGCGAAGTTCGGCAGCTGGCTGATCTTCGCGGGCGTCTTCGCCACGGTCGGCTACTTCCCGGTCGCCGCCTGGGTCTGGGGCGGTGGCTGGATCATGAACCTCGGCACCACCCTGTTCGGCGAGGACAGCGGCATCGGCGTGATCGACTACGCCGGCGGCACCGCGGTGCACATCAACGCGGGCGCCGCGGCGCTGGCCCTCGCCCTGGTGCTCGGCAAGCGCATCGGCTTCCAGAAGGGCATCCTCAAGCCGCACAACGTGCCGCTGACGCTGCTGGGCGCCGCCCTGCTGTGGTTCGGCTGGTTCGGCTTCAACGCCGGTGCGGAGTGGCTCGCCGAGGACATGGGTGGCGTCGGCCTCATCGGCCTGAACACGCTCGGCGCGACGGCGGCGGCGATCCTCGGCTGGATCCTCATCGAGCGCATCAAGGACGGCAAGCCCACCTCCGTCGGAGCCGCCTCCGGTGCGGTGGCGGGTCTCGTGGCGATCACCCCGGCGTGCGCCAACCTCACCCCCGGGTGGTCCCTCCTGCTCGGCGCGGTCGCCGGCATCGTCTGCGCCCTCGCAGTGGAGCTGAAGTTCCGCCTCGGCTTCGACGACTCGCTCGACGTGGTCGGCATCCACCTCGTCGGCGGTCTCATCGGCACCGTGTACCTCGGCTTCTTCGCGACCGGCACCGGCCTGTTCGTCGGCGGCGACGCCCGCCAGCTCGCCGTCCAGGTGATCGCCGCCGCCGGCGTGCTGATCTACTCCTTCGTGGTCGCCTGGGTGATCGGCTTCGTGATCCAGAAGACGATCGGGTTCCGCATCACGAACGAGGACGAGATCGCCGGTGTCGACCAGGTCGTCCACGGCGAGGAGGGCTACGCCCTCGCGAACGCGTGACGACGGTTAGGGTGACCGTGTGGGCACGACCAGCAACGGCATCCTGAAGACACTCGCGGATCTCCTGCGCCGAGCAGTGGGCTCCCCCCGGGCGTCGCGGACCTCTCCCGGTCCGCGGCGCCCGGACGCGCGTCTGCGGACGGCCGAGGAGCGCGAGCGGCGGTCGGCATCGGATGCCGGCGTCGAGCCGGGACGCGCCCGCGGGACCGAGACCGTGCGGCTCGATGCCGGGCGCATGCCGGCCGTCCGCGTGTCCTACGCGCCGCAGCGGGACGGGGCCCCGGATGCGGGCGAGGTCGTCTGGACCTGGGTGCCGTACGAGGAGAACGACGGCCGAGGCAAGGACCGACCGGTGCTGGTGATCGGGCGGCAGTCCTCCGAACGGGTGTACGCGGTGCGGATGACCAGCCGGCCGCACGACGGCGACCGCGACTACCTCTCGATCGGGAGCGGGGAGTGGGACGGGCAGGGCCGCGAGTCCTGGGTCGACATCGAACAGCTCTACAGCGTCCACGAGCGTGGTCTCCGCCGGGAGGCAGCGGCCCTGGACCGTACCCGGTACGCCCGGGTCGCCGCGGCGCTCCAGCGGCGATACGGATGGGCGCAGAGCTGAGGCGGATGCCGCGTTCCCATCCGATGGGGGCAGGGCTCCGAACCTTCCTGTGAGTCGCCGCCGGCGGCACCCAAGGAGGAATCATGCGTTTCATCCCGACCAAGGTCCATGGAGTTCTCGACTACGTCGTCGGAGTCGCTCTGATCGCCGCGCCCTGGCTCTTCGGCTTCGCCGGCATGGGCGGAGCCCCCGTCGTCATCCCGATCGTCCTCGGCGTCGGCCTCATCGTCTACAGCCTCTTCACGAAGTACGAGTGGGGTCCGTTCGGTCTGATCCCCATGCCCGTGCACCTCGTCTTCGACATCGTCGCGAGCCTCTTCCTCGCCCTGTCGCCGTGGCTGTTCGGCTTCGCGGGCGAGGCGCTGAACGTCTGGCTCCCGCACGTCGTCGTCGGTGCCGCCGTCATCGTCGTCGTGCTGTTCTCCCAGCCGCAGCCGCAGAGCGCCCGCGGACGCGCCGCGACTGCCTGACGCCGGACACGACGAGGGGCGACCGGATGCCGATCCGGTCGCCCCTCGTCGTCGCGAGGACTACTCCTCGTCGTCGGCCTCGGCCTGATGCTCCTGCTGCTGCTCGGTGTCGACCTGGGCGGGAGGCAGATCCTGCAGGAACTGGCGGTCGCTGTTCGGGTCGCCGCTCCCGTCGCCGGCGAGCGGATCCTGCGCGCTGACGTCGTCGGCGGGGATGTTCTCTCGTCCGTTCATGTCCGGTCCTCTCACGCGGGGCGCCGGGTGCGCCCGTTCATCGGCGAGTCTGCCTGCCGTCCGCGAAGGACGGGATCCCCTGGTGCGATCCGGCGCCTGGTGATAGGCGGCTCAGCCCCGGAGAGCGGCGCTGAGCCAGCGGGCGTACTGGTGCCAGGGGTCGCCGTCCTGCTGCAAACGGGCGATGTGAGCGCCGATCTCGGGCGTCAGGGTGAACCACTCGCCGCCTTCGCGCGCGGAGGCGAACTCGCGGTGACGCTGCTGTTCGCGCACCCGGTCGCCCCGTTCGAAGGCGAGGAGCTCGTCATGACGGATGCTCGCGAGTCTGCGCCGTGGCTGCCTGCTCGTGCCGATCTTCACCCTGCGGTCGTACCGGAGGTAGTACACGACGTCGATCCGCGGGAACGGCAGGTCGGGGTCGGGGGAGTCTCCGTAGCGCCAGCCGCAGAGCGCGCAGTGCCAGGCATCGTCCGTCCGCAGCCCGGTGAGACCGCCGCAGAGCGGGCAGGGTCCGGGGAGAAGGCGGGGTTTCGGCACCGGTGCAGCCTACGTCCGCCCTCGGACATCGGCCGTACCTGCCAGTACCCGGCGCTTCTGTCAACCACTGCCGTGGGACGTCGTCGCTTGCCAGACTCGGCCTATGGTCTTCATCGGATTCCACGCCTCCCATGAGCAGATCCCGCCCGGCGCCTTGCTCGACGCGGTCGTCAGCGCGGAGTGGGCCGGCTTCGACGGGGCGATGTGCTCCGATCACCTGGCCCCGTGGCTGCCCGAGCAGGGGGAGTCGGGATTCGCGTTCAGCTGGATCGCCGCGGCGCTGGCCCGCACCCGCTTCCCGATCGGCATGGTCAACGCGCCGGGACAGCGATACCACCCGGCGATCGTCGCTCAGGCCTTCGGGACGCTGGAGGAGATGTTCCCCGGACGGTTCTGGGCCGCGCTCGGCAGCGGGGAAGCCATGAACGAGCACGTGACCGGCGACGTCTGGCCCGCCAAGGACGTCCGGAACGCGCGGTTGCGCGAGAGCGTGGACGTGATCCGCCGGCTGCTGGCCGGAGAGGAGGTCGACCATGACGGTCTCGTGCGCGTGCACCGCGCGCGGATCTGGACCCGGCCGGCGCAGCCGCCACCCCTCTTCGCCACCGCCGTCAGCCCGGAGACCGCGGAGTGGGCGGCCGGGTGGGCGGACGGGCTCGCGACCGTCGCCCAGGAGCCGTCCGCGCTCCGGAGGGTGGTCGAGGCCTACCGCTCGGCCGGGGGACAGGGGCCGTGCATCCTGCAGACGCACGTGAGCTGGGGTGCCGACGATGCCGAGGCGTACGCGACCGCGAAGGAGCAGTGGCGGCAGGGAGTGGTCACCCCGCCGCTCGCGTGGAACATCGAGCAGCCGGAGGACCTCGACGCCGCGGTGGGCGAGGTCGACGAAGCGGGGCTGCGCAAGGCGGTCCTCGTCGATCATGACGCCCGTTCCCTCGCGGGACGACTGGCGGAGCTCGTCGGCATCGGCTTCGACCGGATCTACCTGCACCACGTGGGCCGCGAGCAGACCGGGTTCCTGAAGGCGGCCGCCTCCGAGATCCTGCCCGCCCTGAGGGAGCGCACATGAAGATCACCGACACGAGCGACCTCTGGTGGAAGACGGCCGTCGTCTACTGCCTCGACGTGGAGACCTTCCTGGACGCGGACGGCGACGGCGTCGGCGACCTCCGCGGCCTCGCGCAGCGGATCGACTACCTGTCGCAGCTCGGTGTGACGTGCCTGTGGCTCATGCCGTTCTATCCCTCGCCCGACCTCGACGACGGCTACGACGTCAGCGACTTCTACGGCGTGGACCCTCGTCTGGGCACCCACGGCGACCTCGTGGAGGTGATCCGCACCGCCCGCGACCGCGGCATCCGCGTGATCGTCGACCTCGTCGTCAACCACACCTCCGACCGTCACCCGTGGTTCCGCGCGGCGCTCCGCAGCGTCGACTCGCCCTATCGCGACTACTACGTGTGGCGGGACGATGCACCGCCGAAGGGCGAGAAGAACACGGTGTTCCCCGGGCAGGCCGACGGGATCTGGACGAAGGACGACAAGTCGGGGCAGTGGTACCAGCACAGCTTCTACGAGCACCAGCCCGACCTCAACATCGCCAACCCCGTGGTCCGAGATGAGATCGCGAAGGTGATCGGGTTCTGGCTGCAGCTCGGCATCTCGGGGTTCCGGGTCGATGCGGTGCCGTTCCTCCTCGAGGTCCCGAAGACGTCCGACCTCCCCGACCCGCACGAGCTGCTGCGCGACATGCGGCGCTTCCTGCAGCGGCGGTCCAGTGAGGCGATCCTGCTGGGCGAGGTCAACCTGCCGTACGAGGAGCAGCGGGCGTACTTCGGGGGTGCGCACGGCGATGAGCTGACCATGCAGTTCGACTTCGTGGCGATGCAGGCGCTCTATCTGTCGCTCGCCCGCCGCGATCCCGCGCCACTCGTTGAGGCGCTCACGGCCCGCCCGGTCCTCGGGCCCGAGGTGCAATGGGCGAACTTCCTCCGGAACCACGACGAGCTCACCCTCGACAAGCTGAGCGACGCCGAGCGCGAGGAGGTCTTCGAGGCCTTCGCTCCGGACGAGCGGCAGCGGGTGTTCGGGCGCGGGGTCACCCGGCGCCTCCCGCCGATGCTGGAAGGCGATCCCCGGAGGATCCGGATGGCCTACAGCCTGCTCTTCACCCTCCCCGGAACCCCGGTGCTGTTCTACGGCGAGGAGATCGGGATGGGCGAGAACATCGCCATCGAGGGGCGGCAGGCCGTGCGCACCCCGATGCAGTGGTCGGCGGATCGCAACGGCGGCTTCTCCGACGCGCGCCCCTCCCGGCTGGTCGCGCCGGTGCCGACGGACGGGTACGCGCCCACGCACGTGAACGCCGCCGCGCAGCTCGAGGACCGGGGATCGTTGCTGCACTTCATCCGCGACCTGACCGCGCGCTACCGGGTGTCGCCCGAGCTCGGGTGGGGGATGTTCCGCGTCATCGACCAGCCGCAGGACGCCCTGCTGGTGCACTCCCTGGAGGCGGATGTCGGGCGCACGATCGCCGTCCACAACTTCGCGGAACGGCCGGCGACGACGCGGTTCCGACTGGGGGAGGAGCCCGCGGGCACGACCCTGGTCGACCTCCTCGACGCGCGGCGCGTGCCCCTCGACGACGACGGCGGGGTGGAGCTGGAGCTTCCCGCGTACGGCTATCGGTGGCTGCGGGTCTCGCGACCGGGGGACGGCAGGGTCCTGTGACCGGTGGAAACACCGAAGGCCCCGGATGATCGGGGCCTTCGGAGGGATTCTGTGGGCGATACCGGACTCGAACCGATGACCTCTTCCGTGTGAAGGAAGCGCGCTACCAACTGCGCCAATCGCCCATACCCGCGGGGTACGTCAACCGATACTACCCGACCCGCGAGCGCCTCGATGACCAGTCGGGGAGACACGCGCGAGATTCGCCACGGGTTTGGCGGAGCGCGGATCATCGGCTAATGTTTCATAAGTGCCCGGGACAACCGGGAACGAAATGCGGATGTAGCGCAGTTGGTAGCGCACAACCTTGCCAAGGTTGGGGTCGCGAGTTCGAGTCTCGTCATCCGCTCGAGTGCAGTAGATCTTCTCGAAGATCGGCGGCACGTGGGGTCAATCCACACGGTGGCGTGGCCGAGCGGCTAGGCACCGGCCTGCAAAGCCGTTTACACGGGTTCGAATCCCGTCGCCACCTCACGGGAAAACTGAATAGCCCCAACGGGCGCGATTGGCGCAGCGGTAGCGCGCTTCCCTGACACGGAAGAGGTCACTGGTTCGATCCCAGTATCGCGCACCACGAAACCCCCGGTTCTGCCGGGGGTTTTTTTCTTGCCCGCGGGGCATCCCTCCCGCGCGCGGGGTCGCAGATCCGCGCGAGGTCGCAGCCTCACGGCGGAGCCCTGCGACCTCGGTGCGAATCTGCGTGTCGGTGCCGCAGGGATCGAGTTCGAAGATGTGTTCGAGTATCGGTATCCTGGAAGAGGCCGGAGGAAGGAGCCGGTGTGGGGAACTCGGGTCGCGCGCTCTCCGCGTACAACGACATGCGGTCGCAGCATCAGGCCATCGAGGCCGCTGCACGCCGCGGCCCCCTGCAGTCCCTGTCCGATCGCGAGCTCGCCTTGCGCGAATCCGCCATCACCGTCTATCCGCACGCGCTCCAGCGGCGGGTGCGGGCGTGGGTGCGGTTCGGCCCGGAGGCGATCCGCGTGGAGGCCAAGGTCGTCCGCTCCACTCCGCTCGCGGCGGGCATCGAGTTCCGTGCCGGCGAGCGCACCTACCGCTGCTGGGTCTGGGGGAACGCCGTCCAGCCGGTGGAGGGGTGACCCCGAGAGTGGACACTACTCGCACGATCTGTTCGTTTCCCGTCCGCACATCGGCGTCTTCGGGCCGCCGGGGGCGGTGCCGCTGACAGGGTGGACCGACATCACCACCGGCGATCGACGATCGCGCCTCCGTGGGACGAGATTTCGTGGCGATCATCTCCGGAGGGCGGACATGGGCAGATTCATCTACGAAGGAAGCACCAAGGTCGAGGTCGAGGATCGCGCACTGCGGCATCTGCAGCTCGTAATCACCGCGAAGCTGCGGCGGGGCGAGCCCTTCCCGTACTCCTGGAAGGAGGACGCCAGCATCGGGGGCGGACGGATCACCGTCTGGCTGCATGCCGGGAGCTCCCTGGTGTTCAAGTACGTCGGCAGCCGCCAGCCGGAGGTCAACCGGGCCTGGGTCGACGCGCTGGCGTACACGGCTAACTCGCCCGGCGGTCTGTATCTCGTACCGGAGCCGGCCGGTAGTGCGGTCACCGGGAATCTGGACGTGTCGTAGGGCCACCGGGCCGCGACAGTCGGGACGCCCCCTCCGCGAGGCGAGGAGGAGGCGTCCCGACGTGGTGCACCGAGCGTCAGACGCGCGCGGTGCCTGCGCCGTTCCGCGGGACGCGCGGCTCTCGACTGACGAAGATGCCCAGCAGCACCATGCCGATCGCGAGACCGAGGTGGAGCCAGTTGTCGGCGTTGTTCACCGGCAGGAAGTTCAGCTGCTCGTTGCCGACCGCGATGAGGCCGTACAGCCAGACGACGAGGTACGCGAGCCCGCCGATGATGAGGTAGAGGCGGGAGGCGCGCGGCGAGGCGGCGAGCGCGATGCCCGCGACGGCGAACAGCAGGTGCACGACGTTGTGCAGGACCGAGACCTGGAAGAGGCCGAGGAGCAGGGCCTCCGACGCTGCTCCGGCCCCGTGCAGGTGTTCGGCCGAGTGGGTCAGGCCCGGGATGAAGCCGGCGATACCGACGATGAGGAAGACGATGCCGACGATCAGCGCCGTCTTCTGGATCGGTGTCTCGGCGTAGCGGGTAGTGCGGGTGGTGTCGCTCATGATCCCCTCCAAGGTGGGTGCGGTTGCCCGAAGGTAGAACCCCTGGGTGCGGGCTGAGAGGGCATTGACGCGGCGGAAGCGGCGCGGTAGCTTCCCACGCGTACGCGAGCGCTCCGGCGATGATGCGCTCGATGCCCGGATTGTCAATCCCCCTCGGCGTCGTCACGGCCGCTTCTTACGCTCGGGCCATGACCGATGCTGCTCTCGACCGCACCTGCGGGCCCGTCTCTGCTCCCGAACGCGACGCCGCGACCGGGTTGCGACGCATCGACCATCTGCCGCAGCTGGCCGCCGTCGTCCGCGCATGCCCCGGCCTGCACGTCCGCTACTCGGAGGGGCCGGATGCGGATGCACGCCGTTCCAGCGTCGACACCGAGAGCGGACTCGAGCTTCCCGGCCTCTCCGTCAATCCCCTGGATGCCGAGCGCTGGTGGACGCGTCCGCTGGAGGACTGGCTCGCGCGCCAGCTCTGTCAGTACCGACACCTCGCCGAGAAGGATCCGCAGCGCATCGCCTGGGTCCTGCGAGGCGAGCACTGCGGCCGGGGGCCCGACTGCGAGCCGCTGCTGCGGGAGGTGGAACCCATCGCCGTGATCGGCGCACACGTGCTGCTCGAGGCCAGGGAGCGGTACGAGCGCAACTTCGATGCCGGGCGCGGACCCGCCGACGACGAGGAGGACCGGGGATGAGCAGAGGGCGGCAGTGGACGGAGGTCGTTCCGGGCTTCTTCAGCATCAGCGTGGCGGACGTCAACTGCTACCTCGTGCAGACCGCGGACGGGCTGACGCTGTTCGATGCGGGACTGCCGCGCAGCAGGGGCGTGCTGCGCGACCTGCTCGGTCACCTCGCGGCGAAAGAGACAGACATCGATGCGGTCGTCCTGACGCACGGGCACTTCGACCACGTCGGTGTCGCGTGCGGGCTGCACGAGGAGGGGGTCTCCGTGTTCGTCCACCCTCGCGACGCACACCTGGCTCGTCATCCGTACAGCTACCGTCCGGCCTCACCACGCGTCCCCTACGTGCTCACCCATCCGCGGGGGATCCCGACCATCACCCGGATGGCACTCGCCGGAGCGCTGAACGTCCGGGGCGTCGAGGCGCAGCCGCGCGTGCGGCACGAGCATCCGATCGATACCCCAGGCACCCCGATCGCGCTGTGGACTCCCGGGCACACGGAAGGGCACTGCGCATACCTGTTCGAGGAGTCCGGGGTGCTCATCGCCGGTGACGCTCGACCCGTACACCGGCGAGACCGTGCCCCAGATCGTCGCCAGGGCGGCCACGGCCGACACCACGGAGGCGATGGAGTCGCTGGACACCCTGGCACGGACGAGCGCGCGAGTCGTCCTGACGGGCCACGGAGAACCCGCGCTGGACGGCGTGGGGCCCGCGGTCGCCGCCGCCCGGCGACGCGGACCCCACTGACCCCGCACCTCAGTCGAGCAGCGTCTCCCCGATGTAGCCGCCCTCCGCGCACCCCGGGGGCATCGCGAACACGGCGGATCCGATCGGGACCGTCCACTCGTTGAGCAGGTCGAGCTCGTCGAGCCGTTGCTGCATGGGGACGAACTGCCGCGCGACGTCGGCCTGGAACGCGGCGAAGAGCAGCCCGGATTCGGAGACGCCGTCTCCGGCCGGGCGCTCGTCGTAGTTGTACGCCCGGCGGAAGATGCGCTCCGTCCCGTCCCCGCGAGCGCGCCGGATGTGCGCGAACGCCGGGATGACCGGGAACCCGATGGCCGTCGTCGCGTCGAAGTCCGGCTCGTCGAACTCCGACGTCCCCGTGAGCGGCGCACCGTCGCGGAGCGTCCGCCCCACCGAGGCCTCGCGGCCTCCGCGATCCAGGCGGTCCCAGGTGTCGAGGTCCATGCGGATGCGGCGCAGGACCATGCCCGTGCCGCCGGCCAGCCAGCCGTCCCCACTCCAGACCACCCGGTCGAAGTCGTCGGTCCCCGGCTGCGGATTGCTCGTGCCGTCGACCTGGCCGAAGAGATTGCGCATGGTCGTGCCCGGGCGCTCGGTGCCGTGGGCCCGGCGGAAGCCCTGCTGGATCCATCGCACGGTCGCGAAGCCGCGCGCGTCCTTCAGGAGCATGCGCTGCGCGTGCGCGACGGTCAGAGGGTCGTCGGCGGCGAGCTGGAGGAGCAGGTCCCCATCCGAGAACTCCGGCTGCAGGCGGTCCACGCGGAAGGCGGGCAGCGGAGCGAGCCAGGACGGACTGCTGCCGCCGGCCCGTGCCACGAGAGTCGGGCCGAAGCCGAACGTGACGGTCAACCGGGCCGGGGCGAGTGCGAGCTCCGGCTCCGAGTCCGCGAGCGCCGATCGTCCCTGGGTGAGCCGCGCCGCGTCGTCCGTGAGGATACGCAGGAGCCGGCGGAGTCCGTCGCGGTCGACCTCCGGCCGGAGGTCGAGCGCCACGAACGAGCCGTGCGCCTGGGCAGGGGTGTCGATCCCGGCCTGATGGACACCGTGGAACGGGACGGTGAGGGAGCCGTTGAGCGGAGCGGGGGCCGCGGGAGCCTCCGTGTCCGCTCGCGTGAGGGCGAGGTCGGCCCCGACCGCGACGGCGGCGCCGACACCGGCGACAGCCCCTCCGAGGAG
Organism: Microbacterium sp. NPDC078814; assembly: GCF_040702645.1. Classification (NCBI taxonomy): domain Bacteria; kingdom Bacillati; phylum Actinomycetota; class Actinomycetes; order Micrococcales; family Microbacteriaceae; genus Microbacterium; species Microbacterium sp. NPDC078814. The sequence goes on from NZ_JBFBLT010000002.1 coordinate 384,662, forward strand.
GAACTGCCGCCGGGTCGAGCCGGTGCGGCCGGTGCGCGCGCCCGAGACGCGCGCGGACATCAGTGGTCCATGCCCTCGTGGTCGTCGGCGCCGTCGTAGTTCTCGTTCGCGCCGGAGTAGTCCTTCACCGGCGCGGCGAACTCGAACGTGGAGTCGTCCGACAGGGTGACGGTGAAAGCGACCTCGTCACCGGCTTCCAGAGGCTCGGAGAGGTCCATCATCATGATGTGATTCCCCCCGGGCTTGAGGGCGAGGCTGCCGCCGGCGGGGACGACGAAGCCCCCGGCGATCTCCCGCATGACCATCTCCCCGGCCTCGTTCTCCACGGTCTCGTGCAGCTCGATCATCGGCGAGGCGGCGGAGGCGACCGATGTCACCGTCACGTCCTCCTCGCCCTCGTTGACGAGCACGCCGAAAGCCGCGGACATGCCGTCGTCGGCGGCCTTGACCCAGGCGTCGTCGATCCGGAGATCGTCACCGGCGGGGGCGCTGGTCGGTGTCTCGGCTGTGGGCGCGGTGCACCCGGTGAGCGCGACGAGCGAGAGGACGATCGCCGCGCCGAGGCGGGGGAGGGAGGTGCGAGTGTTCATGATGATGCCTTTCAGGAGTTCTCTGCCGTGTCTTCGCCGGATTCCGGCGCCACAGCGGCCGCGCGACGGCGGCGGAGGATGAGGAGGACGGCGAAGGCGGCGACGGCGAGTGCCGCTCCCGCCCCGCCGACGAGCAGGACCCGGACCGGGCCGCCCGTCTCGTCTGCGTTCTGACCCGATGCGGTCGACGACCCGCCCGTGGCGGACGCGGTCGGCTCCGGGTTCCCTGTCGACTCCAGCGGAACGGCGTCTCCGACGGCGAAGGGGATGACCCCCGCGATCGGGTGCCCGTCCTCGGAGACGACCTGCCAGCGCACCTGGTACCCGCCGTCGGGCATGTCGGGCAGGAGGGCGGCGGTGACGTTCCGTCCGCGCACCTCCACCTCGCCCGTGGCCCAGTCCTCGCCCTCCGCGTCGACGACGAGGACGACGGCCCCGGCGGTCGACTCGTCGAGGACGAGGAGCTCGCCCGAGAACGTCATCGTGACGCTGACGGGCGCGGTGTCGAGCCGTTCCCCGCCGGCGGGGCTGCTCTCGATGAGTTGGTCATGGGCGGTCGCCGGCGCCGCCGTCGCGAGGATCGCGACAGCCGCCAGCACCGCCCCGGCCGCGAATCTGCGGACAGGGGACATGGAAGAGCCTCTCTTCAGACGTCGCCGAGCGACGCGGGTACCTGCGTTCGGACGCGCGCGTCACCGGGGACGGCGCGAGGACGCACCGCACGGCGGGAGGCCGCGGGCGCGGATCAGAGCGCGGGGAGAGAGGGCGGGGCGCGCCCGAGAAGCGGAGTGAGGAGGCGAAGACCGCGGCCCGCCGGCACGAGGAAGAGCCCGGCGAGGCGGAACGGAGAAGCAGCGGCGCGCGGGGCGAGCGTCGCGTCCGCACGCCGACGCACCCAGCGGACCAGTCGGACGGCGAGAGCGCGCAGGGTGAGGAGCAGCCGCTCCCCGCGGTGGAGCGCCGTCACGGTGAGGAGGGCGGCGAGGGTGTGCCCGAGCCACATCGAGGCGTCGGCGGTCGCGACGACGGCCGTGCCCTCGGCCGCGGGGAGCATGAGCGGAGCGCCGTGCACGTGACGGACAGCCACGCCGGACGCGCTGACCGTGCCGAGCACGAAGAGCACGTGGAAGAGGAACTGGCTCACGGCCACCGAGAGGGTGAGCCGGGTGAGGGAGAGCGTCCGCCCGGCGAGGAGCACGCTCACCATGAAGGCGAACAGCCAGGGCACCAGGATGCCCAGAGGGCCCGGCATCTCTCCGCCGCCGCTCACGTGACCGGCGAGAGCCACGAAGATCGCGAGCGACGAGGTCGCGAAGCCCCGCACGACGGCGGGCTTGCGGGACGGGCTCACGGGCACCAGTCTGCCATGCGGCGGCGGTCGCCGCGGGCATGAGCCGGGCGTGAGCCGGGCGTCAGCTCCGCGGTGCTCCGGAGCGCTTCACGACGTCGTAGGCCGCGAGCGCTGCCTTGCGGGTCTCGCCGAGGTCGACGATCGGCTCGGTGGGGGCGTCTGCGGCCCAGCGCCCCACGTACTGCCCCTCGCCGTCGAACTTCTTGGCCTGCAACTCCGGGTTGAACACGCGGAAGTACGGGGCGGCGTCGGCGCCGGAACCCGCGACCCACTGCCAGTTGAACGGGTTGCTCGCGTCGTCGGCGTCCACCAGCGTGTCCCAGAACCACTCCTCGCCGAGCCGCCAGTCGATGAGGAGGTTCTTGACGAGGAACGATGCGGCGACCATCCGCACCCGGTTGTGCATGTGCCCGGTGTGCCAGAGCTCGCGCATGCCCGCGTCGACGAGGGGGACTCCGGTCTCGCCGTGCTGCCACAGCTCCAGGCGTGCGGGGTCCAGGGGAGGCCAGGGGAACGCGTCGAACTCGCGCCGCAGGTTCTTCGTCGCGAGATCCGGGAAGTGGAACAGCGTGTGCCAGGCGAACTCGCGCCAGCCGATCTCCGAGAGGAATCCGCCGGCCCCGTCGACGTCGATCGCCTCGTGCCACACGGTGAAGGGGCTGAGCTCGCCCCAGCGCAGTCGCGGAGACAGCCGGGAGGTGGCACCGGCGGCCGGGGCGTCGCGAGCGCGATCGTACGTGCGGAGGTCCTCGCCGAGAAAGTGCCGCAGCCGGCGGCGTGCGGCGGGCTCGCCGGGCTCCCACGTCTCGCGGAGTCCGCCCGCCCAGTCCGGGGCGGTCGGCAGCAGGCCCCAGTCGTCGAGCGGATCGGAGCGGAGCCGCCGGCCGGCGCCGCGAAGCTCGCGGGGCTCGGGGAGCGGAGCGCGCGGGGCCGGAAGGGCCAGACAGGCCCGCCAGAACGGCGTGAAGACGGAATAGTGCGTGCCGCTCCCGGTGGTGACCGTCCACGGCTCGTGCAGGAGCGACCCCGCGAAAGACGCGACCTGGAGGCCGTCGTCGCGCAGCGTCGCCTTCAGCCCCGCGTCGATCTCGCGCCCGGCCGCCCCGTAGCGGCGGTTCCAGAAGACCGCTCCGGCGCCCGACTCGGCGACCAGCTCCCGCACGATCCGGTCGGCGGGCCCGTGCCGCAGCACCAGCGTCGCCCCCTTCTCCTGCAGCCGCTCGGCGAGCGAGGCCAGCGAATGGTGCAGCCACCAGCGCGCCGCGCCGCCCAGCGGACGGATGCCGGGGGACTCCTCGTCGAGGACGAAGAGCGCGATGATCGGTTCGTCGCGCTCGACGGCGGCACGCAGCGCGGGGTTGTCGGCCAGGCGGAGATCGTCGCGGAACCAGACGATCGAGGGCGACGTCATCGGGTCGCCCACAGCGCCCAGGCGACCAGCAGCGGCTGCAGGAACAGGCGGCCGAACCGCCGCCGGTCCGTGTCGAGCCCCGGCGTCGATCGCCCGGTGCGCCACTGATGCCAGTTGCCGGGGAAGACCGCGGCGAAGAAACCGGCCGTCGCCACTCCCATCCGACGGCGCTCGCGGGGCAGCGCCACCAGCCCCGCCGCGAGCGCGACCTCGGCCGCACCGGACGCCAGGACGATCGCGTCCTTGTCCATCCGGGTGAGGCGGGTCGCCCAGTCGGGCACGACGACCCGGAACCCGCGTGTCTGCGTGAAGTGCAGCACGCCCATCGCGCCGAGGGCGAGAGCGAGGAGCCAGCGGGCGATCGTCCGTGTCATGCGCCCACGCTACCGTCCCCGTCGGACGCCGTGCCTGCCACACTGAGGCGATGACCGTGCTGCGCATCACCGTCCTCTTCCTCCTCGCCGCCATCGCCGAGATCGGCGGCGCCTGGCTCATCTGGCAGGCGGTGAAGGAGGAGAGGGGCTGGTTGTTCGCGGTCCTCGGGGTCATGGCGCTCGGCGCCTACGGATTCATCGCGGCTCTCCAGCCGGATGCGAACTTCGGCCGCGTCCTGGCCGCGTACGGCGGGATCTTCATCGCCGGCTCCCTCGCCTGGGGCGTCATCGTCGACGGATTCCGCCCCACCTCGTGGGACGTGATCGGCTCCGTGGTGGCGCTGGCCGGGGCGGCGATCATCATCTTCGCGCCAGCGGCGACGGATTCGCTGTCGGAGACCGCTGCGTGACGGTCGGCGACCCGCGAGCGGACGAGTAGCCTAGATCCAGACCCAGATGGAGTGATCAGTGCCTGAAAACGCCCAGCCGACCGACGGCTTCGCCCTGTTCTCTGACCGAAACGTCGTCGCCATGCGCGTCGGCGGCGTCCTCAAGGACCTCGCCGCGACGGTCACCGAGACCGACGACGTCGAGCCCGTCACGATCGACAGCCCCGACGGCCTGAACATCCTGCGTCACTCGACCGCGCACGTGCTCGCCCAGGCGGTGCAGCGGATCAACCCGCAGGCGAACCTCGGCATCGGTCCGCCCATCACGGACGGCTTCTACTACGACTTCGGCGTCGACACCCCGTTCACGCCGGAGGACATCAAGGCGATCTCCAAGGAGATGCAGCGCATCGTCCGCGAGGGCCAGCGCTTCGTCCGTCGTGTCGTGACGGACGAGGAGGCTCGTGCGGAGCTCGCGGACGAGCCGTTCAAGCTCGAGCTCATCGGACTCAAGGGTCCTTCGACAGGCTCAGGGACCCAGGGTGCTGCCGAGATCGCCGAGGGGGCCTCCGTCGAGGTGGGCGAGGGCGAGCTCACGATCTACGACAACACCACCCGTGACGGCGAGGTCGTCTGGAAGGACCTCTGCCGCGGTCCGCACCTGCCCAACACGCGCATGATCGGCAACGGTTGGGACCTCACCCGCATCGCCGCCGCGTACTGGCGGGGGAGCGAGAAGAACCCGCAGCTCCAGCGCATCTACGGCACCGCATGGCCGACGAAGGACGAGCTGCGCGCCTACCAGGAGCGCATCGCCGAGGCCGAGCGTCGCGACCACCGCAAGCTCGGCGCCGAGATGGACCTCTTCTCCTTCCCGGACGAGATCGGCTCGGGGCTGGCGGTCTTCCATCCCAAGGGCGGCATCATCCGCTACGAGATCGAGGAGAACCTGCGCAAGCACCTGCTGCGCAACGGCTACGACCTCGTCAACAGCCCGCACATCACGAAGAAGGATCTCTTCATGACGTCGGGGCACCTGCAGACCTACGCGGACGGCATGTTCCCCCCGATGCACCTCGACGAGGTCGTCGACGACGAGGGCAACGTCACCCGCCAGGGCCAGGACTACTACCTCAAGCCGATGAACTGCCCGTTCCACAACCTCATCTTCCGTTCGCGCGGGCGCTCCTACCGGGAGCTGCCGCTGCGTCTGGCCGAGTTCGGCACGGTCTACCGCTATGAGAAGAGCGGAACGCTGTCAGGGCTGACCCGCGTGCGCGGTCTGACCCAGGACGACGCGCACATCTACGTCGCCCAGGACCAGGTCAAGGAGGAGCTCACCACCAACCTGAACCTCGTCCTCGACCTGCTCCGCGACTACGGCCTCAACGACTTCTACCTCGAGCTCTCGACGAACGAGGAGGGCAACCCGAAGTTCCTCGGCGAGCCCGAGCAGTGGTCGACGGCGATCGACACGCTGCGCGAGGTCGCGATCGAGTCCGGTCTCGAGCTCGTGGCCGACCCGGGCGGCGCCGCCTTCTACGGCCCGAAGATCTCGGTGCAGGCCCGCGACGCCATCGGCCGCACGTGGCAGATGTCGACGATCCAGCTCGACTTCAACCAGCCCGACCGCTTCGAGCTGGAGTACACCGGTCCCGACGGGCAGAAGCACCGGCCTGTGATGATCCACCGGGCGCTCCTCGGCTCCGTCGAGCGCTTCTTCGCGATCCTCCTCGAGCACTACGCCGGTGACTTCCCGCTCTGGCTCGCGCCGAGCCAGGTGGTGGGTGTGCCGGTGGCCGAGCAGTACGGCGATTACCTGGACGACGTCATCGCGCAGCTGCGCGCGGCGGGCGTGCGGGCCGACGTCGACCACTCCGACGACCGCATGCAGAAGAAGATCCGCACCCACACCACGGCGAAGGTCCCGGTCATCCTCATCGTGGGGGAGCAGGACCGCGCCGCCGGCACGGTGTCGTTCCGCTTCCGCGACGGCACGCAGGAGAACGGCGTGCCGGTGGCCGACGCGGTGCGCCGGATCAGCGCCGCCATCGCCTCGCACGCGCTGGTGTTGAAGGCGGGTGACCTCGCATGACGGGCGGTGAGGCGGACCTTGAGGACGCCTCCCGTCTCGTCGGGGTGCCCGACGAGTTCCAGCGGCTGTGGACCCCGCATCGGATGGCGTACATCCAGGCCGGGCCGGAACCACTGCGCGAGGAATGCCCGTTCTGCGAGGCGCCGATGTACCCGGATGCCGAGCGGCTCATCGTGGCGCGTGGGGAGACCGCCTACGTGCTGCTGAACCTGTTCCCGTACAACTCGGGGCACCTGCTCGTGTGCCCGTACCGGCACATCGCCACCTACGACCAGGCGACGCCCGAGGAGGTCGCGGAGATCGGTGCGCTCACGCAGACCGCGATGCGCGTGCTCCGCGAGGTCTCGGGCTGCGACGGCTTCAACCTCGGGATGAACCAGGGAGCGGTGGCCGGAGCGGGCGTGGACGCGCATCTGCATCAGCACGTGGTGCCGCGGTGGCGCTCGGACGCGAACTTCTTCCCGATCATCGCCAAGACAAAGGCGCTCCCGCAGCTCCTCGGTGAGGTGCGGGAGGCCGTCGCGGAGGCCTGGCCCGCCGCCGATCGCTGAGCCGCCTCTGGGTCGCTGAGCCGCCTCTGGGTCGCTGAGCCGCCTCTGGGTCGCTGAGCCGCCTCTGGGTCGCTGAGCCGCCTCTGGGTCGCTGAGCCTGTCGAAGCGTCGTGACCCGGCCCTTCGACAGGCTCAGGGACCCACCTTCGACAGGCTCAGGCCCTTCGGCAGGCTCAGGGACCCAGCGCGGGCCCGCTCAGGGACTCGGCGTCGGGGAGGAGTCAGCGCACCTGGCGGGCGGTGAACTGCATCCGCGGGTTCGCGTAGAACTCCTGCGCCTCGACGAGCTGCAGCTCGCGCTCGCCCGAGTCGAGCGTGGCCTGAAGCAGGTCGTAGACGCTCGAGGCGGTGCGCTCCAGAGCGGTCTGCGCGCTTCCGGTGGCGACGTAGTGCGCGGTGAACAGCGCGGCCGTCACGTCTCCGGAGCCGTTGGCCTTCATCGGCAGGTGCGGCGTCTGCACGAGCCAGGCGCCCGCGTCGTCGACGGCGAGCATCTCGATGGTGCCCTCTTCGCGGTCGGGCCGCTCGACGCTCGTGACGAGCACCGTACGCGGCCCCATCGCCCGCGCGAGGTCGACCGAGGCGAGGGTCGACTCGAGCGTGTCCGGCTCGGTCTCGGTGAGGAAGCCGAGCTCGAACTGGTTCGGCGTGATGATGTCGGCCACGGGAACCACGCGTTCGCGGAGCAGGATCGGGATGGCCGGAGCCACGAAGCAGCCGGACTTGGCGTTGCCCATGACCGGGTCGCACGCGTACAGCGCATTCGGGTTGGCCGCCTTCACCCGGGAGACCGCGTCGATGATGACGTCGCCGATGCCCTCGCTGCCCTGGTAGCCGCTGAGCACGGCGTCGATGGAACCGAACACGCCGCGTTCCTCGATGCCGGTGATGACCTCGCCGACGTCGGTCGGGTCGATCAGCGGGCCGCGCCATGCGCCGTAGCCGGTGTGGTTCGAGAACGTCACGGTGTAGACCGGCAGCACCTCGACGCCGATGCGCTGCAGCGGGAAGACGGCGGCGGAGTTGCCGACGTGACCGTACGCGACGGCGGACTGGATGGACAGGATCTTCATACCCGGTCCCTTTCATTCTTGGCGGGGCGGTGCCCGCGTCGGGTGGTCATCGTCCGGCGGCGACGAGGTCGGCGATGAGGGTCTCCGTGTCGTCCTCGGAGAGGTCGTGCACGGTGAGTCGGAGGTAATGCGAGGGCTCGGCGCGCTCGTCGAGCGCGAAGTCGTCACCGGTGCGCGCGAGCCAGCCGCGCCGCATGAGGTGGTCGGCGACGGTGCGCGCGGGCTTCTCGAATCCGACCCACAGGCTCAGGCCGTCGGGGTCGGGCGCGTCGATCCCCTCCGCGCGCAGGCGTCCCGCGAACGCGGCGTTCCGCGCGGCGTAGTGCCGGCCCGCCTCCGCGATCTCCTCGCGGACGTCGGGGTCGGTGAGCTGGGCGAGCGTGAGGCGCTGCAGCAGGTGACTGACCCACGTGGTACCGGGGCTGAGCCGCATCGCGAGGCGCTCCGCCGTCTCCGGGTCGGTCGCCGCGAGCGCGAGGCACATGTCAGGGCCGAGGAACTTCGACACCGAGCGGACCAGGGCGAATCGCCGGTGCTCGGGTCCGATCAGCGATTCGTAGGGACGCTGGGAGAGCAGAGAGAAGTGGTCGTCCTCGATGACGAGCACATAGGGGTGGTCGGCGAGCACGCCCCGCAGCGCCTCGGCGCGGGCGGGGGAGAGGCTCACCCCCGTCGGATTCTGCGCGCGCGGGGTGCAGATGACGGCGCGGACGCCCGCGTCCAGAGCGGCGCGGAGACCGTCGACCGTCATCCCCTCCTCGTCCACCGGCACCGTGATGGCCCGGTATCCGCCCAGCCGCACGGTGTGGATGCTCGCGAGGAAGCAGGGGTCCTCGAGCGCCACGGCGTCGTCACGCATGAGCGCCTGCGCGAGCAGACGTTCCACGGCATCCACCGCACCGCTGGTCACGGTGACCCGGAAGTCGTGACCGGGGAGGTCGGCGCCCATCCACTCCCGCGCCCACGCTTCGAGACCGCGGTCGATCACCGGCTCTCCGTAGAGCACGGGACGACGACCGATCGTGCCGAGCGCCTGCGACGGGTCGGGGATGCGCGCCGGGTCAGGGTTGCCGGTGCCGATGTCGCGGAGCACGGTGTCCGGCGCGTAGCCCTCCTGCGGCACGACGTCGACGCCCGCGACGACCGTGCCCGCGCGCCCGCGCGAGTGCACGAGTCCCGCTTGGGCGAGCTGGCGATACGCGGCGACGGCGGTGTTGCGGTTGACGCCGAGCGTCGCCGCGAGCTCGCGCACGGGAGGGAGGACCTCGCCGGGACGGAGCGTGCCACGATCCCGCAGGGCGCGCACGCTGTCCGCGATCTCCGCCGCGGTGGTTCCCCTGATCTGCTCGCTCATGATCCTCCTCCGAGATTCTAGGTGGATCGGACAGTGCTACCTTTGATCTAGATCAAAATCGATTTCGGATCATCCGACAGGAGACCCCCATGACCGAGCAGCCCACCACCGGATCCGCACGCGTGAAGCGCGGTCTCGCCGAGATGCTCAAGGGGGGCGTCATCATGGACGTCGTCACCGCCGAGCAGGCGAAGATCGCCGAAGACGCCGGTGCCGTCGCCGTGATGGCGCTGGAGCGTGTCCCCGCGGACATCCGTGCGCAGGGCGGGGTCTCGCGGATGAGCGACCCGGACATGATCGACAGCATCATCGACGCGGTGTCCATCCCCGTCATGGCGAAGGCGCGGATCGGGCACTTCGTCGAGGCGCAGGTGCTGCAGGAGCTCGGCGTCGACTACATCGACGAGTCCGAGGTGCTCTCGCCCGCCGACTACGTGAACCACATCGACAAGTTCGGCTTCACCGTGCCGTTCGTCTGCGGAGCCACGAACCTGGGGGAGGCGCTGCGTCGTATCAACGAGGGCGCCGCGATGATCCGTTCCAAGGGTGAGGCCGGCACGGGTGACGTCTCTGAGGCGATGAAGCACATCCGGAAGATCCGGGGAGAGATCGCCGCGCTGACCGCGCTGCCGAAGGATGAGCTGTTCGTCGCCGCGAAGGAGCTGCAGGCACCGTACGAGCTCGTCGCGGAGATCGCCGAGACCGGGAAGCTCCCCGTGGTGCTCTTCGTCGCCGGTGGCGTCGCGACCCCGGCCGACGCGGCGATGATGATGCAGCTCGGAGCCGACGGCGTCTTCGTCGGCTCCGGCATCTTCAAGTCCGGCAACCCCGCGGAGCGGGCGAAGGCCATCGTCAAGGCCACCACGTTCTTCGACGACCCGAAGGTGATCGCCGAGGTCTCGCGCGGCCTGGGCGAGGCGATGGTGGGCATCAACGTCAGCGACCTGCCTGCGCCGCACCGCCTCGCCGAGCGTGGCTGGTAAGCCGCGCGTCGGCGTCCTCGCGCTTCAGGGGGACGTGCGAGAGCATGCCACGCTCCTCGAGGCGCTCGGCGCCGACGTGGCGCTGGTCCGTCGGCCCGAGGAGCTCGCCCTGGTCGACGGACTCGTGATCCCGGGCGGCGAATCGACCGTAATCGACAAGCTCGCCCGGCTGTTCGGGTTGCAGCAGCCGATCCGCGACGCGATCGCGGACGGGATGCCGGTGCTCGGCACCTGCGCGGGGCTGATCCTGCTGGCCGATGAGGTCGTCGACGCGATCGACGGACAGCAGAGTTTCGGCGGACTCGATGCGGTCGTGCGGCGCAACGCGTTCGGGCGTCAGGCCGAATCGTTCGAGGCCGAGCTGACCGTGCCCGCGTTCGACGAGCCGGTGACGGCCGCCTTCATCCGCGGACCCGTCGTGGAGGCGGTCGGGCCGCAGGCCTCGGTACTCGCGACCCTGCCCGACGGTCGCGTGGTCGGAGTGGAGCAGGACGGACTGCTCGGCCTCAGCTTCCACCCGGAGATCACCAACGAGACGCGGTTCCACCGACGCTTCCTCGACCGGGTCTCGCGCCGCTGACGGTGTCGTGGGTTCAGGCCCGCGCGCGAGATCAGGCGCGTGCGCGCGCAGGTGCCTGAACTCGCGCGAACGCCTGCGCGAGCGGGACAACAGCGGTGCCGCGGCACGGTTCGATAGACTGGACGACGCCCTGGGCGGCGTTCCGGGGCGCAGACGACGAGCGGAGACTTATGTCCGGGCATTCCAAGTGGGCCACGACCAAGCACAAGAAGGCCGTCATCGACGCGCGCCGTGCGAAGTCCTGGGCCAAGCTCATCAAGAACATCGAGGTCGCGGCCAAGCTGGGCGGCGCCGACCTGCAGGGCAACCCGACGCTCTTCGACGCGGTGCTCAAGGCGAAGAAGACCTCGGTCCCCAAGGACAACATCGATCGCGCCATCAAGCGCGGCGCCGGCATCGGCGGTGAGGCCGTCGAGTACACCTCGATCATGTACGAGGGCTACGGGCCCAACGGTGTCGCCCTCATGATCGAGTGTCTGACCGACAACAAGAACCGCGCCGCGGCCGAGGTGCGCACCGCCCTCAGCCGCAACGGCGGCACCCTCGCCGACCCGGGCAGCGTGGCGTACAACTTCAGCCGCAAGGGCGTCATCGTCGTCGGTTCCGAGGGCACGACCGAGGACGACGTCATGATGGCGGCGCTGGAGGCCGGGGCCGAGGAGATCGAGCCGCACGCCGAGGGCTTCGAGGTCATCACCGAGGCGAGCGACCTCGTGGCCGTCCGTTCCGCGCTGCAGGACGCGGGGATCGAGTACGAGTCGGCCGACGTCGAGTTCGTGCCGAACCTCAAGGTCGAGATCGACGCCGAGACCGCCCGCAAGGTGTTCCGCCTCATCGATGCGCTCGAGGACAGCGAGGACGTGCAGAACGTCTTCAGCAACTTCGATCTGTCGCCCGAGGTCCAGGCAGAGCTCGAGAACGACGACGCGTAGGCGCGGCGCGAGCCGGCGACGCGGCGCGCGGCCTAGCCTGGTCAGGTGACCACTTCGTTGCGCGTGCTCGGCATCGACCCCGGACTCACCCGGTGCGGTGTGGGCATCGTCGACGTCGATCGCGCTCGTCGTGGCACGCTCGTCCATGTCGGAGTCATCCGCTCCGCCCCGGATGCGGAGATCGGCGACCGGCTCGCGATCGTCGCTGCGGGGATCCGCGCGGCGATCGCCGAGCACCGGCCCGATGCCGTCGCGGTCGAGCGGGTGTTCGCCCAGCAGAACACGCACACGGTCATGGGCACCGCGCAGGCGAGCGGGGTCGCGCTGCTGATCGCCGCAGAGGCCGGCCTGCCGGCGGCGACCCACACTCCCAGCGAGGTGAAGGCCGCGGTGACCGGGTACGGGTCCGCCGACAAGCGTCAGGTCCAGGCGATGATCGCCCGGATCCTGCGGCTGGACGCGCCTCCGCAGCCCGCGGACGCGGCGGACGCCCTGGCGATCGCGCTGTGTCACGCCTGGCGACGCGGCGCTCCCTCGACGAGTCGGACGGAGGGTGGCCTCACTCCCGCGCAGCGTGCCTGGGCCGACGCGGAGCGTGTCGCTCGAACATATCTACGAGCCGGCTCCTAGACTGACGGAATGATCTCCTCTCTACACGGCACCGTGCTGCACACGACGCCGGACCAGGTCATCATCGACGTCGGGGGCGTGGGCTTCGCGGTCGCCGTCCCCGCCGATGTCGCCCACACCGCGACGGTGGGGGAGAAGCTCCTCCTGCACACGAGCCTCATCGTGCGGGAGGACTCGCTCTCGCTGTTCGGCTTCGCCGACCGCGGCGAGCTGGAGATCTTCACCCTGCTGCTCAGCGTCACCGGCGTCGGCCCGAAGTCGGCGCTCGGGGTGCTGTCGCACCTCACCGCCGACCAGATCGCGGAGGCCGTGACCGCAGAGGACGATGCACCGTTCCGGCGGGTCTCCGGCATCGGACCGAAGACCGCGAAGCTCATCGTCGTGCAGCTCGCCGGCAAGGTCCAGGCCGTGGCCGCCCCGTCGGCGCCCGCCGCCTCGGGAGGGGACGATGTCGTCGCCCAGGTGACGGTGGCTCTGGTCGGCCTCGGGTGGTCCGAGAAGGTCGCGGCGGAGGCGGCGACCCAGACGGCGACGGACGCCACGGATGCCGAGCGAGCCTCCGTGGCCCTGCTGCTGCGGCGCACGCTCGCGCTGCTCGGCCCGGCGCAGGGAGGCCAGGGCCGTGGCTGACGCCCTCGATCCGACCGAGCCGACCGACGAGTCCGAACTCGCCATCGAGGGCGCTCTCCGCCCGTCGAGCCTCGGCGAGTTCGTCGGACAGCAGAAGGTGCGCGGGCAGCTGCAGCTCCTCCTGGAGGCGGCCCGCATCCAGTCCCGGCCCGCAGACCACATCCTGCTCGCCGGTCCCCCCGGCCTGGGCAAGACCACGCTGGCGATGATCGTCGCCCACGAGAGCGATCGTCCGCTGCGCATGTCCAGCGGCCCCGCGATCCAGCACGCCGGCGACCTCGCGGCGCTGCTGTCGAGCCTCGTGCCCGGCGAGGTGCTCTTCATCGACGAGATCCATCGCATGGCCCGGTCGGCGGAGGAGATGCTGTACCTCGCGATGGAGGACTACCGGATCGACATCATGGTCGGCAAGGGCGCGGGGGCGACCAGCATCCCGCTGGAGCTCTCCCCGTTCACGCTCGTCGGCGCCACCACGCGTTCCGGACTGCTGCCCAATCCGCTCCGCGACCGCTTCGGCTTCACCGGTCACCTCGAGTTCTACGACGAGGGCGAGCTGGAGCAGGTCATCGGACGCTCCGCCTCCGTGCTCGGCGTCGACCTCCCGACGGACTCGCTCTCCGAGATCGCGCGACGCTCCCGCGGGACCCCGCGCATCGCCAACCGCCTGCTGCGTCGCGTCCGCGACTACGCGCTCGTCCATGGCGGGGGTGCGGCGACCCTGCGCGGCGTCCAGGCCGCGCTGGACCTCTACGACGTCGACGCGATCGGCCTGGACCGACTGGACCGCGCGGTGCTGGACGCCCTGGTGCGGCGCTTCCGCGGCGGACCGGTCGGCCTCAGCACCCTCGCGGTGGCGGTGGGAGAGGAGCCGGAGACGGTGGAGAGCGTGGTCGAGCCCTATCTCGTGCGGATCGGCTTTCTCGGTCGCACCCCCCGCGGGCGGGTCGCGACGCCGGAGGCGTATGCCCACCTCGGCGTGGCGCACCCGGACGGGATGCTGAAGTTGGATGACCTATAATCGCTGAAGACTTCCCCGATACCGCTGTGCGCCCAAAGGCTGGTGCGTGCACCTGAGAAAGGCGCCATCCCCATGCCCATGGAATTTGTCCTCTTCGGACTCCTCGCCGTCCTGCTGATCTTCATGATCTTCAACACGCGCAAGCGCACCCGGCAGATGAAGGCCGAGCAGGAGGAGAAGGCGACCAAGACGGTTCCCGGCGCCAAGGTCCTGCTGCAGGGCGGCATCTACGGCACCATCGTCGCGTACGACGCCGAAGACCTCGACTCCCCGGCCCTGGTGGAGATCGCGCCCGGCACCGTGATCGAGGTGCACAGCCAGGCGATCCTCCGCATCGTGGAGCCCAAGGACGCCATCGTCGACGCGCCCGTCGACGGCGTGGACGATCACAGCGTCGACGAGACCGCCGCCCCCGCGGTCGAGACGCCCGAGGAGACCCGCGCCCGCCTCGAGCGGGACGCCGACGACAAGTAAGACGAAGGCCGTCGCGGCCTCCCGGATCACCGTCCTTCCAGAAAGCTGAACACACGTGGCTTCATCCTCTCCTGTCCGTCACGCCTGGCGGGTCCTCCTCGGCCTGCTCCTCGTGACGGGCGTGCTCTTCGGCATCAACGCGCTGGGTGTGTACGTCTTCAAGCAGAGCTCGTGGACACCCGAGCTCGCGCTCGACCTGCAGGGCGGCACCCAGATCATCCTGAGTGCCGAGACGGAGGACGGAGCAGCGCCGACGCAGGAGCAGCTCGACCAGGCCGCTGCGATCATCCGCCAGCGCGTCGACGCCTCCGGTGTGGCCGAGGCCGACATCACCACCGAGGGCGGACGCAACATCGTCGTCCAGATCCCCGGTGAGGCGGACGAGCAGACGCGGCAGCGGATCCAGTCCAGCGCCCAGCTCGAGTTCCGTCCGGTGCTCTACACCACGGCCGCGAGCACGGAGTTCGTCGGAGAGGACGGCAACTCCACCCCGTACCCGAGCCCTGACCCCTCGCTGAACGCCGAGCCCACGGCCGAGCCCACCGACGCCAGCGACCTGTCGTGGGTCACGGACAAGCTCGCGGCGGAGTTCCAGGCGTACGACTGCGCCAACCCGTCCAACGACCCGTCCAAGGCGCCGAAGGACGAGCCGGTGATCGCCTGCTCGCCCGACGACACCGCGAAGTTCATCCTCGGCCCGGCGGAGCTCGACGGCCGCGCGATCACCGACGCGACGGCGGGACGCGACCCGCGCTCGGGCGCCTGGATCGTGCAGCTCACCATGAACGGCGACGGCGCGGACGCCTTCGGCCAGGTGAGCACCCGGCTCAACCAGAACCGCATCGACGGGCTGTCGCCGCGCGACCAGTTCGCCTTCGTGCTCGACGGCGAGGTCATCAGCGCGCCGCGCATGAACGGCGTCATCCTCGACGGCCGCCCCAGCATCTCCGGCAGCTTCACGCAGGAGAGCGCGACGACCCTGGCCGATCAGCTCAAGTTCGGAGCCCTCCCGCTCAGCTTCGAGGTGCAGAGCTCGGACACGATCTCCGCGACCCTCGGCACTCAGCAGCTCCAGATCGGTCTCATCGCAGGCCTCATCGGCCTCGCGCTCGTGGCGGTGTACTCGCTGCTGTCGTACCGGGCGCTCGGGACGGTGATCATCGCGTCCATCGCGGTGATGGCGGTGCTGACCTACATCGTCATCTGCATCCTGGCGTGGCGGATCGGCTTCCGCCTGTCGCTCGCCGGCGTCGCGGGCCTGATCGTGTCCATCGGCTTCACCGCCGACTCCTTCATCGTCTACTTCGAGCGCATCCGCGATGAGCTGCGCGACGGCAAGTCGATCACGGGTGCCGTCGAGGACGGCTGGGGTCGGGCGAAGCGGACGATCTACATCTCCAAGTCGATCAACGTCCTGGCCGCGGTGGTGCTGTACATCCTCGCCGACTCGACGGTGAAGGGCTTCGCGTTCACGCTCGGCCTCACCACCGTGATCGACGTGCTGATCTTCGTGATCTTCACCCACCCGGTGATGCAGCTGCTCGCTCGTACGCGGTTCTTCGGCGGCGGGCACAAGCTCTCCGGTCTGGATCCGGAGGCCCTGGGCGCCGTGTACCGGAGCCGCTCGCAATACCGCGAGGTCGCCACGGCGTCCGCGGGGCGCGGGGCGAAGAACGCGCGTTCGCGCGGAGAGGCGGATCGCCGGCAGACCATCGCCGAGCGCAAGCGGGCGGAGGCCCTCGCCGCCGAGAGACAGACCACGGCCGGAAGGGAGGGAGACAACTGATGCCTTCCATGAATGAGTTCGGCAACAATCTCTACACGGGCAAGACCTCCTTCCCGTTCGTGGGGCGCCGCCGCCTCTGGTTCATCATCGCGATCGCCCTGGTCGTCGGCTCCGCGCTCGTTCCGCTGTTCCGTCCGATCCAGTTCTCGATCGAGTTCACCGGCGGCTCGCAGTTCACGGTGACCGCACCGGACACCACGGATCAGGACACCGCGACAGAAGCGGTGCAGTCGGTCGTCCCCGGCGCGGCGACCAAGGTGGTCATCGTCAACGACCAGGACGTCCGCGTGCAGACCGACCAGATGACCGAGGGTGAGACGCAGCAGGTGGCGCGCGCCCTCGCCGACGCCTACGGTGTCGAGCCGGACGCCGTCGCCTCCTCGTTCATCGGCCCGGCCTGGGGCGAGAGCGTGACCCGGCAGTCGCTGTGGGGCCTGGCGATCTTCCTCGCACTGACCTTCCTGATCCTCGCGATCTACTTCCGCACGTGGAAGATGTCGGCGGCCGCGATCATCGGTCTGCTCGACGTGCTCGTGATCACCGTCGGCGTGTACGCCCTCGCCGGATTCGAGATCTCGCCGGCGGCCGTCATCGGCTTCCTTACGATCCTCGCGTACTCCCTGTACGACACCACCGTGGTGTTCGACAAGATCAGGGAGAACACGACGGAGGACGGGGAGAAGACGTCGCGGCTGTTCGGGGAATCGGTCAACCTCGCGGTGAACCAGACCCTCATCCGCTCGATCAACACGTCCGTGGTGGCCGCGCTGCCGGTCGGTGCGATCCTCTTCATCGGCGCCTTCTGGCTCGGGGCGGAGACGCTGACCGACATCTCGCTGTCGATCTTCGTGGGCATCCTCGTGGCGACGTACTCGACGCTCTTCGTGGCCGCGCCGCTGTACTCGCTCTTCCGCGAGAACGAGCCGCAGATCAAGGAGCGCGACGCGCGTATCCGCGCGGCACGGAGCAAAGCGGCTGTCGACGCCTGACGCCCCCGCCGCGGGGCCGACCCCCGCTCAGCGCGCGTAGGATTGTCTGATTCGGAGGTGAGTGGATGGCGGAGCCGCAGACGGCATCGCAGGGTTCGAGTCTGCGACGGCTGGTGCCCCGCATCTTCTCGCGTGCGTCCCGGATCAACGATCTCGACAACCTGATCCGCACCGTCAGGGCGAACCACCCCAAGGGCGACTTCGCGGTCATCTCCCGCGCCTATGCCGTGGCGAAGGAGAAGCACGAGGGACAGAAGCGTCAGAGCGGCGAGCCGTACATCACGCATCCGCTCGCCGTCGCCCAGATCCTCGCGGAGCTCGGGCTCGGCCCGCGGGCGATCGCGGCCGCCCTGCTGCACGACACCGTCGAGGACACGGGCTACGCGCTCACCGATCTCACCGCCGAGTTCGGCGACGAGGTCGCGATGCTCGTGGACGGCGTGACCAAGCTCGACAAGGTCAAGTACGGCGAGAGCGCACAGGCCGAGACCGTGCGCAAGATGATCGTCGCGATGTCGAAGGACATCCGCGTGCTGCTCATCAAGCTCGCCGACCGGCTGCACAACGCCCGCACCTGGGGCTTCGTCCCGCCGGAGAAGGCGGCGAAGAAGGCCAAGGAGACGCTCGAGATCTACGCGCCGCTGGCCAATCGCCTCGGTATCCAGGCGATCAAGTCGGAGCTCGAAGACCTCTCCTTCGCCGTCCTCCACCCGAAGATCTACAACGAGATCCACAGCCTCATCGCCCAGCGCACCCCGCAGCGGGAGAAGTACCTGAGCCAGGTCATCGAGGAGATCGACGAGGACCTCCGTGACCTGCGCATCCGCGGCAAGGTCGTCGGCCGGCCCAAGCAGCTCTACTCGGTGTACCAGAAGATGGTCATCCGCGGCCGCGAGTTCGACGACATCTACGACCTGATCGGCATCCGGGTCCTCGTCTCCTCCGTGCGTGACTGCTACGCCGTGCTCGGCGCCATCCACGCCCGCTGGACGCCGCTGCCCGGCCGGTTCAAGGATTACATCGCCACCCCGAAGTTCAACCTCTACCAGTCGCTGCACACGACCGTGATCGGCCCGGCCGGACGGACGGTCGAGATCCAGATCCGCACGCACGAGATGCATCACCAGGCGGAGTACGGCGTCGCCGCGCACTGGATGTACAAGGAGCGGATGAACGGCGGCGGCAAGGCCGAGGTCCGCGCCTCCGACACCGACATGGCGTGGCTGGCGCACATCTCCGACTGGCAGGCCGAGACCGCGGACCCCGGGGAGTTCCTCGACTCCCTGCGGTTCGAGATCGGCGCCAAGGAGGTCTACGTCTTCACGCCGAAGGGGCGTGTGATCGGTCTCCCGGCCGGCGCCACCCCGGTCGACTTCGCCTATGCCGTCCACACCGAGATCGGGCACCGCACCATGGGCGCCAAGGTCAACGGACGCCTGGTGCCGCTGGAGTCGGAGCTGAAGAGCGGCGACGTCGTCGAGGTCTTCACCTCGAAGAACCCGGACGCGGGGCCCAGCCAGGACTGGCTCGGCTTCGTCAAGAGCACGCGAGCCAGGAACAAGATCCGCGGCTGGTTCACGAAGGAGCGCCGCGAGGAGGCCATCGAGCAGGGCAAGGAGGCCATCGCGCGCGCGATGCGCCGGCAGAACCTGCCGCTGCAGCGGCTGATGAGCCAGGACTCGTTCACCGAGGTCGCCCACCAGATGCACTACGAGGACGTCTCGGGTCTCTACGCCGCCGTCGGCGAGGGGCACGTCTCGACCCAGTCGGTGCTCGAGAAGGTCACCGCGCTCGTCGCCACCGACGAGCCCACGACCGGGGCGATCGACCTGCCGGGAAGCGTCCAGACCCGAGAGACCCGCGGTGGCGATTCCGGCGTGCTCGTGCGCGGCGCGAACGACATCCTGGTGAAGCTGGCGAAGTGCTGCACGCCCGTCCCCGGCGACCCCATCGTCGGGTTCGTCACCCGGGGGAGCGGCGTCTCCGTGCACCGGGCGGACTGCGTGAACGTGAAGGCCCTCAGCGGCGAGCAGGACCGCTTCGTCGAGGTCTCCTGGGCGCCGACGAAGAAGAGCGTGTTCCGGGTGCAGATCCAGGTGGAGGCGCTGGACCGCTCGGGCCTCCTCTCCGACGTCACGCGGGTGCTCAGCGAGCATCACGTGAACATCCTCTCGGCGACCGTGTCGACCACCGACGAGCGCCTGGCGCTGAGCCGCTTCGTGTTCGAGATGGGTGACGCCGTGCACCTGGACCGCGTCCTGAACGCGGTGCGCCGGATCGACGCGGTCTACGACGTGTACCGTGTCACCTCCTCCTGACCAGCCGCTCCAGTGCCGCGAGGCCGCCGACGCTGCCCGGAACGCGCGACCGGGTCCGCAGGCTGCCGATGGCGTCGTCGAGCGCTTCCGGGTGGGTCTGAGCGAGCGCCTGCATCCAGGGGAGGACGCGCGGGTCCCGGTGCAGACTCGTGGCCAGGTCGCACATCGTCCGGACGGGCGTGGACACGGCGATCCCCCCGAGCAGCTGCACGTCCGTCCGAGGAAGCCTGGTGTCGTGGAAGACGACTCTGGCGTGCACGCGCGGACGCACCCGCCGCTCGACGCAGCGCCGCGCGTGATGGACGGCCGGCGGCTCGTCGCGGGCGCCGTGGATCCAGGCGGCACTGGGCCCGCAGGCGGCGGCGCCCTCCTGGATGAGCGTGGCGATGCTGCTCGCCCGCACGTCGGCGGACTCCGGCAGGTCCGCGGGGATGTAGGCGTCGCCGATCTCGACGACATGACCGTCCAGGCGGGCGGCGCAGAGTTCCGGCCTGCTGAGGCGCGAACCGGGGAGATAGAGCAGAGCGGGGTGCATGACGCCAGTGTGGCGTCGCGCACCCCGCTCAGACGGAGATGGCCGGACCTGTGGAGAGCTCAGCCGCCGAGGGCGTTGAGCCAGGCGCGACGGGCCTCGAGGGCGTCCGCGGCCTCCTTGGCGGCCTTGCTGTCACCGGCCTTCTCGGCGGCGGCCAGTTCGGCCTCCAGCTTCTCAATGGCTTCGTGCAGCTGCGAGCTCATGTCGTTCGCTCGCGCCTTGGTCTCCGGGTTGTTCTTCTTCCAGTCGACGTCCTCGCGGGCCTTGAGCGCCTGCTCGATGACGCGGAGCTTGTCGTCGAGCGCACGCTCCTTGTCGCGCGGGAAGATGCGGCCGACCTCGTCCCACTCCCGCTGGATGCGCGTGAGCAGGGCGCGGGCGCGCTTGATGTTCGGCTCGTCGGCGACCGCCTTCGCCTGCTCGAGCAGCGCCTGCCGGGCCTCGATCTTGGGAGCGGAGTCGGCCTCCTCGGCGGCGGCCTGCTCGGCGCGGGCGGCGTAGAGCGCGTCGCCGGCGGCCTTGAACCGTGCCCAGAGGGCGTCGTCGGCCTTGCGTCCGGCGCGTCCGGCCGTCTTCCACTCGTCGAGGAGGGAGCGGTAGGCGGGGATGCCGTCGACGCCGCGCGGCGCCAGGGCCTCGGCCCGTTCGACCAGTCGGGACTTCGCGTCGCGCGCGGCCTTGTGCGCATCGTCGAGCTCGGAGTAGAACGCCCGGCGGTGCTTGTCGACGACGGCCCTGGCGTCGCGGAACCGCTTCCAGAGCTGCTGCGAGACGCCCTTGGACAGGCGCGGACCGTTCTGCTGCTGCGCCTGCCAGGCCTCGAACAGCTCGTTGAGCTCGGCGGTGACCTGCTTCCACTGCACCTTGCTCAGGTCGCGGGCGGCGATGGCCTCGGCACGCTCGACGAGGGCGGTGCGCTCGGCGACGGCCTGCTCGACGAGCTCCTTCGCCTGCTGTGCCTCCTGGGCCGTGGCCTCGGACAGCGACGCGGTCAGCGCGGTGAGACGATCACGGAGACCGGCGAGGTCGCCGACGGCCGCGGCGTCCGTGGCCTCGTCGATGAGGTGCGCGGCCTGCTTCGACAGGTCGCTCGCGGAGGCGCCGCCGGCCTGGTGGCGCTGCTCCAGGGCGACGACCTTGAAGGCGATGTCGTCGTACTTGCGGACGAAGTAGGCCAGGGCCTCGTCGGGGGTGCCGTCCGGGTACTGACCGACGACGCGCCAGGACTCACCCTCGCGCACCTCGACGGTGCCGTCTTCGGAGACACGGCCCCATTCGCCGGCGGACGAGACCGGAGTCGGCTTCGCGGCGGCCGGGGCGACGGCGGCCGGAGTCGGCGTCTTCCGCGGCATCGGCACGGCGGGCGGGGTGGGAACGGGCGGGGTCGGCTTCGCGGGCTCGTTGGCAGACACGGTGATTCTCCTTGCGCGGTCACGCCGCGGGAGGCGGAAAGGACGAGGCTCAGCCTAGTACGCCCTCTCTGATCCGCGAGACCCCGTCTTCCCGCCGAGACCCCGCGATTCGTGCGCGAACGAGGCGGGGTCTCGGCGACGAGGCGGGGTCTCGCGGGGAGGGACGTTACCGTTTCGTGAGCAGAACGTTCGATGCAGGACACACTGCGCGTCATCTGCGGGTAACACGGCGCTCCTATCGTCGCGACCACGACAGTCCCCAGGTCGACAGGAGTTCCATGGACGACAACGCAGCGCGCACAGCGGAGATCGTCGTCGTGGGGGCGGGGGCGGCGGCGCACCGCTTCGTCGCACGGATGCTGGAGGACCCGGACCGTGCCGTGCGGATCACCGTGTTCGGAGACGAGGGACGCCTGCCCTACGATCGCTCCGTCGTGGCGCGCATCGTCGGCGGCACTCCGGCGTCGGCGGGCGAGCTCGATCGCGCGCCGTTCCGCGACGACCGCGTCCGCCTCATCGACGACGACCGGGTCCTGCGGATCGACAGGGGAGGGCACCGCGTGCGGACGCGGTCGCACCGGTGGTATGACTACGACGCGCTCGTCCTCGCGACCGGCACCCATGCCCAGCGGCTCGACGTGCCGGGGATCCGTGCCCGGGGGTCGTTCGTCCTGCGCGCGATGGAGGACGCGCACATGCTGCGTGCGTTCCTCGCGGTCCGTGCCACGGAGATGCCGCGCGCGCTGCGCGCGGTCGTCGTCGGCGGCGACGAGGGCGGAGTGGACGCCGCATGCGCGCTGCACGACGCCGGGGTGCAGACGACGATCGTGGACTCCGCGGATCGCCTGCTGCCCGCACAGCTCACGGTTCCCGGGGCGAGCGCACTCCGCGGGGCCGTCGAGGCGCGCGGTATCGCGGTCCGGATGCGCACGCGGGTGACCCGCGTCGACCCCGACGCGACGGGTGCGGTGACGGCCGTGGAGTTCCAGGACGGCACGTTCGCACGGACCGACCTCATCCTGACGACGGGTGCGCGGGCACGGGATGAGCTGGCACGGAACGCCGGGCTCCCCACGCGGCCGGGCGGCGGTGTCCTCGTGGACGCGGACGGGCGGACGTCCGACCCGCGCGTCCTCGCGATCGGCGACGTCGCCGCGGACCCGGCATCCGGCGGCACGGAGGCGGCCCTGGCGTCCGCGGATCGAGCGGCGGCCGCCCTGCTCGGCGCTCGGATCGCGAGCCCCGCGGGACACGGATGGCGCGGGAGTCCCGGCGGTATCGAGGTCGTGACCCTGCGTCTCCCGGACGGTGACGGGCCGACGGTCGACATCCCTCTTCCGAGCGGGGGAGACCGCGTGTTCGGGGAGGTCGTGCTCTCCGAGGATGCCCGCGTGGTGCATCGCGTGACGGTCATCGGCGCGTCGGCGGATGACTCGCTCGCCGGTCTCGCGCCCGGGGCGCTCGACGGTCAGAGGGCGGCGCGGGCGCTCCTGGCCGCCGCCGTGGCCGCGGACGGTGAGGAGGCCTGCGCACATGGGCTGCGGTCCTCGCCGCTGGAGGTGCTGACAGCGGAGCTCGCGGACCGCGGGATCCGAACCGTCGCGGAGGCTCTGGACGGTGCGGTCGAGAGCCGCGGCTGCGGCCCCTGCCTCCGCCGTCTCGCGCTCGCGCTGCAGGGGCGCGCCGAGGTGAACGTCGGCGTACGGCCCGGCGACCGCGGAAGCCTTCGCTCCGAGGTGCGTCTCCGCTGGACGACGGCCGCTCCCGTCCTGGAGGTGCGCGTCGGCGACGAGTCCGACGGGACGCTGCTCCTCGTCGTGGGCCATCTCGCGGCACGACGCGAGGCGACGGTACGGATCGATCGAGGGCTCCTCGCCGTCAGCGGGCTCCCGGCGGAGGACATACCGGACGCACTCGCGGACCTGCGGAGCGCCGGCGCCGTCGTTCCGGAGACCCTGATCGGCGGGGCGGACCTCGCGCGGCCCGGAGGCCCGATCGGCGTCGTCCGGCACCCGCCACGGACACGGCGACGCGTCGGTACTGCGAGGTCGGCGGAGGGCTCCGCATGAGTGCGCCCACGCGTCCTGCTCCGGCGCTCGTCGGCTGCCGCGTCGTGGTGGTCGAGGTGCCGCGGCCGGTGCGCCCGGAGCCGGTCGACGTCGACACTCTTCTGCGGATCCTCGCTGCGACCGGCTCGGATGTCGTCCGGATCACCCCGCCCCGGGCGGACCACGCGATCCCGGCCGGCACCAAGCGGACGCTGTACCGGATCGCGTCCGGTCAGGTGGACGCGGTGCTGTTCCCCGTGGCGGAGGCCCTGCCCGGGTGGCTCGCCACCGTGGAACGACTGGGCATGCTCGACGCCATCCGCGAACGGTCGCGCACGTCCCGCCTGCTGCTCGCCACGACCGACGCCGCCGCGACCGCGCGATTGGCGGAGAGCGGCCTGCCCGCATCGACGTCGTGCGGGCCCACCGCGGACGACCTCGCCCGGAGCGCTCTCGCCCCGCTCACGTATGGGGTCCTCGAGCGACGGACGGCGGTGGGGCGCCTGGCGGTGCGCAGCGGAGGCGCGCTGATCGACGGAGGTTTCGTCCCGCTCTCCCGCGGCGCGGTCAGCATCCTCGAGGCCCTGTTCATCGCCGACGGGCGCGTGCTCACCAGGGCGGAGATCGGCCAGGTGCTGCCCGGCGGTCGACGCAGCGCCCGTGCGGTCGAGGTGGCGGTGGCGCGGCTGCGGGACGCCCTCGGCGACGGGGACCTCGTGCAGACCGTGGTCAAGCGCGGGTACCGGCTCGCCGTCCTCGACGAGGACTGACCACGCCGGAGGGCCTCACTCCGTCGGTGTCTCGGAAGCCGTCGGCACCGGGCTGGGCGCATCGCTCGGGGTCGGGGAGGGAGCGATCGACGAGGTCGGCGACGGCGTGGGCGTCGGTTCCGGAGCGGTCACCTGCGCATGCACGACCTGGCTGACGATCGCGCCCACGACGATGAGGGCGCCGACCGTGATCGCGATGGCGTTGTCGCGGGTGCGACGGCGGATCTGATCCTGGTGCCAGCGGGTGCGGGCGGTGTGCAGCCGAGCGCGCTCCGCCTCGGTGCGTGCCTGCGCCTTCTTGGAACCGCGTGCGGCCATGCCCTGTCTCTCCCGTCCGACGCCGGTCCACGACGTCGCCTGAGAGCCTACCGGGGGCCCGGCCTCGCCTCGTGTCCCCGGCCGCCGTTAGCCTGGAGGAATGTCCTCTCCCTCCGCCCTGCTCTCCGGGCAGACACCGCTCGCCGTGCGCATGCGCCCGGTGTCGCTGGACGAGGTCGCGGGGCAGCGCCACCTGCTGCGGGCCGGGTCGCCCATCGTGGCTCTCGCCGACCCGGAGGCCAGCTCGCCCGGCGCGGTGTCGATCATCCTCTGGGGTCCGCCGGGCACCGGGAAGACCACGCTCGCGCAGGCCATCGCCCGCTCGTCCGGCCGCCGGTTCGTCGAGCTCTCGGCCATCACCGCCGGCGTCAAGGATGTGCGGGAGGTCATGCAGGAGGCGATCACCCAGCGCGATCTCTACGGGCAGACGACGATCCTCTTCCTCGATGAGATCCACCGCTTCACCAAGGCCCAGCAGGACGCGCTGCTGCCCGGCGTGGAGAACGGGTGGGTCATCCTCATCGCCGCGACTACGGAGAACCCCTCGTTCTCGGTGATCTCGCCGCTGCTGTCCCGGTCGCTGCTGCTCACGCTGCAGCCGCTCACCGATGACGACATCGGGGTGCTCGTGGACCGCGCGGTGTCGGATGCCCGCGGACTCTCCGGTACGGTCGCGCTCAGCGATGAGGCGCGGTCGGCGCTCATCCGCCTCGCGTCGGGGGACGCCCGTCGTGCCCTCACCGGACTGGAGGCCGCCGCTGCCGTGGCGCTCTCGCACGCCGCCGCCTCCGAGGCCGACGACGACGGCGAAGACCGGGAGACGGCCGTCCCGGAGGTCACCGCCGACGACGTGGCACAGGCCGTCGACAAGGCCCTGCTCCGTTACGACCGCCAGGGCGACGAGCACTACGACGTCATCAGCGCCTTCATCAAGTCGATCCGCGGTTCCGACCCGGACGCCGCGCTGCACTACCTCGCCCGCATGATCGAGGCAGGGGAGGACCCGCGGTTCATCGCCCGTCGGCTCGTCATCTCCGCCTCCGAAGACGTGGGGCTCGCCGACCCCCAGGCCCTCGGCATCGCCGTGGCCGCGGCCGACGCGGTGGCCTTCATCGGGATGCCGGAGGGGCGCATCCCGCTCGCCGAGGCCACCGTGTATCTGGCGACGACCGCGAAGTCGAACGCGGCCTACGTCGGCATCGACGCCGCCATCGCCGACATCCGCGCGGGGGGATTCGGGCGCGTGCCCCTTCACCTCCGCGACGCGCACTACCCCGGGGCGAAGCGTCTCGGGCACGGCCGCGGCTACCGCTACGCGCACGACAGCGAGTTCGGGATCGTGCCGCAGCAGTACCTGCCGGACGAGCTCGACGGGCGGCACTACTACGAGCCGAAGAACCTCGGCGCGGAGCGCGACATCAGCGCACGGCTGGAGCGCATCCGGCGCATCCTCGGCGACCGGTGAGCCGACGACCTCGGGCGTCTGCCGCCGTCTGTTAGACTTGAGCGGCTCGAAACCGAGTTTTCGGGCATCTCCTCGTTCACACCCCACCTCGACGGCACCCCGGCGTGCGCCCCGAGGCAGAACGCGGTGATACGTCCGTCGGACGTGAAATCCACGTCCACGTCATCGGAAGGATAACTTCGTGGTCACGAAGTCCCAGGACCGCCGCAAGGTGCGTCTCAGCCGCGCCCTCGGCGTGGCCCTCACCCCCAAGGCCGCCCGCTACCTCGAGAAGCGTCCCTACGCTCCGGGTGAGCACGGCCGCACCAAGCGCAAGGCCGACAGCGACTACGCCGTCCGTCTGCGTGAGAAGCAGCGTCTGCGCGAGCAGTACGGCATCCGCGAGAAGCAGCTGCGCATCGCGTTCAACGAGGCCCGTCGTCAGGACGGCCTGACCGGTGAGAACCTCGTCGAGCTCCTCGAGATGCGTCTCGACGCCCTCGTCCTGCGTTCGGGCTTCGCCCGCACCACGGCACAGGCGCGCCAGCTCGTCGTGCACCGTCACATCCTCGTCGACGGCCAGCTCGTCGACCGCCCGTCGTTCCGCGTGAAGCCGGGTCAGCTCATCCACGTTAAGCCCAAGAGCGAGGGCCTCGAGCCCTTCCAGGTGGCGGCCGCCGGCGGTCACGCCGAGGTCCTGCCGGCCGTTCCGGGTTACCTCGAGGTCGAGCTCGACAAGCTCCAGGCCCGTCTGGTTCGTCGTCCGAAGCGCGCCGAGGTCCCCGTGACCTGTGAAGTGCAGCTCGTCGTCGAGTACTACGCGGCCCGCTGATCCAGCGGAAGAGCATCAGGCAGGAGGCGTCGGGGTTCCCGACGCCTCCTGTCGTTTCCGCCTACGATGGAGAGACCGCGCCTTCGCGGCTCTAGGGCAAGGATGACGACATGAAGAATGTGCTGTGGTTCCTGATCGGCGTGATCGGCGGCTTCGTCGCGGCTCACTTCATGAACAAGGACCCGCGGGGCCACGACATCCTGGCCGACGTCGACGCCCGCCTCAACGGCCTCGCCGCGATCCTCAGCGACGCGTATCGCGCGCAGGAGGCTCGGCTGACCGAGCCGGGCGAGAACTGACCCCCCGCATCTGCGCCTCGGCGCGCCCCCTCACGCAAGGACATTCGGCACTCCTATGAAAACTGCGGAAATCGCGCAGCGCTACCTCTCCTACTTCGAGAAGAACGACCACCTCATCGTCCCCTCGGCATCCCTGGTCAGCGACGACCCCTCGCTGCTGTTCACGGTCGCCGGCATGGTCCCGATGATCCCGTACCTCACGGGCGTGGTCCCGGCGCCGCATCCGCGCATCGCCGACCTGCAGAAGTGCATCCGGACCAACGACATCGAGGAGGTCGGGCGCACCGCGCGTCACGGCACGTTCTTCCAGATGCTCGGCAACTGGTCGTTCGGCGACTACTTCAAGGAAGGCGCGATCCGCTACGCCTGGGAGCTGCTCACGAGCTCGGAGGCCGACGGCGGCCTCGGCTTCGACGAGAAGGATCTCTGGGTCACCGTCTACGAGACCGACGACGAGGCCGAGGCGATCTGGCGCGACATCATCGGACTCAAGCCGGAGCGCATCCAGCGCCTCGGCCGCGCGGACAACTACTGGAACACCGGCCAGCCCGGTCCCGGTGGCCCTGACTCCGAGATCTTCTTCGACCGCGGCCCGGCCTACGGCAAGGACGGCGGCCCCGCTGTCGACGACTCGCGGTTCCTGGAGATCTGGAACCTCGTGTTCATGCAGGACTTCATCGAGAACATCCGCGGCAAGACCGAGTTCGACATCGTCGGTGAGCTGCCGATGAAGAACATCGACACCGGCATGGGACTGGAGCGCGTCGCGTTCCTCAAGCAGGGCGTCGAGAACATGTACGAGACCGACCAGGTGCGTCCGGTGCTCGACCGCGCCGTCGAGCTCTCCGGCCGCCGCTATGGGGCGGTCCACGAGGACGACGTCCGCTTCCGGGTGATCGCGGATCACGTGCGCTCCTCGCTCATGCTCCTCTCCGACGGCGTGCGTCCGTCGAACGAGGGCCGCGGCTACATCCTGCGGCGCCTCATGCGCCGGACCGTGCGCGCCATGCGGCTCCTCGGTGTCGACGACCCCGCGTTCCCCGAGCTGTTCGCCGCCTCCCGCGACGCGATGAAGTCGGCGTACCCGGAGCTGGAGCGGGACTGGTCCGTGCTCTCCTCGGCGGCCTTCGCCGAGGAGGAGACCTTCCGGCGCACCCTGGCGCAGGGATCGACCATCCTCGACCTCGCGCTCGACGAGACGAAGAAGGGCGGCGGGAAGACCCTCAGCGGTTCCGAGGCGTTCCTGCTGCACGACACCTACGGCTTCCCGATCGACCTCACCCTGGAGGTCGCCGAAGAGGCCGGGCTGGACGTGGACCGCGCCGCGTTCGACTCCCTCATGCAGGAGCAGCGTCAGCGCGCGAAGGACGACGCCCGCAACCGCAAGCGCCAGCTCGCGGATGTCTCGGTGTACCGCGACCTGCGCGCGCTCGGCGAGACGGGCTTCGACGGCTACACGGCCCTCGAGGTGGAGTCCCGTGTGCTCGGCCTGCTCGTCGACGGCGCGCCGGTGCGCAGCGCCGCCGAGGGCCAGATCGCCGAGGTGGTGCTCGCCGAGACGACGCTGTACGCCGAGTCCGGCGGCCAGGTCGCCGACAAGGGCACCATCGTGGGCCCGGGCTACGAGCTCGAGGTGCTCGACGTGCAGCGTCCGGTCCCCGGGCTGATCAGCCACACGGTCGAGGTCTCCCGCGGCACGGTCGCGGTCGACGACATCGCGACGACGATCGTCGACGCCGCCAACCGCCGCGCCGCCCGCCAGGCGCATTCTGCCACCCACCTCGTGCACGCCGCCCTCCGCGACACGCTCGGTCCGACGGCCACGCAGTCCGGGTCGCTCAACCGCGCCGGGTACATGCGATTCGACTTCGCCTGGTCGCAGGCGCTGTCGACGGACACCCGCACGGAGATCGAGGAGATCACGAACCGCGCCGTGCAGGACGCCCTCGAGGTGACCACCCGCATCGTGACGCTCGACGAGGCCAAGGAAGCCGGCGCCATGGCGCTCTTCGGCGAGAAGTACGGCGACGTCGTGCGGATGGTCGACATCGGCGGCCCGTGGTCGCGCGAGCTCTGCGCCGGCACGCACGTGTCGACCAGCGCGGAGATCGGCCTGGTCAGCGTGGTGGGGGAGTCGTCGGTCGGCGCTTCCAACCGCCGGATCGAGGCTCTCGTCGGCGCGGATGCGTTCCGTGAGCTCGCGGCGGAGCGGGCTCTCGTGTCGCAGCTCACCGCCTCCCTGAAGACCCCGCGCGAGCAGCTCCCTGAGCGGATCGCCGATCTCGCCGCAAGCCTCAAGGCCGCGGAGAAGCGCATCGCGCAGTTCGAGGCGAAGGAGCGGGCGGGGCGCATTCCCGCCATCGCCGAGGCCGCGACGCGCGTCGGAGACTTCCGCGTGGCGGCGCAGACGCTGGGCGATGTGGCCTCCGCGGACGATGTCCGCGAGCTCGTCAACGGCGTGCGCGACCGGCTGGGTTCCGATCCCGCGGTCGTCGCGCTCGGTGCGGTCGTCAACGGTCGCCCCGTCGTCGTCGTCGCCACGAACGAGGCTGCGCGCAGTGCCGGTGCGAAGGCGGGTGCGCTCGCGAAGCGCGCCGCCGGTGTGCTCGGCGGAGGCGGCGGTGGGCGTGACGACGTCGCCCAGGGCGGCGGCACCGACGCGGCGGCGCTGCCCGCCGCGCTCGAGGCCGTCTCCCAGGAGCTGCGCCGCGCGTGAGCGGTTATCGCCGCGGGGTCCGGCTCGGCATCGACGTCGGCAGGGCCCGCGTGGGCGTGGCCCGGTCCGATCCGGACGGCATGCTGGCCGTCCCCGTCGAGACCGTGCCCCGCGACGAGCGCTCGCTCTCGCGCATCGCGGAGCTGGCTGCGGAGTACGAGCCGCTGGAGATTGTCGTCGGGCTGCCCGTGAACATGCAGGGTGCCGACACGCCGTCGACGGTGGATGCGCGCGAGTTCGCGGCGGCTCTCCAGGCGCGGAGCGGTGTGCCGGTACGCCTCGTCGACGAGCGTCTGAGCACCGTCTCCGCGCATGCGGCGTTGCGGAGTTCTGGGCGATCACAGAAGAACTCTCGTAGCATTGTGGATCAGGTCGCCGCCGTGGTGCTGCTGCAGCAGGCGATCGACACGGAGAAGAGCACCGGAAACCCGGCCGGTGCCCCGGTCCCCGTTGACGAGGAGCCCGCCTGAACATGTCCGAACGCGAGAGCCGTGCGCCCGAGCACGAGCAGAGCACCCGGTTGGGGGATCTGTTCGAGAACCTCCCCGCTCCGTCCCCGCAGGTCCCGACCGCCGGAGACGACACGCCGGCGCCAGGATCCCGCCGTGCGGCCAGGGAGGCCGCGGCGCGCGAGCAGGAGGCCCCGCCCGCTCCGGACGCCGGTGTCGCACCCGCGGCCGATGTGCCCGCCCGCCCGGTCTCGGCGTCGGCGGCGACCACTGCGGAGACACCGGGGAACGATCACCGGTCGGCGGTGCCCGGCGCGGATGCCGAACCGGTCGCGACACGCGCGATGCCCGTCGCCGCGACGAGCGCGGATGAGACCCCCGCTCCGGGGCCGCGCCGGTCGACCGGCACCGAAGACCCCGCACCCGCGCTGGGCGGCGGGCTCGACGAGATCTTCGCCGCCCAGGACGACGGCCGCGATCACGGCGCGCCGACCAAGAAGAAGCGCCGCAAGGGCTGCCTCGTCGCCCTGATCATCGTCCTGGTGATCCTCGGCGGCATCGCCGCCGGCGGAGTCTGGGTCGCCAACACCTTCGGCGACCGCATCGCCGACGCCATGGGGTGGGGGGAGCCGAAGGACTGGGAGCCCGGTCAGGCGACCGGTGAGGTGTACGTCACGATTAAGCAGGGCGACACGGGCGGCCCCGTGTCGGCGGCGCTGTACGAAGCCGGCGTTACGAAGACCGAGGACGTCTTCTACGACTACCTCATCGACGAGAACATCGCGGTGACCTTCTATCCCGGCGTCTACCGCCTGCAGAAGAAGATGACGGCGGAGGATGCCCTCGCCGCGCTCCGCAACGAGGAGAACAAGCTCGAGAACACCGTCTCCATGCCGGAGGGCGGGACGATCGAATCGGCCCTGCCGTCCATGGCGGAGACTCTCGGGATGCCGCTGGCCGACCTCGAGGCAGCCGTCGCCGATCCGTCCGCGTACGGGGTGGAGGCGCAGAGCCTGGAGGGGTGGCTGTTCCCCGCGGTGTACACGTTCGACCCCGAGGTCACCGCGACGCAGGTCATCCAGCGCATGGTCGACCGGACGCGCGAATCGCTCGCCTCCGCCGGCGTCCCGGACGAGGACGCGCAGCGGATCCTCACGATCGCCTCGATCATCCAGCGCGAAGGCCGCACGGACGACTTCGCCAAGGTGTCCCGCGTGATCCAGAACCGCCTCGACGACGACATGCTGCTCCAGATGGACTCGACGGCGCAGTACGGGTACGG
This sequence comes from Microbacterium sp. NPDC078814, assembly GCF_040702645.1. Lineage (NCBI taxonomy): Bacteria > Bacillati > Actinomycetota > Actinomycetes > Micrococcales > Microbacteriaceae > Microbacterium > Microbacterium sp. NPDC078814. Next base: position 416,295 of record NZ_JBFBLT010000002.1, read on the forward strand.
CTCCCTGCATGAGGGCGTGGTCTCGAGCTCGGCCGAGGCTCTGGAAGACCCCAACGAGTGGAACACCTACGTGAACAAGGGGCTTCCGGCCACGCCGATCGCGAGCCCGAACGATGCCGCGATCGATGCCGCGATGCACCCCGCGGACGGGCCGTGGATCTACTTCGTCACCGTCAACCTCGAGACCGGCGAGACGCAGTTCTCGGAGACCCTCGCGGAGCACGAGCAGGGCGTGGAGAAGTGGCGGGACTGGTGCCGCGCGAACCCCGACGCCGGTTGCTGACGCGGTGAACCGGAGACGGCTGGCGGTCTGGGGCGACCCGATCGGGCACTCACGGTCGCCGGAGCTGCACGCTGCGGCCTACGCGGTGCTCGGACTGGACTGGGAGTACGGGCGCCGTCAGGTCGGCGCGGAGGGCTTCAACGACGCGGTCGAGGCCCTCGACGACACCTGGCGCGGCCTGTCCCTGACGATGCCGCTCAAGGAGGAGGCGTACCGATACGCCGCCACCCGAGACGCCCACGCGGAGCTGACCGGCGCGGTCAACACGCTCCTGCTCTCGGAGACCCCGGCAGGATTCAACACCGACGTCGGCGGGATCGTCGATGCGCTCGGGGACGCCGGCATCCGCGAGATCGGGACGGCGCGGATCCTGGGCGCCGGAGCCACGGCGGCCTCGGCCCTCGTCGCTCTCGCCGACCTGGGGGCGACACGGGTCGAGGTCGCCGCCCGTCGGCCGGAGCGCGCCGCGGGGCTCGTCGGGATCGGGGAGCGACGCGGCGTCGTGGTCACCCCGCGACCGCTCGACGTGGTGGAGGGCGCCGTCGACCTCACGGTGGCGACCCTGCCCTCCGGCGCCGTGCTTCCGCCGGAGAGTGCCGCCCGACTGGCCCAGAGCGGCGGCACGCTGTTCGACGCCGCCTACGCGCCCTGGCCGTCCGCCCTGGCGGCGGCATGGGGTGCGGCGCCGGTGGTCTCCGGGCTCGGGATGCTGCTGCATCAGGCGGTCCGGCAGATCCGGATCTTCCTGCACGGCGACCCGGTCTCGCCGCTGCCGGACGAGGAGGCCGTCCTCGCCGCGATGCGCGCCACCCTCTGAGCGCCGCCGGACGAAACGCGGCACGGCGCGGGGGGAAACGCATGGGAGACTAGAGCACATGCTCCGCGTGCTCACGGCCGGCGAATCGCACGGCCCAGAACTCATCGCCGTCATGGAGGGTCTGCCCTCCGGCGTCCCGGTGTCGTCCGAGGCCATCCAGGCCGACCTCGCCCGCCGCAAGCTCGGCTATGGACGCGGCTCCCGGATGAAGTTCGAACAGGACGAGCTCACGATCTCCGGTGGCGTCCGGCACGGGAAGACGCTGGGCAGCCCCATCGCCCTGCGCATCGGCAACACCGAGTGGCCGAAGTGGATCGAGGTCATGAACCCGGAGCCGGTGGAGCTCACCGATCGCTCGCGCGGTCGTGGCGCCCCGCTGACCCGGCCACGTCCGGGACACGCCGACCTCGTGGGCATGCAGAAGTACGACTTCGACGAGGCCCGTCCGATCCTCGAGCGCGCGAGCGCCCGGGAGACCGCCGCCCGCGTGGCGCTCGGTGCCGTCGCCCGCTCCTTCCTCGGCGAGCTCGGCATCCGACTCGTCAGCCACACGCTCTCCATCGGGCCGGTGCGCGTGCCGGATGGCGCGGCGCTGCCGACACCGGACGACGTGGACGCCCTGGACGCCGACCCGCTGCGGTGCTTCGACCCCGCGACCTCGGCGCTCATGGTCGCGGAGGTGGACGACGCCAAGAAGGACGGCGACACCCTCGGCGGCATCGTCGAGGTCCTCGCGTACGGCCTGCCGCCGGGGCTCGGCTCCCACGTGCACTGGGATCGCCGCCTGGACGCCCGGCTGGCCCAGGCGCTCATGAGCATCCAGGCCATCAAGGGCGTGGAGGTCGGCGACGGCTTCGAGACCACGCGCCGCCGCGGCTCCGCCGCCCACGACGAGCTCTTCGCCACCGCCGACGGCATCGCCCGCGGCACCGATCGTGCCGGTGGCACCGAGGGCGGCATGTCGACCGGAACCGTGCTGCGCGTCCGCGCCGGCATGAAGCCGATCGCGACCGTGCCTCATGCGCTGCGCACGATCGACGTGGCGACCGGTGACGAGGCGACCGCGCACCACCAGCGTTCCGACGTCTGTGCCGTGCCCGCGGCGGGGGTCGTCGCCGAGGCCATGGTCGCGATCGAGCTGGCGCGCGCCGTGCTGGAGAAGTTCGGCGGTGACAGCATCCGCGAGACGCGCCGCAACCTGGAGGGGTACCTCGACGGCATCCCGGCGGAGCTGCGCACGGCCCCCGCGTCCGAGGCGGCGCTCATCGCGCATGACGAACGCGGCTGATCCGCTGACGCTGGTCCTCGTCGGACCGATGGCGGCCGGCAAGACCAGCGTCGGACGAAGGGTCGCACGGCGGCTGGGCGTCGCCTTCATTGACACCGACAAGCGCATCGTCGCCGCGCACGGCCCGATCCCCGAGATCTTCGCCACGCACGGCGAGGCGCACTTCCGGGACCTGGAGCGCGCGGCGGTCCGCGAGGCCCTCGCCGAGGGCGGCGTGATCTCCCTCGGCGGTGGCGCCGTCACGGATCCGGAGACGCGCGCGCTGCTGCGCGCTCATCCGGTGGTCTTCCTCACCGTGACCGAGGCGGCCGTCGCCGACCGCCTGCGCGGCGGGACGCGCCCGCTGCTGGCGGGCGAGGACCCGGTCGAGAAGTGGAAGCGCATCTTCGCCGAACGGCGAGGATGGTACGACGAGGTGGCGTCGGCCACGTTCGACACCTCGCGGCGTCCGATGCAGCGCATCGCGGACGAGATCGTGGCATGGAGGAGAGAACAGCGATGAGCACGACGACCATCAGCGTCACCGGGAACGACGCCTACGACATCACGATCGGACGGGGGATCCTCGACCAGGTGTCCGCGGCTCTCGCGCCGGGCGTCCGCAAGATCCTCGTCGTGCACCCGCCGACCCTCGCGGCCCGCGCCGCCGAGCTCCGCGACCGGCTCCTCGCCGACACCGCGGATGGTCCGCGCGAGGTGCTGCTCGCCGAGATCCCGGATGCCGAGCAGGGCAAGCGCATCGAGGTCGCCGCTTTCTGCTGGCAGGTCATGGGCCAGGCGGACTTCACCCGGACGGACGCCGTCGTCGGCTACGGCGGGGGAGCGGTGACCGACCTCGCCGGCTTCGTCGCGGCGACGTGGCTGCGCGGCATCCAGATCGTCCAGGTGCCCACCACCGTCCTCGGCCTCGTGGACGCCGCGGTGGGCGGCAAGACGGGCGTCAACACCGCGGAGGGCAAGAACCTCGTCGGCGCCTTCTGGGCCCCGCGCGCCGTCGTCGGCGACCTCGACGAACTGGGCAGCCTGAGCCCGAACGAGGCCACCGCCGGCTTCGCGGAGGTCGTCAAGGCCGGTTTCATCTGGGCGCCGGAGATCCTCGACATCGTCGAGGCCGATCCCGCGCGCGCGGTCGACACCACGACGGACGAGTTCCGCCGGGCGGTCGAGCTCGCGATCGACATGAAGGCGCAGGTCGTCTCGGACGACTTCCGCGAGGCCGGGCAGCGGGAGATCCTGAACTACGGCCACACGCTCGGCCACGCGATCGAGCACGCCGAGCGGTACCGCTGGCGGCACGGGGCGGCCATCTCGATCGGCATGCTCTACGCCGCGGAGCTGTCCCGGCTCGCGGGGCGCCTGTCGGACGCCGCGGCGGAGCGCCACCGCACGATCCTCGAGTCGCTCGGCCTGCCGACGTCGTACCGGGCCGGTGCCTGGCCGCAGCTGCTCGCCACGATGCAGCGCGACAAGAAGAGCCGCGGCGGCATGCTCCGCTTCATCCTGTTGGACGACATCGCCAAGCCCACCGTGCTCCAGGCGCCGGATGAGTCGCTGCTCTTCGCCGCCTACCAGGAGATCGGCGCATGAGCATCGCCGTCCGGCGCATCACACCGGAGGACTGGCGGGAGGTCAAGGCGCTGCGGCTGCGGGCCCTCGCCGACCCGGCCGCACCGATGGCCTTCCTCGACACCGTCGAGCACGCCGCCGCACAGCCCGACCGCTTCTGGCAGGAGCGCGCCGCGAATGCCGCGGGCGACGCCGCCGCGGCGCAGTTCGTCGCGATCGCCGACGACGGCGCCTGGACCGGGACCGTGACCGTGCTCCCGCATCGCGAGCAGCACGACGCGGGGCTGGTCGTCGGGGTCTACGTGGCGGACGCGCACCGCGGTGCGGGCGTCATCGATGCGCTCCTCGACGCCGCGGCGGCCTGGGCCCGCGATCGCGGCCTCCGCGCGCTCGTGCTCGAGGTGCACGTGGACAACTCCCGGGCGCAGGCCGTGTACCGCCGAGGCGGCTTCGTCCGGACCGGGGAGATCGAGACGGCCAACTTCGGGCGGGAATGGGTCATGCGCCGCGAGCTGGTCGACTCCGGGAGCGTGCCCGCATGAGCGCCCCGCGTCGGCTGCTGCTCGTCAACGGCCCCAACCTCAACCTCCTCGGCACCCGCGAACCCGAGGTGTACGGCACCGCGACCCTCGCCGACGTCGAGCGGATCACCGCCGAGGCCGCCGCCGCGCTCGGGTTCGAGGTGCGGGCGCTGCAGAGCAACCACGAGGGCGTGCTCATCGACGCGATCCACGACGCGCGGGCGGACTGCGCGGGCATCGTCATCAACCCGGGCGGCCTCACCCACACCTCCGTCGCCCTGCGTGACGCGCTCACCGGCGTCGCGTTGCCCTTCGCCGAGGTCCACATCTCCGACGTGTACGCCCGCGAGGAGTTCCGTCACCACTCGTACCTGCACGACGTCGCCGCGGTGCGTGTCATCGGACGCGGCGTGGAGGGCTACGCCGACGCGGTGCGGGAACTCGTCGCGCAGCTCTGAGCGCGCGGGGATCGGGGCAGGCCGACGAGCAGCACGCACACCGTGATGCCCACGAGCGTCAACAGGGCCATGGCGAGGAAACAGGCGGCCAGCGCACGGAGCCGCGGCCGCACGCTCGACACCGCGAGGCGGATGACGACCATCGCGGCCAGGCCCAGGACCAGGATGATCGCGGTCACCAGGCCGACGGTTCCCGCCGCGCCGCCGCTGCGGACGATCCCGATCAGGGGCACGAGGCTGACCGCCGTGAAGATCGTGGCGACGATGAGCCAGACCGCCCCGGACGACGTCCGCAGCGCCGGCTGATTCGCCATCCGGGTCGGGTCCCGGTCGCGATCGTCCTCGCTCATGTCGATTCCTCCTGTCCTCGTCCACGCTGCCCGGGGCCACGGGCATCGTCACGGGGCTTCCGCTCTCGCGGAGGAGCGTCTATCGTGCCCCGCGACGGCCTGCGCCGGGCATCCCGTAGAATCGACTGTCGGCCGACCCCGGCCCCACGGACTCAGGAACGGAACTCCTCGCACATGGCATCCACCGCAGACATCAAGAACGGCGTCGTCCTCAGCATCGACGGGCAGCTCTGGAGCGTCATCGAGTTCCAGCACGTCAAGCCCGGCAAGGGCGGCGCCTTCGTCCGCACGAAGCTGAAGAACGTCGTCTCGGGCAAGACCGTGGACCGCACGTACAACGCCGGGGCGAAGATCGACATCGAGAACGTCGACCGCCGGGACTACACCTACCTCTACACCGACGGTGACGGGTTCGTGTTCATGGACCAGACCGACTTCGACCAGATCACGCTGCCGGCGGCCACGGTCGGCGACGCGAAGAACTTCCTCCTCGAGAACCAGCAGGTCACCATCGCCCTCAACAACGGCAACCCCCTCTACATCGACCTCCCGGCCTCGGTCATCCTCGAGGTGACCTACACCGAGCCCGGTCTGCAGGGCGACCGCTCGTCCGCCGGCACCAAGCCCGCGACGCTCGAGACCGGCTACGAGATCCAGGTCCCGCTTTTCCTGGAGACCGGCACGAAGGTCAAGGTCGACACCCGCACGGGCGAGTACCTCGGCCGCGAGAAGTAAGGCGTGAGCGCCCGCACGAAGGCGCGCAAGCGCGCGCTCGACATCCTGTTCTCGGCCGACGTCCGCGGCGACGAGGTCGCGGTGGCCCTCGCCGCCGAGGCGAAGCGCGCGGCGAACGAGCCCGCACGTGAGGCGTCGTGGCTGTACGCCCGCGAGATCGTCGACGGCATCATCGACCAGCGCGACGAGATCGACGAGCAGATCACGACCCACAGCCGCGACTGGAAGCTCGAGCGGATGCCCGCCGTCGACCGCGCCCTGCTGCGCATCGGCGCGTGGGAGATCCTCTACAACGACGAGGTGCCGACCGCGGTCGCGATCGACGAGGCGGTGGAGCTCGCGAAGGAGTTCTCCACCGACGAGTCGGGCGCGTTCGTGCACGGCGTGCTCGCCCGCGTCGCCCGCTCGGCCTGAGCGCCGCGGCGGCGGTGTCGGCGGTGGCGGGCAGGATCGTCTCATGATCCGCCCGCCCGCCTCCGCCACTCCGGGAGACGGGGCGCGGGATTGGCGTGCCCTGTTCGAGGCCGGCGCTGCTCCGGCGGCGACCCCCCTCGCGCTCGGGTTCGAGGTGCGCGTCCGCGACGCCCGAGGAGCCAACCCGTGGGCCTCACGCCCGCAGCGCACCGCGACTCCCCGTGACGTCGCCAAGGGTGTGGGGGAGATCCTCCTCGGCATCCGTCCGCTGGAGCGGAGCGCGGCGACGGGGTCCTGGGTGCTCGGCTCCGCCACCTGGGACGCGGTCCGCCGCGCGCCGGACCAGTACGGTCGGGAGCAGTCGCGGTGGTTCGCCGATCTGCTGAGCATCGCGCGCGACGCGCTGCTCTCCGGCACGGCGGGGGACTGGCTCGTCGCCGACCTCATCGAGTCGCGGCTCCTCTGGGGGCATCTGCGGTCGGCGACCGACCTCGGCATCCCGCTCGTGGCGGCCCAGCGGTCGACGACGCTCGTCCTCGCCGACACCGCAGAACTGACGGCGACCGTGTCCCGTGACGACGACGGCGGCCTCGTCGTCCGTCCGGTCGTGACCCTGGACGGGCGCGAGACGCTGCCGGGCAGCATCCGCGCCCTCGGGCGCTCCGGCGTGTACGAGGTCGCGCAGAGCGGGTCGCGCCTGCAGGTGACGCTCGCGGAGCTTCCGCTCGCGGGGCCCGCGCCGTCGCTGCTCCGGGCCGGGATGCTCGTCGTCCCCGCAGCGGAGGAGGCGACCTTCCTCCAGGACGCCTATCCACTCCTCGCGCGCCGTCTCCCCGTCCGCGCGGTCGGCCGCGTCGCGCTCCCCGACCTCCCACCGCCCCGTGCCGTGCTCCGGGTGGCGTTCCGTCGCGGAGACACCGTGGAGTACACCGTCGAGTGGGACTATCGCGGCTTCGGGCGGGTGCCGTTCACGCCGGGTCCGGAGGCCGTGCGCGATCCGGAGGCCGAAGCCTCTGTGACGCATCGGATCCGGAACGTCTGGCAGGAGCACGGCGTCGCGTTCGCCCCCGCGGGGGCGTTCCACGACGTGGCGGCCGCGGAGTTCATGACCCGCGTCGTCCCCGCCGTGGAGGCGGAGGGCGTCGAGGTGGAGGTGTCGGGCCGCCGCAAGACGTATCGCGAGCTCGCCGGGGAGCCGGAGATCACGGTCTCGACCGTGGAGAGCACCGACCCCGACTGGTTCGACCTCGGCGTGATCGTCCGCATCGACGGGCGGAACATCCCCTTCGAGCCGCTGTTCACGGCCCTGAGCGCGGGCCGGCGGAAGCTCCTGCTCGTCGACGGCAGCTACTTCTCCCTGAACCACCCGGCGCTCGACCGTCTGCGCGACCTCCTGGACGAGGCCGGGGATCTGGACGAGTGGGAGACGGGCCCGCGGATCAGTCGGCATCAGACGGATCTGTGGGAGGAGTTCGAGGATCTGGCGGACGAGGCCCTTCCCGCGGTGAGCTGGCGGGCCACCGCCGACGGACTGCGCAGCGCCACTGCGGTGCCGGCGGTGCCCCTCCCTCCGGGGCTCACCGCACAGTTGCGGCCGTACCAGAAGGAGGGGCTGGACTGGCTCGCGTTCCTCTGGTCGCATCGGCTCGGCGGCATCCTCGCCGACGACATGGGTCTCGGGAAGACTGTCCAGCTGCTCGCGCTCATCCTGCACGCCCGTGCGGCGGGGGAGGGACGCCCTTTCCTTGTGGTGGTGCCGACATCCGTGCTGGCGACCTGGCGCACCGAGGCGGCGCGGTTCGCTCCGGGTCTCCGCGTGATCACCCGGGACTCGACCGCCGGGCCTGCCGTGGCCGCCGTGGCTCGCGAGGCCGACGTGGTGCTCACCACCTACGCCGTCGCGCGGCTCGACGAAGAGGGGTTCGCGGGCGTCACCTGGGCCGGGCTGATCCTCGACGAGGCCCAGTTCGTGAAGAACCCGGCGACGAAGCTGCATCGTGCCGTCGCGCGTTTCCCGTCCGAGGTCACCATCGCGGTCACGGGCACGCCGCTGGAGAACAGCCTCGAGGAGCTCTGGGCGCTGCTGAAGCTCACGGCACCCGGCCTGTTCGCCTCGGCGCGGAAGTTCCGCGAGCACTACATCCAGCCGATCGAGCAGGGGAAGGTCCCGGAGAACGCGGAGGGCGGACCGTACCGGCAGCGCCGCCTCGCGCAGCTCCGACGACGGATCCGCCCGCTCGTGCTCCGCCGCACCAAGGAGCTCGTCGCTCCGGACCTGCCGCCGAAGCAGGAGCAGGTGCTGGAGATCGAGCTGAGCGCGGGGCATCGCGAGCTCTACGAGACGGTGCTGCAGCGGGAGCGGCAGAAGGTGCTCGGCCTGCTGGAGGATCTCGACCGCAACCGCTTCATCGTGTTCCGTTCCCTGACGCTGCTGCGGATGCTGAGCCTCGCTCCGGCGCTGATCGACCCGGCCGACGCGCGCCTCGGCTCCCGCAAGCTCGACGAGCTCCTGGAGCGGATCGTCGAGCTGCAGGCGGAGGGGCACCGCGCGCTCGTGTTCAGCCAGTTCACGTCCTTCCTCGACATGGCGGCCGCGCGTCTGGACGCCGCCGGCATCCCGTACGCGCACCTCGACGGCTCGACGCGTCATCGCGAGCAGGTGGTCGCGGACTTCGCGGAGGGGGAGCAGCCCGTCTTCCTCATCAGCCTGAAGGCCGGCGGGTTCGGGCTCACGCTGACCGAGGCCGACTACGTCTTCCTCCTCGACCCGTGGTGGAACCCCGCCGCCGAGGCCCAGGCAGTCGACCGCACGCACCGCATCGGCCAGCGCAGCCAGGTGTTCGTCTACCGCATGATCGCCAGCGGCACGATCGAGGAGAAGGTCCTCGCGCTGCAACGCCGCAAGGCCCGCCTGTTCACCGCCGTGCTCGATGACGACGCGCTCTTCGCGCAGACGCTCACCGCCGACGACATCCGCGGTCTCTTCGACGACTAGACCGTTTTCCCCGGCCCGTCCCGCCGGGCGCTCAGGGAGCCGTCGGTACAATCGAACGGTTCATCTTCGAGAGGAATGCAATGCGGATCACGGGACTCGGCCACGCCGGCATGTTCATCGAGACGGTGGGCGGCAACATCATCTGCGACCCGGTGCTCGGCCCGTCCTTCTTCGGGTCCTGGTTCCCGTTCCCGGACAACCGCGCCCTCGACTGGGAGCGCTACGGTCGTGAAGCCGACTTCCTCTACATCTCGCACCGGCACCGCGACCACTTCGACCCGGCGCTCCTGGAGCGGTACATCCGCAAGGACATCGAGGTGCTCCTGCCGGAGTATCCGATCGACGACCTGGAGCAGGACATCCGGGCGCTCGGCTACACGAACATCACCTACGCGCCCGCCGGCGAGATCATCGAGCGCGGGGCGCTCAAGATGATGATCACCCCGCTGCGCGCGCCGAGCGACGGCCCGATCGGCGACTCGTCGCTCAGCGTGGACGACGGCACCGGCTCGATGCTGAACCAGAACGACTCGCACCCGCTCGATCTCGACAAGCTGCTGCACTTCGGGAAGCCCGACGCCTACTTCACGCAGGTCTCCGGGGCGATCTGGTGGCCCATGGTCTACGACCTGCCGCTGGACGCGAAGCAGAACTTCGCCCGCCTCAAGCGCGAGGCGCAGAACAAGCGCGCGATGTACTACATCGAGAAGGTCGACGCTCCGCACGTCTTCCCGATGGCGGGTCCGCCCATGTTCCTCCGCGACGACCTCTTCGACTTCAACGGGATGGGCCGCAACGGCGAGTCCATCTTCACGGACCAGAAGCAGTTCATCGCGCACATGAAGGAGCTGGCCCCGAAGTACGACGGGCAGCTCTTCGTCCCTGGCACTCTCGTCACGATCGACGGCGGTGCGGTGACCACCGAGCAGACGCTCTACACCGAGGCCGAGCTCGCCCACATCTTCGACGAGAAGTGGGAGTACCTGGAGGAGCAGCGCGCGACCCGCCAGCAGGAGATCCGCGACGAGGAGGCCTCGCGCGCCGAGATCATCCCGCCGGAGGAGATGCTGGCCGCGATCAAGGAATGGTGGGAGCCGCTGCTGAAGAAGTCGCGCACCATCCGCCTCGGCGTCGGCGGGCGCGTCCGCTTCCGCATCGGGGAGCTGGACATGGTGGTCGACTTCCCGCGCGCCAAGGTCCGCGAGTACGCGGGGGAGGAGTGCGTGTACTGGTACACGATCCCGGCCGACCTCGTCTCGACGAACATCCGCGACCACGAGATCGACTGGTCGAACTCGATCTTCCTGTCGATGCAGTTCTCGGTCGGCCGCAGCGGCAAGTTCAACGAGTTCCTCACCACGTTCCTCAAGTGCCTCTCGGTCGACCGGATCGAGTACGTCGAGAACTGGTACCAGGAGCAGACCGACCAGACCGAGGATGCGGAGATCGGCGACTGGGTCGTCCAGCGCCGCTGCCCGCACCTGCGCGCCGACCTCACCAAGACGGGGAAGGTCGACGAGGACGGCATCCTCACATGCAGCATGCACGACTGGAAGTGGGACCTGAAGACCGGACGCTGCCTCTCCACGAGCGGCCACCCGATCCGTTCCTCGAAGATCGACGACGTGACGGATCCGGTGCTCCGCGAGGCGAGCTGAGCGCGCCTGTACCACCGAGCGCAGCCGGTGGTACAGTGTGGCGATGCCGACCGCTCTGACCCGTATCCAGGTGACGCAGACCGCCGCGCTGCGCGAGGCGCTGGAACTCGCGGAAAGCGAGTGGCCGGGACTACCGAAGTCGGAGCAGGTGGCGAGGCTCGCGGTGCTGGGGGCGGAGCGGCTCGCAGAGCGAGGATCCCACCGGCGCGCGACCCGGCGGGCGGCGCTCGAGGCGACACGGGGATCGATCGCCTATCCACCGGGGTATCTCGACGCTCTCCGGAAGGACTGGCCGGAGTGATCGTCGTGGACGCCGGTGTCCTCATCGCGCACCTTTCCACCGACGATGTCCACCAGGAGGCGGCGTTCGACATCCTCGATACCGAGGAAGACCTTCTGATCCATCCGATCAACCTCGCGGAGACGCTCGTGCATCCGGCGCGGATGGGCACAGAGCTCGCCGATCTCGCCAAGATCGACTCCCTCGGGCTGCTGCGTCGGGAGGAGACGGTCGACGAACCGGTCCATATCGCGCGGCTCCGCGCCGCGACCTCCCTGAAGCTCCCGGACTGCGCGGTACTCGTCACGGCGGAGGCGTTCGGCGCGACGCTGGCGACCTTCGACCGTCGTCTCGCGACGGTCGCCAGAGAGCGCGGTGTCGAGGTCGTCGGCGTCTGATCCCTCCGATAGACTGGGATCACAAGCAACCTTTAACACCGTCCTGTGAGGCGGAGAAGGGAGCGGCTGATGGGTGTGCGCACTGTGCTGCACCAAGCCGACATCTCACGAGCGCTGACCCGGATCGCGCACGAGATCCTCGAGTCCAATCGCGGGGCCGACGACCTCGTCCTGCTGGGCATCCCGACCCGCGGCGTGACGCTGGGACACCGGCTCGCCGCGCTGATCAGCGAGATCGCGCAGGTCTCCGTCCCCGTCGGATCCCTCGACGTGACGCTCTTCCGCGATGACCTCGCCAAGCACCCGACGCGATCGCCGCAGCCGACGGAGATCCCCGCGGGCGGCATCGACGGGAAGACGGTCGTCCTCGTCGACGACGTCCTCTTCTCCGGCCGGAGCATCCGCGCCGCGCTCGACGCCCTGCAGTCGATCGGCCGTCCCGCCGTCGTGCGGCTCGCGATCCTCATCGACCGCGGACACCGGGAGCTTCCCATCCGCCCCGACTTCGTGGGCAAGAACATCCCGTCCGCGCGCACCGAGCGCGTCAACGTGCGTCTGTTCGAGAACGACGGCGCCGAGGAGGTGACGATCGGCGAATGAGGCATCTCCTCGACACCCGCACGCTCGACAGAGCGACCGCCCTGCGCATCCTCGATGTCGCGGAGGACATGGCCGACACCCAGTCCCGCGAGGTCAAGAAGCTCCCCACGCTCCGCGGGAAGACCGTCGTCAACCTCTTCTTCGAGGACTCCACGCGCACCCGCATCTCCTTCGAGGCCGCCGCGAAGCGCCTGTCCGCCGACGTCATCAACTTCGCCGCCAAGGGCTCCAGCGTCTCCAAGGGCGAGAGCCTGAAGGACACCGCGCAGACGCTCGAGGCGATCGGCGCCGACGCGGTCGTCGTGCGGCACCCCGGCTCCGGCGCCCCGCAGACGCTCGCCACGAGCGGCTGGATCTCCGCCGGAGTCGTCAACGCCGGCGACGGCACGCACGAGCACCCCACCCAGGCGCTCCTCGACGCCTTCACCATCCGCAAGCGTCGCTTCGGTGCGGAGAGCCGCGGACGCGACCTCTCCGGTCTCCGGGTGACGATCGTCGGCGACGTGCTGCACTCCCGCGTGGCGCGCTCCAACGTCTGGCTGCTCACCACGCTCGGCGCCGAGGTCACGCTCGTGTCGCCGCCGACCCTGGTTCCGCAGAACGTGTCCCTGTGGCCCGTCCGCGTGGTCTACGACCTGGACGAAGCCCTCGCAGAGGGGCCGGACGCCGTGATGATGCTGCGCATCCAGCTCGAGCGGATGAACGCGGCGTATTTCCCGACTGAGCGGGAGTATTCGCGCCGGTGGGGCCTGGACGCACGGCGCGTGGCGGCTCTGCCGGGCGGTAGCATTGTCCTGCACCCCGGACCCATGAACCGGGGACTGGAGATCTCCTCCGAAGCTGCCGATTCCCCCCGTTCGACGGTGCTGGAACAGGTGTCGAACGGGGTCTCCGTGCGCATGGCGGTGCTGTACCTGCTGCTGGCAGGAGAACGAGACGACGAACGAGGGGGAGACCTGTGAGCGAGACCCTCGTCATCACCGGTGCACAGCTGCTCGGCGCGGACGGCGCCGACATCATCATCGAGGACGGCGTCATCGCCGAGGTCGGGACGGGGATCACCCGCACCGGCGCGCGGGTGATCGACGCCGCGGGCCTGGTCGCGCTGCCGGGCCTCGTCGACCTGCACACCCACCTGCGCGAGCCGGGGTTCGAGGCCTCCGAGACGATCCTCACCGGCACCAGAGCGGCCGCCGCGGGCGGGTTCACCGCCGTGTTCGCGATGCCGAACACCTCCCCGGTAGCCGACACGGCGGGCGTGGTCGAGCAGGAGCTCGCCCTCGGCGAGGCCGCCGGCTACGCGACCGTGCAGCCGATCGGCGCCGTCACGGTGGGGCAGAAGGGCGAGCGCCTCGCCGAGCTGGGCGCCATGGCCACCTCCCGTGCCCAGGTTCGGGTCTTCAGCGACGACGGCTTCTGCGTGTGGGACCCGCTGATCATGCGCCGGGCTCTGGAGTACGTGAAGTCCTTCGACGGCGTCATCGCCCAGCATGCGCAGGACCCGCGACTCACCGAGGGCGCCCAGATGAACGAGGGCACCGTCTCGGCCGAGCTCGGGCTGGCCGGGTGGCCGGCGGTCGCCGAGGAGTCGATCATCGCCCGCGACGTGCTCCTCGCCGAGCACGTCGGCTCGCGGCTGCACGTGTGCCACCTCTCGACGGCAGGCTCCGTGGACATCATCCGCTGGGCCAAGAAGCGCGGTGTCAACGTGACGGCGGAGGTCACGCCGCACCACCTGCTGCTCACGGACGAACTCGTCCGCGGCTACGACGCGCGGTTCAAGGTCAACCCGCCGCTGCGCCGCGAAGAGGACGTCCTCGCGGTCCGGGAGGGTCTGGCCGACGGCACGATCGACATCGTCGCGACCGACCACGCACCGCACCCCAGCGAGCACAAGGCGTGCGAGTGGCAGGCCGCCGCGAACGGCATGGTGGGTCTGGAGAGCGCCCTGCGGGTCGTGCACCAGTCGATGGTGCAGACCGGCCTGATCGGCTGGGCCGACGTCGCCCGCGTCATGAGCGCGACGCCCGCCCGCATCGGCCGGCTCTCCGGCCACGGCACGCCGCTCGCCGCCGGGCAGCCCGCGCACATCACGCTGTACGACCCCGCGGTCGACGGTGTGTTCACCGCCGCGGACCTGCACGGGCGCAGCGTGAACTCGCCCTACCTGGGCCGCGCCCTGCCCGGCAGGGTGGAGTACACCGTGCACGGCGGCGTCCTCACGGTCGACGGCGGCGCCGTCGTCGAGGAGCTCGGCGCATGAGCGCACGGGACCTCGCGGTCGCGATCATCATCGCCGTCGCGCTGCTGATCCTGCTCTCGATGCTGTTCGCCTGGCGACGACGAGTGCGGCGCGATGCCGCGTACACGGCCCCGCTCGGGGTGCCGGAGCACGCGGAGGTGACGCGCCGCGACGAGGTGCTCTACGTGTCCACGACTCGGCACGAGCAGCCCCTCGAACGGCTCGCGATCACCCCGCTGGCGTTCCGCGCACGCGGCGAGCTGGCTGTGACCGACCGCGGCATCGCGCTGGCCCTCGACGGTGCCCCCACCGTCTTCCTCGCCGCCGACCGCCTCGTCTCCGTCGACCGCGCGACCGTCACCATCGATCGCGTCGTGGAGCCCGGCGGGCTCGTGCGCATCTCGTGGCACGTCGACGACACGACCGTCGTCGACAGCTATGTGCGCCTCACCGGCGGCGACCTCCCGACCCTCATCTCCGACCTGCAGCGGCTCATCCCCGCCGCCCCTGACACAGGAGCCTCGTCATGACCCTCTCGACTTCCTCCCCGCAGGCCTCCGCGGCCCGCCTTCCCGACCCCGCCGTCCTCGTCCTGGAGGACGGCACCCGACACCGCGGACGCGCGTACGGCGCGCGCGGGCGCACCCTCGGCGAGGTCGTGTTCGCCACCGGCATGTCGGGATACCAGGAGACCATCACCGACCCGTCCTACGCCGGACAGATCGTCCTGCAGACGGCCCCGCACATCGGCAACACCGGCATGAACGACGAGGACACCGAGTCCCGCCGCATCTGGGTCGCCGGCTACATCGTGCGCGACCCCTCGCGCGTCGTCTCGAATTGGCGGGCGAACGCCTCTCTCGACGAGGTCCTCGTCGAGGACGGCATCGTCGGCATCAGCGGCATCGACACGCGCGCGGTCACCCGCCACATCCGCTCGGCCGGCTCCATGCGGGGCGGCATCTTCTCGGGTGCGGAGGCGGAGCTCGACCCGGAGGAGCAGCTGCGCATCGTCCGCGAGGCCCCGGAGATGACCGGCCTCAACCTCTCCGCGCAGGTGTCCGTCCAGAGCGCGACCGTCACCCCGGCGGTGGGGGAGCGCATCGGCAACCTCGCCGTGCTCGACCTCGGCGTGAAGCAGGCGACGATCGACAACCTCGCGGCCCGCGGCTTCGACGTGCACGTCCTCCCGCAGGACGTGGGCATCGACGAGATCCGGGCGATCGAGCCGGTCGCCGTCTTCTACTCGAACGGTCCCGGCGACCCCGCGGCCTCGGGCGACCACGTCGAACTGCTGCGCGCGGTCCTCGACGACGGGCTGCCCTTCTTCGGGATCTGCTTCGGAAACCAGCTCCTCGGCCGGGCCCTGGGTCTCGGCACGTACAAGCTGCCGTTCGGCCACCGCGGCATCAACCAGCCCGTGCTGGACAAGCAGACGGGCAAGGTGGAGATCACCGCGCACAACCACGGCTTCGCCGTCGAGGCGCCCCTGGAGGGCTCCTTCGACAGCCCGCACGGCTACGGCAAGGTCGAGGTCAGCCACGTCGGCCTCAACGACAACGTCGTGGAGGGCCTGCGCGCCCTCGACATCCCCGCCTTCTCGGTGCAGTACCACCCCGAGGCCGCGGCCGGACCGCACGACGCCAACTACCTCTTCGACCGCTTCCGCGACATGGTCATCGCGAACAAGAAGGACGCAAAGTAATGCCCAAGCGCGACGACATCCGCTCCGTCCTCGTCATCGGCTCCGGCCCGATCGTCATCGGCCAGGCCTGCGAGTTCGACTACTCCGGCACCCAGGCGTGCCGCGTCCTCCGTGAGGAGGGCGTCCGGGTCATCCTCGTCAACTCCAACCCCGCGACGATCATGACCGACCCCGACTTCGCCGACGCGACCTACATCGAGCCGATCACCCCCGCGGTGATCGAGACGATCATCGCCAAGGAGAAGCCCGACGCGATCCTGCCGACGCTCGGCGGTCAGACGGCGCTGAACGCCGCGATGGCCCTGCACGAGCAGGGGATCCTCGAGAAGTACGACGTCGAGCTCATCGGCGCGAAGGTGGACGCCATCAAGAAGGGCGAGGACCGTCAGGTCTTCAAGGAGCTCGTCCTCGAGGCGGGCGCGGACGTCGCCAAGAGCGTCATCGCCCACACCATGGACGACCTCCTCGCCGGTGCCGAGCAGCTCGGCTACCCGCTCGTGGTGCGCCCGTCCTTCACGATGGGCGGGCTGGGCTCCGGGTTCGCCTACGACGAGGAGGACCTGCGCCGCATCGGCGGCGCCGGCCTGCGCGACTCGCCGACGACCGAGGTGCTCCTGGAGGAGTCGATCCTCGGCTGGAAGGAGTACGAGCTCGAGCTCATGCGCGACACCGCCGACAACACGGTGGTCGTCTGCTCCATCGAGAACGTCGACCCGGTCGGCGTGCACACCGGCGACTCGATCACGGTGGCTCCGGCGCTGACCCTGACCGACCGCGAGTACCAGAAGCTCCGCGACATCGGCATCGACATCATCCGCGCCGTGGGCGTGGACACCGGTGGCTGCAACATCCAGTTCGCGGTCAACCCGGAGAACGGGCGCATCATCGTCATCGAGATGAACCCGCGCGTCTCCCGATCGAGCGCCCTGGCGTCGAAGGCCACCGGCTTCCCGATCGCCAAGCTCGCGGCCAAGCTCGCCCTCGGCTACCGCCTCGACGAGATCCCGAACGACATCACCGGCGTGACCCCGGCCAGCTTCGAGCCGACGCTCGACTACGTGGTCGTGAAGGTCCCGCGCTTCGCGTTCGAGAAGTTCCCGGCCGCCGACGCCACCCTCACCACGACCATGAAGTCGGTCGGCGAGGCGATGGCCATCGGCCGCAACTACGCCACCGCGCTGCAGAAGGCGCTGCGGTCGCTCGAGAAGCGGGGCTCCAGCTTCCACTGGGGCGAGGAGCCGCGCACCGTCGAGGAACTACTCGAGATCGCGAAGACCCCGACCGACGGCCGGATCGTCACCCTGCAGCAGGCGCTGCGCAAGGGCGCGACCATCGAGCAGGCGTTCGAGGCCACGGCCATCGACCCCTGGTTCCTCGACCAGATCGTCCTCATCAACGAGGTCGCCGAGGTCGTCCGCACCGCCGGCGAGCTGGACGACGCGACTCTGCGCTACGCCAAGGAGCACGGATTCTCCGACGTGCAGATCGCCCAGCTCCGCGGCGAGAGCGAGGCCGAGATCCGCGGCGTGCGCCACGGCCTCGGCATCCGCCCGGTCTACAAGACGGTCGACACCTGCGCAGGGGAGTTCCCCGCGCTGACGCCGTACCACTACTCGAGCTACGACGCCGAGACCGAGGTCGCGCCGTCCGACCGCACCAAGGTCGTGATCATCGGCTCCGGCCCGAACCGCATCGGTCAGGGCGTCGAGTTCGACTACTCCTGCGTGCACGCCTCGTTCGCGCTGTCCGACGCGGGCTTCGAGACCGTGATGATCAACTGCAACCCGGAGACCGTGTCGACCGACTACGACACGTCCGACCGGCTGTACTTCGAGCCGCTGACGCTCGAGGACGTGCTGGAGGTCCTGGACGCGGAGGCGGCGAGCGGCACCATCCTCGGCGTCGTCTGCCAGCTCGGCGGGCAGACCCCGCTCGGGCTCGCGAAGGGCATCGAGGCGGCCGGCTACACGGTCCTGGGGACGAGCCCGGAAGCCATCGACCTGGCCGAGGAGCGCGAGCTGTTCTCGCGCCTGCTCGACGAGGCCGGACTCCTCGCGCCGCGCAACGGCACGGCGATCGACGTGGAGGGCGCGGTGCGCATCGCCGAGGAGATCGGCTACCCGGTGCTCGTGCGCCCGAGCTTCGTGCTCGGCGGTCGCGGCATGGAGATCGTCTACGGCACCGACGCGCTGCGTGACTACTTCGTGCGGACCGCCGGTGAGGTCGTGATCGAGGAGGGCAAGCCGCTCCTGGTCGACCGCTTCCTCGACGACGCGATCGAGCTCGATGTGGACGCCCTGTACGACGGCACCGACCTCTTCATCGGCGGCGTCATGGAGCATCTGGAGGAAGCCGGCATCCACTCCGGTGACTCGAGCTGCACGCTGCCGCCGGTCTCGCTCGGCCGCAGCGACGTCGACCGCGTCCGCGAGGCCACCCTCGCGATCGCGCAGGGCGTCGGCGTGCGCGGTCTGCTGAACGTGCAGTTCGCGATCAGCGCCGGCGTGCTCTACGTCATCGAGGCGAACCCCCGGGCCAGCCGCACGGTGCCCTTCGTCTCCAAGGCGCTGGGCATCCCGATGGCGAAGGCCGCCAGCCGCATCATGGCCGGCTCCACCATCGCCGAGCTCCGCGCCGAGGGGATGCTGCCCGCGCAGGACGGCTCGCGCGTCCCGCTGGACGCTCCGGTCTCGGTCAAGGAGGCCGTGCTGCCCTTCAAGCGGTTCCGCACCGCCGACGGCAAGACGGTCGACTCGGTCCTCGGCCCGGAGATGCGCTCGACCGGCGAGGTCATGGGCATCGATCGCGACTTCCCGACCGCGTTCGCGAAGTCCCAGGCCGCGGCCTACGGCGGCATGCCGACCTCGGGAACCGTGTTCATCTCGGTCGCCGACTCCGACAAGCGCGCGGTGATCCTCCCGGCGCACCGCCTCCAGCAGCTCGGCTTCACGATCGTGGCGACCGAGGGCACGGCGGAGATCCTGTCCCGCAACGGCATCGCCGTCACGGTGGTCGAGAAGTACAGCGAGACTCAGGAGTCCGGCGCCCGGAACATCGTCGACCTCATCAACGACGGGGAGATCGACATCGTCGTGAACACCCCGTCCGGTGGTGCCGCTCGCGCGGACGGCTACGAGATCCGCGCCGCCGCCGTCGCCGCGGACAAGGCGCTCTTCACGACCATCGCCGTGCTCGGCGCGGCGGTGAGCGGGATGGACGCCGCGCACGAGGGCTTCCAGGTCAAGAGCCTGCAGGAGTACGCCCAGGACCGGATGGCCGCGGTATGACGGAACGCTTCGGCAGGCGAGCCCGCGCCGCTCTGGAGGCGCACGGTCCGCTCTGTGTCGGCATCGACCCCCACGCCGCTCTGCTGGCGGCGTGGGGGCTGACCGCCGACGCCGCCGGAGTCCGGGAGTTCGGGCTCCGTACCGTCGAGGCGGCCGCCGGTCGCGTCGGTGTCGTGAAGCCGCAGGTGTCGTTCTTCGAGCGGTACGGCGCCGCCGGGTTCGCCGCGCTGGAGGACGTGCTCGCCGCCGCGCGGGCGGCCGGACTGCTCGTGATCGCCGATGCCAAGCGCGGGGACATCGGATCGACGATGGCGGATTACGCGCAGGCCTGGCTGCCCGCCGGTGCGCCTCTGGAGGCGGACGCCCTGACGGTGAACCCGTACCTCGGCGTCGGTGCGCTGGAGGGCGCATTCGCCCTGGCTGAGGAGCACGGCAAGGGGCTCTTCGTCCTCGCGGCGACCAGCAACCCCGAGGCGACCGTGCTGCAGCGCGCGACGACCGCGGACGGCGAGACCGTGTCCGCGGCCGTGGTCGCCGAGGTGTCGCGCCGGAACGCCGCCGCGACGCCCGCGGGGGAGTGGGGGAGTTTCGGCTTCGTTATCGGTGCCACCGTGGACGCGGCGGAGGCCGGCCTCGCGCCGTTCGCGCCCGTCGCCCCGATCCTCGCCCCCGGCTTCGGCGCGCAGGGCGCCACTCCCGCGGATCTCGCCCGCCGCTTCGGCCCCCAGGCCGCCTCGGTGATCGCGAGCGAGAGCCGCAGCCTCCTCTCCGCGGGCCCGGCGGCCCTCGCCGAGACGATCGCCGACCGCGCCGCCCAGTATCGAGAGGTCAGCCGTGGCTGAGGAACGCCGCACCGTCCCCGAGGTCGACAGGGCCGCCGCCGCCCGCCGTGCGGTCGAGAGACGACGCGCCAGGGCCTCGCTCAAGCGGGATCTGACGATGCGCGTCGTCACCCCGCAGGCCGTGCTGCATCGCGCGACGGAGGACCCTGACTCGGTCGAGGGGTCCATGCGCATCACCGACTTCCTCCTGGCCCTCCCGGCGATCGGCGCGGGAAAGCGCGACCGCGTGCTGGAGCAGCTCCACATCTCTCCGGTCAAGCGGCTCGGCGGGCTGGGCGCCCGGCAGCGCCGGGTGCTGGAGGAGTGGCTGGACGACCGGTTCCCCGTACCTGCGCCCCGGGGGGCGCGCAGCCGACTGCTCGTCCTCGCCGGTCCCACGGCCGTAGGCAAGGGGACCGTCGCCGCGCACATCCGCGAGAACAACCCCGAGATCCATCTGTCCGTCTCGGCGACCACCCGACCTCCACGCCCGGGCGAGATCGACGGCGTGCACTACTACTTCGTGGACGACGCCGAGTTCGACCGCCTGATCGCCGACGGCGAGCTGCTGGAATACGCGGTCGTGCACAATCGCTCGCGCTACGGCACTCCGCGCGCTCCCATCGACGCCGCCCTGGCCGAGGGGAAGACCGTGCTGCTGGAGATCGACCTGCAGGGCGCGCGCCAGGTGCGCGCGGCCGAGCCGTCGGCGACCCTCATCTTCCTTCTGCCGCCGAGCTGGGACGAGCTGGTGCACCGACTGGTCGGCCGGGGTACCGAGGACGCCGAGGAGCGAGCCCGCCGGCTGCGGACCGCGAAGGTCGAGCTCGCGGCGCAGAACGAGTTCGACCACCTCATCGTGAACGAGGACGTCGCCACCGCCGCTCGCGAGGTCGTAGACTTGTCTACAAGCTCTGCGCGCTGACCTGATTCCAGGGTCGAGCACCACGCCGGTCCCTGAGCTCGTCGAAGGGTCGCGCGCCCGCAGCACCGTCTTCGCGGCGAATCCCGTCGCCTGATCAGGAGGTCCACCCATGGCCGGACGCAACAACGGCATCATCGATCCCCCCATCGACAACCTGCTGGAGCGCGTCGACTCCAAGTACGAGCTCGTGATCTACGCGGCCAAGCGCGCCCGTCAGATCAACGACTACTACTCCGACCTGCACGAGGGGAACCTCTTCGACAACGTGGGCCCGCTCGTCGACTCCTCGGTCGAGGACAAGCCGCTCACCATCGCCCTGCACGAGATCAACGAGGACAAGCTCCGCCTGCGTCACGCGGAGTAACTCGACGACCGCGCCGCCCCGACGTCGGTGGCGCGGTCCAGAATGGGTGCCACACCCTCCCACCGTCCGTCCCCGTTCTGGAGCATCGATGAGCGCGCTGCGTCTGTTCACGTCCGAGTCCGTCACCGAAGGGCATCCGGACAAGATCTGCGACCAGATCTCGGACAGCATCCTCGACGGACTGCTCGCGAAGGACCCGGCCTCCCGGGTCGCGGTCGAGACGCTCGTCACGACCGGGCTCGTGCATGTGGCCGGCGAGATCCGCACCGACGCCTACGTCGACATCCCGACGATCGTCCGCCAGGTCGTGAACGGCATCGGCTACACGTCGTCCGACACCGGCTTCGACGGCGACTCGTGCGGCGTCAGCGTCTCGGTGGGGGAGCAGTCCACCGACATCGCCCACGGGGTCGACAATGCCCAGGAGCACCGCGACGGCTCGTCGGTCGATCCGCTCGACGGCCTCGGCGCCGGGGACCAGGGCATCATGTTCGGGTTCGCCACCAACGAGACCCCGCAGCTCATGCCGATGGCCGCATGGACCGCGCACCGCATCGCCGAGCGGCTGACCGAGGTGCGCCGCAGCGGGTTGCTGCCCTTCCTGCGCCCGGACGGGAAGACGCAGGTCACCCTCGGCTACGACGGCTTCACCCCGAAGACCGTCGACGCCGTCGTGCTGTCCACGCAGCACAACCCGGACATCGCCCAGGACGACCTCAAGGCGCAGATCCGCGAGCACGTCATCGATCCGGTCCTCGCCACGACCGGCCTCGACCTCGACGACGTCACCTACTACATCAACCCCGCGGGCCCCTTCGTCACGGGCGGCCCCAAGGGAGACGCCGGGCTCACCGGCCGCAAGATCATCATCGACACCTACGGCGGCGCCGCACGGCACGGCGGTGGTGCCTTCAGCGGCAAGGACCCGTCGAAGGTCGACCGCTCCGGCGCCTATGCGACGCGCTGGGTCGCCAAGAACGCGGTCGCCGCGGGCCTCGCCGACCGCCTCGAGGTGCAGGTCGCCTACGCGATCGGCGTCGCCCGCCCCGTCGGCCTGTACGTGGAGACCTTCGGCACCGGACGGGTGTCCGACGAGGTCATCACCCGCGCCATCGACGAGGTGTTCGACCTCCGGCCGCAGGCCATCATCGAGCAGCTCGACCTGCTGCGGCCGATCTATGCGCAGACGGCCGCGTACGGGCACTTCGGTCGGGAGCTGCCGGACTTCACGTGGGAGCGGACGGACCGGGCCGAGGAGCTGCGGCGCGCTGCCGGGCTCTGACGGGTCCGCGGTGCTGATCTCTCCGGAGAGCCGGCGCATCGCGCGGGTGCTCCTCGAGTCGCCGCTGCCGCAGCTCGACCGCCTGTTCGACTACGCGCTCCCGCCGGAGCTCGGTGACGTCGAGCCCGGGGTCCGCGTGCGCGTGCCCCTGCGGACCGCGGGGCGCGTGGTCGACGGATTCGTGGTGGAGCTGGACGTGGAGGACGACGCCGATCGGCCGCTCTCCGAGGTCGAGAGCATCGTGTCCGCCGTTCCCGTACTGCCGGATCGCCTGTACCGACTGGCGCGGCGCGTCGCCGATCGCGCGGCAGGGTCAGCAGCCGACGTGCTGCGGCTGGTGATCCCGAAGCGGCAGGTGCGGGTCGAGAAGGCCTGGACCGCCGACGCTCCGACGCCGCTCCTCGAACCCGAGGCCCGCGACGCGGCCGCGTCCGTCGTCGGACTGTACGACGGACTGCAGGCGGTGCTCGACGAGAACGGACGGGCGGCCGTCGAGGCCATCCCGCAGCTCAGCGACGACACACCGGGCTGGGCGCGGATGCTCGCTGCTGCCGCCGCGACGACGCTCGCGGCGGGGAAGTCGACCATCCTCGTCGTGCCCGACCACCGTGACCTCGATCGGCTGCTGGCCGCCCTCGACAGGTTCGTCCCGGCGGAGGCGATCGCGCGGTACGACTCCCGACAGCCGAACCCGGATCGCTATCGCTCCTTCCTGCGCACGCTCGAGGACGCGCCCTGCATCGTCGTCGGGAACAGGTCCGCCGTGTACGCCCCTGTCGTCGCCGGTCTCGTGGCGCTGTGGGACGACGGCGACAGCCTGCTGGGCGAGCCGCTCGCACCCTACGTCCACGCCCGGGACGCGGCGCTGCTGCGGCAGGAGGCGGAGGGCTCGGCCCTGCTCTTCGCCGGTCACACGCGGACGACCGAGGTCGAGCGGCTCGTCGTGCACGGCTGGCTGCGGGATGTCCGCGCGACCCGGCGGGTCCTCCCGCGTGTGGTGCTGAGCACGCCGCAGGAGATGGAGCAGCCGACGCCCCAGCGCATGCCGTCGTCGGCCTTCCTCGCCGCCCGGAACGCGGCCGCGGAGGGTCCGGTACTCATCCAGGTCTCGCGGCCTGGCTTCGCGCCGTCCCTCGTCTGCGCCGACTGCCGGGCCCCCGCCCGATGCCCTCATTGCGGCGGTCCTCTCGGCGCCCGCCATCGTGGCGCGGTCCCGGTGTGCGGGTGGTGCGGGTGTGGGGCCAGGGCGTGGACCTGCCCGGCGTGCTCCTCGACCCGTCTCCGGCTCGCTTCATCCGGCAGCGAGCGGACCGCCGACGAGCTCGGACGCGCCTTCCCCGGCGTCCGCGTCATCGTCGCCGACGGCAGCCATCCGGTGGAGCGCGTCGACGCGCGCCCGGCCCTCGTGGTCGCCACGCGCGGCGCCGAGCCCCTCGCGGAGGGCGGCTACCGGGCGGTCGTCCTGCTCGACGGCCCGCGGATGCTGCAGGCGCCGGATCTGCGCATCGGCGAAGCGTGTCTGCGGTGGTGGTCGAACGCCGCCGCCCTCGCCGCGCCGGGCGCCCCCGTCCACCTCGTCGGCGTCGACGGCGCCGTCGCCAGAGCCCTCGCCACGTGGAACCACCCCGCCTACGCACGCACCGAGCTGGAGCAGCGTGCGCCGCTGCACATGCCGCCGACCGCGCGCGTCGCGCTCGTGGAAGGCTCGTCCGCCGCCGTGGCGCGCGCTCTGGAGGCCCTGTCCGAACTCTCGCTGCCCTCCGACGCGGTGCTCGGTCCCGTCCCCGTCGAATCGGATGACGTCCCGCCCCGCGTACGGGCGCTCGTGCGCTTCGACTACGGCGCGGGGAGTCGCGTCGCGACCACCCTCCGTGCTGCCGTCGTGGCGGAGGCGGTGAGCGGCCGCCGAGGCCGGACCAAGGCCGCCCGCAGCACGCTCTCGGTCCGCCTCGATATCCTCGATCCAGAACTCTGACCCTTCCGGAGAACCTTCATGCGCCTCGTCTTCGCCGGCACTCCCGCCGCCGCGGTCCCCACTCTGCGACGCCTCGCCGCCGAGCACGACATCGTCGCCGTGGTGACGCGCCCCGACGCCCCCCTCGGGCGCAAGCGTGTGCTGACCCCGTCGCCGGTCGCTCAGGCTGCGGTGGAGCTCGGCCTGCCGGTCATCCACGCTGCCCGGCTGGACGAGGCGGTGACGACGGAGATCTCGGCCCTGCGCCCGGAGCTCGGCGTGATCGTCGCGTACGGCGGGCTCGTGCGCGAGCCGCTCCTGTCGGTGCCGGATGCCGGGTGGATCAACCTGCACTTCTCGCTCCTGCCGGCCTGGCGCGGAGCCGCGCCGGTGCAGCGAGCTCTGATCGCGGGAGATGCCGTCCTCGGCGCGAGCGTCTTCCAGCTCGTCCCCGAGCTCGACGCCGGCGACGTGTTCGCGATGCGTACCGTCGAGCTCCCGGCGACCGCCACGGCGGGGGAGGCGCTGGAGGCTCTGGCCCTCGACGGCGCCGGTCTCACCGCCGACGTGGTCGCCGCGATCGCGGACGGCAGCGCCCGCGCCGTCCCGCAGGAAGGCGAGCCGACGTTCGCCGGCAAGCTGACGCTCGAGGACGGTCTCCTCGACTTCCGCGAGCCGTTCGACGCCGTGTACGCCCGGTTCCGCGGAGTCACGCCGGAGCCGGGAGCGCACACGACGATCGACGGTCAGCGGCTGAAGATCCTCGAGGCGCGACCCGCCGGTGCCGAGGCGGAGGACCTGCGACCAGGTGCCATGGCGGGCACGCGAGCGGAGGTCCTGATCGGGACGGCCACCTCGCCGCTGGCCGTCACCCGGCTGCAGCCCGCGGGCAAGGGCCCCATGAACGCCGCCGACTGGTGGCGGGGTCTGCAGGGTGCGACTCCGGTGGCCGGCTCGTGAACGCGAACGACGGACGGCGCCCCGGCTCGGGTCGGCAGCACGCAGGCCGGGCGCGGAACGGCCGCGGCCCGAACCGGTCGGTCCAGCCGGCGCGCCGCGTGGCCTACGACGTGATCAGGGCGGTGTCGGACTCCGACGCCTACGCCAACCTGCTCCTCCCGACGGCGATCGCCGAGGCGGGGCTGGACCCGCAGGACGCGGCTCTGGCGACGGAACTGACCTACGGCACACTCCGTCGCCGGGGCACCTACGACGCGATCATCGCCGCCGCCGCCGACCGCCCCGCCGACGCGATCGACCCCGCCGTGCTCGACGCCCTCCGGCTCGCGGTGCACCAGCTCCTCGCGACGCGGGTGGCCTCGCACGCCGCCGTGAACGAGTCCGTGAACCTCGTGGCCCTCACGGCGGGGCGTGGCGCGTCGAGCTTCGCCAACGCGGTGCTCCGGCGGATCGCCCGCGAGTCGCCGGGCGAGTGGCTCGCGCGCATCGAGGCGGCGGCGCGATCGGACGACGAACGCCTGGCCCTCCGAGCCGCGCACCCGGTGTGGATCATCCGGGCGCTGCGGCGCGCCCTCGCCGCCGAGGGGCGCGTCGAGGAGCTGGACGCCCTGCTGGAGGCCGACAACGTCTCGCCCGAGGTCACCCTGGTCGCCCTCCCCGGGCTCGCGGAGCCGCAGGAGCCCCGCCGGCCCTACGCCGCCACGGCGTTCGCGTCTCCGGGAGGCGATCCGCGTCTCGCGCTGGCCGCCTCCGACGGTGCGGTCCGAGTGCAGGACGAGGGATCTCAGCTCGTCGCGCTCGCGCTGACCGCGGCGACGCCGCTGCGCACGGGGGAGCGGTGGCTCGATCTGTGCGCAGGACCCGGCGGGAAGACGGCCCTGCTCGCCGCCGTCGCCCGGCAGAACGACGCGGTCCTGGAAGCCAACGAGGTGGTGCCGACCCGCGCCCGGCTCGTGCGCAATGCGCTGCGCGCTGTCCCGGGCGACGTCACCGTGCACGAGCGCGACGGCCGGGAGCTGGCGGCCGAGCGGCCGGAGGCGTTCGACCGGATCCTCGTGGACGCCCCCTGCACCGGCCTCGGCGCCCTCCGACGGCGCCCGGAGGCCCGGTGGCGGAAGTCCGCGGCGGACGTCGCCGAGCTCGTGCCGCTGCAGGTCGGCCTGCTCACGGCGGCTGTGGACGCTCTCGCACCGGGAGGCGTCGTCGCGTACGTCACCTGTTCGCCCCATCTCGCGGAGACCACGGCGGTGGTCGAGGAGGTGCGGCGCATCCGGCCGGAGCTCGTCGAGCTCGATGCCCGCGCGGTGCTGCACGGCGTGGCGCAGTCGCCGATCGATCTCGCCGACGACGGGCGGGCGCAGACGGGCAGCGCTCAGCTCTGGCCGCATCGGCACGGCACCGACGCGATGTTCCTCGCACTCCTGCAGCGCCCGCTGGAGGCGACAGACGCCCCGAAGGAAGGTTGAGACCATGGACCTGCCCCGCGCCCCGCGCATCAACCCCAGCATCCTCGCCGCTGACTTCGTCAACATGCAGGCGGAGCTCGCCCGCATCGCGACCGCCGACTTCGCGCACGTCGACGTCATGGACAACCACTTCGTCCCGAACCTCACGTTCGGCCCGCAGATGGTCCAGCGCATCCAGGAGACCAGCCCGGTCCCGCTGGACGTGCATCTCATGATCACGGATCCGGATCGCTGGGCCCCGGGCTACGCCGAGCTCGGCGCCGCGAGCGTGACCTTCCACCTGGAGGCGGCGGGGGAGCCGGTGGCTCTCGCGCGGCGGCTGCGCGACATCGGCGCCCGTGCCGGGGTCGCGGTCAAGCCCGCGACTCCTGTCGAGGGACTCTTCGACCTGCTGGACGAGTTCGACCAGATCCTCGTGATGACCGTCGAGCCGGGGTTCGGCGGACAGGGCTTTCTGCCCGAGACCATGCCGAAGCTGCAGGCGCTGTCCGCGGAGGCGCGGCGCCGCGGCTCGTCCGTCTGGCTCCAGGTCGACGGGGGCATCTCCGACGCGACGATCGCCCAGGCGGCCGAAGCGGGAGCCGACACCTTCGTCGCCGGATCCGCGGTCTACGGGGCCGACGACGTGGAGGCGGCCGTCACCCGGCTCAGGGACCTCGCGCGAGCCGGTAGCCTGGAGGGGTGAAGACTTTCGACGAGCTGTTCGCCGAGCTCAGCGTCAAGGCCGAGACCCGACCCGAGGGATCGGGCACCGTGGCGGAGCTCGACGGCGGCGTGCATGCGATCGGCAAGAAGATCGTCGAAGAGGCCGCCGAGGTCTGGATGGCGGCGGAGTACGAGTCGGATGCCGCTGCCGCCGAGGAGATCTCCCAGCTCCTCTACCACCTGCAGGTGATGATGCTCGCGAAGGGCCTCACCCTGCAGGACGTCTACCGACATCTGTGATGCGCTCCGGTCCCACTCCTTCGAACTGAAAGCCGTTCATGCTGCGCATCGCCGTTCCCAACAAGGGCTCGCTCTCCGAGACCGCCGCCGAGATGCTCGCGGAGGCGGGCTACGCCGGCCGCCGCGACCCCAAGACCCTGCATGTCATCGACGCCGAGAACGACGTCGAGTTCTTCTTCCTCCGCCCGCGCGACATCGCCACTTACGTGGCCTCCGGCGCCCTCGACGTCGGCATCACCGGTCGTGATCTCCTCCTCGACGTGCAGCAGCCGGCGCGCGAGATCGAGCAGCTCGGCTTCGGGGCGTCCACGTTCCGCTTCGCGGGTCCTCCCGGACGCTTCACCTCCGTCCAGGATCTCGACGGCGTCCGCGTGGCCTCCGCCTATCCGGATCTGGTCGGCTCCTTCCTCCGCGACCAGGGGGTGAACGCCGAGCTCGTGCAGCTCGACGGTGCCGTGGAGTCCGCCGTGCGCCTCGGTGTCGCCGACGCGGTCGCCGACGTGGTGTCCACCGGCACCACCCTGCGCCAGGCGGGGTTGGAGATCTTCGGCCCCGTGATCCTGGAGTCCGAGGCCGTGCTGATCAGCCGTCCCGGTGAGGCCGACGGCGTGGAGACGCTGCTGCGCCGACTCCGCGGCGTCATGGTCGCGCGGCGCTACGTGCTCCTCGACTACGACCTCCCCACCGAGCTCGTCGATCAGGCCGTGGCCATCGCCCCGGGTCGCGAGTCCGCGACCATCTCGCCGCTCCGCGACCCGGCCTGGGTGGCCGTGCGCGTCATGATCCCGCGTCGCCGGGTCAACCAGGTGATGGACGACCTGTACGCCCTGGGCGCCCGGGCCATCCTCGTCACGGCGATCCACGCGGCGAGGCTCTGATGGCCCTCGCGAGTCGCGTCATCCCGTGCCTCGACGTCGCCGACGGTCGCGTCGTCAAGGGCGTCAACTTCGAGAACCTCCGCGACATGGGCGATCCGGTGGAGCTCGCCCGCCACTACGCCGCCCAGGGTGCCGACGAGATCACGTTCCTGGACGTCACCGCGACGGTGGACGCGCGGGCCACGACCTACGACGTCGTGCAGCGCACCGCGGAGCAGGTCTTCGTGCCGCTGACGGTGGGCGGCGGGGTGCGCAGCGTCGACGACGTCGCGCGACTCCTCGCCGTCGGTGCGGACAAGGTCGGCGTGAACTCCGCGGCGATCGCCCGTCCCGAGCTCATCGGCGAGATCGCGGATCGCTTCGGTGCCCAGGTGCTCGTGCTCTCGCTCGACGTCAAGCGCGCCGACACGACGCGCTCCGGCTTCGTCGTCACCACGCACGGCGGTCGCACGCAGACCACGCTGGACGCGCTCGACTGGGCGCGCGAGGCCGCGGAGCGCGGGGCGGGGGAGCTGCTCGTGAACTCGATCGACGCCGACGGCACTCGCGACGGCTTCGATCTCGAGCTCGTCCGACTCATGCGCGAAGTCGCGCCGATCCCCGTGATCGCCTCCGGCGGTGCGGGACGGGCGACCGACTTCGCTCCGGCCATCAAGGCGGGCGCCGACGCCGTGCTCGCGGCCAGCGTGTTCCACACCGGAGCCCTGACCGTCGGCGACGTGAAGGATGCGCTGCGCGCGGAAGGAGTGCTCGTCCGATGACCGACACGCCGAAGCAGGACGAGGTCTCCGTCGACGACCGCATCGCGCAGGTCGCCTTCAACGCCGACGGGCTCGCCCCGGTCATCGTGCAGCAGTGGGATTCGCGTGAGGTGCTCATGCTCGCGTGGGTGGATGCCGAGGCGCTGCGCCGCACGCTCACCTCCGGTCGTGCGACCTACTGGTCCCGCTCGCGGCAGGAGTACTGGCGCAAGGGCGACACGTCCGGCCACATCCAGGTCGTGCGGGAGGCCAGGCTCGACTGCGACGGGGATGCGCTCCTGCTCCTCGTCGACCAGACCGGCCCCGCGTGCCACACCGGCACGCGGACGTGCTTCGACACGACGGACCTGGGCGCCCTCGACGGGGTGGCCGCCTCGTGAGCATCGCGCAGCGCGGACGCTCCCTCTCCGTGACGGGGTTCCTGCTGGCCGGCGCCATCGGGATCGTTTCCTCCACGCAGACCTGGTTCACGGTGCAGCGCGCGGACGCGGGGGAGGACATCCTCGTCCCCGGAGCCTCCGCCCTCGTGCTCCTCGCCCCGCTGAGCCTCGCGGTCCTGGCGCTCGGTGCCGCCCTCTCGATCGCCGGCCGGGTCGTGCGCGTCGTCTTCGGGGTGCTGGCCGCCGCGGCCGCGCTGTTCCTGGGCTGGTCCACGCTGCAGCTCCTCCTCGGCGACGCGTACGGCGCTGTCGCTGCGACCGTCACCGAGACGACGGGACTCGCCGGGAGCGGAGCCGTCCACGAGGTCGCGGCGAGCATCGTGCCGTCGGCCTGGCCGTTCCTCGCCCTCGTCGGCTGGGCGATCCTGCTCGTCGCCGCCGTCGTCGTGCTGACCACCTGGCGGCGCTGGAAGGCCGGCGGCCGTCGCTATCGCACCGACGCGCCGAGCGACGCGCCGCACGACGGTCCCGTCGACGCGGTCGATTCCTGGGACGAGCTGTCCCGCGGGTCCGACCCGACGCGCTGACCCCGATAGACTGAACCCAGATCCCCACGTCGTCCCCGGAGGAGAACATGACCAACCCGATCGCTGACCCCGGCCACGGACACTCGCCTGCGGCCTGGACCGCCGTCGTGATCATGCTCGTCGGCTTCGCTGCCGCGACCGTCGCGTTCTGCTTCGAGCAGCCGACCCTGGTGTGGATCGCCGCCGCACTGATCCCGATCGGGGCGATCGTCGGCTGGGTGCTCGCGAAGGCGGGATACGGCGTGAAGGGTCCCAAGTACGCTCCGAAGGCGCACTAGTGGTCCTCGCCGACCTGACGGCCGGCGCTGTCGCAGACGCCGAGCGTCGCTCCCAGTCCCGTCCGCTCGCGGTCGTCGAGCGTGACGCCCTCGCGCGCCCCGCGGCGAAGGACGCGCTGTCGTACCTCGCTCCCGCCGACCGGGTGAAGATCATCGCCGAGGTGAAGCGGGCGAGTCCATCCCGCGGTGCCCTCGCGGAGATCCCGGATCCCGCGCACCAGGCCGCGCTCTACGAGACCGGTGGCGCCTCCGCGATCAGCGTCCTCACCGAGGAGCGCCGCTTCGGCGGCAGTCTCGCCGATCTGGAGGCGGTCACTGCCCGGGTCTCGCTGCCCGTGCTCCGGAAGGACTTCATCGCCACCCGGTACCAGGTGCTCGAGGCGCGTGCCGCCGGTGCCGACCTCGTCCTCCTGATCGTGGCGGGCCTGGAGCCGGACGTCCTCCGCGACCTGTACGGGTTCATCCTCGAGCTCGGCATGACGCCGCTCGTCGAGACCCACTCGGCGGAGGAGCTGGAGGCCGCGATCGACCTCGGCGCCGCCCTGATCGGCGTGAACGCCCGCAACCTCAAGACCCTCGAGCTCGACCGCGATCTGTTCGGCCGGCTCGTGGACCGCATCCCCGACTCGGCGATCAAGATCGCGGAGTCCGCGGTGCTCACCCCCGCCGATGTCGCGCACTACCGTTCGGCCGGTGCCGACGTCGTGCTGATCGGCGAGGCCCTGGTGACCGGAGACCCGGTCGCCACTCTCGAGAGCTTCCTGGAGGCGAAGTGAGTCTGCGCGACCAGCACGGTCCGTTCTTCGGCGAGTTCGGCGGACGGTACATGCCGGAGTCCCTGGTCGCCGCGATCGACGAGCTGACGGTCGCCTACGAGGAGGCCATCGCCGACCCGGAGTTCCGTGCCGAGCTCGCCCATCTGCTGTCCTCCTACGCCGGGCGTCCGTCCGCGCTCACCGAGGTGCCCCGGTTCGCTGAGCACGCGGGCGGCGCGCGGGTCTTCCTCAAGCGCGAGGACCTCAACCACACCGGTTCGCACAAGATCAACAACGTGCTGGGCCAGGCTCTGCTCACCAAGCGCCTCGGCAAGACCCGGGTCATCGCCGAGACCGGAGCGGGTCAGCACGGCGTCGCCACGGCGACCGCCGCCGCGCTGTTCGGCCTCGACTGCACCATCTACATGGGCGAGGTCGACACCGAGCGCCAGGCGCTGAACGTCGCCCGCATGCGTCTGCTGGGCGCCGAGGTCGTCGCGGTCACCTCGGGCTCGCGCACGCTGAAGGACGCGATCAACGACGCCTACCGCGACTGGGTGGCCTCGGTCGAGACCACCAACTACATCTTCGGCACCGCCGCCGGCCCGCACCCGTTCCCGGCGATGGTCCGCGACTTCCAGAAGATCATCGGCGAAGAGGCTCGCGCCCAGATCCTCGACGAGGTCGGCCGGCTTCCCGACGCGGTCGTCGCCTGCGTCGGCGGCGGATCCAACGCGATCGGCATGTTCGACGCGTTCCTGGACGACGAGGGCGTGCGCCTGTACGGCGTGGAGGCGGCCGGCGACGGCGTCGACACCGACAAGCACGCCGCCTCGATCGAGCGCGGCCGCCCCGGCGTGCTGCACGGCGCGAAGACGTACGTGCTGCAGGACGAAGACGGCCAGACCGTCGAATCGCACTCGATCTCCGCCGGTCTCGACTACCCGGGCGTGGGCCCCGAGCACTCGTGGCTGGCCGACATCGGCCGCGCCGAGTACATCCCGGCGACGGACGACGAGGCGATGCAGGCGCTGCGGCTGCTGAGCCGGACCGAGGGCATCATCCCCGCGATCGAGTCGGCTCATGCCCTCGCCGGCGCCCTGCGGATCGGCCGCGAGCTCGGCCCGGACGGCCTGATCGCCATCTGCCTCTCCGGCCGCGGGGATAAGGACATGGACACCGCCGCCCGCTACTTCGAGCTCTACGACGAGGACGCCCTCGCGCACGACGTGTCCGAGGAGAGCGCCGCCGAGGACGCGGCCTCGAAGGGAGAGCCGCAGCTGTGAGCCGCGTCGAACAGGCCATTCAGCGCGCGCACGACGCCGGCCGCAGCGCCTTCGTCGGCTACCTGCCCGTCGGCTTCCCCGACCTGGAGACGAGCATCCAGGCCGCGATCGCCCTCGCCGAGAACGGCGTGGACATCATCGAGCTCGGGCCGCCCTACAGCGATCCCGTCATGGACGGCGCCATCATCCAGGAGGCGACGACCAAGGCCCTCGCCGCGGGCTTCCGGATGAAGGACCTCTTCACCGCCATCCGCGCGATCACCGCCGCGACCGACGTCCCCGTCCTCGTGATGACCTACTGGAATCCCGTGCTGCAGCACGGGGTGGACCGGTATGCCGAGGACCTGCTCGCCGCGGGCGGCGCGGGTCTCATCACCCCGGACATCACCCCGGAGGCCGCCGGCGAGTGGATCGCGGCCAGCGAGCGGCTCGGTCTCGACCGGGTCTTCCTCGCAGCTCCGACCTCGTCGGACGAGCGCCTCGACCTCGTCGTGCGGTCCTCGACGGGCTTCGTCTACACCGTCTCGACCATGGGCATCACGGGGGAGCGGGCCGAGCTCGACCGTGCGGCACGCACCCTCGTGTCGCGGCTCCGCGACCACGGTGCCCATCGCGCCTGCGTGGGCATCGGCATCTCGACCCCGGAGCAGATCGCCGGCGTCTCCGAGTACGCCGACGGCGCCATCGTGGGCACCGCCCTCGTCCGCGCCCTCCGCGACGGCGGTGTGCCCGCTCTCGCCGAAGTCACCCGAACCCTGGCCGCCGGCACCGCGTCGGCGCGCTTCGCCTCAGAGAAGTAGGATCGCACTCATGTCCTCCGCGCTCCACAGCACCGCCGCCGGCGTGCTCGCCAGCATCCCGAGCCCGCCCGTGTCGTACGTCGACCTCGGTCCGCTCCGGATCCACTTCTACGCGCTCTGCATCATCGCCGGCATCATCGTCGCCGTCCTGATGACCAATCACCGCCTCACCAAGCGGGGCGCGGAGCCGTGGGTGGTCATCGACATCGCGATCCTCGCGGTGCCGCTCGCGATCATCGGCGCGCGCATCTTCCACGTCCTCACCCACCCGAACTTCTACTTCGGCGAGGGCAAGAACACCTGGAACCCCTTCGAGCCGGGCTCGGTCTGGGCGATCTGGGAGGGTGGCATCGCGATCTTCGGCGCCCTCATCGGCGGCGCCGTCGGCGCCTACCTCGGCTGCCGGTGGACCGGCATCCGCTTCTGGACGTTCGCGGACGCGCTCGCGCCAGGGCTGCTTCTCGCGCAGGCGATGGGACGTTTCGGCAACTGGTTCAACCACGAGCTCTTCGGCCTGCCGACTTCGCTCCCGTGGGGCCTGGAGATCGAGTCCACGAACTCGGCCTTCCCTCCCGGTCTCCCCGAGGGCACCCTCTTCCACCCGACCTTCCTGTACGAGGTCATCTGGAACGGCCTCGGCGTCCTCGTGCTGCTGTGGCTCGGACGCAAGCTGTTCTTCCAGTGGGGGCGCCTCTTCGCGATCTACCTCATCTGGTACAGCGCCGGACGCATCCTGTGGGAGTCGATCCGCATCGACCCGAGCGAGATCGTCCTCGGCCTGCGCAGCAACGTCTGGGCCGCCATCATCGGCGTCGTCCTCGGCCTCGTCATCCTCGTGGTGCAGACGCGCCGTCACCCCGGTCTCGAGCCCTCGCCGTACCAGCCGGGCCGCGGACGGAAGGACGTGGACGCTGATGTACAATCGCAGGACAATCCCTCTGATTTCGTGGACGTGAGCGAGCCTCCGGCCGAAGAAGTCGCCGCCGGAGCCACTGCCACAAGCGCTGCTCCCTCGAGCGGGGACGGCTCCCGATAACGCCGACTCGCGGCGGGAGAACCATTGCACTGAACGAGCGGGCCGACGACGTCCCCGGGTTTCACTGAAGATCTGAGGACGGTAACTGGTGTACTTCCAGCCCCCTTACGGCGCCTCCGGCGCATACCCCCCGAAGCAGGGCATGTACAACCCGGCGTTCGAGAAGGACGCCTGCGGCCTGGCCATGGTCGCAACGCTGCGCGGCGAAGCCGGGCACGACATCATCGCGCTGGCCCTCGAGGCCCTGCGCAACCTGGAGCACCGCGGGGCCATCGGGTCCGACGCGGGCACCGGGGACGGAGCCGGCATCCTCACCCAGATGCCGGACGAATTCCTCCGCGCGGTCACCGGCTTCGAACTGCCGCCCGTGGGGGAGTACGCGGCCGGGCTGGCCTTCCTGCCTCGCGATTCGAGCGAGCGCCGCCAGCAGAAGGCAGGGATCGAGAAGATCGCCCGCGCGGAGGGGCTCCGCGTCCTCGGCTGGCGCGAGGTCCCCACGGCCAACGAGAACCTCGGCAAGCTCGCCGACGAGGCCCGTCCCGCGTTCGAGCAGCTCTTCGTGAGCGCCGGCGGCGCCACTCTCGCCGATGCGCCGCTGACCGGCATCGCGCTCGACCGCGTCGCCTATCGCCTCCGCAAGCGCGCGGGCCACGAGCTCGGCGCCTACTTCGTCTCCCTGTCCAGCCGCACGCTCGGCTACAAGGGCATGGTCACCACGCTCCAGCTCGAGCCGTTCTACCCGGATCTCCAGGACGAGCGCTTCGCCTCCGAGCTCGCCGTCGTGCACTCGCGGTACTCGACGAACACGTTCCCCTCGTGGCCGCTCGCGCAGCCGCTGCGGATGCTGGCCCACAACGGCGAGATCAACACCGTCGGCGGCAACCGCAACTGGATGCGCGCCCGCCAGTCGCAGCTCGAGTCCGAGCTCCTCGGCGACATCTCGCCCCTGCTGCCCATCTGCACCGACGGCGCCAGCGACTCCGCCTCGTTCGACGAGGTGCTGGAGCTGCTCACCCTCACCGGCCGCAGCCTGCCGCACGCGATCATGATGATGGTGCCGGAGGCCTACGAGAAGCAGGCCGACATCTCGCCGGAGCTGCGCGCGTTCTACGAGTACCACTCCAACCAGATGGAGCCGTGGGACGGCCCGGCCGCCCTCATCTTCACCGACGGCACGCTCGTCGGCGCGACCCTGGACCGCAACGGCCTGCGCCCCGGACGCTGGACGGAGACCACCGACGGGCTCGTCGTCATCGGCTCCGAGACCGGCGTCCTGCACTTCGAGCCGGAGCGCATCAAGCGCCGCGGCCGGCTGCAGCCCGGCAAGATGTTCCTCGTCGACACAGCCCAGCGCCGGATCGTCGAGGATGAGGAGATCAAGCACGATCTCGCGACGATGCACCCGTGGCAGGAGTGGCTCGACGCCGGTTCCGTCCGCCTGGCCGACCTCCCCGAGCGCGAGCACATCGTGCACCCGCCGGCCTCGATCACCCGGCGGCAGCGCACCTTCGGGTACACGGAGGAGGAGGTCCGCATCCTCCTCACCCCGATGGGCCAGACGGGTGTCGAGCCGCTGGGCGCCATGGGATCGGACACCCCGATCGCCGTGCTCAGCAAGCGCCCGCGGCTGCTCTTCGACTACTTCACGCAGCAGTTCGCGCAGGTGACCAACCCGCCGCTCGACTCGATCCGCGAAGAGGTTGTCACGAGTCTCAAGCTCGGTCTGGGCCCTGAGGTCAATCTGCTGACCTGGGGTCCGGAGCACACCCGCACGGTGTCGCTCGACTTCCCGGTCATCGACAACGACGAGCTCGCGAAGATCCGGCACATCGACAAGGCCCTGCCCGGGCGTTCGAGCGCCACGATCCGCGGCCTGTACCACTTCGACGCGGGACCCCACACCCTCGCCGAGCGCCTCACCGAGATGTGCGCCGAGGTCGATCGGGCCATCGAGGACGGCGCGGAGTTCATCATCCTGTCCGACCGCGACTCGAACAAGGATCTCGTCCCGATCCCGTCGCTGCTCATGGTGTCGGCGATCCACCACCACCTCATCCGGCGCGAGAACCGGATGAAGGTCGGTCTGATCGTCGAGGCCGGCGACGTTCGCGAGGTGCACCACGTCGCGACGCTTATCGGCTACGGTGCCTCGGCGATCAACCCCTACCTGGCCATGGAGACGGTCGAGCACCTCGTGCGGACCGGCTACATCACGGGCATCTCCCCGGAGAAGGCCGTGAAGAACCTCATCTACGCGCTCGGCAAGGGCGTGCTGAAGATCATGTCGAAGATGGGCATCTCCACGGTGTCGTCCTATGCGGGCGCGCAGGTGTTCGAGGCGGTCGGCCTCAGCCAGGAGTTCATCGACGCCTACTTCACGCGTACCGAGTCGAAGCTGGGCGGCATCGGGATCGAGGAGATCTTCGCCGAGAACCAGGCCCGCCACGACTACGCCTACCCGGAGGATGCCGCGGCCCGTGCTCACGAGCGGCTGTGGACCGGAGGAGAGTACCAGTGGCGACGCGACGGCTCTCCGCACCTCTTCAACCCGGAGACGGTGTTCAAGCTCCAGCACTCCACGCGGACCCGCCGTTACGACATCTTCCGCGAGTACACGAAGCTCGTCGACGACCAGGCGGCTGAGCTGAAGACGCTGCGTGGCCTGTTCTCGCTGCGGACCGGCACGCGCAAGCCCGTGCCGCTGGACGAGGTCGAGCCCGTCTCGGCGATCGTCAAGCGCTTCTCCACGGGGGCGATGAGCTACGGCTCCATCTCCAAGGAGGCGCACGAGACGCTCGCGATCGCGATGAACCGGATCGGCGGCAAGTCGAACACGGGGGAGGGCGGGGAAGACCCCGACCGTCTCGTCGACCCCGAGCGGCGCAGTGCGATCAAGCAGGTGGCCTCGGGTCGATTCGGTGTCACGAGCCTCTACCTCACCGAGGCCGACGACATCCAGATCAAGCTCGCCCAGGGCGCCAAGCCCGGTGAGGGCGGTCAGCTCCCGCCGACCAAGGTGTACCCCTGGGTCGCGCGGACCCGCCACGCCACCGCGGGGGTCGGCCTCATCTCGCCGCCGCCGCATCACGACATCTACTCGATCGAAGACCTCAAGCAGCTCATCTTCGACCTGAAGCGGGCCAACCCCGAGGCGCGCATCCACACGAAGCTCGTCAGCCAGTCCGGCATCGGCGCGGTCTCGGCCGGTGTCGCCAAGGCGCTCAGCGATGTCATCCTCGTGTCCGGTCACGACGGCGGTACGGGCGCGAGCCCGCTGAACTCGCTGAAGCACGCGGGAACGCCGTGGGAGCTCGGCCTCGCGGAGACGCAGCAGACGCTCATGCTCAACGGCATGCGCGATCGCGTCGTCGTGCAGGTCGACGGGCAGCTCAAGACCGGACGGGACGTCATCATCGGCGCCCTGCTCGGTGCCGAGGAGTTCGGCTTCGCCACCGCGCCCCTCGTGGTCAGCGGCTGCATCATGATGCGCGTCTGCCACCTCGACACCTGTCCGGTGGGCGTCGCGACGCAGAACCCCGTCCTGCGCGACCGGTTCACCGGCAAGCCCGAGTTCGTCGTGAACTTCATGGAGTTCATCGCCGAGGAGGTGCGCGAGCTGCTCGCCGAACTCGGCTACCGCTCGATCGACGAGATCGTCGGTCGCACCGAGCTCCTGGAGACCAACGCGGCGATCGCGCACTGGAAGGCCGAGGGACTCGACCTCAGCCCGGTGCTGGAGGGACCGGCGTTCCCCGCGGGCGAGCCGCGTCGCAGCGGCCGCGCCCAGGACCACGAACTCGACAAGCACTTCGACGTGCAGCTCATCGACATCGCGAAGGGAGCGCTGCTGAACGGCGACCCCGTCGTGGTGGAGCTCCCGATCGCCAATACCGAGCGCGCGGTGGGCACGATGCTCGGACACCAGGTGACCTCGCGTCACGGCGCCACCGGTCTGCCGAAGGAGACCATCGACGTCACCCTCACCGGCACGGCGGGGCAGTCGCTCGGGGCGTTCCTTCCGCCGGGCATCATCCTCCGGCTGGAGGGCGACGCGAACGACTACGTCGGCAAGGGACTCTCCGGTGGGGACATCACGATCCGGCCGCCCCGCGGCTCCGCGATCGCCCCGCACGAGAACGTCATCGCGGGCAACGTGATCGGGTACGGCGCCACGTCCGGCACCATGTTCATCTCCGGTGTGGTGGGCGAGCGCTTCCTCGTCCGCAACTCCGGTGCGACCGCGGTGGTCGAGGGCGTGGGCGACCACGCGCTCGAGTACATGACCGGCGGCCTCGCGGTGATCCTCGGATCGACCGGCCGCAACTTCGGCGCCGGCATGTCCGGGGGAGTGGCCTACGTGCACGCTCTGGACACCGCGAAGGTCAACGCGGAGTCGCTCGGCAGCGGCGAGCTGCGGCTCGAGCCGCTGGACCGCGCCGACCTCGAAGTGCTGCGCGGGCTGCTCGTGGAGCATGTGGAGCGCACGGCGTCCCCGCGCGCCGCCGCCCTGCTGGAGGACTTCGACGCCAGCGCGGCGGAGTTCGTGAAGGTGCTCCCGCGCGACTTCGCCGCCGTGCGCAGCATGCGCGAGGAGGCACTGGCCGAGGGGATCGACCCCGACGGCGACATCGTCTGGAACCGCATCCTGGAGGTGACCGGTGGCTGACCCCAAAGGCTTTCTGAAGGTGACCGAGCGGGAACTTCCCGCTCGCCGTCCGGTGCCCGTGCGCATCATGGACTGGAAAGAGGTGTACGAGCCCGGCGACAAGGCGGTGCTCCGTCGCCAGGCCAGTCGCTGCATGGACTGCGGCGTGCCCTTCTGCCACTCCGGCTGCCCCCTGGGCAACCTCATCCCGGAGTGGAACGACCTCACCTGGCGCGGGGAGGGCCGCGCGGCGATCGAGCGGCTGCACGCGACGAACAACTTCCCGGAGTTCACCGGACGGCTCTGCCCGGCCCCGTGCGAGAGCTCGTGCGTCCTCGGCATCAACCAGCCGGCCGTGACCATCAAGCAGATCGAGGTCTCCATCATCGACGAGGCCTTCGCCAAGGGCTGGGTCGAGCCGGAGCCGCCGGAGCGTCTGACGGGCAAGACCGTTGCCGTCGTGGGCTCGGGCCCCGCCGGTCTCGCCGCCGCCCAGCAGCTCACCCGCGCCGGCCACACCGTCGCCGTCTTCGAGCGGGACGACCGCATCGGCGGCCTGCTGCGCTACGGCATCCCGGACTTCAAGATGGAGAAGAGCCAGCTCGAGGCCCGCCTGCGCCAGATGCAGGAGGAGGGCACGCGGTTCCGCGCCGGCGTCGAGATCGGCAAGGACATCTCCTGGGCCGACCTGCGCGCCCGGTACGACGCGGTCGTGATCGCCACCGGCGCCACGGTCCCGCGCGACCTGCCGATCCCCGGTCGCGACCTCGACGGCGTCCACTTCGCGATGGAGTACCTCGTCGAGTCGAACCACGCGGTCGCCGGCGACACCGTCCCGGACCAGATCACCGCCGAGGGCAAGCACGTCATCGTCATCGGCGGCGGCGACACGGGCGCCGACTGCATCGGCACCGCGCACCGCCAGGGCGCGCTCAGCGTCACCAACCTCGCCATCGGCAAGCAGCCGAGCGAGACGCGGCCGGATCACCAGCCGTGGCCGATGATGCCGACGATCTTCGAGGTGGCCTCGGCTCACGAGGAGGGCGGAGAGCGGGTCTTCCTCGCCTCGACCGTGGAGTTCCTGTCGAACGACGTCGGCGAGGTCCGCGCGCTGCGCGTGGCCGAGACCGAGTACATCGACGGCCGCCGCGTGCCCAAGAGCGGCACGGAGCGGGAGATCCCCGCCGATCTCGTGCTCATCGCGATGGGCTTCACCGGGCCGGAGCAGGACGGCTACACCGAGGACACCCGGCCGGAGGTGACCGAGCGCGGCGCCTTCCGTCGCGCCGCGAGCTACGAGTCGTCGATCCCCGGCGTGTTCGTCGCCGGGGACGCGGGGCGCGGGCAGTCGCTCATCGTCTGGGCGATCGCGGAGGGCCGGGCGGCGGCGGCGAACGTCGACCGCTTCCTCATGGGCACCACCGTGCTGCCGGAGCCGGTGCGCCCGAGCGATGTCGCGATCGGCCTCCAGCCCGCGTAGGCTGAGGCCGGCAGTGTCGCCTGTTTGTAATCCCCCACTTCTACCCTGGAGACATGTTGAGACGCGCGAAAATCGTCGCCACCCTGGGCCCCGCCACTTCCACGTATGAGACGGTGCGCGCACTGATCGATGCGGGTGTGGACGTCGCCCGACTGAACCTCAGCCACGGTGACTACTCCGTGCACGAGAACAACTACGCGAACGTGCGCCGTGCGGCGGAGGACTCCGGTCGTGCCGTCGCCATCCTCGTGGACCTCCAGGGTCCGAAGATCCGTCTGGGCCGCTTCGAGGACGGACCCTACGAGCTCGCCAAGGGCGACATCTTCAAGATCACCACCGAGGACATCATCGGCAACAAGGAGATCTGCGGCACGACGTTCAAGGGCCTTCCTCAGGACGTCAAGCCCGGCGACTTCCTGCTGATCGACGACGGCAAGGTGCGCGTCGAGGTCGTCGAGACCGACGGCGTGACCGTCACCACGCGTGTCGTCGTCGCCGGCGCCGTCTCGAACAACAAGGGCATCAACCTGCCCGGCGTCGCCGTCAACGTCCCCGCGCTCAGCGAGAAGGACGAGGAGGACCTCCGCTGGGGCCTCCGGACCGGTGCCGACCTCATCGCGCTGTCGTTCGTGCGCAACGCCTCGGACGTGACCCGCGTGCACGAGATCATGGCGGAGGAGGGCGTCCGCGTCCCGGTCATCGCCAAGATCGAGAAGCCGCAGGCCGTCGACGCGCTCGAAGAGATCGTCGACGCGTTCGA
Organism: Microbacterium sp. NPDC078814; assembly: GCF_040702645.1. Classification (NCBI taxonomy): domain Bacteria; kingdom Bacillati; phylum Actinomycetota; class Actinomycetes; order Micrococcales; family Microbacteriaceae; genus Microbacterium; species Microbacterium sp. NPDC078814. Next base: position 458,255 of record NZ_JBFBLT010000002.1, read on the forward strand.
CGGCATCATGGTCGCCCGTGGCGACCTCGGCGTGGAGCTGCCCCTCGAAGCCGTCCCGATCGTGCAGAAGCGCGCCGTCGAGCTGGCCCGTCGCAACGCGAAGCCCGTGATCGTGGCGACGCAGATGCTCGAGTCGATGATCAACAGCCCGGTGCCGACCCGTGCCGAGACCTCCGATGTCGCCAACGCCGTCCTCGACGGTGCCGACGCGGTCATGCTCTCCGGCGAGACCAGCGTGGGCGACTACCCGGTCGTCGTCGTCGAGACGATGGCCCGGATCATCGAGTCGACGGAGGAGCACGGTCTGGAGCGCATCCTGCCGCTCACGACGAAGCCCCGCACGCAGGGTGGTGCCATCACGCTCGCGGCCCTCGAGGTCGCGGAGTTCGTGGACGCGAAGTTCCTGTGCGTGTTCACGCAGTCGGGCGACTCGGCGCGCCGCCTGTCCCGTCTGCGCTCCCGCATCCCGATGCTGGCCTTCACGCCGGAGCCCGGCATCCGTCGTCGTATGGCGCTGACCTGGGGTCTCCGATCCACCCTCGTCGACATGGTGCAGCACACCGACCTCATGTACCACCAGGTCGACGAGTACCTCCTCGGGAACGGCCTCGCCGTCGAGGGGGACAAGGTCGTCGTCATCTCCGGGTCCCCTCCCGGGATCATCGGTTCCACGAACGACCTGCGCGTGCACAAGGTCGGCGATGCGCTCCGCGGCGCCGCGCCGATCTACAAGGCCGGCGTCTGACGCAGGGCGTTCCGGGAGGGGCGGGGCTTCGGCCTCGCCCCTCTCTGTCATCTCCGGGCCGGTGCGTCAAGCCTCTCGGCCGTGACGGCGGCCTCGGTTAGCGTGCTGCCATGGTCCTCCGTCGTCTCCTCGTCACCTCCGGGCTGACGTTCCGCATCCTGGAGAGTCCGCGGCCCGCCGGCAGCACCGCCCCGACCGTGGTCCTCGTGCACGGGATCGGGATGTCGCATCGGTACCTGTCGCGGCTGCACGCCGTGCTCGCCGACACCACCAGGGTGGTCTCCGTCGACCTCCCGGGCTTCGGCGGCCTGCCCAAGCCGCGGTTCGACGTCTCCATCCCGCAGATGGCGGCAGGCCTGGCTCAGGTGGTGGCGAGCCTCGACGACGATCGCGTCGTGCTCGTCGGGCACTCGATGGGCGTGCAGTGGGCCGTGGAGACGGCGCTGCGGCATCCCGAGTATGTCCGGACCGTCGTGACGATCGGACCCGTCACCGACGACGCCCACCGGACTCTCGGCGCGCAGGCCCGGGCCCTGGCCGTCGACACCGTCGGCGAGACCCCGGCGATCAACACGGTCGTCTTCACCGACTATCTGCGCTGCGGCGTGCGGTGGTATCTCCGCCAGGTCCGGCACATGCTCGCGTATCCCCTGGAGGAGAGGGTTGCGGCTCTGACCATGCCGGTGCTCGTCGTCCGGGGGAGCGACGATCCGATCGCAGGACGCGCGTGGTGCCGGCGGCTGCGCGACGCGGCGGCCGTCTCGCGATTGGTGGAGATCCCCGGTCACCATCATGTCGCGCAGCAGTCCGCGCCCCGGGCGGTGGCTTCCGCGATCCTGGCCCACACGACGGGAGCACGGCCGACGGCGGTGCCGGCCGCACCCATCCGACGGGGGAGGGCACGATCAGCGTCCTGAGGATCCTGGGCTGGTGGGCCGCGGACTACGCCTACGCGGGGTTCTGGCAGGTCCGCTCGTTCTTCGGCCGTGACCAGGCGGACGACTTCACCACCGGAGACCGCGCCCCGCTCGTGGTGCTCGCCGGTGTCTACGAGACCTGGCGCTTCCTGGAGCCGCTCATCGTCGCGCTGCACGAGCGGGGGCACCCGGTCCATGTCGTGGATGCGCTGCGCCGCAACCAGTTCCCGGTGCAGGATGAGGCCGATCAGGTGGCCGATTACCTGCGAACCCACGACCTCTCCGGCGTGTTCCTCGTCGCCCACAGCAAGGGCGGTCTCGCCGGGAAGCTGGTGATGACCGGCCCGGAGGGTGCGCGGATCCGCGGCATGCTCGCCATCGCGACGCCGTTCGGAGGCTCCCGCTACGCGCGGCTCCTGCCCGGACGGGTGCTGCGGGCCTTCGCGCCCGACGACCCCTCGATCGTCGCGCTGGGGCGGGAGCTCGACGTGAACGCGCGCATCGTCTCGATCTACGCCGCGTTCGATCCGCACATCCCCGAGGGGAGCGAGCTCGCCGGGGCCAAGAACGTCGTCCTGGAGACGGGCGGACACTTCCGCATCCTCGCCCACCCCCGCGTGATGGCCGAACTCGCCGCACTCGCCGAGTGACGGGGCGAGCGGTCCGCGATGCTGGTGCCGGCGGTGGGACTCGAACCCACACGCCCTATCGGACAAAGCATTTTGAGTGCTCCGCGTCTGCCATTCCGCCACGCCGGCCCGTGTCTCGCGACTTCGACTGTAGCGCAGACGACGGACGGTTCCCCGCGCGCCCGCCGTCTTCAGCCGGCGGTGGGGACCTCTCCGTTAGGATGGAGGGGTGACCGAGCAAGAACAGGCTGAGCAGCCCACGGCATCCGCACCCCGACGCGTCGTCGTCGCCGAAGACGAGTCGCTGATCCGTCTCGACATCGTCGAGATCCTCCGCGACAACGGCTTCGATGTCGTCGGCGAGGCCGGCGACGGCGAGACGGCGGTGGCCCTCGCCACCGAGCTGCGTCCCGACCTCGTCATCATGGACGTGAAGATGCCCCAGCTCGACGGCATCAGCGCTGCCGAGAAGCTCCACAAGGGCAACATCGCCCCGGTCGTGCTGCTGACCGCGTTCAGCCAGAAGGAGCTCGTGGAGCGCGCGAGCGAGGCCGGAGCCCTGGCCTACGTCGTGAAGCCCTTCACCCCGAACGATCTCCTCCCCGCGATCGAGATCGCCCTGGCCCGCCACGAGCAGATCATCACCCTCGAGGCTGAGGTCGCCGACATGGTCGAGCGCTTCGAGACCCGCAAGCTCGTCGACCGCGCGAAGGGCCTCCTCAACGAGAAGATGGGCCTGAGCGAGCCCGAGGCGTTCCGCTGGATCCAGAAGGCATCGATGGATCGCCGCCTGACGATGCAGGACGTCGCCAAGGCGATCATCGAGCAGCTCGCTCCCAAGAAGTAAGGCACTCCGGTGCTCCGGCTGGACGCAGAGCACGTTCTGCGGCCGGTCCGCGCCGGCGACGGTGCGGCGCTCGCGCACGCGTATCTCGCGAACAGAGAGCACCTCGCCCCGTGGGAGCCGGAGCGCTCCGAGGCGTTCTTCACCGAGGACTGGCAGGAGCAGAACGCGCAGCAGTGCGTCGCGGAGGCCGCCCTCGGCCGGAGCTCCCGGTTCGTGATCCTCTCGGACGACGGCGAGATCCGCGGCCGGGTCAACCTCAACACCATCGTGCGCGGTGCGTTCTGGAGCGCCGATCTCGGGTACTGGATCGATTCCACCCGGCTGCGCCGCGGGCTCGCCGGGCGCGCGGTCGCCCTCGTGGCGGAGCACGCGCGGGACGAGCTGCGGCTGCACCGCCTCCAGGCGTCGACGCTGCTCCACAACGTCGCCTCGCAGCGGGTCCTCGCCGCCACCGGCTTCGAGCGCATCGGCATCGCCCCGAAGTACCTGCGGATCGCGGGGGAGTGGCAGGACCACATCCTGTTCCAGCTGCTGCTGGAGGAGCCGCTCAGTCCGCGGCGGGAGCGTCCTTGATCATGTTGGTGATGCGGATCGTCGAGCAGCGCCGGCCCTGATCGTCGGTCACGACGATCTCGTGCACCGTGATGCTGCGCCCCAGGTGCACGGGCGTGCAGACTCCGGTGACCACGCCCGAGGTGGCCGACCGGGTGTGCGTGGCGTTGATGTCGACGCCGACAGCGAGGCGGCCGGCGCCCGCGTGCAGGTTGGCCGCCATGGAGCCGAGCGATTCGCCGAGCACGACGTAGGCGCCGCCGTGCATGAGACCGACCGGCTGGGTGTTGCCCTCCACCGGCATCGTCGCCACACAGCGGTCGATGCCGAACTCGACGAACTCCATGCCCATCTTCTCGGCCAGCGCTCCCATGCCGCGGGCGGCCGCCCACTCGAGTCCCTCGCTGGTGGCGACCTCGCTCATGCATCCTCCTCTGCGGGTGTCCGTGCTCCTCGTTAGGCTGACAGGGTGACGGACTCCGCAAAGCCTACCCTCATGGTCGTCGACGGCCACTCGCTCGCCTACCGGGCCTTCTTCGCCCTCCCGGTCGACAACTTCACCACCAAGGACAACCAGCACACGAACGCCATCTACGGCTTCCTGTCCATGCTGGTCAACCTGATCAAGGCCGAGCAGCCCACGCATCTCGCGATCGCCTTCGACACCTCCCGCCACTCGTTCCGCACCGACGAGTACCCGGAGTACAAGGCCACCCGGTCCGAGACGCCACAGGAGTTCAAGGGCCAGATCCCGCTGCTGCAGGACTGCCTCGCGGCGATGTCGATCCCGGTGCTGACGCAGGAGGGCATCGAGGCCGACGACATCCTCGCCACCCTCTCCACGCAGGGGGCGGCCCAGGGCTACGACGTGCTCGTGGTCTCGGGAGACCGCGACACCATCCAGCTCGTCACCGACGACGTCACGCTGCTGTATCCGTCCGTCCAGGGGGTCTCACAGCTCAAGCGCTACGACCCGGCGACCGTGCAGGAGCGCTACGGCGTCCGTCCCGAGCAGTACCCCGACATCGCCGCCCTCGTGGGTGAGACCAGCGACAACCTCCCCGGCGTGCCGAAGGTGGGGGAGAAGACGGCCGTCAAGTGGCTCACGCAGTTCGGCTCCCTCGACGAGCTGCTCGAGCGTGCCGGTGAGATCAAGGGCGTGGTCGGCGGCAACCTCCGCGACCACATCGAAGACGTCCGCCGCAACCGCAAGCTCAACCGCCTGCTGACCGACGTGGAGCTGCCGGTCGCCCCGGCCGACCTCGCCGTCGCCCCGATCGACGCCGAGGCCGTCCGCGACATCTTCGCCCGGCTGGAGTTCCGCACGCTGCTGCCCCGGGTCTTCGAGGCCGTCGGAGCGGGCGAGGTCGCCGACGACCCGGCCTCCGTCGTCGAGATGCCCACGCCGGCACAGGTGTCCGCCCCGGATCTGGCCGCCTGGGCCGCGGCGCAGGACGGAGACGTCGCTCTCCGGGTCGTGGTGCAGTCGGGCGCACCTGTGCGCGTCGGCGTCGCCACCGGGAGCGAGCTGCGCGAGCTCGACTGGTCGGAGGAGGCGTCCGCGGCGCTGCGCCCGTGGCTGGAGTCCGACGCGCCGAAGGTGCTGCACGATGCCAAGCCGCAGGTGAAGGCGTTGCTCCGTCAGGGCATCCGTCTGGACGGGCTCGCCTACGACACGAGCCTCGCGGGCTGGCTGCTGCGCCCCAGCTTCCCCGACAAGACGCTGTCCGACCTCGTGCAGCGCTACCTGGGGGAGAAGCTCCCCGAGGCCGATCCGTCGCAGCTCGTGCCGGAGACCGAGGGCGCCACCCCCTCACAGGAGGCATGGTTCATCCTCCGGGTGGCCGAGGCGCTGCGGAACGATCTGCCGGAGCCGGTCGACGCCGTGCTCCGCGACATCGAGCTGCCGACGCTCCGCACGCTCGCCGACATGGAGCTCGCCGGTGTCGCCGTGTCGCACGAGGTGCTGTCGACGTTCTCGGCCGAACTCGCGACGCGGGCGGACGCCCTGGCCCAGGAAGCTTTCTCGGTCGTCGGTCGCGAGTTCAATCTCGGGTCGCCGAAGCAGCTCCAGGAGGTGCTGTTCGAAGACCTGCAGCTCCCGAAGACGCGCAAGACGAAGACCGGGTACTCGACCGATGCCGCGGTGCTCGCCGACCTGCAGGAGTCGCACCCGCACCCGTTCCTCAGCCTGCTGCTGCAGCACCGCGAGGCGACGAAGCTGCGGCAGATCATCGAGTCCCTCGACACTGCCATCCGCGAGGACCACCGGGTCCACACGACCTATGTGCAGACGGGCAGCCAGACCGGGCGCCTGTCCAGCACCGATCCGAACCTGCAGAACATCCCCGTCCGCACCGAGGAGTCGCGGCGCATCCGCAGCGCCTTCGAGGTCGGCGAGGGGTACGAGACCCTGCTCACCGCCGACTACTCGCAGATCGAGATGCGGATCATGGCGCACCTCTCGGGCGACGAGGGGCTGATCGAGGCGTTCAACAGTGGTGAAGACCTCCACCGCTTCGTCGGCGCCCGCGTGTTCGGCGTCGATCCGTCCGAGGTCACGCCGGCGATGCGCACCAAGGTGAAGGCGATGTCGTACGGACTCGTCTACGGCCTCTCCGCATTCGGGCTCTCGAAGCAGCTGCGCATCGAGCAGTCCGAGGCCAAGCAGCTCATGGTCGAGTACTTCGCACGGTTCGGCGCGGTCCGCGACTACCTGCGGGCCTCGGTGATGAAGGCCAAGGAGGTCGGCTACACCGAGACGATCTTCGGGCGTCGGCGGCCGTTCCCCGATCTCGCGAGCCCCAACCGGGTGCTGCGGGAGAACGCCGAGCGGGCGGCGCTCAACGCCCCGATCCAGGGCAGCGCGGCCGACATCATGAAGATCGCGCTGTTCCACATCCACGACGACCTCCACGCCGCCAAGCTCGAGTCGCGCGTGCTGCTGCAGATCCACGACGAACTCGTCGTCGAGGTCGCAGCAGGGGAATGGGATGCGGTGGAGCAGATCGTCCGCACACGGATGGGGGATGCCGCGCAGCTCTCCGTGCCGCTCGACGTGCAGGTGGGCCGCGGTCGGGACTGGAACGAAGCCGCGCACTGATCCCGGTGGCGGACGGGGGCGGGGATTAGGCTGGAAGGTATGACTTCAGCACCCCGCACCCCCTCCGCCATCGACAAGGTCGCCGATGAATGGGTCGACACGATCGCCGTTCTGGCGCCGACTCTCGGCACCTACATCGGCCGGTCCGAGGTCAACGACCGGTTCGGCGATCTGAGCCCGGAAGGTCATGAGGAGATCGCCGCGGCGACGCGGGCCACGCTCGACACGCTCTCCGCGCTGGAGCCCGTCGATGCGATCGACGAGGTGACCAAGACCGACCTCAGTGCGGAGCTGCGCCTCGACCTGGAGCTGCACGAGGCGAAGTGGCACCTGCGAGATCTGAACGTCATCGCCTCCGCCGCGCAGGACGTCCGCTCCGCCTTCGACCTGATGCCCACCGCGACGGTCGAGGACTGGGAAGTCATCTCCACCCGGCTCTCCGCGGTTCCCGCGGCGCTGCGCGGATACGTCGAGACGCTGCGCCTGGGCATCGCCGAGGGTGTGACGCCCGCACGACGCCAGGTCGCGGAGGTCGCGACGCAGATCGACCGCTACATCGCCGACGACGGCTTCTTCGCGGCCTTCGTCGCGCACGCCGATCCCGAGGAAGGCCAGCTTCCCGCCTCTCTCGCCCGCACCCTCGCGGACAACTCCGCGGCTGCGCGGGTCGCGTACGGGGAGCTGCGGCGCTTCCTCGCCGAGGAGCTCGCGCCCGAGGCCGGTGAGACGGACGCCGTGGGGCGCGACCTCTACGCCCTCAACTCCCGTCGATTCCTCGGCGCCACCATCGACCTCGACGAGACCTACGAGTGGGGTCGCGAAGAGCTCGCTCGCATGGTGGCCGAGCAGACGGCGATCGCGAACGAGATCCTCCCCGGCGCCTCCGTGGAGGAGGCCGTCGCGCATCTGGAATCGGACCCCGCCCGCAAGCTCGTCGGCACCGAGGCGCTCCAGCGGTGGATGCAGGAGACCAGCGACCGCGCGGTCGCCGAGCTCGGCGCCTCGCACTTCGACATCCCGGAGGCCATCCGCACCCTGGAGTGCATGATCGCGCCGACGCAGGAGGGCGGGATCTACTACACCGGCCCCACCGACGACTTCTCGCGCCCCGGCCGCATGTGGTGGTCGGTCCCGGAGGGCGTCACCGAGTTCGACACGTGGCGCGAGCTCACCACCGTGTACCACGAGGGTGTGCCGGGGCATCACCTGCAGATCGCCCAGGCCGTGTACAACCGCGCCGAGCTCAACTCGTGGCGACGGCTGCTGGCCGGCACCTCCGGTCACGCGGAGGGCTGGGCGCTGTATGCGGAGCGACTGATGGAGCAGCTCGGTTACCTGGACGACCCGGCGGATCGCCTCGGCATGCTGGACGGGCAGCGGATGCGGGCGGCGCGCGTGGTCCTCGACATCGGCGTGCACCTCGGCAAGCCCCGTCTCGACGGTGACGGCGTCTGGGATGCCGACTACGCGCTCGATTTCCTCCGTCGCAACGTCAACATGTCGGACCAGTTCGTGCAGTTCGAGGTCAACCGGTACCTCGGCTGGCCGGGTCAGGCGCCGTCGTACAAGGTCGGTCAGCGCATCTGGGAGCAGGTCCGCGACGCCGTCCAGCAGGCGGAGGGCGACGCGTTCAGCTTCAAGGGCTTCCACAAGCGCGCCCTGGATCTGGGCGGCGTCGGGCTGGACACCCTGCGGAGCGCTCTGCTGCCTCGGTGATGGGAATGCCCGCCTCCCGCCGCGCGTTCCATTCACCTGAATAGGAAGGTGTGACATGGACATCGAGTTCGGGCTGGACACGTTCGGCGACATCACCCGGGATCGGGACGGCGAGCTGCTCAGCGGCGCGCAGACCATCCGGAACGTCGTCGCCCAGGCGAAGCTGGCCGATACGGTCGGCGTGGACTTCTTCGGCGTGGGGGAGCACCATCGTCGCGAGTTCGCGGTCTCATCTCCGGAGATCGTGCTCGCGGCGATCGCCGCCCGTACCGAACGGATCCGGCTGGGAACCGCCGTGACCGTGCTGTCCTCGGACGACCCGGTGCGCGTGTTCGAGCGCTTCTCGACTCTCGACGCCCTGTCCGGAGGGCGGGCGGAGGTCGTGCTCGGGCGCGGTTCGTTCATCGAGTCCTTCCCGCTGTTCGGCTACGACCTGCGCGATTACGACCGGCTCTTCGAGGAGAAGCTGGAGCTGTTCGTCGAGCTCCTCAAGGAGGAGCCCGTGACGTGGTCCGGGTCGCTGCGGCCGTCGCTCGACAACGCGGACGTCTTCCCGAAGACCGAGAAGGGTCTGCGCACGTGGGTCGGCGTGGGCGGTAGCCCCGAGTCCGTCGTGCGTGTCGCGCGTCACGGTCTCGGTCTCATGCTGGCGATCATCGGCGGCCCGGCCGGGCGATTCAAGCCGTTCGTCGACCTGTACCACCGCTCGGTCGCCTCCTTCGGGACGACCCCTCACCCGGTGGCCGTGCACTCGCCGGGACACATTGCGCCCACCGACGCGGAGGCATGGGACGAGGCCTACCCGGGCTTCGAGGCGATGAACAACACCATCGGTCGCGAGCGCGGCTGGCCGCCCTACAGCCGCGCGCGTTTCCAGAACGACATCGGTCCCGAGGGCTCCCTCTATGCTGGCTCGCCGGAGCGCGTCGCCGCGAAGATCGCCGACACGATCACGACCCTCGGGCTCGGCCGCTTCGACCTCAAGTACGCGACGGGAACCCTCTCGCACGAGTCGATGATGCGCAGCATCGAGCTGTACGGCACCGAGGTGATCCCTCGGGTGCGGAAGCTCCTCGCCGACCGGAACTGAGCGGGCGTCATCTCGCGGCTCGGCGGGACGGGCGGCCCTACGATGAGAATCATGGCCGATACCGCCCTGCCGAGCCGCACCTCGCTCGCCGAGCGCCTCGACGTCCTCCCGTTCACCCGCCGGCACCTGCGCCTGCTCACGGGCTCCGGCGTCGGCTGGGCGCTCGACGCGATGGACGTCGGACTCATCTCCTTCATCATCGCGGCGCTCTCACAGCAGTGGGATCTCACGAAGGGGGAGGCCGGCTGGATCGCCTCGCTCGGCTTCGTCGGCATGGCGGTCGGCGCGACCCTCGGCGGTCTTCTTGCGGACCGCTTCGGCCGTCGGCAGGTGTTCGCCCTCACGCTGCTCATCTACGGTGTGGCCACCGGAGCGAGTGCTCTGGTCGGGGGAGTGGCGGCCCTGCTCGTGCTGCGTTTCTTCGTCGGCCTCGGTCTCGGCGCGGAGCTGCCGGTCGCATCGACCTACGTAAGCGAGTTCGCTCCCGCGCGCATCCGCGGACGGCTGATCGTCATCCTGGAAGCGTTCTGGGCCGTCGGCTGGACGGCCTCCGCGCTCATCGGGTTCTTCGTCATCCCCGCCTCCGAGGCGGGCTGGCGATGGGCCTTCGCGCTCGGCGCGATCCCCGCGGTCTACGCCCTCGTCGTGCGGTGGGGTCTGCCCGAGTCGCCGCGCTGGCTGGCGTCCCGCGGACGCATCGCGGAAGCGGATCGCATCGTGGCGGCCTTCGAGGCCGATGCGGGAGTCGAGTACACCCCGCCCCTCCGGAAGGAACCGGCGTCGCGGGCCATCGCGAAGACGGCACGGGCACGGCTCGCGACCCTCTGGAACGCGGAGTTCCGCGTGCGGACGGCGTGTCTCTGGCTCGTGTGGCTGGCCGTGAACTTCGCCTACTACGGGGCCTTCATCTGGATCCCCAGCATTCTCGTGGATGCCGGATTCGACCTCGTCCGTTCGTTCGGGTTCACCCTCGTCATCACGCTCGCGCAGCTCCCGGGCTACGCCGTGGCGGCCTGGCTCATCGAGGTGTGGGGACGCCGCATCACTCTGTCGGTCTTCCTGCTGGGGGCGACCGCGTCGGCCGTCGTCTTCGGCACCGCTACGACCGTGCCGATGATCATCGGCGCCGGCATGGCCCTGTCGTTCTTCACCCTCGGCGCGTGGGGCGCGCTGTACGCGGTGACGCCCGAGATCTACCCGACCTCGCTGCGCGGCACCGGGGCGGGCTGGGCCGCGGGGGTCGGACGCATCGCCTCCATCGTGGCGCCCCTCGCCGTTCCTGTCCTCCTCGTCGCCGGCGGCGCTCCTCTGCTGTTCGTCGTGTTCGCGGCCTGCTTCCTCGTCGCGGCGGCCGCCGCCTGGGGACTCGTCGACCGGAGCGGAGCGGCGCTGGACGACCGGTGACGTCCGGGACCGGGAATAGGCTGGGCGCGTGGCTGATGTACGTTTCGTCGCGATAGGCGACTCCTTCACCGAAGGCGTGGGCGATGTGCTCCCCGATGGGCGCGAGCGCGGCTGGGCCGACATCGCCGCGCAGGGATGGGCGGATGCCGCGAGGCACCCCATCCAGTACGCGAACCTGGCGATCCGAGGGAAGCTGGCCTGGCCGATCGTCGAGGAGCAGCTCGAACCCGCGCTGGCCCTCCGTCCCACGCACCTGTCGTTCAACGGCGGCGGCAACGACATGCTGCGGCCACGGACCGACGTGGAGCACATCGCCGATGCGTTCAGCCGAGTGCTGCGACGGTGTGACGAGGAGGGCGTGACGATGATCCTGCTCTCCGGTGCCAACCCCAGCGGGCAGCTTCCGATGGGCTCTCTCGTGCAGCGCCGAGGCGACCTGCTCTCCGAGGCGGTCCTGCGGCGGATCGAGGATCGCCCCGACGTGATCCGCGCCCTCAACTGGCCGGACACGGAGCTCTCGAAGCCCGCGTACTGGTCGGAGGACCGGCTTCATATGAACGCGGCCGGACACCATCGTGTCGCGGCCCGCGTGCTGCATGGACTCGGCTTCGAGCCGCCGGCAGCCTGGTGGGCGCCGCTCGATCGCTGGACCGCCGGCCCCGCGGGTCTGGCCTACTACCGGGAGTTCGTCGGGCCCTGGGTGCGTCGACGCGTGACGAGGACCTCGTCCGGAGACGGCCGCGCAGCGAAGTACCCCACCTGGGTCGAACGGTCTCCGGCGTGAGCGTCGCCGTACCCCGCGCATGAGCGATATCGAGCTCGTCCGTCTCGCCGCCGGCACGGTGACGCTGCACGACGCCCGGCGACGCACGCGCCGCACCGTGGAACTCGAACCCTTCGCCCTCGGTGTCTTCCCGGTGACCGAAGAACAGGTCACCGAGGTCCTGGGCACCCCGTCACGGCATCCTCGTCGCCCGGTCGCCGACGTGAGCTGGCTGCGGGCCGTCCACTTCTGCAACGCCGCCTCGGAGTGGGAGGGGCTCGATCCCGTCTACCACTTCGAGGGTGAGGATGTGGCCTGGGACACCACGGCGGACGGCTACCGCCTGCCGACCGAGGCCGAGTGGGAGTACGCCTGCCGCGCCGGTTCCACCGGGCCGCACTACGCCCCGCTGGCCGAGGCCGCGTGGACCGCCGCCGACGGAGTCGGTACGCCGCAGGACGTGGGCGGGAAGCTCCCGAACCTGCACGGGCTGTTCGACACGCTCGGGAACGTGTGGGAATGGTGCTGGGACCTCCTCGACCCCGCGCGGTACGACGACTACCGGGTCTTCCGCGGCGGCGGGTTCGCCGACGACGCCTGGAGCGTCCGCGCCTCGGTCCGCCGTGGGGGAGCGCCGCGCATGCACCACGAGGACGTCGGCTTCCGCGTGGCCCGCGGCGCCTTCGACACCGAGGAGGAGGCGCAGGGCTGGTCGGCGGCGGCAGACCGGGACCGCGCCTTCGTCGACGGAGGGCTCCCGTCGGGATGGACGCCGCGCCGGCGTTAGTGCAGGCCGGGTGCGGCGGTTTTGGCCGTGGTCTGTGCCGGGTGGGTGCGGCGGTTTTGGCCGTGGTCTGTGCCGGGTGGGAGACTGAGCGGATGACCAGGCCCTTCGCGCTCATCCTCAACCAGGGTCGCGTCGCCGACCGCACGGACGGAGCCCTCGTCGGGGCGCGCCGCGTCGCCGACGCCCTGTCCTCGCTTCTCCGGCGGGAGCCCGTCGTGGTCGGCACTCCGGAGCCCGGTCGGCTCGACGACTGGTCGGTTGCGCTCCCCGAGGCCTCGGACACGCTCGCGGGCCTCCGTGCCGCGGTGCAGGAGGCGATCACGGGGGAGACGACGCCGCTCCTCGTGACGAACACGTGTGCGGCGAGCCTCGGAACGCTGCCGAGCGTCGCCGAGCACCACCCCGACGCGGTGGTGCTCTGGATCGATGCGCATGGCGACTTCAACACGCCGGACACCACCGACTCCGGCTACCTCGGCGGCATGGTCCTCGCCGCCGCCTGCGGGCTGTGGGACAGCGGCCACGGGGCGGGCATCGACCCGCGGCAGGTCATCGTCGTCGGCGGCCGCGACATCGACCCCGCCGAGGGAGAGCTCCTCGCCGGCGCGGGAGTGACCGTCCTCAGCCCCGCGGAGAGCACGCCGGAGCGGCTGAGCGCTCTCATCGCCGGGCGACCGGTGTGGATCCATGTCGACTGGGACGTCCTGGAGCCCGGCTACATCCCCGCGGCCTATCGGGTCGGCGACGGTCTGCTGCCGCACCAGGTGGCCGCGCTGTTCGCCGCCATTCCGGTCGCCGACGTCCGCGGCGTGGAGCTCGCCGAGTTCGAGGCGGGCGACGCGGAGGTGCCGGAGCGCGTCAGCGTCGAGTTGATCGTGGAGACGGTCCAGCACCTGCTGCGCTGACGGCGCGGAGTGCCGTCACGGCGCGGCGGGTGCGGCGCCGAGGTGCCATGCGGTGATCTCGACCTCGGAGCCCGAGACGATGTCGAGCTCGACCGGCCACGAGCCGCGGTCGAGTCCGGGGAGCACGGCGGCATGCAGGGCGCGGGCGACGAGAGCGCCGTCCGTGGCATTGGCATCCCAGCCGATCACCGCGGTCGCCTCGCCGCCGGGCGGTACCGTGACGGGCGCGATACCGGGGTCGGTCGCCAGGAATGAGGAACCGGGGCGCACCTCGACGTCGAGCGCATGGCCGTTCTGGTCCGCGAACGCGATGTCGGGATACCCCTCGACCACGCAGGGCTCCTCACCGACGTTCATCAGCCGGATGCTCTGGGCGCGGTGCCCCGTGGCCCCGTCGGCGGTTCCGAGCAGCAGTGTGGCTCGGTCGAGTGTGCAGGCGCCCGCGGGAAGCTGGGGTGTCGAGACCCCCGGGGCGCGCTCCGGCACAGGGTCGCCCACAGCCGCCGGATCGACGAAGGCTCCCGTCTCGTCGGTGGCGCGCTGCAGCGCGGCGTTCTCCTCGACGATCTGGCGCTGCCACGCGGCATCGGCCAGGCTCCCGACCACGACGAGAGCGACCACGCTCGCGAGGGTGACACCGAGAAGGCCCGGGGACCACTGCCGCGCAGATTCCTCACCGGCCCTGCGCGAGAACGCCCAGGCGGGGATCCAGCCCCAGGCGAGTCCCCAGTAGGCAGTGTCCGGCGCGGACTCGACGACCGCAGCCGTGAGACCGTGCAGGCCCGAGAGAGGGAGGAAGGACAGGACCCGGGTGACGTCGTCGCACAGCCCGACGACCGTTCCGGCGAGGACGGCACCGAACCAGAGCACGAGGAACGCGGGAGCCCGGCCGACGCCCCGTGCTCCGCGTGCCACGATCCAGACGACGCTGCAGAGCACGGCGGCCGTCACCGTCAGCACGAGGACGCCCCACGCACCGGGGAGCAGCCAGGCATGACTCTGCAGGGGTCCGATACCGGCGAAGCTCAGCAACCGCGTCAGAACGATGTCGGAACCGGTCAGTCGAGCGATGGCGCCGGAGACGATCCAGAGTGCGCCGAGGAGCAGTCCGGCGAGCAGCCCCGCAGGTAACGGTGCTCTCGTGCGACCGTCCCGGTCGCTCGGGAGGGCGGCGGTCGACGGGGGAGCAGAGGCCATGCCTCATCCTATGGGCGCTCAGCGACGCCGCTCGGGGTCCAGCCCCATGCGGATGCGCGTCCGTTTGCGTTCGATGAGGATGAAGACGACCCCGAGGATCCAGAGGGGGATCGGGGTGAGGAACGCGACACGGAAGGCGTCGAGCGTGTAGGTGTCCGGGGTGCCGGCGCCCTGGGCGTCGAGGAGGAGGCCGATCACGAAGACCGCGATCAGGGCTGCGATAAAGCCCCCCGCGTTCGTGACTCCGGTCGCCGTGCTGAGGCGGTGCGCGGGGTTGTGCGTGCGGGCGTGGTCGAAGGCGATCATCGACGCGGGCCCCCCGGTCGCGAGAGCGATCGCCAGGACCCAGAGGAGCCAGTCCGGGGCGGGGCCGGGGAGGGCGATGACCGCGATCCACGCGGCCATCTGCACGCCGACGGCGGGGAGGACGAGGGCGAGCGAGCGGTGATTCGGGAGGCGGCGGGAGAGATCGCCGATGATCGGACCGAGGATCATGCCCGCGACCACGTAGATCGAGATGATCCCCGCCGCGTGGGCGGTGGTCAGGCCCTCGCCTGCCGTGAGGAACGGCATGCCCCACAGCAGCACGAACACCGTGCCGGCGAACGGAGTCGTGAAGTGCGACCAGAACGCGAGCCGCGTGCCGGGATGCGCCCACGCCGCCCGGATGCCGACGCCCGTGTCGATCGCCGACGTCACGACACGCACGACTCCGGTGTCCGTGTTCACCGACACGTCGGGGCCGCTCTCCGCGGGGTTGTTGCGCACGATGAGCCACACGAGGATCGTGAAGAGCAGGCCGAGACCGGCGATGCTGCCGAACGTGATCGACCAGGTGGTGGCGTGCAGCAGGGCGGCGACCGGCACCAGCGCGATCAGCTGCCCGGCCTGCCCGATGATTCCGGTGAACTGGACCATGACGGGCCCCCGTTGCGCGGGGAACCACGTGGCCACCAGTCGCAGCACGGCAGGGAAGACGGCGGCGTCGCCGGCTCCGAGGAGGACACGCGCGACGATCGCGATGCCGATGCTGGGGGAGAGGGCCATGGTGAGCTGTCCGGCTGCCATGAGCAGCATCCCCGCCGTGATGATCGGACGGGATCCGTAGCGGTCGAGGAGGACGCCCACCGGGATCTGCATCCCCCCGTAGACGGCGAGCTGCACGACCGCGAACAGCGCGAGCGTCGAGGCGTCCGCCTGGAAGCGGTCGGCGGCCTCGACACCGACGGCGCCGAGAGAGGTGCGGTTGGTGATGGCGAGCACGTAGGCCGCGACGCCGACGGACCAGATCGCCCAGGCCCGCCACCCCGGTGTGGAGACGGGGGAGTGGGAGACCTGAGGCACCCTTCCACGCTACTCCTGACCGACGATGTCCGACGCCGTGGCTAGAGTGCCCGCATGACAGCCTCCTCGCAGCACCACGCCCTCGACTATGTCGAGCTCGTCGTCACGGATCTCGACGTGGCGAAACGCTTCTTCACCACCGCCTTCGGGTGGAGCTTCCAGGACTACGGCCCTGGCTATGCAGGCATCCTCTCGCCCCGCGGAGACGGGAGCGAGGTCGGCGGGCTCCTGCTCGCGGACGCACCGCGCCCCGTCGGCGGTCCGCTCGTGCTGCTCTACTCCGATGACCTCGATGCGACGAAGGCTGCGATCCAGGACGCGGGCGGTCGGATCCTGCGGGAGCCGTACGCGTTCCCCGGTGGCCGGCGCCTCCACTTCGCCGACCCGAGCGGCAACGAGCTCGGCGTCTGGTCCTCCCACTAGGCGCTGCAGATCACAGCGGTAGGGACGGACGAGTGCCAGACTGCGAGGATGAGTCAGCCACCCCGCATCCCCGAGTTGGCGACGTCGCGCCTCCGCCTGCGTAGGCAGGCGATCGAGGACGCGACCGTCTTCCGGCACTTGTGGACCGAACGCGACGAACGAGTCCCGGCGCACCGGCGCCTCGACGCGGACGGCCGCCCCGACACGGACGACATCCGAGCGCATATCCGCGATGCCGAGGAGTCGTCGCTGCTCACCGTGGAACGCATCGACACCGGCGATCCGATCGGGTACTGCGGTCTCGTCTACGGAGGCGAGGGGGTGGGCACCGAACCGGAGCTCGCGTTCGAGCTGCTGCACACCGAGCACAACCGGGGGTATGCCACCGAAGCTGCCCAGGCCGTCGTGGCATGGGCAGACGGGGCGGGCTTCGACCGCGTCTGGGCCGGCGTCTGGGAATGGAACCTCCCGTCCCGGCGAGTGCTCGAAAAGCTCGGCTTCGTCGAGTCCGGGCAGGAACGCCCGTCCTCCGTCCACGGTCGGAACATCCTGACCGTCAGGGCTCTCTTCGCGACGTGAGAGCGGGCTCCGAGCCGGCTCTCTGGCTCACGTGACTGAGGACCCCACCGGCAGCGCCTCGCCGTCACCCGGGGGCTCCTGCACGAGGTGAAGGGCCTCCGATTTCGTCAGATGGTTGGGGTACAGCGTCCGTGAGAACCTTCCGCGCGGATCGTCTTTGTCGCGGGGGAGATCGATGTGGGCTCGCTCGATCGCCGCGACGAGGAGTTCCGTCTGCTCATCGGTCAACACGAGGAGCCCTCGTTCTCGCAAGCCGACCACTGCTCGCGAGCGATCCGATGCCGTGAGGACGATCGCGATACTCCGGGCTGTGGCGTCCGGCTCCCAGGGGTGCACGACAACCATGGCCGTCGTGAGGGTCGCGGTCGGGATCTCCTTCGTGCCGACGAGCAGACGGGTGGCGTCGCGTGAGATGCGCGGCGGTCGCGAACGTCGCCGCACGACGGCGCTGACGGTGATCGCCACGGCCGCCAGCAGCGCAGCCCCGAGGGGCCATATCCATGCGCCGAGCGGTCCCGACGCCACCGGGATGAGGAACGCGCCGATCATCATCGCAAGGAGAAGCGGCTGTCCTGAGAAGACGTGAACAGCCCACCAGGGGAAGAGAGTCCGCGAACGAGAGCGTCCCAACGGCATCCACTCCTGCACGTCGACGTTCGGCTCGGTCTCCGGGCGATCGGACGAGTGCACCGGTTGAGGCTGCCGCCGCACTCCTCTGACGATCGACGTCACGCCCAGCACACCGAGCACGGCGGACAGCACCCATCCGCGCAGCGGGTCGTCGGCCTCGTTCTGATCGGTCCCCGCCAGTGTGACCACCCCACCCACGGAGATGAGGACAAGGAACACCCCGTAGAGCAAGAAGATCCGACGGGTGCGGCGGGCCGTCCAGGGCTTCGGATCCGTGCCTGGAGGCCACGAGGGGTCGCCCCAGGTCCTTCGCCTCGTGAGCAGGAGGCCGGCCGCCACTCCGACGCATCCGAAAGACAGCGTCACTGCCGCCAGAACGCCGATTCGAGGATCGGCGATCAGGAATGTCGAGGCCACCGCCACCGCTGCGCTGAACATCGCCAGCGCCAGGCCCACCACGGCGGGCCTCAGCGGCCCTTCGCCCCTGTCATCGTGCGCGTCCATCCGCCCGCCCCACATCTCCCCAGTCAGCAGGCGGAAGTTCAGGCCCCTCGATCCTGCCGAGGCCGAAATGTGCCTGTTCCTGAGGATGAACCTACCGTTCCGCAGGACCTGTTGCGACCGCACTCCATGCCCTCCGGAGAGCGTGTACCCCGCCTCGCAGATCGCGAGATGGGGGGAACACAGGCCCGTCGGCCATGCCCACGTTCGGATGAGGGTAGCGCGAGTATGCTCCCAGCGAAGGTGTACGACTCGTAGGATCACGATATGACCTCGCCTCGCCGTGTCCCTGCAGACCTACGGAAGCGCGGGGGCTTCCGGGGAGCCGACGACTCGACCGCCTCGCTCATCCTCGGCCAGTTCTTCGTCGGTGGCTTTTTCCTGTTCATCGTGGCTTTCTTCCTCGCGCTCGGAGCTGCGGAAGAGTACGACGGGGTGACGTCCTTCATCGGGGCGAGCATCATCGCCGTCGTCCTGTCCGTCGTGTCGATGATCACCGCCCTGGTGATCGGCCTGCCCCTTCGCCTCGTCTCGGCGCTTCGCGCGCGGTGGCTCGCGCACGGCGAGATCACCGTCGTCGGGGTCGTCGTCGGACTCAGCGCCTGCATCGTGTCGGTCATGCTGGCGGGCGGAAGCGGGGGAGCGGCGCTCCCGTGGTGGGCGTTCGTCGTCTCTTGGACGGTCCTCGCCTTCTCGGTCGCGCATTTCGTCTGGCCAGGACGACGCCGGCCGCGTGAGTTCCGAGCACCCCGAGACGGCGACCAGCCCGCGTGAGTACGCGCGGGGAGGGTCAGCAGCCGGAGGACCCGGGAGCACGGGACGCCGATGAGCACGTGCCGGCGCACACGCGGCGGGGATACCTCATCGCCGCCGGAACCGGCATCGCGGTGACCGGTGTCGGCATCTGGCTCTCCGCGAACTCCGGGGGAGAGGCAGACGACACCGGACGCAGCCCGGACAACCCCCGAGGGCTACCCGAGTACGAGCCGGTCTACGGCCGCGCGGTCGCGGGTCTCGAGGTCCCGCTCGGCTTCGAGGACTGCGCCCACCCGACGGTGCATGCTGACCGGAGCATCGCGGGCAGCGAACGTCGAACTGTGAGCCCGGTCATCGACCGCTTCATCATCCACCACACCGGCACGACATCGGACCAGTTGGACTTCTTCTCCCGCTGCAACAGGAGATCATCGGCTCCCACCTTCTATCTTCGGCACGACGGCTCGGTCATCGAGACGATCCGCCCGGGAGCGAAGCCGTCGTCGACCGGCGCGGACTGGAACTGGCGCTCCGTGGCGGTGGAGACGCTGGATTTCACCGGAGCCCCGGAGTACACGGTGACCACCGCGCAGGTGGAGGAGATCGCGCAGATGATCGCGTGGCTCGCAGGCTTCGACGGCCGGACGCTGGACGGCGTTCCGGTGCGCTTCCGGATCGACCGAGAGCACGTCATCACCCACCAGGAGACGTGGTCGGGAACGGAGTGTCCCGGCCCGTTCCTCCAATCGCGAGTGGATGACATCGTGGCGCGAGCACAGGTTATCTTCACGACGTCATGAGGCTGGAGCCGTCCGCGACAATAGGGGAGTGCGCCACCTTCTCTCATTGACCGAACTCACCGGGGACGATCTGAGGGAGATCTTCGCGCGCGCCGCGCGGATCGAAGCGGGAACCCTGGCGAGGAGGGACGGCGCGGCCGCCCTGTTCTTCCCTTCCTCGAGCCTGCGGACGCGTGCCTCGTTCGAACGCGGCGCCGCGGAGATGGGTTTGCAGCCGATCGTCTTCCCTCCGGAGGCGCTCGACACCGTCGAGGACGCGGTCGACATCGTCGGATACCTGTCGGCGTGGGTCGAACTCCTCGTCGTCCGGCATGCCGATCTCCACGTGCTTCGTGAGCTCGCTGCCCCTGGGATTCTCCCGGTGGTCAACGCGATGACCAACGCGAACCACCCGTGCGAGGTGCTATCCGATCTCTTCGCGCTCTCGCGCGAGACGGATGTCCGCTCACTCCGAGTCCTCGTGGTGGGACCAGACGGCAACATCGCTCGAGCCTGGGAGGAAGCCCATCGGTCTTTCGGAATCGATGTCGTGCAGGCCTGCCCGGAGGAGGTCCGCACACCCGCGCTGCCGTGGAAGGAGGATCTCAGCGATGCCGTGCAGGAGGCCGACGTGATCATCACGGATGGGCCGGGGGAGCACACCGCGGCCATGGCGCCCTATCGGATCACTGCGGATCTCCTCGACAGCGCCCCTGACGGTGTCCGTTTCGCGCCGTGCCCGCCGTTCGTCCGCGGGCATGAGGTTTCGGTCGCTGCCGCCAACCATCCCGCGTTCGTGGGCTACGAGTTCAAACGTCACCTGAAGAGCGTGCAGCAGGCGATCATGGGGTGGGCGATCGAGGGATGACGGGGAGATGGTCGGGGTGGCGCTCTTTCCTCTACTGGGGAGGAGCATTACCAGGATGAGCATTATTCGTTGCACACCTGAGGACTGCTTGTCCGGGTTCGCGCCGCCGGTCCCTTCCACAAGCGTTCCCATGGGGCTCGCGCGGGGCTGATGCTCCGGGGACCAAGAAAGCGGTCACCGCGGCTGTACGGAAGTCATCGAGTTCGCGTGAGTCGACGGCATCAACATTGATCAGCGCTGGGGCGGCTCGCCCGCGTGGACAACAGTGGCGATGACTTCTACGAGTGATCCTCAGCTCGGCGGCGGGGCGTGTGTAGAGTCGACAGCCAGCAGGTCGCGGAGGATCTTCAGGTTTGCGAGGACCTCGTCGAACGTGATGATGCTCACGCTGCTCGAGTTCCCTCGAAAGAGCTCTAGTGACTTGAGCTTGTCGGGCTCTTGCGGCGTTGGAAGGCGTCCTGCGATCACGAAGCAGCCGATGGAGTAGGCCTCAATGTCGTACTGCCGCGAGTCGGACTTCACGTTGGCGAAATGTAGCTTCAGCTGATGCGCCTGATCCAGAACTTGCGTCACAGCCTCCGATAGCTCAGACGAGATCCCGAATACTCCTTCGCGGTACGCCCGCGACTTGACTATCTGGGTTTTCGGCTTCTTGATCTCAACGAGAGCGATGTTCGCCGTGAGGGGGTTCTTGACAAGGTAGTCAGCGATCTTATTGCCAGACCCGTCGAGTTTGGTTCCCCCGACTGACGCCCCGGACGCCACGCTTACCACCGGCGCCCCGAAAACCTGCTGAAGCGCGAAGGCGTTGGTTTCAAAAAAGCGCTGCCAGTGCTCTTCGTCGTGGTTCTTCTCGATATCGCTCTCGAAGCGCTCGATGAGGCGATCCAGATTCACAAGCTCGATATCGCGTTGAAGCGCGACCATGGTCTCCGGGGCAGCTTCGGCTGCCGCTTTTGCCTGAACCTTCATTGCGTCTACGAGGTCGCGATGTTCTTCGTCCGTCAGTGTCTCTTCGTCATTCGCCGCTCTGGTGAGGAGCTTGCTCATCGCGAGTCTCCCCATCACAGGGGTCGTCTTTTCGATACCGAGCACGCTAGACAGCTCATTGTGGACGAACGCGTCCTTGACTCGGCTCGCTGCGACGTTGCCACGGCCATTGATGCGGACGATCTCGGACCAGATGTTATCCCATGCGTTCAAACCAATGACGAAGATGTCGCCGTCGATTTTCAGCGCCGACCCGAGTTGTTCGATCCTTATCTCTGCGCACGCAGTGTGCTTCTCGATGAGGCGAACCAGACGGTTGCAGTCCTTGAGGAGCCCTAGCCCGAACTGGGGATCCTTCACGAACCCGGCGGGCAGTACGTCCAAGAAGTCAAAGACATCGAAAGTGTCTGGTCCGAACGGCGAAGCGTCCGGCCCTTCTTCAAACGGATTGTCGACGGTTCCCGCGCTGGCATCTGTGAATGAGATACGTCGGATCTGAGAGTATTTCGGGTCGAAGAACCGCTCCGTTCCCTCCAGAGTGTTCAAAGGGAAAGTTGTGACCAACCCGTCGGAAAGTGCGCGCTCGACGAGGACATGTCGGTGGGTCTTGGCCGAGGCGTCCGTCTTTGATATCCGCGGCTGGCGCAATGGTGTGGCAATAAATTGAAACTGCCCTTCAGGTCCAGTTGCAACATTGAGATCGAGTCGGTCGACAGCGTTTCCACCGAATCGTGCCATTGATGTGTTCCCTTCGTCGGTCCTGCTCACGCTACTGGCGATCCGACTGGTTCGTGGTGACGTCCGCGTGGGTCACGATGGACGGGTTCGGTGGTGAACTCGAGCGACCCGCGCAGCGAGGGTTTCGGTGGCCTGCCGATACGTCATCATCGCAGCGAGGAGCGCGTTCGTCGTGTGTGCGACGTTCATGGTTGCGACGAGGTATAGGGTGCCGTCTTCGTTGTCGACGGCGTCTCCGTGCTTGCTCGTGCTCATCATTCGGAGCGGGGAGGGATGGGTGAGGCCCGAGATCAGGCGCCAGACGGTGGCCGCATACCTGCCGTTCAGGTCTGGGTAGTCGGTCGCCTTCTCCACGATCACGCCGTACCCGGGCGCGCCGCCGGTGTAATCGTCGACACTGATGCCTTCAGTTTCGGCGATCTTGGTCATCTGCTCCATGTGGCGCTTCCGGCGAGCAACGCCTCCGCGGATGGCGGCTTGTGAGGCTGATCTTCCCTGGGGTGTGGTGAGGTCAGCGATCTTGGCTGCGGCCTTGATGAGGGTCAAGTCGTAGTCGATGTCGGTCATGCGGAGTTGGAGGAGTCGGATGATGCGGTCGCGTTGAGCATCTGGTCGAAGCAGCCACAGCGCCGTGGAGGCGGACTCGAGCGCGGCACGCAATAGAGGGAAGTGCGCGGTGACGCGGTGCTCGAGCTGTTCGCCGTCGGGAAGGAGCAGCTGTTTGGTGGCAGCCAGGTTGTCGGTGGCCATCGACATGCAGGACGCCACGTAGTGGCTCAGTTGGAGCCAGCTCGTGCGTCGGTCGTCGTCGCCGAGTTCCGAGGTGGGCTTCGCTCGAAGCTGAGCGATAGTCGCGTAGCGCTCAAGGAGCGAGTCCACTTGTCGCAGCCTCTCGGTGAGAACTCGTGAGGCGTTGAGCTCGTCGGCGTCCGTAACCGGAACGCGGATGAGACCTCTTTCGGGCCGAGGCTGGGGTTGCATGGCTCGACCCTATCGGCGCGGAGCCGTCGCGGTCGCTTCGTCGTATATCTCGTGCGCTACGTTGAGCAAGTGACCGAACAGACAGCGCAGCCCGGTTGGCATCCAGACCCGTCTGGGCAGTTCGAGCAACGGTACTGGGATGGCGCCGCGTGGACGGACCATGTGTTCGCCGGCGGCGCGCAGTCCGTCGCTCCGTTGGCGCGAACCCGCGCCGAGGCCCGCGCACTCACAGCACAGACCGCAGCCGACCAGCGCCCTGAGCAGATCGCCGCGCCTGTGGCTTCGGCGACCCAGGCCTCCTCGTCTGTCGGCACCCACAACCCGCTGGTCCTGGAGAACATCCCGCTGGTCGGCGCTCGCAAGCACGCCGAGAAGCTGCGCTCCGAGGTCGCGCGACTTCAGGGACTAATCGACCAGTACGGGCTCCAGGAAGTGGCGGCGCTCGACGACCTGAAGCGTCACTTGAATCAGGAAGTCGATGATGTGCGCGGGCAGGTAGCCGCCGTTGCGGCGGAGCTGTCGTCTCGTCAGGCCGACATCGCGGCGACGGAGGCATCACTCCTCGATCTGCGTGGCGCCGTCGAGATCCAGGAGCTCGGTCTCTACGACTACGAGCATCCTGCTGAGGACTCGGTCGCTCTGGCAACGCAGCTCGAAGCGCTGCGTGCAGACATCAAGACGGCAGTCCGCACCGGTCGTGCGACGCAGGCATCGAGCAACTTCACCTTCAACAACAGCACGGCCAAGGGTGCGAAGTTCGTCCGCGACATGTCGAAGCTCATGCTCCGCTCCTACAACGCGGAGGCCGAGAACTGCGTCAAGGCCGTCCGGGCCGGTAACCTCGCCACTGCTCAGAAGCGACTCACGACCGCCATGGAGCAGATCGCCCGTCTGGGCACCATGATCGACCTGAGCATCACGTCGTACTTCCACCAGCTGCGTCTGCGTGAGCTCGAGCTGGCCAACCGGCACCTCCGCGCCGTTCAAGAGGAAAAGGAAGCGGACCGCGCCCATCGTGAGGAACTTCGGGAGCAGCGCAAGGCGGAGAAAGAACTCGCCGCCGAGAAAGCGCGACTCGAGAAGGAACGAGGGCACTACGCCAACACCATCGCGGCACTCGAAGCCAACGGCGACCACGAAGGCGCAGAGCGGATGCGGGCGCGCCTCGCCGATGTCGATCACGCCATCGAGAACGTCGACTACCGTGCGGCGAACATTCGAGCCGGGTATGTGTACGTCATCAGCAACGTCGGATCATTCGGACCAGATGTGGTGAAGATCGGGCTCACTCGCCGGCTCGAACCGATGGACCGCGTCAACGAACTCGGCGACGCGTCCGTACCGTTCCGTTTCGACGTCCACGCACTGTTCTTCGCCGACGACGCCGTCAGCATCGAGGCGATGCTGCATCAGCACTTCGCCGACCGCCGCATCAACCGGATCAACTTGCGCCGCGAGTACTTCCGCGCCACGCCTACCGAGGTGCGCGAGGTGCTGAAGGCGCACTCCGTCGAGCTACTCGACTTCAAGCTGGAGCCCGCTGCGGAGGAGTACATGGCGACGCGGGCTCTTCAAGGCGTCTAGCCCCTTGCGCAATACGCGACGTGGCACAGAAGACTGGCAGGATCGACTGAATTGAGTCGAAGGAGAGCGCCGTGGGAGAGAAGGGGTTTCGGCCGACAAGCCCGCGCTTGCACCGTAAATCCGGTAAGTGCGCGCTCTGCGGACAGTTCATGCCGCTGACCCTCGCGCACGTGCCACCGAGGGCGGCGTTCAATGACGGCGCTGGTTCGTTGGGCGGAGTCGATGGCGATGATGCGTTGGCGTACGGTCGCCCACGAACTGGTGGGCTCCGGATCCCGGCTCACTGTGAGAGCTGCCGCGCACAGACGTCGCCATGGGATGACGAGTACATTCTTTGGGCGCGCGAGTTCGCCGGGATTCTCGTCCAGTCCGAGTGGAAGGGGCAACGGACGGAGGTCAGCGGCAAGCTGCGGAACGTGAGGCCAGGGAGATTCATCAGGGCAGCACTTGCAGGGATGACTGCGCTCGCGTCGAACCTCATCGACACTCATCCTGCGCTTGTCCGGACTGTTAGAGAGGGAGTCGCGGACGTGATGCCTCCTGATCTCAGGTTCCTCGTGGGTATCGCACCGGATCGCACGACAGCGCATATTGAGGGCGCGCACGGGGGCATAGTGGCTTCAGTTTCGGCTGGACGAGAGCTTTCTTGGCCGACGTTGTCAGCGGTGATCCACTTTCCGCCATTCAGCTTGTTGTTGGCCGACGAAGCGCTAACGGGTGATCTCCCGCACGCGGATGCGTCGCAGTGGCTGGAATTCGATGTGAACGAGATAGTGGCCGAGATCGAGTTCGTCGCGATCCCTGTCGTGGTCTTTTCGGAGACCCCAACTGGGAGGCCGGTCCCTCTGTCGATGCTTAGGTTTCAGAGCGCCACAGTGTGATCGCCTCGACGGCTCCCCGGCCGCGCTGGGAGGTCCTTGCTGATTGCGGAGATTCTGATGGCGAGGTCCATGCCGGATGCGACTCCCGCGGCGGTCGTGACGCGTTCATCGATGACGACTGGCTCGTTCACGAGCTCCGGCGCCGTACCCGGGGACCAGGTGTAGGCTCGCGCTCCGCGAGCTAGTGTTCGTCCTACTGGCAGCCACCCGAGAGGCAGCATGACGAAGCCCTCCATGGTCGAGGATGATGTCGAGGTCCCGCGACGCTTTGTCAAATTTCGGCTAGAGTTTTCCCCTCATTGCGGGGTCTTCAGATATCAGGGCGTCTGGGGACCTGCGCTCTCCTGGGAGCGCACGTGGTTGGGAAGTCGCGCAAATCCTGGGTGCTCGGGTAGGCCTGGGATTCCCCATGGCTGGGCGAGGACCGTCGTGTGACCGGCGCGTTCGATATGAGTCGGAGAATAGATGACCCAGGGGAGTCCGTCCGCAGGACGGACAGTAATCGTCTTTCCTTCCGCAGTATCGTCGACGAAGGCTTGCCGAAGAGACTCGGCGTCGTCCACCAGTGCATGGTGCGTGTAGTAGGCAAGGCCGTCGATCTCCAGAAGTTCTCCGAAGAATTCGATACCGAACCCGCTCTGCCGAATGACCGCTGCACGGTCACCGGCGAGTAGACCTTCGATCCCTGGGTCGGAGGTGCCGTCGAGTATGCCCCCGAAGGTTCCGTTGCGCGGGTGCGCCGTTGCTGAGCCTTCGACGAGCCTGCGCATGATTCGCGCCCAGATCAAGTCGGTGCTGTCGATGTTCGACGGCAGTCGCAGGTCCACTTCGAAATAGTCCTCCAGCGTGCACACGTCGTTGATGAAGCTCGTGAAGGTGTCATCCCGGCCAGCCGCTTCTGGGGCATCGAAGTTCAGAAGAATCGGGGGCATCCCGTCGAAGGTGAGAGCGATGATTGGCGCTTGATGAGTTTCCTCGATGAAGCGCAGTGCGCGCCGTATCTCCCGCGCCCGGAACCCTAGGAAGTCGGCGCTGAACGTGATTGCACCGCTTTCGTTTCGGTCAAGAGGGAGGGTCCATCGCTGTGTGATCCCACCTTCGAGTTTGGCGTCGAAGGTGTACCCACCGTACCCGTGGGCGAGCGCGGTAGTTCGACCGCGCACCGCGGCCAGGATTCGACCCGAGGCGTCCCGCGCCTCGACGCGGATGGATCGCGGCTCGTGCGCTTCGCCCGCTGGTCCGAAATGAACTTCAACATCGTCGAGGACTTCGCGAAACCAATCCGGACCGGTCTTCTCGAAGTGCCGGATCACATGGGTGGGAAGAACGACAGGCTCAATGGCGCCGAACTTCATGGCCGATTCCCACCGAGCCTTGAGGTGTCCGTCATCGGGAGTGAACTGCAGAGTGAAGTTGGCGCCGAGCGGTTCCCGGTCGGGGGCGTCTGCACGTTTGGGGAAGTACGTTTCGAGGTATGAGCCGTCGGGCTCCATCGCGAAGGATGTGCCCCAGTACTCGCTGCGGCCGTGGAGTCGGTCCGACATCCTGGCCACTTCAGATCGGAGGTCACCCGGGCGCTCGAGGGCTGCCTCTTCTCGGTGGACGGCTCGCAGGAGTTCAAGCGAGCGGTCCATGGTGAATCGTTCCTCGATGTCGGGGTGCTTCGCCAACAAGCCGTCCATCTCAGCCGGCCCGAGGAACGAGACCCTGACGTCATATCCCTTTCGCATGGCCCGAACGGCTTGGCGCTCCTTCGCCGTTACGTTACGCGGGACGACTAGCGTCCAGGCTGGCGGATTGTGCTTCAAAGCCTCGAGAAGCGACCTCTTGATCTGTGTGCGTCGGTTCACGAAGCCACCTGAGAATCCCTCGGGGAAATGCTTCAGCTGGTAGATCCGTAACAGTTCGTCTGTGCGCCTAGACCGTACGTCGACGTCTATCCCGCCGTCGCCCCCTCGTCCGTCGATGGCCATAGCAACTTGGCCATCGCTGGTGAACTCTCGTACGAGCAGACTTTCGACGAGCGCGTTGAAGGTTGACTCGTCGAGCGTCGACCAATTGATCCTGCTCTGGTTCATCAGTCTCCTTATTCACCTCAGACCAAGGTAAGGCTGAACAGGTAACTCATCCGGACGGCTCTCCGGATGCCCTATTCGGCGATGGTGGTGACCGCGACCGCTAGAAGATCTAGTCGTAGCTCCGATGGACATGCCAGCTGTCATCGGCCCTGAAGACGTCGAACACCATCGCGTAGCCGTCCTCGTTTGTTCCCTGAAACCGTCATCCGTACAGACCGCGATGGGGCGTTTGCGGCGTGAGCCAGATCTCGTCACGCAGTCGGGTCGGGGTATCTGACACCCGCCAGCGGTGCCCGGCGAACAGCATCCTCGTGGGGATGTCGTCGACCATCCATATGGTGGCGGGAGGGGCGGTGACGGGAAGCATGGACCAAGAATAGAACATGTGTTCGAATGTTGCTAGCGTGTGTTTAGGCCGGAGAGAGGAGCCGGCGTGGG
This sequence comes from Microbacterium sp. NPDC078814, assembly GCF_040702645.1. Lineage (NCBI taxonomy): Bacteria > Bacillati > Actinomycetota > Actinomycetes > Micrococcales > Microbacteriaceae > Microbacterium > Microbacterium sp. NPDC078814. The sequence continues at coordinate 486,480 of NZ_JBFBLT010000002.1, forward strand.
GTCGAGCAAGCGTCTGGCGGCGCACTACGACATGCGGGCGCAGCACCGCGCGATCCTTGCCGCCGCCCGTGCGGGCCCGCTCCAGTCGTTGACCGACCGCGAGCTCGGTCTTCGCGACCATCCCGTCACGATCTATCCCTATCCGTTCGTCGCTGTTCGGGCGTGGGTGCGGTTCGGGCCGGAAGCGATTCGTGTCGATGCGAAGCTCCTCAGGTCCACCCCGCTGGCTGCCGGCGTGGGGTTCCGGGCGGAGGAGCAGGTGTTCCGCTGCTGGGTGTGGGGGAACGCTGTCGAGTCGATCCCGGGCGACGACGAGTAGGCGTCGCGCGGGACGAGCATCAAGAGGTCTGGGCGGCCACCGGAGCTCCGGGCCGCCCAAGGCGCCCTTCGTCGAGCAGCGTTATGGCGCGGGGAGGATCCACCTCGGGCAACGCGACGTTGACCATTGCGCGCCTATGTCCTTCCCCGCGCGATCCCGGTCTCGAAGACTCGAGGAACGGGAGTATCGGGATCGAATCACTCCTAGACGTTGTCGGCCCTGAGGCGGATGGCGAAGGTCGGGAGGAGACGGTGTGGCTGCAATAGAATCGCGACGTGACCGACCTGCACGGCTATGAGCCTCAAGCGCGACTCGAACGCGCCGAAAAGGTCAAGGATTGGTCCGAGAATCTTCGTCGAGATCGTCGGTTAGTCGACAGGCTCACGACAGGCATCGGAGCGAGTCTGGTTGCATTTGGAATCGTGCTCGCCGCCGCAATATGGTTGCGAAGCCTGGACGGCACGGTGCTCAGCGCGATGCTGATGGTCTTCGCGGCTCTACTCCTTGTCGCGTTGCTGACGCGCGCCATCGCGCTGAGATGGTACTCATACAGGGCAGAACGAGCGGCGCGCCGAGTTGACGGAATGCTTCGCGAACTGGATGAGATGGAGGCTCTCGCGAGCACAGCAAAACAGGCAGCCCAGGACGCAGACGAAGTCTTGCGGACTGCTCGGCAGAACTCGGACGACTTGCTTGCGCGATCCCGAGAGGTCACGTCAGATCTTCTGCACTGGGCGCTCTCCGACAGCGAGGCCCCCGATGATGGCCAGTCCCTCGATGAAGAGCCTGTGGCGCCGAGCGATCTCGTGCAGCGCACCGCGGCGGAGCTCCTCCTCGCTCTGGATCGCGCCCGGGAGGATGCGGCCAGTTACCTACGTCACACGCGCAGGGTCGCGGCTCGCGAGCTTGCGAGCGTGGACCGCCAGGAGAGCTGGCGGCTCGCGCGAGAGCAGGGCGAACCCTCGATGGAGAATGCGCGGCGGATTGCAGACACACTCCGGGAGCGAACGCGCGAGGAGGTGAGGACGTTCCTGGCCGCTGCGCAACTCTCGGCTGAGGAGAATCTCGAGCGCGTATACGAGGAAGCGGTCGCGCGGCTTGAAGCTGCCAATGAGTCCTCGAACCTTTCCGGCTCCACGCCAGGAGAGTCTGAGGGCGACGGTGAGTAAGAAGCACAAGTCACTCGACCGCGTCGCGAAGGATCTGCGGGCTGAGCGCAAGAACTTTGAACGAGTTGCGCGAGAGTTCCGTCACGACAGTGCAAGCTCCAGCAAGGAGTCGAATCGGACGCTACTTGTCGTCGCCGCGATTGGCACTGTCGGGGTGATCGCCGCGGCGGTCATCGATAAGTTCCCGGAGATCGCACCCTCCGACCCGCCCGCAGCTCCCGAATACATCTGTTCTGAAAGCTATAACCGCGCCATCGAGATGTATACGCAGGATGGTGTCTGGATGATGCTTCCCGAAGAGTCGGAAGAGGAAGCGTACTGCGACGTGAACGGGCGCATGATCGATGCGTTCGACCTGCCGCCGGGTGAGACGGTGTATCTCAACCCCGCTCCCTAACTCGTTGTTCGGGAACAGGTAGACGTTCTCGTCGTCGGCGGGCAGCATGAGGAGGGTGAGATCCTTCCCGCCCTCCAGGACGTCGGTCTCTGTCCATCCCAGTGCCCTGGCCATGCCCGCTGCCGTGTAGCACGGGCCCAGGTGCTCAGCCCACGCGGTCGGCTCCTCGCCATTCACGACTGCTCCTGGTCGGGATTCCGGGTGTGACGTCGGCGGACCTCTTCGAGGATTTCCTCGAGGCTGCGGAGCCCGTCGATGTAGTCCTGGGCATCGCGGAGGGCATCTCGTGTCGGGGCAAGGCCGTCGAGCCGGCAGGAGTGGAACGCTTCGAGGACTCCGTCCAGCCGCTCCTCCCGCGTTCGGACGTGGTCGTCACTACCCATCGGGGAACGCTGCCGCTCTCATCTGTTGAACCGTCGGGACCTCTAGGCGCAGCGTCCGCAGGTCGAGGAACGCGAGGCTGCCCTGCATCGTGTCCCTTCCGAAACTCGCCACGCGGCGCCCGTCCTCGGTCGCACCGCCGCCAGCGACATGCATATGGCCATGCATCAAGAGTTCGGGTCGGACCGCGTCCCAGACCTGGGCGACTCGCTCGCGTGACTGCGCAGACTCCGCGAGAGTTTCGTCAGGGAATCCCATCGGATTCGACCGCAGCATCTCTTGTACGGCGCGAACGGGCGTGCGGGCAGGCGACTCGTGCGTCAGCATCAGGTCCGCAGGCCCACCGGCGATGGCCGCGGCAACGCTTTCGTCGGAGATGCGCTCATCAGGCCACCAGCCGGCGCCTTCTCTTCGCCAGAGCCGGTCGACGGAGGCCGCACCGCCCAGCGACACGACCGACCGTCCGCCGATGGTGAGCCTCGCGGGCCGCGCCAAGAGCCAGGTGAGCTCCGAGACGCGCACGGCGGAGCCGGCGCTCGCATCGACAATCGGGGTGACCTGATCCCAGGGTTCATGGTTACCGAGAGTGACGTAGATGCGGTCGATGTCCGTGTCGGCGAGGGTCTCGTCGACGACATCGGGATCGATCCACCAGTCCCCGAGCTGGAGGATCGTCGTGACGTCCGGCGCAAGGGCCGGCAAGATCCGAGAGAGTGTTCGGACCCAGCCGACGTTGCCGTGCCAGTCACCGCACACCGCCACACGTTGGTCGGGCAGCGTGATGTCCGAGGCGTACTCGAAGGCCTTCATCGCGCCCTCGCTGCCTGTCGTGCGCGCGAGCGCTCGCGGAACGTCGGACCTACCCGAAGACTTCGTTCGATACCGGGATCCCAGCTGATCCATCCGCCTCGCTTCCACTGGATCGCGACATGGAGGCGGAACGCGTGATGGATCGTGGCGCGAACCGGGTAGGTCAGACCCACAGGCCACTCGGGGTGCAGCTGGTCGCGCGGGAAAAGCTCCGAGAACAGCTCGGAGAACGTCGGTCCGCGGCCGGTGCGTCGCCGCACGCGGGCGATGAAGATGGCCGCGGTCAGGCCCATTTCGTTGGCTCGCTCCTCATCGGTGAGCGCTCTGAACGCCGCGATCCAAGCGTCAGGAGCCTCGACCCCTGTGGCGCTCCACCAAATCGGTCGGGAATCAGTCACTGCTACTCAACAATCGGGGTCGACCTGAACGGGACCTACGCACCGAGGCGACCCGGAGCCGATGCGCAGCGGCACACGTGCAGGTCGAGACGCGGAGAGCGTCAGTCGATGGAGTGAATGTTTCGTATGGCTTTGAGAATTATGCCACATGAACAAGGCCATGAGTCTGCGCCTTCGGGCAAGGCTGAGAAGGTGAGCGGGTCGGATACGGATGCCAACGACGGATGGCGAGTTTTCGCCGCCGAACTCGGTTTGCGGATCCATCGCCTCCGCGTTGAGAAGGGCTTGTCGCAGGAAGCCGTTGCCTACCGCGCCGGAATCACCAGGTTCACGTACCAGCGGTATGAACGGGGCAAGGCGCAGTCCGAATCCCCGGCGAACCCGACCTTGAAGACTCTACTTGCCTTGTCACAGGTCCTGGAGGTCACACTTCAGGAGCTAGTTCCGTCTCCGGTGCCGGATTTAACCGCCAAGTAGGCGTGTGGCCGTATCGCGCGGATCGGCGGGGGAGTGGTGGTGCTCCAGGCACGCAGGCTCATCGCAGAGTCATTCATCGACACGACCGTGAACGTACCCGCGGTATCTCACATTTGTGTAATGCTCGTGCGCTCCCATCGCTGTGTAACTGAACCCGAAGCTATCCGCGACCACGGGCCCGGGAATCGATGCAACGAGTTCGTCGAGAGCGGTGTTCTTCCCGGCGAGGATGTTCACTCCGAGGTCGTTGAGCTCCTTCTTCAGTTGTTCACGCGTTACGTGACCACCTGCGCGCGCTCCCGGGAAGAGGTAAGGGTTGGTATCAACGGGCGCTGTGCGGGTGCGCGCGCGGGATTCAAGATGGTGGCGCATGATCGCGTCGAATGGTTGCGGCACGTCGACGGTTTCCTCGTGGCCGAGACGGAGACTCATCGCTCCGGACGTATCCAAGATGACGTTCTCGACTCGCATGCGGGCGATCCGCGACAGCGGCTGCCCGAAAGCCAACAGGAGTATCGCCACGCATCGGGTCGACGGAGCCAGGCTCGCTTCGGTCAAGTAGAAGTTGAGCCAGGCCAAGCGGTCGCTCTGTGTCATTCGTCGGGTTTGGGCCCGAACGTGTCGCGTTGGCACGTCCAGCAGGGCGGAAAGGCGCATCTTCCCGGAGAACTTTACGAAGTCGCGCACCGTGTATCGACTGGTATTGCCAGTAGTCAGCCAAACTTCGATGTCACCTTGCGTGCAGAGCGACAGTGTAGTGCCGTGTGCTTCCAGCCATTGCAGGAAGGTGGCCGCCGCGGTGATCAGCTGCTTCGCGTTGTGGGCGGCTGCGTGCGTATCTTGCCCTGCCGAGTGCATGTCGCGTATACGACGCAACTGACTCCAACTTATGTATCTCTCAATCGCTTGCCGGTGTTCTCCCGCGAAAGGGGTCACTTTGACGCGGCACCATTTCTCAAACCTCTCGAAAGACTCGTCTCGAGACTCCAGCATCCCGCAGTCAATCAGAAGTGCGCGTAGGTGATTGACGGCACCGCTTTGGGGGAGGCGGTCAAGTTCTTCGTGGTCCAGTGGCATCTCGCCCACCGCGATGGTCTTCAAGAGTGATTGGACTTGTGCTGAGCGAAGCCATGTCAGGATGCTGGTCGGACGATCCGCGCGAAGTAGGTACTGCTGAAGAGGGGCAAGTCGCGCCTCCTCTGCGGGCGTTCCCAGAATCGCGTCAAGATCGTCGGCAAGTGAACAGCGCTCGCAAAGTCCAGCTCGAAAGATCGCCGCCTCAGAGGCGCAACGCACACACCGGAAGCTCTTCCCCAGTCCCGCACAGTCGCTACAGATCGCTGCACCCAGTCTGTCAACGCCTGGAAGCAGGCGGCTGGCCCGGCATTCCGGGCACACGCCGTGGGTGTGCATGGCGCGGTCGTAGCATCGGCCACAGATGAGGCCTTCGGGGAACCGGTACTTCGTGGTTGATGCAGGCGATAGTTCACGGCATCGAGCACAGAACGTGGTGCCCGCCGAGCGCGGTCGCCCCTTTGGCCGACGAGGACCGTTACTTGGGATCATCACGGAGCACTCGGGCTCGGCGCGGTCGCGCGCGCGACGTCGGCGCACTGAGATCAAGCGACTCCCCGACAGCGCGCTTGATAGGGGCAACGGCGTCGTTAGCTGTCACGGAGATCAGGTCCGCGGGCGTGCAATTGAATATGTCGCACAGAGCCGCAAGCAGTGGGAGAGACAGCCGCTCCGGACGCTGGGTCACGAGACGCCAAATCTGAGCGGCGGAAAGTTCGATTCCACGGCTGACAAGATGCGGGGATAGATCCGTCGAGTTATGCATGGCGTTACGGGCCATCAGCTCAGCGAGGTTCCAAGAATAGTCTGCGGTCCGGCGCATCTCATTCATCCAATCCGTGCTTGAGCGCGTCAGACATCATCCCGTCTAGAGCACTCCTGATCGTGCGCACGCGGAAGTCGCTCGACACGCCGGTGTAAAGGGCGGTAGTCGAAGCGTACTCGTGTCCGACTTGTTGCTGGACGAACAGCGGGTCGAGCCCCATCTCGATGAGGTGCGTGATGTATGAATGGCGGAGTGAGTGAAAGGTGAGGTCCTTTCCAAAGCCGAGATCGTCCCTGTACTGGCGAAAGCGTGTGTTCAAGGCAGACTCCGATACCAGCGAGCGACGTTCACTGGAGAAGAGACTCGTCCCACCGTCAAACAGGGGGAGTCCACGTTCGATCCACTCCTCGATGATGTCCGAGCCCCAGGGGAAGACTGCAAGCACGTTGCGCTGCTTGTAATCGGAACCCCGCATCGCTTTTCCGAAGCGAACGTTCAGGTGCCCGAAGCGGCCAAACTCCGTCGCGTACGGGTTGCGCGTGAAATCGAATGTCTCGAGATGCCGCACCTCATTGCGCCTGAGACCGAAACAGTACGTGAGCTTGAAGAGCGTGCTGTCTCGGAACGCGTGGGCCCATCCTTTCCGCTCGCGTCGAGCAATGATGTCGACCTCATCATCTGCGCGGTCGAAGAACTGTTGAAGCTCATGATGCCGAAAGGGTCGGCGCCGGCCACCGTGCTCAGCCTCCTGGATGTGACGAGCCATGTTCCACTGGTCGAGGACCCGCACCGGATGTGTGCCGAACAGTTCCATGCACCGTGAGACCCAGGGGTACGCGGGGGAGGAGATGTAGTCCGTGAACATGCTGAGCGCGTCCTGATACTTCCGAATTGTGGGGCGCTTGTTCCCGTGGACCTCCCGACGGTCCGCGAAGAACTCATCAACGTGCTCAAGGGTCCACTGCCACGGATAGAGGTTGGTGGTCTCCATGAACCGTCGCACCACACGCTCTCGGCCTTCGATGGTCCCGATTGACAGATTCCTGGAAAGCTGCTGCCGACGATGGCCGAGAAGCATCTGCTCGAAGGTCTGTTCCTCGGGGTGCAGAAGCGGTACATCGGTGGGCGGGCGTGAGCCGAATAGATCGATGGGCATGTCTACTCGCTTTCATGGAGTGCAAGTATTATGCATCCAACGCAAGATCATTGCAATAGAGCGAGCGCGGCGGCCCTCAACTGGCGCCGGCGGAGCTGCGCGTTGCTCCTCCGTCACGCGCATCGGAGGTCAGGAGTGCGCCACTAGCGCCAACTGGCGCCGCGCACTACCGTGAGGTTCAAGAGCTCGTCGGGGAGCGGTTGAATTGCATCCGATGGAATAATGACTACTTAAGCTGACATAATGTGCATTATCGGATAATCCGTATGAAGGGTAGGGAGCGCGAGAGCGGGCCCGGATCGCTCGACTTTCCCCTCACCGACCGACGTACGCCGCGAGATGTTCGCCCGTCAGCGTCGACCCGTCAGCGACGAGCTCGGCAGGCGTTCCCTCGAACACGATGCGGCCGCCGTCGTGGCCGGCTCTCGGTCCGACGTCGATGATCCAATCGGCGTGTGCCATGACGGCCTGGTGATGCTCGATGACGACCACCGTCTTGCCGGCGTCGACGAGTCGATCCAACAGGCCGAGGATCGTGTCGACGTCAGCGAGATGCAGACCCGTCGTCGGCTCGTCCAGCACGTACACGTCGCCCTTCTCGCCCATCTGGATCGCGAGCTTGATGCGCTGTCGTTCACCGCCCGACAGAGTCGACAACGGCTGGCCGAGCGACAGGTACCCGAGCCCCACGTCCTCCAGGCGTCCGAGGATGGCAGCCGCGGCCGGGAGCTTGGCCTCGCCCTCGCTGAAGAACACACGAGCCTCGGAGACCGGAAGGTCGAGCACCTCTGTGATGTCCTTGCCGCCGAGCTTGTACTCCAGCACCGCCGCCTGGAAGCGCTTACCGCTGCAGTCCTCACAGGGGGTCTCGATCGTGTCCATGAACCCGAGCTCGGTGATGATGACACCCGCGCCCTTACACGTAGGACAGGCGCCCTCGGAGTTCGCACTGAACAGGGCGGGCTTCACGCCGTTCGCCTTCGCGAAGGCTTTCCGGATGGGTTCGAGCAGCCCCGTGTACGTCGCGGGGTTGCTGCGACGCGAGCCCTTGATGGCGGATTGATCGATCGCCACCACGCCCTCGCGTCCGGTCACCGAACCGTGGATGAGCGAGCTCTTACCGGAGCCGGCGACACCGGTGACGACGGTCAGGACGCCGGTCGGGATGTCGACGTCGACGTTCTGGAGGTTGTTCGTGGATGCGCCGCGCACCTCGATCGCGCCGGTGCGGTCACGTACGGCGTCCTTCAGCTGTGCACGGTCGTCGAGGTGCTGCCCCGTCAGTGTTCCACTGGCTGTGAGACCCTCGGCGCTCCCCTGATAGCAGATCTCTCCCCCGGCGCTTCCCGCACCCGGCCCCAGGTCCACGACGTGATCGCCGATCGCGATGGTCTCCGGCTTGTGCTCGACGACGAGTACCGTGTTCCCCTTGTCGCGGAGCCGGAGCAGCAGGCCGTTCATCCTCTGGATGTCGTGCGGATGCAGCCCGATCGTCGGCTCGTCGAACACATAGGTGACGTCGGTCAACGAGGACCCCAGGTGCCGCAGCATCTTGATCCGCTGCGCCTCTCCCCCGGACAGCGTCCCCGAGGGCCGGTCCAGGCTCAGGTACCCCAGGCCGAGGGTCACGAAGGCGTCGAGGTTGGCACTCAGCGCCTGGAGCAGCGGCCCGGCTCCCGGGAGATCCAGGCCGCGGACCCACGCGGCGAGATCCGTCACCTGCATACGGCACGCGTCGGCGATGCTCACGCCGTCGATCTTCGAGGATCGCGCGCCCTCGGTGAGACGAGTACCGTCGCACTCCGGGCACACCGCGAAGGTGGCCACGCGCTCGACGAAGGCACGGATGTGCGGCTGGAGCGCATCGAGGTCTTTCGAGAGCATGGACTTCGTGATCTTCGGGATCAGACCCTCGTAGGTCATGTTGATACCCGAGATCTTGACCTTCGTGACCTCTCCGTAGAGGAAGAGGTGGCGTTGCTTGTCGGTGAAGGACGAGATGGGCTTGTCCCCCGGGTAGAACCCGGACTGCGAGAACCCCTTCACCATCCAGCCGTCGGCGGTGTAGCCGGGCACCATGATCGCGCCCTCGTCGAGGGACTTCGACTCATCGACGATCTGGGACAGGTCGAGGTCCGACACCACTCCTCTGCCTTCACATCGCGGGCACATGCCGCCGAGGTAGATCGCGTCCTTCACGATCTTCTTCTCGCCACCCGGCCCGGTCATGACGCCGCTGGCCTTCTGCGTCGGGATGTTGAACGAGAACGCCGTCGGACCGCCGATGTAGGGCTGGCCCAGCTTGCTGAACAGGATGCGGAGCATGGCGTTGGCATCCGTCACGGTGCCGACGGTCGACCGCGGGTTCGCGCCGAGACGCTCCTGGTCCACGATGATCGCCGTGGTGAGTCCTTCCAGCACGTCGACGTCGGGGCGCGGCACCGATGGCATGAAGCCCTGCACGAAGGCGCTGTACGTCTCGTCGATCATCCGACGCGATTCGGCGGCGATCGTGTCGAAGACGAGAGAGCTCTTCCCCGACCCCGAGACACCGGTGAACACCGTGAGGCGTCGCTTCGGGATGTCGACGCTCACGTCCTTGAGGTTGTTCTCGCGCGCGCCCTGCACGCGGATGAGGTCGTGGGTGTCCGCGGGGTGCTCGGCAGCGGTCATGCGGCGTCCTTCGTGGTGGTGGCGCCGTCAGGCGGCCTGGTTGATACGGAGCAGGTTGCCGGCGGGATCGCGGAAAGCGCAGTCGCGGACGCCGTAGGGCTGGTCCATCGGCTCCTGGACGACATCGGCGCCGACAGCGACCAGCCGCTCGAACAGGGCGTCCAGGTCATCGCTCGCGAGGGTGAGAGCGCCATAGCTGCCCTTCGCGATGAGTTCCAGGATGGTCTGCCGCTCCGCCTCGGTGATGCCGGGGTCGGTGGCCGGCGGGTGGAGGACGATCGAGGTCTCGGGCTGGCCGACCGGGCCGACCGTGAGCCAGCGCAGGCCGTCGTATCCGACGTCGTTGCGCACCTCGAAGCCGAGGGCGTCGCGATAGAAGCCGAGGGCGGCGTCGGCGTCGGTGTGCGGGAGGAAGGCGTAGTGGATGCTGATCTTCATGATGCTCACGTTAGGTGCGCCTCGGGGCGCGGCGCTTCTCGATTCCTGATCGGTCGGGTGACCTGCTTGGCGTGGAACGACGGGATGCCCTCGACGTTCGCGGCGCGTTCACGGTACACGCTGGGTGGGACACCGACCAGCTCCGAGAACCGGGTGCTGAACGTGCCCAGCGAGGAGCAGCCCACCGCGAAGCACACCTCGGTGACGCTGAGGTCGCCGCGACGCAGCAGCGCCATGGCACGCTCGATGCGGCGGGTCATCAGATAGGAGTACGGAGATTCGCCGTACGTCTCGCGAAACCGCCGGCTGAGATGGCCGGCCGACAGGTGCACGCCCCGCGCCAGAGCCTCGACGTCCAAGGGCTTCGCGTACTCGCGATCGATGCGGTCGCGGACCTTCCTCATCACGACAAGCTCCCGCAGGCGAGCATCATCCACCGGTGTCACGTCATGATCCTGCCATGACGCCGGAAGACGCGGAATGACCATCCGCGACGCGCGGAGGCCCTCCTCCCCCGCTGCCGGAGATCCGGCGCTACCCTGGGGGCATCCTCACAGGATTCTCTCAGAAGGGGTTCCCCGCCATGTCTGAAGCACTCGCTGAAACGAAGTCGTTCTTCAAATCCATCCGCGTCGCTCTCGCGGTCTCCGGCGTTCTCGCGCTGCTCGCGGGCATCGCGCTGCTGGTCTGGCCGGTGAAGTCGGCCGTCATCGTGACGGCGATCTTCGCGTCCTACCTGATCGTCGCGGGAGTCGTGTACATCGGCCTCGGCATCTTCTCCCGCGCGAAGGGCGGCTGGTCGCGCGTCGGACACATCGTGCTCGGCCTGCTCTACATCGTCGCCGGCGTCATCGCGTTCTTCAACCTGAACGTCGCCGCCGCCACCCTCGCGCTGGTCGTCGTGATCTTCATCGGCGTGAGCTGGATCGTCGACGGCGTCGTGGCGCTCTCGCTGCTCGGCAGCGACGGATCGCGGGTCTGGACGCTGATCTACGCGATCCTCAGCATCATCGCCGGAATCATCGTCCTCTTCTCGCCGGTCATCGCCGGCTTCGCGCTCTGGCTGCTCCTGGGCATCTCGCTCGTCGTGCTCGGCATCGTGCAGATCATCCGCGCGATCACCCTCGGCAAGGACGAGAAGGCCTTCACCACGGGCGCTGCCGCCGTCTGATCCGCAGACGCGAGACGCCCCGGACCTGCAGCAGCGGGTCCGGGGCGTTTGGCGTCTGACGACTACTCCGCGGCGAAGGCGCTCACGTCGCCGACGAGGCGGGTGTTGTCCGCGGGGACGGGATCGATCACGGCCCTGGCGACCTCCGCGGCGAACTCGGACACGTTGTAGAGGCGGCCGGCGGACTCGCGGCGCTCGGCGATGGCACCCGGGTTCGCGCGCTCGAGCAGCGTCGCGGTGATCGTGCCCTCGATCATGTCGCCGGAGACGACCGTGAAGCCGATCCCCTTCTCCGCGAGACCGGGGATGAGCTCCCGCAGCGCGTCCTCACCGGCGCGCTTGGAGAGCGCGACGGGCTCGTACTCGGGCATCGTCGGCGTCGTGCGGATGAAGTGCGCCTGGTGGCTGGTGACGAACACGACGCGTGCGCCGTCCGACAGCAGCGGCGTCGCGGCGTCGAGCACATTGAGCTGCGCGTCACGGTTGAGCTTCAGGGCGTAGTCCTCGGCCATGCCCGACTCCATGCCTCCCGACGCGTTCAGGACGAGCACATCGAGGCGCCCGTACTCGGCGCGGACGGCGTCGAACATCTCGGCGACCGATGCGGGGTCGGTGAGGTCCGCACCGACGACCAGCGCCCGACGGCCGAGCTCGCGCAGCTGCGCCGCGAGCTTCTCCGCGCGCGGCGCCTTGTTCCGGTAGTTGATCACGACGTCGGCGCCGGCCTCGGCGAGGTACCGCACGGTGTCGGCGCCGATCCCCCGCGATGAGCCGGTGACGAGGGCCACCTTGCCGTCGAGGGATCCTGCGGGAAGAACGTCGGTCACGGGTGACTCCTCATGGTGCGTGGAACGCCGTGAGCGCACGGCTCTCACAGATTACCAAGGGGGCGCGGTGGCGGCCGGTCGGCTGTCGCCGCGCGTGGTACGTTGACGGCAAAGGAGGCCGCATGGACAACTTCTCGACGTTCGTCACGTTCATCGACCACTGGGCATGGATCGGGTGGCTGGTCCTCATCGCCGTCTTCCTCGTCATCGAGATGCTCTCCCTCGACTTCACCTTCCTGATGCTGAGCTTCGGGAGCGTGATCGGTCTCGTCACCGACTTCGTCGGCCTCCCGGTCTGGATCCAGATCCTCATCGCCGCCTTGGCATCCGCCCTCTTCATCCTCTTCCTGCGGCCACCCCTCCTGCGCCGCCTGCACCGCGGAGCCGATCCCACGCGCTCGAACGTCGAGGCGCTGGTCGACCTCCGCGGCATCGCGCTCAGTGAGATCACGCAGATCTCCGGCCAGGCGAAGCTCGCGAACGGCGACACCTGGACCGCCAGGACGACCACCCCGATGGCCATCCCCGCGGGGGCGCCTGTCGCCGTCAGTGCGATCAACGGCGCGACCGCCATCGTCCGACCCCTCAACGACTAGGAGCACGCGTGGACGACGCATCGATCATCCCGACCGTGATCATCTGGATCCTGGTGATCGCGGTCATCATCTTCGTGATCGTCACGATCGCGCGGGCGATCCGCATCATCCCGCAGGCGACCGCCGGCGTGGTGGAACGGCTCGGCCGGTACCACAAGACCCTCTCCCCCGGCCTCAACATCCTCGTGCCGTTCATCGACCGCCTGCGGCCGCTGATCGACATGCGCGAGCAGGTGGTGTCCTTCCCGCCGCAGCCCGTGATCACCGAGGACAACCTCGTCGTCTCCATCGACACCGTCGTTTACTTCCAGGTGACGGATGCCCGCGCCGCGACCTACGAGATCGCGAACTACCTCGGCGCCGTGGAGCAGCTCACCACCACGACTCTCCGCAACGTCGTCGGTGGCCTGAACCTCGAAGAGGCGCTGACGAGCCGCGACAACATCAACGGGCAGCTCCGCGTGGTCCTCGACGAGGCGACCGGCAAGTGGGGCATCCGCGTGGGCCGGGTCGAGCTCAAGGCCATCGACCCGCCCGTGTCCATCCAGGACTCCATGGAGAAGCAGATGCGCGCCGAGCGGGACCGCCGCGCCGCGATCCTCACCGCCGAGGGGACGAAACAGTCCGCGATCCTCGAAGCGGAGGGCCTTCGTCAGGCGGAGATCCTCCGCGCCGAGGGTGACAAGCAGGCGGCCGTCCTGCGCGCCCAGGGCGAGGCGGAGGCGATCCAGAGCGTCTTCACCGCGATCCACCAGGGCGCGCCGGACGACAAGCTCCTCGCGTACCAGTATCTGCAGATGCTCCCGAAGATCAGCGAGAGCCCGTCCAGCAAGCTCTGGATCATCCCGAGCGAGCTGACCGAGGCACTCAAGGGCATCGGCACGGCCTTCACTCCCAAGACGGGCCCGGGCTCGGCCACTCCCCCCGCCGGCGCGTGACGCACCCATACTTCGTCAAGGCCGAGCAGCCCCGCATCCTGGCCCATCGGGGCCTGGTGACCGCCGAGGGGCGGGAATCCGGCGTCTGGGAGAACACCGCGGCCGCCTTCGCCGCGGCGCATGCCGCCGGGGCCGAGTACATCGAGACGGACTGCCAGGTCACCGCCGACGGTGACGTCGTGCTCTTCCACGATCACGATCTGCGCCGTCTCGTGGACGATCCGCGCGCCGTCCACGAGGTCAGGACGCGGGAGCTGAGCGCGCTGTTCGCCGAGCACGGCGGTCTGCTCACGGTGGCCGAGGCGCTCTCCGCATTCCCGGAGACCCGGTTCAACATCGACGTGAAGACACCGGCCGCCGCGGCGCCGCTGGGCCCCATCCTCGCCGCGCACACGCATCGTGTCCTCGTGACCAGCTTCTCGGATGCCAACCGGCGGGCGACTCTGGAGGCCGTACGGCAGACCGGCACGGCGCTCCGTCCCGCCACCTCCGGCGGGAGTCGGACGATCGCGGCCCTGCGTTCGCTCTCCGCGGTGCGCCTCTCCCCCGGCAGACTGCTCCGGGAGATCGACGCCCTGCAGATCCCCGAGCGTCACGGCGCGATCAGGGTGCTGACGCCCGCACTCCTCCGCGCCGCCCACCGGGCCGACACCGAGGTCCACGTCTGGACCGTGAACGACGCGGACGAGATGCGGCGCCTCATCGACGCGGGTGTGGACGGCGTCGTGACCGACCGCGCCGACCTCGCCGTCGCCACGTTCCGGAAGCCCTGAGCGCCCCATATCCTCCGGCGCTGGGATTCCCCTGTGAATACCGCGCAGAACGCCCCGACGTGGATGAAGCGCACAGGCTCGAACGTTATACCTGACAGCGACGAGAGGACCACACAATGGCAGATCGCAGCCTGCGCGGCATCCGACTCGGCGCCCAGAGCCTACAGAGCGAAGAGGGCGTCGTTTTCATGGAGCGCCGTGAAACCACCTACACCTGTGACACCTGCGGACACGACACCACGCTCATGTTCGCCGCCGATGCCGAACCGCCTCAGACCTGGGAGTGCCGTTCCTGCGGAGCGGAAGCCCGCCTGAAGGTCGACGGCGAGGCCGTCACCCTCGAGGTCACCGACGAGAAGGCCGCCCGCACCCACTGGGACATGCTCATGGAGCGCCGTACCCGTGCGGAGCTGGAGGAGCTTCTCGAAGAGCGCCTCGCGTACATCCGAGCCCGGCGCGGTGCCGGCGAGGACCCCACCCGAGAGAAGATCGGCGCCTAGCGCCGACGGGCGCGCCACCACCCGAGACCGAGCGCGCCCAGACCGCCCCAGAGCAGCACCTGCTGCAGCCAGGGGCCCAGGACGATTCCCGCCGTGAGGCCGGAGCGGAGCTCGACATCCTCGAGCATCGCTCCGGCCTCATCCGCGTCCAGGCTCGTGACCGTCCGCCCGTCCGGGAGGATGACCTGGCTCGTGCCGACCGTGGAGATGTTGACGACGCTCCGGCCCGTCTCGATCGCGCGCATCCGTGCGAACGCGAGCTGCTGGAGATTCTCGTCCGTGCCGCGGAAATCGGCGTTGTTCGTCTGGAAGACCAGGACCTCGGCGCCGCCGTTCAACCCCTCCGTGATCACGTCGTCGTAGATCACGTCGAAGCAGATCGCCAGACCGACGCGGACATCGCCCACCTCGACGATCGGCGGGTTGGTGCCGGGGGTGTATTCGCGCTGGATCAGCCCGATGAGATCCGGGACCAGGGCGTTGAAGAAGGCCCGATCCGGCACGTACTCGCCGAAGGGCACGGGATGACGCTTGTCGTGCTTCTGCGGCGCTGTGCCGTCCGGCAGCCAGAGCATCGAGGTGTTGTAGTAGAGGTTCCCGCGGCCGGTGGCGGCGTTGGCGAGCAGCGGCGCATCGATGCGGTTCGACACCAGGGTCATCCGTCGCGCGATGACGGAGTTCGCGAAGGGATCCGTATCGAGCCCGCCCTCCGGCCACACGAGCAGGTCGACGTCCTCGCCGTACAGCGGCTCGGTCGCCTCCGTCTGCGCCTGGATCACGGCGAAGGGCTCGCGCTCGTCGAAGTAGCCGGTCGGCCCGTTCCCCTGCACCGCAGCGATGCGCATCGAGCCCGACGGCGTGGTCGGGAACAGCGGCGTGAAGAAGAGGATCAGGACGAGGGCGGCCGGCGCGAGCAGGGTGATCGGTCGCCGCCAGAGCCCCATCCGGATGATCTCGATCACCATCGCGACGAGGAAGACCATGAGGAAGCTCAGCCCGCTCACGCCGATCCAGGAGGAGAGCGCGGCGAGGGGGCTCTCGGCCTGGCTCATCCCGAGACGAGCCCAGGGGAAGCCGCCGTACGGCAACCAGCCGAGGAACAGCTCCCGCCCTACCCACAGCGCCGCGACGACGGCCGGGAGGGTCAGCAGACGTCCCGCCACGCCCGGCCAGGCTCGGGGCAGCCACCCGTACGCGAGGGTCACGGGGATGAGCCCGACGGCCGTGAGGACGCCCTCGACGACGCTCAGAGCCGCCCAGGGCAGCGGCCCGAGGTATCGAGACGTCCACGACACGAGCAGCGCGAAGAACACGACGCCGTACACGAGACCCACGAGCAGCGCTCCCCCGGCCCGACGGCCGATCAGCGCGAGCAGAAGCAGGGCGGTGGCAGGGAAGGCCAGGATCCAGATCGCCGCCTCGGGGAACGCGAGGTCCATGAGCAGCGCAGCCAGGCCGGCCAGGGGAACGGCGGCCCAGAGGGGCAGGAGGGCGCGTCGACGGACGGAGGCTTCGGTCATGCGGGCGGATCTCACATCGAGGAGTAGGCGACGATGCCACGGCGCACACCGTCGAGGGCAGCCCGGGCGGTGCGTGCGAGCGCGGCGTCTTCCGCGACGATGGACAGCTGATCCAGGAGGTCGATGGTCTGCTTCGCCCACCGCACGAAGTCGCCGGCCGCCATGTCGGCATCGATGAGGACGCGGTCGAGCATCCCGCCGCGCGCCCAGGCGTGCATCGCACCCGCGAGCCCGGCGGCCAGCGGCTCGCTTCCCGGGAGCTGATGGTCCTGCTCCAGGTCGTCGAGCTCGGCCCAGAGAGCGGTCGTCTTCTCGTATGCCGCTCGGAAGGCGCCCCTCGGGAGGCCCCGCTCCCCCGCATTCGCTTCGTCGCGGCGCGGTTCGTACACGAGGCAGCATGCCATCGCGGCCAGCGACGGCGCGTCCAGCCCCTTCCAGAGGCCTTGACGCAGCGATTCGGCCACGAGCAGGTCGCGCTCACCGTAGATCCGCCGCATCGTGCGCCCGGCGTCGGTCAGGTGCATCCCGTCCTCGTCGCGACGGACGTAGTCCAGTGTCTCCAGCACCTCGACGACACGGTCGAAGACGCGGGCCACCGTGCCGGTCCTGGTCTCGATCTGACGGCGCGTGCGATCGGTCTGGCGCTTGAGCTTCCAGTAGCGCTCGGCCCACCGGGCGTGCTTCTCGCGGTCAGGACAGCGGTGGCAGGGGTGGCGCTGCATCCGCGTGCGGAGCGTCTGGATCCGCTTCATCCGCTTGTCCCGAGCATCGCGCGGGGCCTGGGTGTCCTGCCGGTTCTTCTTCTCGAGGTCGCTCAGCTCGCGGCGGATGGCGGCGTACTCCGGGAAGTCGCCGTGCTCGCACGCCATCGCCGACTGATAGCCGGCCAGCGACTCCTCGGCCTCCCGCACCTGTCTGGCCAGCCCGACCACGGCGCGGTCCGCCTGGAACTGGGCGAACGACGACTCAAGGATCTCCCGGGCTCTCGCCTGGCCGAACAGGTCGATGAGGTTGACGGCCATGTTGTACGTCGGCCGGAAGCTGGAGTTGAGCGGATAGGTCCGCCGCGACGCGAGGGCGGCGACGGCCTGCGGGTCCATGCCCTCGCTCCACTGCACGACCGCGTGCCCCTCGACGTCGATGCCGCGGCGCCCGGCGCGGCCCGTGAGCTGTGTGTACTCACCGGAGGTGATCGCGACGCGAGCCTCTCCGTTGAACTTCTCCATCTTCTCGAGCACCACCGTCCGCGCCGGCATGTTGATGCCGAGGGCCAGCGTCTCGGTCGCGAAGACGACCTTGAGCAGCTTGCGCTGGAACAGCTCCTCGACGACCTCTTTGAAGGCCGGCAGGAGGCCGGCGTGGTGGGCGGCCACGCCCCGTTCGAGGTTGTCCAGCCATTCCCAGTAGCCCAGCACCCCGAGATCCTCGTCCTGCAGAGTGCGCGTGCGCTCCTCGACGATGGCCCGGATCTCGGCGCGCTCCTCCGCCGAGGTCAGGCGGAGCCCGGAGCGCCGTACCTGCTGCACCGCGGCGTCGCAGCCCACGCGGCTGAAGATGAAGAAGATGGCGGGGAGCAGGTTCGAGCGTTCCAGTAGCTCGACCACGTCCGGGCGGTCCATGCGCTCGATCCGGCGCGCGTTCGCCGCGCGCACGGGGCGACGCCCGCCCCGCGGCGGTCGGGGGGCCTGCCGCCCGGCGTGCCGGTTGCTGCGATACGACTGCGCCTGACGGTTGCTCTCGTAGGTGGAGCCGGTGAACGACCGGATGCGCATGAGCTCCTGGTTCACCTGGGCCGTGGCGATGCCGGCACGGTCGTCGAAGAGCGGCAGCAGGTCGTCGCGCACGAGCACGTGCTGCTCCAACGGCACCGGACGGATCTCGGAGACGATGACCTCGGTGTCACCGCGAACCGTGTCGAGCCAGTCGCCGAACTCCTCGGCGTTCGACACCGTCGCGCTCAGCGAGACCAGGCGCACGCGGGGCGGGAGGTGGATGATGACCTCTTCCCACACGGCACCCCGGAAGCGGTCGGCCAGATAGTGCACCTCGTCCATCACGACGTAGCGCAGGTCGCGCAGAGCCGCGGAGTCGGCATAGATCATGTTCCGCAGGACCTCCGTGGTCATGACCACGATGCGTGCGTTGCCGTTGATGTTGGTGTCGCCCGTCAGCAGACCGACGTCGTCCGCACCGTACACATCGACGAGTTCGCGGAACTTCTGGTTGGACAGCGCCTTCATTGGCGTGGTGTAGAACGCCTTGTCCGTCGCGGTCTGCATCGCCAAGTGGATGGCGAACTCCCCCACGATGGTCTTCCCGGCACCCGTGGGGGCGGCCACGAGAACGCTGCGTCCGTTCTCCAGGGCGTGGCAGCCGGCGAGCTGGAACGGATCGAGCTGGAAGCGCTGGCGCGCGGCGAACGCCGCCGTCTCCGGGTGCGCCGCACTCTCCTGAGCCTGCGCGTACCGCTCGGACGGCGAACTCATGTGGCGTCCGGGACGAGTCCGGCGGCGGTGTCCCGCTTGCGCTTGCGTCGGTCGAAGAGGAGGGAGAGTCCTGCCGCTGCGAAGAAGAGGACGATGAGGATACCGGCCAGCATGAGCATGCTCACCACATCCGCTGCCGGGGTCGCCAGCGCGGCGAAGATCGTCGCGATGAGGATCGCCACCCGCCACCCTTTGAGGATGGCCCGTCCCGACATCACGCCGGCGAGGTTGAGCGCGACGAGGAAGACGGGGAGGACGAACGAGATGCCGATGACGATCATCAGCTTGAACACGAAGTCGTAGTACTCCTGCGCGGAGTAGAAGTTGGTGCCGCCCTCCGGCGTGAAGCTCCACATGAGCTCGATGACGTGCGGCATGATCTGCACCCCGAGATAGCACCCCGCGAAGAACAGCGGCACCGCGGCGACGACGAAGCCGACGGTGTAGCGGATCTCCTTGCGGGTGAGGCCGGGCATGATGAAGGCCCAGATCTGCCACAGCCAGACGGGTGCGGAGAGGAACAGGCCGATCGTGAAGGCGATGCGCATACGCATGTCGAACGCGGACGTCACTGTCGCGAAGTTCAGGGCGCTGAAGTCATCACCTCGCTGTTCCGAGATGATGCGGATCGGACCGGTGATGAAGTGGATGACCGGGTCCGCGATGATGAACGCCACGACCATGCCGACGACCAGAGCGATCGCCGCGTACATGAGGCGCTTGCGCAGTTCGACGAGATGTGCGCCCAGCGACATCCGCCGATCCCGATCCGCCGTCGGCATCACGGTCGGTTCGATGGCTGCCACGACCGGTCAGGCGCGAGGCGGAGTCTCAGGGTCGGTGCCCGAGTCCTTCACCGTCGTCGGCTCCGCGGGAGCCGACTCGGCACGAACCGCGTCTTCTTCCTTCATGGCCTTCATCTCACCCTTGAAGACGCGGGCCGACTGGCCCATGCTCTTCGCGAGAGCCGGCAGCTTGGCAGCGCCGAAGAGGAGGAGGATAACGGCCAGCACGATGAGCAGGTGCCAGCCTTGCATTCCAGCGAACATATCGACAATCCCGTCGTAGGGGGGCTTTCCGCCCCAGTCTACAGATCAAACCTCGGCATCAGGCCGTGGTAGAGCGCGAGTCCCGCGGCGGCCCACTCCCGGGTGGCGGTCCGCGCGATCCCCGGATCCGTGACCTCCATCGCACCGCCGAAACGGGCCGCGAGCCGTTTGATGCCGCGGGGGTCCGCGAGGTGGAGCTGCGTCGTCACCATCCCGTCGCCGGCGCGGAGCGTCTCCGTGGGCACGAAACCGCTGAGCAGCGGAGCGAGGCGCTCCGGGACGCGGACCGTGACCTCCCTTTCCTCCTCCAGCCCGGCGAACGCCTCCGGCACCCGGTCGCCACCGTGCGTGCTGGGGATGTCGGTGAGGGTGGGCGCGCTGACGCGATCGAGGTGGAACGTGCGCATCGCCTCGCGCATGTGGCACCAGCCCTGCAGGTACCACTGTCCGTTCGTGATGAGGATCTGCACGGGATCCACGGTGCGCGTGGTGGGCTCGGCGTCGGGAGCCTGGTACGTGAACGACACGGCCACCCCGTTCTGCAGACCGCGCGCGACGACCTCACGCACCTCGTCCACCGCGGTCGGGGCGACGACGACGTCGGCCGGCGCATCGGCGGCACCGCGCGAGAGCTTCGAGATGAGGCCGGCGACGAGGCCGGAGTCGGATACGGCCGGGACGGCGGCGACCATCTGCAGACCGGCGAGCAGGGCTGCCGCCTCCCGTGCGGTGAAGCGCGGCACGCGGCGGAGGGCCACGTCGTTCGTGATCTCGATGACGTCCTCGAGGTCGAGGAGATCCCAGTTGATGTCGAACATCTCCTGCGGCTGCTGCCAGTAGCCCGCTTCGCCCGGCAGGCCGATGACCGTCAGCTTCTCGACCATCGCCCGCATCTCCCGCGGGGTCACGCCGAACTCCTCGGCGGCCTCGGCGAGCGAGACCTGCCCGTGCTCGAGCAGGTACGGGACGAGCGTCAGGTACAGACGCACGCGATCCGCGGCGAGGAGAGGCTTCGGAGCCGCGCTCATGCGGACACCTCCGCATCGGTGTGGGCCTCGACCACCGCGCGCAGGCGGCCGATCACGGCATCGCGGAGTCGTGCGGGCTCGACGACGCGGACCTCGGGACCGTAGGACGCGAGCTCGTCCGCGAAGATGTGCAGATCGACGAAGGGCACGTGGATACCCTGCGCCGCGGGCGTCGCCCGCCGCCCGAGCCGCAACGCGGCCTCAGTGCCGGGCGTCACCTCCAGGAGCGCCGAGTTCTCCGCGGCGACGCGCTCCAGACCTCGCAGAGCCCGCTCCCCCGCCCCTTCGCGCAACGCGGGGTCGAAGGTGCTCGTGCTGACGACGACATCGCCGACGATGCGGCTCAGCAGGAACGTCCGGTCCTCGTCGATGTCGACGTCGACGCCGTACACGTGCCAGCGCGCTTCATAGTCCACGAGGGCGAGGGGCCGGATCCGACGCCGTCGAGGAGCGTCCTCGCCCGGCTTCACGTAGTCGAAGGACACCACCCTGCTGCGTTCGATCGCGTCCTGCAGCGGGGCGAACGCGGGGTCGCGCGCGGTGATCCGCGGCGCGAAGCCGATGATCGGTTCGTCGCCGTCGATGCCGAGGGCCCGGATCTTGCGGACACCGGACTGTGCGTCTCCCGAGACCGACTCCGCACTCCAGACGCTGCCCGCGAGGCGGAGTACAGCCAACTCGGCAGGCGAGAACTCGATGTCCCCTGGCAGATCGTATTCCGCCTGCGGAATGCGATACCTCGCCTCACGGAGATCGTTCGGGTCCGCCGCGTCGCCGATGGTCTCGATGGGGACACCCAGCGAGCGGAGCTCGTCCTTATCCCGCTCGAACATCTTCTCGAGCGCATCCGACCGCGTGCCCGCGTCGGCGCGCTGGCGATAGCCGGAAACGTTGTCGAGGATCTGCTGCTTGGTGAGCCCGATCTCCGTGGCCATCAGCGCCACGACGAGATTCGTCAGGCGCTCTTCGGCAGGGATCCGGGCGGCCATCAGGGTGCGGCGACCGGGGACACGCCGAGGATGTCGACCACGACGGCCATGGCCGGGGAGCTCTCGGTCTTGGGGAGCACGACGAGGACCTGCGAGCCGACCGGCTTCCCGACCAGCGCATCCGCGACCGGCGCGGCGATCTGCCGGATGCCGTCGGTGGCGGACTGGCCCCAAGTGCTCTGCACGACGGTCTTGTCGTCCCAGTTCACCGCGGTGAAGTGCACGAGCGGCGTCTGCTCCTCGGTCAGCTCCTCGCCGTCGCCGCGGATGAGTGTCTGGACGACCTGCTCGTCCGGGGCGGCACTGTCGGGGATGATGATGCCGGGGGTGCCGTCGTCGGCGCGCACGACGGTCGGCATGCCCTGCGCGTCGTTGAACTGCAGCGTGCCCTCGGCCTTCGGGAGGAACGCGTCGACGACGTCGATGACGAACACCGCGATGTCGTCCTGGCCCATGCCGAAGCCGCCGAGATTCGCCTCCCCGAAGTCCTCCGGGGTCAGACCCGCCACGATGCGGCTGCCGCCGGTCGCGCACTCCAGGACATCGGCGAGTCCGGGAGACTGCGCGGCCCAGGACCCGATGGTCGAGGCGCGCGTGGTGTCCTCGTCGTACGTGGTCGCGAAAACCTGCTTGCCGGTCGCCCCGTCGTAGATGGAGATCTGGGCGACGAGCGGCTGGGCGTCGTCGACGAGTGCACGGCCGTCCCCCGTGACGACGTCCGCATAGGACGTCTCCGTGAGGCGCACCGGCGCGAAGATCTCGACGTCCGGCTCGGAGCCGACCTCACCGGAGACGGTGACGGCGCTGTCGATGCCGTTGGCGTGTCCGCCACGATCGCACGAGGCGTCGGCGGACGAAGAGGTCACGCTGCACCCCGTCAGAGCGAGGGCGGCGAGGCTGAGGGAGGCCAGAACGGCGGACGTTTTACGCACGCGCTCCAGTCTATTCCGTCGTGTGCTCGGATTCGCGCGATGCCGCCGCCAGCCGCGCGCCCTCCGCCGCCTTCCCGGCCTCTCGCGCGCGCTTGCGGAGGTTCTTGTCCGTGATCTCCCGATCGCCCACCGCGCCCGGCGTCCACAGTTCGACGTCCTCATCGCTGTAGCTGCTCTTCGAGGCCCGACGCTTCACAGACGGGGCCACGGCACCCGGGGCGAGCCGGCGAGCCGTGAGGAGGAACCCCGTGTGCGCGACCATGCGGTGGTCCGGCCGGACAGCCAGCCCCTCCACGTGCCACCCGCGGACCATGGTCTCCGACGCCTCGGGGTCGGTGAAGAGCCCGGTGCCGCGGATGAACTCGGCGACGCGGGAGAGCTGCGTGGCGGTGGCGATGTAGCAGAGCACGACACCGCCGGGGGTCAGCGCCTCCGCGACCGCCTCGATGCACTCCCAGGGCGCGAGCATGTCTAGCACCACCCGGTCGACGGTGCCGGGTTCGACTTCTTCGGGCAGCGCGGCGACGAGGTCTCCGACGACGACGCGCCAGGAGTCGGGGCGCTCCCCGAAGAAGGTCTCCACATTGGCCTGGGCGACCTCGGCGAAGTCCTCGCGGCGCTCGAAGGAGAGCAGGCGCCCCGTGGAGCCCACGGCCCGGAGGAGCGAGAGCGAGAGAGCACCGGACCCGACACCGGCCTCGACGACGGTGGCGCCCGGGAAGATGTCGGCCTGCATGACGATCTGCGCCGCGTCCTTCGGGTAGACGATCGCGGCACCGCGGGGCATCGACATCGCGAAGTCCCGCAGCAGCGGCCGCATCGCCAGGTACTCGTGCCCGGAGCTGTTCGCCACGACCGAGCCATCAGGGAGCCCGATGAGGTCGCGGTGCCGGAGGACCCCGTGGTGCGTGTGCAGCTCGCCGTCCTCGCGGAGCGTCACGGTGTGCAGGCGACCCTTCGGGCCGGTGAGCTGTACGCGGTCGCCCTCCCGGAAGGGGCCGCTGGGGCGCGGGGCGGACGTGGTGGTCATCGAGTGGCCTCCGTGATCGCAGCGCGGGAGCCGAAGAGCTGCACGAGGTCGGCGGCACCGCGGCCGTCGAGGGTCGGCCACAGCTCGTGGGCGCCGAGGCCATCGAGCGGGACGATGTGGGGCACGCCGAGCGTCAGAGCGCCGGAGGCGAGGCCCGCGCGGAGACCGGTCGGGGAATCCTCGATGACCACGACCTCGGCGATGTCGACGTCGAGGAGCGCGGCGGCCTGGAGGTACGGCTCCGGGTGCGGCTTGGGGTTGTCGACATCATCTCCGGCCACGACGATGTCGAAGGCCTCGAACTCGATCAGCCCGACCACGTCGAGAGCCATCCGGCGCAGCGACATCGTCACCAGACCGGTCGGGATCCCGGCGGCACGGAGATCGCGGAGAAGCTCCTGGGCGCCCGGCCGGAAGGGGACGCCCTGGGCCCGCAGCGACTCCTGCACGGCCGTCGTGAGGTGGGAGACGATCGCCTCCGGAGCCATGTCGACCCCCGCGCCCTGGAGGATGATCGCGCTGTCGATGAGGCCGCTGCCCACGAGCTGCAGGGCGTCCTCATGGGACCAGGTGCCGCCGAACGACTCCACCAGTGCGGTCTCGGCCGCCATCCAGTACGGCTCGGTGTCGACGAGTGTTCCATCCATGTCCCAGAGGACCGCGCGGGGCTTGTTGCTCACTGAACCCATGCTAGCCGGGCCCGCCCACATCCCCTCGACGCGGGCTAGCCTGGGGGGACGGAGCCACGACCTCGAAGGGAGTACGGCATGGACGTTCTCGGTTCGCGCATCATCATCGCCGCCTTCGACGGCTGGAACGACGCCGGTGAGGCCGCGACCGGAGCCGTCGGCGCGCTGCAGGCGGCGGGCGGCTACGACCTCGTGCACTCGGTCGACCCGGAACTCTACTTCGACTACCAGTACACGCGACCCGCCACCCGGCTCGACGCGGAGGGCCGCCGTCAGATGACGTGGCCGGAGGCGGGGCTGTGGCGTCCGCGCGAGCCAGGACCCGGCCCCGAGTTCTGGCTCCTCACCGGTGCCGAGCCCGCGCGCACCTGGCAGGCGTTCGCGTCCGAGTTCATCGACGTCGCCCTGCGCGACGACATCACCGGCTTCGTGACCCTCGGCGCCATGCTCTCCGACGTGCCGCACACTCGCCCGATCTCGATCTTCGCGTCGAGCCAGAACGAGCAGGTCCGGGAGGCGCATGCGCTGGAGCGGTCGGTGTACGAGGGCCCGGTCGGCATCCTCACCGTTCTCGAGCACTTCGCCGAGAACGCGGGCATCCCCTCCGTGAGCCTCTGGGCGAGCGTCCCGCACTACGTCGCCTCTGCCGCCCCTTCGCCGAAGGTCACCCTGGCCCTCCTCGACCGTCTCGAGGAGCTGACCGGGGTGGATGTCGACCGCCGGCACCTCCGCACGGAAGCCGCGGCCTGGGAGGCGTCGATCGATGCCGCCGCATCCGAGGACGAGGACATGGCGGAGTACATCCGGCAGCTGGAGCGCACGCGGGACACATGGGA
Organism: Microbacterium sp. NPDC078814; assembly: GCF_040702645.1. NCBI lineage: Bacteria > Bacillati > Actinomycetota > Actinomycetes > Micrococcales > Microbacteriaceae > Microbacterium > Microbacterium sp. NPDC078814. The sequence goes on from NZ_JBFBLT010000002.1 coordinate 511,902, forward strand.
CTCCCCCGATGCGTCGGGAGACGCGATCGCCCAGGCCTTCGAGCGCTACCTGCGGCGCCGCGACGACGGCCGCGGCGACCGCAAGCGCTGATCAGGCGTCCGGCTCAGGCCGAGGCCGGGATCACGCCCATCGCGAGCAGCACGAGCAGCACGCCGCCGAGCAGGATCCGGTAGATCACGAACGGCAGGAAGCTGCGCTTCGAGATCCAGTTCATGAAGAACGCGATCACGCCGAGCGCGACGACGAAGGCGACCCCTGTCGCGGCCATCGTGTCGCCGAGCGAGAAGAAGGACGGCTCGCCCCAGCTCTTGAACAGCTGGTAGAAGCCGCTGCCGAACACGGCCGGGATCGCCAGCAGGAACGCGTAGCGGGCGGCGGCGGCGCGCTCGTAGCCGAGGAACAGCCCCATGGTGATCGTGCCGCCGGACCGCGAGACGCCGGGGATGAGGGCGAGTGCCTGGGCGAGTCCGAAGGCGATGCCGTGCGGGTAGGTCAGATCGTCGAGCGTGCGGCGCTTGGCTCCGACGTGGTCGGCGATGCCCAGGAGGATGCCGAACACGATGAGCATGATCGCCACGATCCAGAGCGAGCGGAAGACGGTCTCGATCTGGTCCTGGAACAGGAGTCCGAGCAGCACGATCGGGATGCTGCCGATGATGATGAGCCACCCCATGCGCGCGTCCGGGTCGTTCCGCGGCACCTTTCCGGCGAGGGACCGGAACCACTGGGAGATGATGCGGACGATGTCGCGCCAGAAGAACACGACGACGGCGGCCTCGGTGCCGATCTGCGTGATGGCGGTGAACGCCGCGCCCGGGTCCTCCCCTGAGGGCAGGAACGTCCCCACGACCCGCAGATGGGCGCTGGAGGAGATCGGCAGGAACTCGGTGAGACCCTGGACGATTCCCAGGATCAGAGCTTCGAGCAGGTGCATGGAGAGGCCTTCGTCTTTCGGGGCGGCACGGAGCGCGTGGACGCCGCTCAGTACGTGCGCAGCAGATCGGCCAGCACCCGCTGACCGAAGACAAGTGAGTCTACGGGCACCCGCTCGTCGACTCCGTGGAACATCCCGGTGAAGTCGAGATCGGCCGGCAGGCGCAGCGGGGCGAAGCCGTAGCCGGTGATGCCGAGCGTGGCCAGCGCCTTGTTGTCGGTTCCCGCGCCCAGGAGGTACGGGATGACCGGGACACCGGGGTCGTGCCGCCCCAGCGCCGCCACCATCGCCTCGACGAGCTCCCCTGTGAACGGCGTCTCCATGCCGATGTCACGGACCACGGTCTCGATCCGGATGTCGTCACCCACGATGCGCTGGAGCTCCGCGAGCACGTCATCCTCGGTCCCCGGGATCACGCGGACGTCGATCAGCGCCTCGGCGCGCTCCGGGATGACGTTGTGCTTGTAGCCGGCGGTGAGAGCCGTCGGGTTGGTCGTCGTGCGGAACGTGGACCGGAGGAAGGCCTCAGCCGGACCGGCCGCGGCGGCGAGGGCGTCGGGGTCGTCGGCGCTCCGGCCGCTCAGCGCGCTCAGGCCCTCGAGCAGCGCCTCCGTCGTCGGCGTGAGCCGGACCGGCCACCGCGTCCGGCCGATGGCGGCGACGGCCTCGGCGAGCTTCGTGACGGCGTTGTCCTCGTGCAGGCGACTGCCGTGCCCCGCCCGGCCGGTGGCGACGAGACGGATCCAGATCAGGGCCTTCTCCCCCACCTGCAGCAGGTACGCCCGACGGTCGTCCACCGAGATGGAGTAGCCGCCGACCTCGCTGATCGCGGCCGTCGCCCCGGCGAACCACTCCGGCCGGTCCTTCACGACGAGCGCGGAGCCCTCGACCCCGCCGTTCTCCTCATCGGCGAAGAACGCCAGGACGAGGTCGCGCTCCGGCTGCTCCCCCGCGCGCAGGATGTCGGCCACGGCGGTGAGGATCATCGCGTCCATGTTCTTCATGTCGACCGCGCCGCGACCCCACAGCATGCCGTCCTGCACGGTGCCGGCGAACGGATCCACCGTCCAGTCCTCGGCGACCGCGGGCACGACGTCCAGGTGGCCGTGCACGACGAGAGCCGGCTTGGTGCGGTCGCGGCCCGGGACCCGCGCCATGACATTCGTGCGCCGCGGGATGGGCTCGTAGTACTCGACCTCGAGTCCCAGCTCCTCCAGGTACGCCCCGACGTACTCGGCCGCCTCGCGCTCCCCTTTCGCGTTGCCGCCGCCGTAGTTGGAGGTGTCGATGCGGATGAGGTCGCTCGCGACGCGGGCGACCTCCGGCAGGGAGGAATCGGTCATGGACTCAGGCTATCGAAACCGCGTGCCACGCCCGGGCGTCACGCTCGGTTCGAGACGCCTCCGAGAACGTGCTAATCTCATTCTTCGGTCGGCAACGATCAAACCCAACACCTGCGCGGGTGGCGGAATGGTAGACGCGCTAGCTTGAGGTGCTAGTGCCCGATAGGGCGTGGGGGTTCAAGTCCCCCTCCGCGCACAGAGAGCGAAGGCCCCGGATCCACGGATCCGGGGCCTTCGTGGTTTCCGGTGCGGTCATGGCGGTGCGCTGCGGTCCCGCGCGAGCGGGACCGCAGGACCGTCACACCGCGCCGACGCCGAAGAGCAGACCCAGCGCGTAGGTCACCGCCGCCGCGCCGAACCCGATGGCGAGCTGCCGCAGGGCCCGCCGGAGCGGCGGTCCTCCGGAGAGGACGCCGACCATCGCACCGGTGCTGAGCAGCGCGACGCCGACCAACACGAGCGCGAGCACGATCGCCGCGGTGCCCTCCATGCCGAAGATCCAGGGCAGGACGGGCACGATCGCGCCGGAAGCGAAGAGGAGGAAGCTGGAGATGGCCGCCGTCCAGTCGTTGCCGACGACCTCGTGGGCGTCGCCGCCCTGGACGGCCACCGGCCCCGTAGCCGCACGCCGGACGCCTTCCTGGGCCGCCTGGACGATGCGACGGGCCCGGGCCAGCGACTCGCCCTGATCCATGCCGCGGGCGCGGTACACGAGCGCGAGCTCGTTCTCGTCGATGTCGAGGTCGGCCGCGGCCGCCGCGGCATCCTCGTTCGCCTCGGTGGCCGTGAGGAGCTCCCGCTGCGACCGCACGGACACGAACTCCCCCGCGCCCATCGACAGTGCGCCCGCGAGGAGACCCGCGATGCCGCTGAACAGGACGAAACCCGAGCTCACGCCGGTGGCGCCGATGCCGAGCACGAGGGCGAGGTTGCTTACGAGACCGTCGTTCGCCCCGAAGACGGCCGCGCGGAAGGAGCCGGAGAGGCGCCGGCGGCCGCGCGCGGCGAGACCGCGGACGACCTCGTGGTGGACCTTCTCGTCGGCGCGCATGGCCGGGGTGGCCCAGCGCTCGGCGTCGTACGGAGAGCGGGCCTCGGCGCTCTGGGCGAGGGCGAGGACGAAGATCGAGCCGAAACGGCCGGCCATCCACCCCAGGAGGCGGGAACGGACCCCGGCCCGCGGCAGGCGCGTCGGTTCGCCGCCCAGCAGGTCGAGCCAGTGCTTCTCGTGGCGGCGCTCGGCCTCGGCGAGCCCGAGCAGGATCGCCCGCTCCTCCCCCGACCGGCGGGCCGCGAGGCGCTGATAGACGGCGCCCTCCGCCCGTTCCTCGACGAGATAGCGAGCCCAGCGCCGTCGATCGGCGGCCGTGGAATCGGCTGCGGCAGGGGCTGTCATGGAACCTCCAGGTGTCACGGTGCCCGGCATCCGGGCAACCGTTCCACGCTATCCGCGCGGTGCCGCCCCGGCCGCGTCCTGGCACGGATTGCCAGCATTTCGGGGATCCGAAGCAGCGACCGGAAAGTGCTCAGGAGCGGACGCGCTTGCGCAGCACCTCGATGCGGGACTGCAGCTGCGTCACGGTCGCCTGCGCCACCGCCGGACCGCCGCAGATACGACGGAGCTCGGCATGCACGGCGCCGTGCGGCTGGCCCGACTGCCGGGCGTAGAGGCCCACCAGGCTGTTCAGCAGCTGGCGCTGCTCGCGCAGGGTGCGATGCAGCGGCGCCGGCAGTGTCGTCGTCTGCGTCGGGTCGGCCTGGGCCTCCCGGACCTCGCGGTGCCGGGACTGGCGGGCCTGCCGCTGCATCAGGAGCTCGTGCACGTGCTCGGGCTCGAGCAGACCGGGGAAGCCGATGAACTCCTCCTCCTCGGGCGTGTTCGGCTCGGCGAGCTGGCCGAACTCCTTCCCGTCGAACACCATGCGGTCGAAGTGGGCGACGGAGGAGATGGCCTGGTAGCTGAACTCCTGGGTCAGCGCGTCGGAGGCCTCGTCCTCGCGGTTCGCGCTCTCCAGCAGCGAGTCCTCGAGGCCGTCGTCGTCCTTCGACTGACGGTCGAGCGCGTGATCGCGCTGCTTCTCCATCTCGTTCGCGAGCTTCATCAGCACGGGGACGTGCGGGAGGAAGACGCTCGCCGCCTCGCCTCGACGACGCGCCCGCACGAAGCGGCCGATGGCCTGAGCGAAGAACAGCGGGGTGGACGACGACGTCGCGTACACGCCCACCGCGAGCCGCGGCACGTCGACGCCCTCCGAGACCATGCGCACCGCGACCATCCACCGGGCGGTGCCCTCCGAGAACTTCTCGATACGCTCGGAGGCGGTGGCGTCGTCGGACAGCACGATCGTCGGCTGCTCGCGGGTGATGCTGTGCAGGATCTTGGCGTAGGCCCGGGCGACGGTCTGATCCGTCGCCAGCACGAGTCCGCCAGCATCGGGGATGTGGTGCCGGATCTCGGTCAGACGGCGATCCGCCGCGGAGAGCACAGCAGGCATCCAGTCGCCCTCGGGGTCGAGGGCCGTTCGCCAGGCCTGCGAGGTGACGTCCTTCGTGTTGTCCTGTCCCAGATGGGTCTCGAGTTCGTCGCCGGCACTCGTCCGCCACCGCATCTTCCCGGCATACATGTGGAAGAGCACGGGACGGACGACGCCGTCCGCGAGAGCGCGGCCGTACCCGTAGGCGTAGTCGGTGCTGGAGACCCGGGCTCCGGTCTCGTCCGGGAGGTACTCCACGAACGGGATCGGTGCGGTGTCGCTCCGGAACGGGGTCCCCGAGAGCAGCAGTCGGCGTTTCGCAGGTCCGTAAGCATCGCGGATCGCGTCGCCCCAGCTCAAGGCGTCGCCGCCGTGGTGCACCTCATCGAGGATGACCAGGGTCTTCGCGTCCTCCGTCAGGTGACGGTGCACCGACGACTTCGCGGCGACCTGCGCATACGTGACCACGACGCCGTGATAGTGCCGCGCCGGTGCCCAGTCGCTGTTGCGGAAGCGCGGGTCGAGCCGGATGTGGACGCGGGCGGCGGCGTCGGCCCACTGGGTCTTCAGGTGCTCCGTGGGTGCCACGACGATGACCCGGTTCACCTCGCCCATGCGCATGAGCTCGACCGCGAGGGTGAGCGCGAACGTGGTCTTGCCGGCGCCCGGTGTGGCGGCCACGAGGAAGTCACGCTGGTCGGCCTGGAAGTACGCGTCCAGAGCCTCCTGCTGCCATGCCCGCAGCTTGTTCGCCGTTCCCCACGGGGCGCGCTGAGGGAAGGACGGAGAGAGCATCGACTCCACGATAATCGCTCCCACCGACACCGCGGCATCCGCGGGGGTGCCGCGCGCGTCCCCCCTCGAAGGCACCGGCACGGGTAGGCTCGGTCACTGCGCGGCGGTCACCATCGTGCGCGCACGCCTTCGCGAAGGAGAGCCGGATGAGCGATCAGGAATCGACCAGGACCCCGTACGTCGCGAACGAGACTCCGCACCCGTGGCGCCGGTTCGTCGCGATCGGCGACTCGTTCACCGAGGGCATCGGCGACCCGGACCCGGCGGCCCCCGGGGGTCACCGCGGCTGGGCCGATCGCGTCGCCGAGGTGCTCGCCCAGCAGGTCGACGACTTCGCCTATGCCAACCTCGCCGTCCGAGGAAAGCTCATCGCGCAGATCGTCGCCGATCAGGTGGAGCCCGCCGTTGCGCTGCGCCCCGACCTCATCTCGATCTGCGCGGGCGGCAACGACGTCATCCGCCCCGGCACCGATCCGGATGCCATCGCCGCACAGCTGGAGGACGCGGTGGCGCGCCTGTCGTCCACCGGCGCGGCCGTGGTCGTGTTCACCGGCATCGACACGGGGTTCACGCCGGTGTTCCGTCCCTTCCGCGGCAAGGTCGCGATCTACAACGAGAACGTCCGCGCGATCGCGGAGCGCCACGACTGCATCGTCGCGGACCAGTGGGCACTGAAGGTCGTGCAGGATGCGCGATTCTTCGACGACGATCGCCTGCACTACAACGCGCTCGGCCACCACGAGGTCGCGCGGATGGTGCTCCGCGCCCTCAACGTTCCGAACGACCTCGAGGCCATGCAGCCCGAGCCGCTGCCGCTGCGGACCTGGCGTGCCGCCCGCAGCGAAGACCTCGGCTGGGCCCGGGAGCACCTCGTGCCCTGGGTGCTCCGCAGGCTGCGCCACCAGTCCTCCGGCGACCACATCGCTGCCAAGCGCCCCGAGCCCTCCCCGGTCATCCTCCCCGGCAAGGAGTGACGCGCGCTCTCACTCCGCGGGAGCGAGTGCCCACAGCGCCACGGCGGCGGCCGAGGCCACGTTGAGCGAATCCACGCCGCCGGCCATCGGAATGGTGACCACGGTGTCCGCGCTGTCGAGCGCGGTCCGCGTGAGACCGTCGCCTTCGGCTCCGAAGAGCAGCGCCACCTTCTCGGGCCGCTGTGCCGCATACATCCGGAGATCCACGGCTGTGTCGCTGAGCGCGAGGGCAGCGATGTCGAAGCCCTCCTCACGGAGATCCGAGAGCGCCGACGACCACTCGTCGATCCGGGTCCAGGGCACCTGGAACACCGTGCCCATGCTCACCCGGACGCTGCGACGGTAGAGCGGGTCGGCACAGCGCGCCGACACGAGCACCGCATCCGCCCCCAGGCCGGCGGCGGCGCGGAAGGCGGCGCCGACGTTGGTGTGATCGCCCAGGTTCTCCAGCACCAGCACCAGCCGCGCGTCGCGCACCACGGCGGCGACCGGCGCCAGAGCCGGACGGCGCATGGCGGCGAGGGCTCCGCGGTGGACCTGATAGCCGGTGACCTGTTCCGCGACCTCGTCCGGGACCACGAGCACCGGAACGGCGCGCTCCCCCAGGATGCGCCGCACCTCGTCGACGCGCCGGGCCGAGGCCAGCACCGATCGGGGTTCGTGCCCGACGGCCAGCGCGCGCTCGATCACCTTGGCGGTCTCGGCGATGTAGAGTCCCTCCGCGGGCTCGCGGACGGCGCGGAGGGCGGTGTCGGTGAGGCCGCGGTAGTCGTCCAGCCGCGGGTCGTCGATGTCGGTCACATGCTGGAGGTCCACCGCTCCACTCTGCCATCCCGGTTCTCGTCCCCCCGCGCCGCGTAGACTCGATCGAGGAGGTCCTGTGAGCGTGACGAACACCGCCGAGCCGTCGGCCGAGCTCTCCCACGCCGCCGACCTGCTGCGCGGCAAGCGGATCGCCCTTCTCACCGGCGCCGGGATCTCGACCGACTCGGGCATTCCCGCGTACCGCGGCGAGGGGGCGCGCACCCGCAGCGACCCCATGACGATCCAGACCTACCTCGGCGACGAGGCCGCCCGGCGCCGCTACTGGGTCGGCGGCCACCTCGGCTGGCGGGCGTTCGCGCAGGCCGCCCCGAATCCCGGCCACCGCGCCCTGGCGGAGATGGAGTCCAGGGGCGTGGTCTCGGGTGTCATCACCCAGAACGTCGACGGACTGCACCTCCGCGCGGGCAGCTCGCACGTCATCGAGGTGCATGGGACCATGCGCCGCGTGCTCTGCCTGCACTGCGGTCAGGTGTTCGACCGTCGCGACATCGCCGTGCAGATCGAGGAGCGCAACCCCTGGATCACCGTCCCGGAGAACGTGGCGCTGGCTCCGGACGGCGACGTGCTCCCGGAGAGCACCGAGGGCTTCGTGGTCCCGACCTGCACCGTGTGCGCGGGCATGCTCAAACCCGACGTGGTGTTCTTCGGAGAGTATGTGCCGCAGGACCGCTTCCGTGCCGCCGAATCGTTGCTGCGCTCCAGCGACGCGCTCATCGTGGCCGGCTCCTCTCTCGTCGTGAACTCCGGCGTGCGCCTCGTGAACCGGGCGCGTCGACGCGGCATCCCTCTGATCATCGTCAATCGCGAGCCGACCCGCGCGGACGCCTGGGCCGATGTCACCATCGCCGCCGGCACCAGCGACGCGCTCCCCGCCCTGCAGGAGATGCTGTCGTGACCTATCTCACCCTCATCCGCCACGGTCAGACCGACTGGAACCTCGCCCGCCGCATCCAGGGGTCGACCGACATCCCGTTGAACGAGACGGGCCGCGAGGACGCGCGGTGGGCGGCAGAGAAACTCGCCGGCACGACGCACCATGCCGTCTACACGAGCCCGCTCGTGCGGGCGAGCGAGACCGCCGGCATCATCGCGGAGCGCCTGGGCTTGGAGATCGCCGGCGTGGTCCCCGACATCCGGGAGCGGGAGTTCGGCGAGGGCGAGGGCATGCTCGTCCCCGACTACATCTCGACCTACGGCGACTGGCACGCGGAGGTCCCCGGCGCGGAATCGCTGCACGAGGTCGGCGTCCGCGCCATCGCGGCGCTCCACCGCATCGCGCGCGACGCCCGGCGGAGGTCGGCGCCGCAGGCGGAGTCGGTGCTCGTGGTGACCCACGGCGGAGTCATCCGCGCCGTCATCGACCATGTCTCCGGCGGTACGCTCCCCCGGGACGGCGAGGTGCTGCGCAACGGCTCCGCGCACCGGTTCGTCGCGGCACCCGGCTACCTCCGACTGCTCGAGGAGACGCCCGTCCTCTGACGGGACGGTCAGCCGGCGCGGGAGACCACGGCGCGCGCGTGGCGCAGGACGGGCTCGTCCACCATGCGCCCCCGGAAGCGAAACACACCGCGCTCCTGCGCCGCAGCGGCGAGCACCTCGCGCGCCCATGCCACGGTCTCGGCGTCCGGGGCATATGCCGCCCGGATGACCGCGACCTGACTCGGATGGATGCATGCCGTCGCGCGGAACCCCGACGCCGCCGCATCGTTCGCCTCCCGCTCCAGCCCCGCGGTATCGCCGATGTCGACGTGCACCGCGTCGATCGCCGCCTTGCCGTGCGCACCGGCCTCCAGGAGCACCCGGGAGCGGGCGTAGCGCGCGATGTCGCGGTAGCCGCCCTCCGTGTTGCGGGACGAGGTGCCGCCGAGGGAGGCCACCAGATCCTCCGCGCCCCACATCAGTCCGGCGACCGCCGGGTGCGCGGCGATCTCGGGCGCCGCATGGATTCCGCGCGCCGTCTCGCACAGCGGGAGGAGGGTGAAGCCCGCGTCGAAGGCGTCCAGGCCCTCCGCGCTCTCCGTCTTCGCCACCATCACGGTCCGGAACGGCGAGCGAGCCAGGGCCTTGAGGTCGTCCGCGAACGCCGCGGAGTCCGGCGCATTCACCCGTACGATGACGCGCGCGGGGTCGAGGTCCGCGGCGACGATGTTCTCGCGGGCCTCGCTCTTCGCCTCCGGCAACACGGCGTCCTCCAGATCGAGGATCACGGCATCCGCCCGCTCCTGGGCCTTCGCGAAGCGTTCCGGGCGGTCCGCCGGGCAGAACAGCAGGGCAGGGCCGAGTTCGAAGGTCATGCGGCGTCCTCCTCCGGCCGGCAGCGCACCAGCACCGTCCGGACGGCCGTCGCGACCACCGTGCCGTCCTGATTGCGTCCGGTGTGCGCGATCTGCACGACGCCCTGGCCGGGACGGGACGACGAGAGCCGCTTGTCGACGACGACGCTCTCGGTCGTGAGCGTGTCCCCGGCGAACAGCGGATGCGGGAAGGCGATGTCGCCGAGGCCGAGCTGCGCCACCAGCGTCCCCTGCGTGAGCTGGGCGACCGAGGAGCCCACCATCGTCGACAGCGTCCACATGGAGTTCATGAGGCGCGCGTGGAAAGGCTCCTGGGCATCCGCGAACGCCGCGTCCAGATGCAGCGCCTGGGTGTTCATCGTCAGCGTCGTGAAGAGGACGTTGTCCGCCTCCGTAGCCGTGCGACCGGGGCGGTGCACGTACCGGACGTCGGTCTCGAACTCCTCGTAGTACAGGCCGCGCTGCACGACCTCGCGCATGGTCATGCCTCCACGCTACCGGGCGAGTCCGAGCGCCCTGGCGATCACGAGGAGCTGGACCTCGGTGGTCCCCTCGCCGATCTCGAGGATCTTGGAGTCACGGTAGTGGCGCGCCACCGGGAATTCGTTCATGAAGCCGTTGCCACCGAAGATCTGCGTCGCATCGCGGGCGTTGTCCATCGCGGCCTCGCCCGCGACGAGCTTCGCGATGGCCGCCTGCTCGGCGAACGCCTCTCCCGCGTCACGCAGGCGTGCAGCGTGGAGCCAGGCGAGCCGTGCGGTATGCACGCGCGCCCTCATCCGCGCCAGCGTGAACTGGGCGTTCTGCCGCGTGCTGAGGGGGCTGCCGAAGATGGTGCGGCTCCTGGCGTACTCGACCGCCGCCTCCAGGCACCCCTCCGCCGCGCCGGTCGACAGGGCGGCGATCGCGATGCGGCCCTCGTCCAGGATGCTGAGGAAGTTGCGGAACCCGCTCCCCCGCTCGCCGAGGAGATTGCCCGCCGGCACCCGCGCTCCGTCGAACGTCAGCGGATGGGTGTCCGACGCGTTCCACCCCACCTTGTCGTAGGGCGGCTCGACCGTGAATCCCGGCGTACCGTTCGGGACGATGATCGTCGAGATCTCCTTGCGTCCCTCGCTCTGGCCGGTGACCGCGGTGACCGTGACGAAACGGGTGATCGGAGTGCCCGAGTTGGTGATGAACTGCTTGGAGCCGTCGATCACCCACTCGTCGCCGTCGAGCCGCGCCGTCGTGCGCGTCGCCCCGGCGTCGCTCCCGGCCTCGGGCTCGGTGAGCCCGAACCCGGCGAGGGCACGACCGGCGAGGAGATCCGGCAGCAGCTCGCGCTTCTGCTCCTCGGTGCCGAAGCGGAAGACGGGCATCGCCCCGAGGCTCACCCCGGCCTCGAGGGTGATCGCGATCGACTGGTCGACCCGTCCCAGAGCCTCGATGGCGAGGCCGAGCGCCGTGTAGTCACCGCCCTGCCCGCCGTACTCCTCGGGGAAGGGGAGTCCGAAGAGACCGAGCTCCCCCATCTGCCGCACGACGTCCATGGAGAGCGTGTGCGTGCGATCCGCCTCGTACGCCTGCGGCGCGACGACCGTGTCGGCGAACTCGCGTACCATCGCGGCGAGCTCGCGCTCCTCCTCGGTGAGATCGTGCATCATCGGTCCTCCTCCGTCATCGTCACGCGGGCGACCGGTTGGTCGCGCCGCACCTGATCGCCGACCGCGACCAGCAGCCGCACCACGCCGTCGTGCGGCGCGAGCACGGGGTGCTCCATCTTCATCGCCTCGATCGACACGAGAGGCGCTCCCGCACGCACCCTCTCGCCGTCCGCGGCATGAACAGCCACGACGCCGCCGGGCATGGGCGCGCGAGCCTCGGGTTCCGTGGCCCTGGCCTCGCGTTCCGCGGCGGCGAGGCGCCTGCGCATCCGGCCGCGGCGGTCCAGGGGACGCAGCCGGAGCGTCCGCCCTTCCTCGCTGACCCATACCGCGCCCTCGGCGTCGCGGGCCACGTGCACCCGGTCGGAGCGCACCAGGGGCGGCGTCGCGCGCGCGATCTCGTCGTCGTCGGTGAGCAGGGCGACGGGTTCGGGGGTGCACGGCGCCGCTCCGAGACGCCATCCCGGGAGGCTGTGCCACAGCGGGCCGGCGCTCTCGCGCGCGGTGACCGTCGCGGAGCGGGTCTGCACCACGCCGGCGGCCGCCGCGAGCTGCGCCGCCGACGGAGGCACCGGTGCGAGCGGGAGCAGGGTCTCGATGAGTCCGGTGTCGAGGTCTCCCTCGCGCACACGGCGGTCCTGAAGCAGCTGGCGCAGGAACGCGATGTTCGTTTCCACGCCCAACACCACGGTGCGGGCGAGGGCGTCGTCCAGGCGCTGCAGCGCCGTCTCCCTGTCCTCCGCCCACGCGATGACCTTCGCGATCATCGGGTCGTAGAACCCGCTCACCACGCTCCCGGACTCGACGGCCGCATCCACCCGGACGCCCGGAGGCGCCTCGAAGAGCAGCACGGTCCCCGTCGAGGGCAGGAACCCCCGGTCCGGCGACTCGGCGTACACCCGCGCCTCCACGGCATGGCCGGTCGTGCGGGGCTCGACGTCGAGCGGCTGTCCATCGGCCATGCGGAGCTGCAGCGCGACGAGGTCGAGTCCGGTGACCTCCTCGGTCACCGGATGCTCCACCTGCAGCCGGGTGTTCATCTCGATGAAGAAGACGTCTTCCGGGGCGTCCGCGTCGACGAGGAACTCCACGGTGCCGGCCCCGACGTAGGCGACGCTCTCCGCTGCCCGCACCGCCGCCGCGAGCAGCCGGTCGCGGGTCGCGGACGGGATCCCGGCGGACGGCGCCTCCTCGATCACCTTCTGATGACGACGCTGGAGCGTGCACTCGCGCTCGCCGAGCGCCACGACGGTGCCGTGGGCGTCGCCGAACACCTGCACCTCGATGTGTCGCGGTCGACGGATGAGACGTTCCAAGATGAGCGCGTCGTCGCCGAAGGCGGATGCCGCGACCCGTCGGGCGGAGCTGAGCGCGCTCGCCAGACCCGTGCTGTCGGCGACGACCTCCATGCCCTTCCCCCCGCCGCCCGCGCTCGGCTTCACGAGGAGCGGGAATCCGACAGCCTCCGCCTCCTCGCGGATCTCCGCGTCGGACAGCCCGCGCGCGTCGAACCCCGGCACCACGGGCACGCCGCTGCGGCTCACGTGCTCACGGGCTCGCGCCTTGTCCCCCATGATCTGCAGCGCCTCGACGGTGGGACCGATGAAGACGATGCCGCTCTCCGCACACGCCTCCGCGAGCCCGACGCTCTCGGAGAGGAATCCGTAGCCGGGATGGACGGCCTCCGCTCCGGAGGCACGAGCCGCCGCGATGACGGCATCGATGTCGAGGTACGACTCCGCAGCCGGTGCCGGACCGATCCGCACGGCGGCATCCGCCTCGCGGACGTGCGGCGCGTCCGCGTCCGCGTCGCTGTAGACCGCGATGCTGCGGATGCCGAGGTCGCGGAGGGTCCGGATGATCCGGCGCGCGATCTCGCCACGGTTCGCGACGATGACCGAGGAGAACGAGAGTTCGGGTGAAGGCGACATGGGGCTCACATCCGGAAGACGCCGAAGCGCGGCTCGGGCAGAGGACTGCGGGCGACGACGTCCAGGGCGAGTCCGAGGAGGTCACGGGTCTGCTCCGGATCGACGATGCCGTCGTCCCAGAGCCGTGCGGTGGCGTAGTACGGCTCGCCCTGCTCTTCGTACTGCGCCCGGATCGGCTCCTCGAACGCCGCACGCTCCTCCGCGGTCCACGACTCCCCTCGCGCCGAGAGCTGGTCGTCCTTCACGGTGGCGAGCACCGAGGCGGCCTGGGGTCCGCCCATGACCGAGATCCGACTCGCGGGCCAGGTCCAGAGGAACCGCGGAGAGTAGGCACGTCCGCACATCGAGTAGTTGCCCGCTCCGAAGGAGCCCCCGATGATGACGGTGAGCTTCGGGACGCGGGTGGTCGCGACGGCCGTGACCATCTTCGCCCCGTCTTTCGCGATGCCACCGGCCTCCGCATCGGAGCCGACCATGAACCCGGTGATGTTCTGCAGGAAGAGCAGGGGGATGCCCCGCTGATCGCAGAGCTCGATGAAGTGCGCGCCCTTGAGCGCCGACTCGCTGAACAGCACGCCGTTGTTCGCGACGATGCCGACGGGGTGGCCGTGCAGCCGCGCGAAACCCGTCACCAGCGTGGTGCCGTACTCGGCCTTGAACTCATGGAAGGTGTCGCCGTCGACGAGGCGGGCGATGACCTCGCGCACGTCGTAGGAGGCGTTGACGTCCACCGGAACGACGTCATACAGGGAGCCGGCCTCCGCGGGCGGTCGACTGTCGCCGACGTCCCAGGCCGGGGCGGGCGGCGGCGGAAGCGTGGCGACGATTTCCCGGAGGATCTCCAGGGCGTGCTCGTCGTCGTCGGCCAGGTGATCCACGACGCCACTGCGACGGGCGTGCAGCTCCCCTCCCCCGAGCTCCTCCGCCGTGACCACCTCGCCGATCGCCGCCTTCACCAGCGGCGGCCCGCCCAGGAAGATCGTGCCCTGTCCCCGGACGATGACGGTCTCGTCGCTCATCGCCGGAACGTAGGCGCCCCCGGCCGTGCACGAGCCGAGGACCGCTGCGAGCTGCGGGATGCCCTGCGCGGACAGCCGCGCCTGGTTGAAGAAGATGCGTCCGAAGTGCTCCCGATCCGGGAACACCTCATCCTGGCGGGGAAGGAAGGCGCCGCCCGAGTCGACGAGGTAGAGGCAGGGCAGGCGGTTCTCAAGCGCTATCTCCTGCGCGCGCAGATGCTTCTTCACGGTCAGCGGATAGTAGGTCCCGCCCTTCACGGTGGCGTCGTTGCAGACCACCATGACGTGCCGGCCGTGGACCAGGCCGATGCCGGCGATGACACCGGCCCCGGGCGCCTCGCCGCCGTACAGGCCGTCGGCCGCGAGCGGCGCGACCTCGAGGAACGGACTGTCCTCGTCGAGGACGCGCGCCACCCTGTCGCGAGGAAGCAGTTTGCCGCGGGCGACGTGTCGCTCACGCGAGGCGGTCGGCCCGCCCTGCGCTGCCGCGGCGAGACGGTCGCGGAGCTGCTGGGCGAGCGCTTCCTGGGTTGCCGGCATCGTGACGTCCTCCTCGACCCACGTCGCGCCGGGTGGGAGCCTGGCGCGCTGCATGCATTCTCGGTTAGTGTTCACTAACCCGTTGATTCAGGTTAGCGAGGATTAACTGAGATGACAAGCCCCGCCACCGCCCGCGACCGCGCCAAGGCGGAACGCTCCGACGCGCTTCTGCATGCCGCGGCACGGCTCTTCGCCGCGCGCGGGTACAGCGGCGTGAGCCTGGAGGACATCGGCGCCGCCGTCGGCGTGTCCGGGCCTGCCGTGTACCGCCACTTCGCCGGGAAGCAGGCCCTTCTCGGCGCGGTCCTGGTCAAGGTCAGTCAGGACCTCGTCGCGGGCGGACGACGCGTGTCCGCGGAGACGACGGCAGCCGACGAGCGGATGCGCGGACTCATCCGCTTCCACGTCGAGTTCGCGCTCGGCAACGCCGAGGTGATCCAGGTGCAGGACCGGGACCTCGCCTTCCTCGACGACGACGAC
The DNA here is from genome assembly GCF_040702645.1 of Microbacterium sp. NPDC078814. Classification (NCBI taxonomy): domain Bacteria; kingdom Bacillati; phylum Actinomycetota; class Actinomycetes; order Micrococcales; family Microbacteriaceae; genus Microbacterium; species Microbacterium sp. NPDC078814. Next base: position 527,158 of record NZ_JBFBLT010000002.1, read on the forward strand.
CGCGCCGAGGTCCGTCGCCTGCAGCGCGCCTACATCGAGCTCTGGATGGATGCGCTCGCCGCCCTGGATCGTCCGGAGTCCCTGGACCGCGACGAGCTGCGGCTGCGCGTGCAGGCGTGCTTCGGTCTCATCAACTCCACCCCGCACAGCACACGCGCCGCGACGAGACGGCACGCGGCCACCGCGACCGTGCTGGTCGCGATGGCCGAGGCCGCGCTGCGCGCCGCTAGCTGAGCAGCATCGCCCGCCCCGGGTCCTCGAGGATGTCCGCCACGTCCTTGAGGAACGTCGCGCCCTCGGCCCCGTCCACGAGGCGGTGGTCGAAGGACAGGCTCAGCGTCATGAGCTGACGCAGCGCGATCTCCCCGCGGTACTCCCACGGCTGCCGACGCACGGCGCCGACCGCGAGGATTCCGGACTGCCCCGGCGGGAGGATCGGTGTTCCGGCGTCCACCCCGAACACCCCGATGTTCGACAGCGAGAACGTACCTCCGGCGAGTTCGGCCGGCGAGGTCTTCCCCGCACGCGCGGTCTCCGCGAGGGCACGGATCGCTGCGGACAGCTCCACCAGATTCATCCGCTCCGCGTCCCGGATCATCGGCACGATGAGACCACGCTCGGTCGCGGCGGCGATGCCCAGGTCGACGAAGCCGTACTCGACGATCTCCCCGGACTCCTCGTCCCATCGCGCGTTCAGGCCCGGAGCACGGCGCAGGGCGAGGCAGACCGCCTTCGCTACGACGGCGAGCGGGCCGATCCGATGCTCCGAGAGCGCTCGGTCGTCGCGGAGACGTGCCAGCATCTCCATGGTCGCGGTCACATCGACCGTGTGGAACACCGTGACGTGCGGGGCGGTGAAGGCGCTCTGCACCATCGCCGCCGCCGTGTGCTTGCGGACCCCGCGGATCGGGATGCGCGTCTCCCGCGGCCTCCCCTCCGCGCGCGGGAGAGTTCCGGAGATCGGGGTGGTCTCGCGCTCGGGTGCCCCGACCAGCCGCGACGGCTCCGCTCCGATGCGCTCCGCATACGCATCCACGTCTGCCCTCGTGATCACGCGGTCGCCGACTTCCGCGGCGACGAGGACGAGGTCGACGCCCCGTCGCTTGGCGTAGGCGCGCACCGGCGGGGTGGACCGTGGTCGCTCGAGAACGGGCTCGACCGCGACCGATGGCGTCGCGTCGTGCGGAGCCGCCTCGAGAACGGCCGTGTCGGCCGCCGAGGCCACCGGGGCGGCACTCCGGCGCCGTGCCCGGCGCGCGGGGCGTCCGCTCGAGGTCGGGGCGGCTCCGTAGCCCACGAGGTTCGGCTGCGCCTTCTCCGCGGAGGACTCCTGCTCGCCACCGGACGGCGCCGCCGGAGGGTCGTCCCCCTCGATGTCGAAGGCGATCAGCGGCGCTCCCACGGCGACGGTCTCTCCCGCGTCCGCGTGCAGGGTCGACACCGTGCCCTCGTACGGCGACGGCAGCTCGACGACGGCCTTGGCCGTCTCGACCTCCGCGAGAGTCTGGTTCAGCGCGACGCTGTCGCCGGGCGCGACGAGCCACTGCACGACCTCGGCCTCGGTGAGTCCTTCGCCGAGGTCGGGGAGACGGAATTCGGCGATCATGCGTCTGCTCCCGTCAGGCTGTGCGGGCGATCCATCACGCGGTCGACCGCATCGAGGATCCGGTCGAGGTCCGGCAGGTGGTACTTCTCGAGCTTGGCCGGCGGGTAGGGCACGTCGTGGCCGGTGACCCGCAGCGGAGCGGACTCCAGGTACTCGAAGCAGCGCTCGGTCACGCTCGCGATGACCTCCGCGGCGAGTCCGGCTTCCCGAGAGGCCTCGTGTGCCACGACCACACGCCCGGTCTTGCGCACCGAGGCGGCGACGGAGTCGTAGTCCACCGGCGAGAGCGACCGCAGGTCGATGACCTCCAGGGCGATGCCCTCGTCCTCCGCGGCTTCGGCCGCCTGCAGCGCGGTGCTCACCATGGCCCCGTAGGTGAGGACGGTGACGTCGGTGCCCGGGCGCACCACCCGCGCGACACCCATCGGCGGGGCATCCGCGAGCGGGGCCTCCAGGTCGACCTCCCCCTTGTGGTGATAGAGGCGCTTGGGCTCGAAGAACACGACGGGGTCGTCCGAGGCGATCGCCTGGCGAAGACTCCGGTAGGCGTCCTCCGGGTTCGACACGGCGACCACCCGAAGGCCGGCCGTGTGCGCGAAGTACGCCTCCGGAGACTCGGAATGATGCTCCGCGGCACCGATGCCGCCGGCCCAGGGGATCCGGATGGTGATCGGCATCTTCACCCGCCCCTGGGTGCGGTAGTGGAGCTTCGCGACCTGGGAGACGATCTGGTCGAAGGCCGGGTAGACGAACCCGTCGAACTGGATCTCGACGACCGGGCGGTAGCCGCGGAAGGCGAGGCCGACGGCCGTGCCGACGATCCCGGACTCCGCGAGGGGGGTGTCGATGACCCGGGCCGCCCCGAACTCGTCGAGGAGGCCGTCCGTGATCCGGAAGACGCCGCCGAGCTTGCCGATGTCCTCCCCCAGGAGCACCACCTTCTCGTCGTCGCGCATCGCCTGACGCAGGCCGGCGCCGAGCGCCTTGCCGAGAGTGAGCTCGGTCATGGTCACGCCTCACCCTCGAACGACGCCAGATAGGCGGCGTACTCGTTGCGCTGCCGCTCCAGACCCGTGTGCGGCTCGGCGTAGACGCCGTCGAAGACCGCCAGCGGCGGACGGGTGACCATGCCCAGGCAGGTCGCGCGCATCTCCTTGGCGATGGCGTCCGCAGCCGCCTGCGTCTCGGCGACGTGCTCCGCGGTGAGGTCGCCGGTCGCGCGGAGGTACGCCTCGATGCGCGCGATGGGGTCGCGGCGCCGCCACGACTCTAGCTCGGCCTCGTCCCGGTACCTGGTGGGGTCGTCCGCGGTGGTGTGCGGACCCATCCGGTAGGTCACCGCCTCGATGTAGGCCGGCCCCTTCCCGGAGCGCGCGTGCTCCAGCGCCCAGCGCATCGCCGCCAGGCACGCGAGGACGTCGTTGCCGTCCACGCGGAGGCTCGGGATCCCGAATCCGGGGGCGCGTCCCGCGATCGGGTACTGCGACTGCACCGCGACCGGCTCGGAGATGGCCCAGTGGTTGTTCTGGCAGACGAACACGACCGGCGCCTGGTAGGACGCGGCGAAGATCATCGCCTCGTTCACGTCCCCCTGACTGGTGGCCCCGTCTCCGAAGTAGGTCACGGCGACCTCCGGGGCCTTCTCGTGCCGGATGCCGAGGGCGTACCCGACCGCGTGCAGGGTCTGGGCGCCGATGATGATCTGCAGCGGAGCGACCCGCAGGACCGCGGGATCGTAGGCGGCACCCTCCTCGCCGCGCCACATGCGCACGTAGTCCCCCGGCTGGGCGCCGCGGGCGTAGATCACGCCGGTCTCACGGTAGCTCGGGAAGACGTAGTCCTGCGGATCGAGGGCCCGGGCGGTGCCGATCTGCGTGGCCTCCTGCCCCTGGCACGGCGCCCAGAGACCGAGCTGCCCCTGGCGCTGCAGGGCGACACCTTCGGCGTCGATCCGGCGGAGGATGACCATGTCGCGATGCAGGGCGCGCAGCTGCGCGGCGTCGACATCGGCGACGAACGGGTCGAGGCGGGCGTTCGCGACGCGGGTCCCGTCCGGAGCGAGGATCCGCTCCGACAGCTCGAGATCCTGGGCGGTGTCCGCGATGGGGGTGGTCTGCGGCGACATCATCGTCCTCCTCGTCCCTGGCGGCCCTCGTGGGGCGACGCACAATGGAGCCGGCGTCATCACCGGCATGGTCTGAGGGTACGTCCGGTCAACACCTCGCTCAAGCAACTCAACGCCGATTGAGCATGTTGCTCATTTTTCTCCGATGCCGTGCTGCTAGGGTTTGGCACTATGCCTGGACTGGACCGGATCGACCTGGAGCTTCTCGCGGCCCTCGCCGACGACCCGCGCGTGACGATCGTCGCTCTCGCCGAGCGCATGAGCCTGTCGCGCAACACCATCCAGGCGCGGATGGCCCGACTGGAGCAGAGCGGCGTCTTCCTCTCCTACGAGCGCGCCTTCTCCCCCGACGTCCTCGGGTTCCCGCTGCAGGCGTTCGTCAGCATCGGCGTCCGCCAGACCGAGCTCCCCCGCATCATCAACGAGCTGGCGCGCATCCCGGAGGTCGTCCAGGCACACGGTCTGAGCGGCTCCATCGACCTGCTGGCGCGCGTGGCGTGCCGCGACGCCCGTCATCTGTTCGACACGGACGCCCGGATCCTCTCGATCGAGGGTGTGGAGCGGACCGAGACCTCGCTCGCCATGGGTGAGGTGATCCCGTTCCGAGTGGCCGGGCTCATCGGCCTCGCGCGACGGGAATCCTGAGGAACCGACGGATCGCGCCGGCCGCTTCCGACGGCGTCTCATAGTGGATCAGGTGACCCACCTGGGCGATCTCGACGAGAGACGCGTCGGGGAAGAGCGTCACCAGCTTCCGTTCCGCCTCGATCGGGGTGATGTCGTCGCGCTGTGCGGCGATGAGGAGCGTGGGCACGTCGATCGCGGGGGCGAACTCCCTGACGTCGTGCGAGACGCTCGCGACGAAGGCGTCGTGCAGCACGTCGCGATCGGAGAACCGCGAGAAGTAGGTGTCGTGCTGGTCGTGGATGAAGCGCCGCAACTCGGGGTCCCGCGTCTTCGCCATGGTCATGCTCATCACGCGGACGATCACCCGATTCCGCAGCAGCGCGGTCCCGATCCGCGGCGGGAGCTTGGCGCCGAGCGCGTAGTACAGCACTGCGAGTCGGGTCATGACGCCCTTCGGACCCTCCAGCGCCGGTGCGCCGATGGGGTTCACGAGGATCAGCCGCGGCGTCTCGAGCCCTCCGGCCACGGCGGCGGCGGCCACGATGGAGCCGAAGGAATGGCCGAGGATGACCGCCCCCGGCGCTGTGGCCGCGGCGAAGTCGGTCACCCACCCCGCGTACTCCTGCAGGTCGTGGCGACGACCGGGCAGCGGTGCGGACTCCCCGAACCCGGGCAGATCAGGCGCGAGCACGCGGAGCTCCGGAAGGAAGGCGAGGACCGACTCGAGGCCGTGGTGCTCGCCTCGGAAGCCGTGAACCGCGATGACGGTCGTCTCGGCGTCGTCCGGACCGTAGACCCAGTACGCCGTCGTTCCCCCGCGCACCTCCACCTCCTGGCGCTGCACCGGAATCCGGCTCAATCGCTCCGCATACGGGGAAGGCACATTCATGGTCCGAGTCTACGAGGCCTCTGCACTCCCGCCTTCCCGACGGATACCCCCGGGGCGTCCCCACCGTCTTGTCAGTGGCGTGGGTTAGTGTCCAAGAAGCCCCGGCCACCCAGGACGAGGCGCAGCAAGGAGTGTCGGTGCAGTTCACATCCACGGACATCGAGCAGGTGGAGTCCACCTGGCAGCAGTTCGTGCCCTCGGCGACCCTCCAGGACGTGGACCCCCGCCGGTTCCGCTTCGACTGGCGCTCGGTGGAGGCGGCGTCCATGTCGCTCGTCCGCTACCAGCTCGCGGCCCAGGTGCACTCCCGCGCCGAGCCGGAGGATCAGCTGCTGGTGTGTCGCGTCGATGCCGCCGACGCCCGGATCTGGTCGGGCCGGCAAGGACTCGACGCCGGTCAGCCGTGGCTCACGGACGGCGTCCGGGTCGAGGCGAAGTGGAACCAGGTCGCCCGCGTCCGTGCTCTCGTGTTCGATCGCGCGGCGGCGCGTGACTCGATCAGGCAGATCACCGGCGACGACCGCCTCGAGCTCCGCGCCACCGGACTCGCTCCGCACACGCGGGAGGACGGGGCACGGTGGGAGCGGATGTTCTCCTACATCGACGGCTCGTTCGGTCCGGATGGCGCCGACCCCCTCATCGCCGCCGAGCTCGAGCGCCACGCCCTGCTGCTGACCATGTCGGCGTTCCCCACCACCTTCAGCGAGTCGCTGCACCGTCCGGCCCAACGCTCCGCGGCGCCGGCCTCGGTGCGTCGCGCCCTCGCGTTCATCGAGGACAACGCACACCTGCCCATCACGGTGGACGACGTCGCGGCGGCGGCTTTCATGTCCACCCGAGGCCTGCAGTACGCGTTCCGCCGCGCGCTCGACATGACACCGAACGAGGCCCTGCGGCGCGCCCGGCTCGACGGCGCGCACCGCGATCTGCGACACGGCAAGGGCGCATCGGTGTCCGCGATCGCGCGCCGGTGGGGGTTCAGCAACGTCTCCCGGTTCGCCGTGGCCTATCGCGAAGCGTACGGGAATCCGCCCGCTCTCACCGCTATGTGACGGGAGACTGACACCGCGCGCATACTCTGTTCGCAGCAGACGGCGCGTCGCCCTGATGCGCACGATGTCGTGCGCAAATTGGCTAGAGTCCAAGTATCCCCGGGAGCGGTCTGCCGTCTTCCCCCCACGTTCCCAAGGAGCGCCATGAACATTCCCGCAGCCCCCGCCGCGAAGGTCGGCTGACCATGGGCAGCCTGTATTACGGCGACACCCAGACGCCGATCCAGATCGAAGACCGTGCGCTCGCTCACCTCAAGGTGGTCATCGCCACGAAGCTGCGCCGGAACGAGAGCTTCACGCTCTCCTGGCGCCACCCCGAGGGCGATGCCCCCGGCCGCTCCACACTCTGGCTGCACCCCTCCATCCCCCTCCGTTTCGTCTTCGAGGAGGCCGAGACACCCGAGCTGAGCCGGCGCTGGATCGAGGAACTCGCGCACTCCGCGAACTCGAGCGGAGGCATCACCCTCGTCGAGGAGCACCTCGAAGGCGCGGACGTCACCTGACGAGAAGGGCCGCGGGTTCTCCCGCGGCCCTTCTCCTTTCCGTCTGCGTGCGCTCAGAGCCCGTCGTCGGAGCTCGAGCTGACGGAACGCCGGGTCGTGGGCTCACCCGTCGCCGGGTCGACGTACGTGCGCGACACCGTCTCCGTGCGACGCCGACGCGCGAGAAGCACGATGCCGATGAGGAAGATGATCACGCCGGCACCCATGAGGATGTAGCCGACCATGTCCAGGTCGACCCACGGCACGTCGACGTTGATCGCGAACACGAGGATCGCTCCGATGACGAAGAGCGCGATTCCGCTGCCGATGCTCATAGTCTCTCCCGTTCTCGCGGCGCGGTGCCGCTCTCGGGGAGCATGTCAGTTCGCGGCGGCCTCGAGGAGGGGCTTGACACGGCTGCACGCAGGTCTTTCGCAGTGGGGTCAGGCCGCGGCGGTCTTCGGCTGACGAGCCCAGAGATCCGGACCGAAGACCTCGTACTCGATGCGCTCCGGCGCGATGCCGCGTGCCGTCAGAGCGCTTCGGATCGCCTGCATGAACGGCAGCGGCCCGCACAGGAACACGCGCGCCGTCGGCGGGAGGTCGATGCCGGCGAGATCCATCCGGCCGGAACGCACCGCCGGCCACTCCGCTGCGCCCTCGGTGTACCAGGTCAGGGTGCGGACGTCGTTCAACCGCTGCGCGTGGGCGCGCACGTCCGAGACGAGGGCGTGGGTCTCCGGCTCGCGGTCCACGTGGAACAGGTGCACCGGCCGGTCGGGACGCCGTCGCGCGAGGTCGCCCACCATCGCTGCGACGGGCGTGATGCCGATTCCCGCCGAGATGAGGACCAGCGCATCATCGGAGTCATCGAGGAGCAGGTCCCCGGCAGGCTGGGAGACGTCGAGCACCGTTCCGACGTGGGCGTTCTCGTGCAGCCAGGTCGACACCTGCCCGTCTGGTGCGCCGTCCGCGCCGCGCACGCGCTTCACGGTGACGCGCAGTGAGGCCTCGGGCGTCGACGAGGAGATCGTGTACTGCCGGGGCTGGCGCGTGCCGTCAGGGAGGTCGACGGCGACGGCCACGTACTGCCCGATGCGATGGGGCGCTCGGCGACCGTCCACCGGCTCCAGGCTGAGGGAGATGACGTCGCGAGCCTCCTCCACGCGGTCGACGACCCGGTGCGGTCGCCACGGGTTGTCCGGGTCCGTGCCGGCGTCCGCGTAGAGCCGCGCCTCCTCGGCGATGAGGGAGCAGCCGAAGAGCCAGTACACCTCGTCCCACGCCGCATGCACTGCCGGCGTGATCGCGTCGCCGAGTACGTCATCGACCGCGGCCAGGAGATAGCGGCCCACGATCGTGTACTGGCGCGCCGAGATACCCAAGGAGACGTGGCGGTGGGCGATGCGTCGCATCACCGGGGAGAAGTCCGGCGCGTCCGGATCGATGAGGTGCACCGCGAACGCCACGACGGACGCCGCCAGCGCCTTGGGTTGATCGCCTTGGACCTGATGCGCGCGGTTGAAGACGTTCAACAGCTCAGGATGGGCCTCGAACATCCGCCGGTAGAACAGGGCGGTGATCTCGTCGGCGTGTGCGGCGACGACGCCGGCGGTGGCGCGGACGATGACTTCGGAGTCCGTGGAGAGCTGCATGACTGCCTTTCGGTCGGTGTCCGTTCAGCCTCTCGACGACGAGCGCGCCACGCCGCCGCTGATACCGTGGAAAACGAGGGCGCGGCGCGCGGCCGCCCTTCACCTCACGTAGCCGTACGACTCGACCCGCGGGAACGCGAGCCCATCGCCGTCGCCGGTCCACACGCCGGTGAAGCGCAGCACGACGCTGTCTCCGGCATCGAGCGGCCCGTTCCACGTGACGGCATTCCCCGCGACGGAAGCGCGACCGGAGGTCGCCTCCAGGGCCGACGCTGCCCAGGTCGAGTCGTCGAGGAGGCCGTCCAGGCGGAACGTGAGCGCGCTCTTCGTCGAGTCGACCTCGCCGTTGTTGAGGAACTGCATGGTGTACGTCACGGTGTCCCCCACCTGGGGATCGGTCGGACTCATGTTGAACGTGTACTGGAAGAAGAGACACGCCGCCCCGACGCGCTGCGTGAGAACGCCCGTGCTATGCGTACTCGACGCCGTCGGATCCGCGGGCGTCGACTCGGCGTGAGCGGCGGAAGCGAGCACCGCCCCGCCGAGCGAGAGAGCGGCGGCCACGCCGAGGGTGGCCGAGGTACGGGCGAGGAGCGTCTTGGTCATGAGAGGTGCCTTTCTCCGACGCGCTGCGGCGTCGACGTCGTCGTCGAGGGAGAGCCCCTCGACGACGACAGGACGCTGAACGGCGCGATCGATCACGCGACGACGGTGAAGTCGTTGCGTGATCGATCGGCGTGGCCCCTCCCGGCCCTCAGTCGCCGGTGCGCGAACCCGAGACCCGGTGACGGACGCCGAGCGCCACGACTCCGGCGACCAGCAGCAGCGCTCCCAGGAGGATCGGGCCGGTCGGCCCCTCGGCCCCGGTCAGGGCGAGCTCACCGCCCGGCGTGGGCGGAGGAGTGACCGCGGTCCCGTTGGTGAGCACGACCGCGACCGTCGCGTCTTCGGAGATCGTGAGCGTGGCACCGCCGTCGCCGACGTCGACTCCCGCGCCGGTGAAGCGCGGGCTCTTCCACGTGACGCCCTCCACGGAGCTCGGCGCCTTCTCGCGGAGCGTGACGACCGTTCCCGCCGGCAGATCCGCGAGTCCGTCGCTCTTCCCAGCGCGGAGCGCGAGTTCACCGGTGACGGGCTGTCCCGCGAGCTCGTACGAGTACTCCACCGTGAACGTCTGGTCCGCAGGGACCAGCGACGTCCCCGGGCCCGTGACGTTCTTGGTCACCGTGAAGCCCCCGACCGGCGGCGGCGTGACCGTCGTCGGGTTGGTGAGCGTCACCGCGACCGTCGCCCCCCGTGCGATGGTGACGGTCGCGCCGCCATCGGTGATCGCCACACCGGTGCCGGAGAAGACCGGCGCCTGCCAGGTCACGCCGTCGACGTCCGCCGGCGTGACCTCAGATAGGGTGACGACCGTGCCCACCGGCAGATCCTTCAGGCCATCGGTCTGGCCGGACCGCAGGGCGAGCTCGCCCTCCACCGTCTGTCCGGCACGCTGATAGGAGTAGGCCACCCGGAACTCGCGGTCGTCGGGCACCAGAGCCGCGCCGGCACCGCTGACCTCCTTGGTCACGGTGAATCCGCCGACCGGGAGCACCCCTTCGCCATCGCCCCCGCCCTGGGAGTAGATGACCGGTGTGCTCTCGGTGACCCAGCGGGAACCGGTCACGGTGTTGTGGAACGCATCACCGGGACGGACGTCGGTGGGCAGAGCCGTCTTGTAGCGGAGCACGTAGATCGCGTCGGCGACGATCGGCGCGTTCACTGTCACCGTGAACGACTCGGAGCTGACCTCCGTGACGGTGAAATCGCTGCCCGACTGTAGCCCCGTCGACACGGTGTACTTGCCTCCCGCCCAGTCCTTCGCGAGCACGTACGCCACGGTGACGGACGCGGGATCGAGCACGAGGCCGGCCGTGAACGTGTCGGTGAGCGTCGGAGCCTCCCCGGCCAGCGCGGAGGACGGGATGTTCACGCCCCACGCGATGTTCCGACCGTCGAGCGTCACGTCGCCCCACTTGGTCGGGGTCGTCGGCGCCGGGAACTCCGGGACCGGTCCGATCCCGCCCGGGACGTCGACCGGGACGACGGTTCCGCCGCCCGTGGTGAACGGGATCTCCGTCAGTGTGGTCTCCTCGTCGGCCCTGGCACGGAAGTGCAGTGTGCCGCTGACGTCGGTGTGGCTGTCGACGTAGTCCGTGAGCGTGCACACGAGCTCACCGGTCGACACCTCGCACATTCCGATGGTCTGGCCATCCGGAGCCGTCAGGGCGAAGGAATCCCGCACCCCGGTCAGGCTCGGGCTCGTCGGAAAGGCGAGGCGGAACGTGTCCCCCGCGGTCGCCGTGTCCGGCACTGCCCAGGTCGCTTCGAACGCGATCCGGTCCCAGACCTTGATCTGGTCGGTGGGTTCGGTGATGGTCAACGAGGTGATCCCCGCCACCTCCGCAGCGCGGGCCGTGGCCGGCGTCGCGATGACGGCCGCCAGGGCCGCCAGACAGATCGCGAGCAGAGCACCCACGAACGTCGTCAGGCGCGTTCCCCGCGCGCCCGATCTGATTGCATGCTGAATGACTGGCACTTTCGACTCCCCAGATGATCGATGAACTCGCGCATTTGGCTTCTTCCGCGCGAGTGATGTCCCCAGGAAGGGATGCAGAACGGCGCGTTCTGTTACGCGGTTCGGCCGAACGGGTTTCTCGCGGCACACGCAATATGCCGTGATCCTGCGGAAAACGGCGTCATGAAACGGTCACCTCGTCATCTCTCCCGTGACGGATCGCTTCCCCTTCCGACGCGTCCGTCCGTCTGTAGAGGCATTCGCCGTCTACCTGGTGCCGGGGGCATCGTTGTCTCTCCCCGCTCCCGGCACCTCCTTTCGCAGCGCATCGATGCTCCACCGGTAGCGCTTCAGCCCCGCGAGCAGGATCGCGGCGGCTGTGAAGACGAAGACCGGGTACCGGAACGGCGCAAGCGGTCCGAGGAAGACGAGCATCGTCACCCCGAACGTCGCCGTGAGCAGCGCAGCGACTCCCGCCGCGATCCGGGTCCACAGCCCGACGGCCAGAAGCAGGGCGAGGATGGTCTCCAGAGCCGTCGCCAGCACGGCCGCCGTGTCCACCACCACGTCGACGGGGACAGGGACGAGCTGCGCGGTGTACGCACGGAAGATCGTCCACGAGCCCCACGACACACCATCTGCCCCCGGGCCGCCGAGGACGCCGAAACGGTCGGCGACGGCGAGGGCGAAACTCGCCGCGATCGCGAGACGCAACGCGAACTGCCCCACATCCTCGATCCGACGACGCGTCCCCGCGTTCGGCACACTCGTGGTCGACATGGCTCCTGCTCCGATCCGGAGGCTGACGGGCGTCGAGACCTCCAGAGAAGAGACAGGAGAGCGCCGCGACGATTACGACAGACGAGGCCAGGGAGTAGGGCGGGTCGGACTTGAACCGACGATCGTTGGGTTATGAGCCCACTGCCTTAACCAGCTTGGCCACCGCCCCGTACCGCCCAGCCTAGCGGGGGGAGGTCTCACGCCTCGCTCGCCTGCGTGTGCGTGGCCACGTGTTCCAGGTAGATCGCGGCATTCGCCAGCAGCGCGGCGCGTTCGTCGTCGGAGAGCGCCCTGCGCACCTTCGCCGGCACGCCTGCCACGAGGGAACCCGGCGGCACCTCGGTCCCACCCAGCACGACGGCACCGCCGGCGATCAGGCAGCCCTCTCCGATCACGGCGCCGCTGAGGACGACGGCCCCCATCCCGATGAGAGAGCCGTCACCGATCGTGCAGCCGTGCACGACAGCGTTGTGCCCGATCGACACCCGTGACCCGACGAGGACGGGATGCCCGGCGTCGACGTGGATCGACACGTTGTCCTGCACGTTGCTGCCCGGTCCGATGACGATCGGCGAGGAGTCACCGCGGAGCACCGCGTTGTACCAGATGCTGGCACCGGCTCCGAGAGACACCGCGCCGACGATGCGCGCGCCGTCCGCGACGAAGGCGGTGTCGTCGAGCTCGGGGGTGCGATCCGGGAGGGCGAGGACGGAGGCTCCGGCAGCGATGCTCATGAGGCGAGACTACCCTCACTCCCCCGGAATCACGCGGAAGTGAGTGGAGCCTCAGCTTCCTTGCGGAATGCCTGAGCCTGAGTAACGTTGTACTCGTCAGACAGAGAACTTCATTCGGAGGAGCAAGAAGATGAGCAAGGCCCAGACCGTTTCCACCACCGCCATCGACCCGACTGTGGCCGCCGGTGCGGCGCAGTTCCTCTCCCCCGTCGTCCTCGGCCTCCAGGCGCTGACCGTCAACGGCAAGCAGGCGCACTGGCACGTCCGCGGCGCCAACTTCGTCGGCGTGCACGAGCTGCTCGACACGATCGTCGCCCACGCCGGAGACTTCGCCGACACTGCCGCCGAGCGCATCGTCGCTCTGGGCCTTCCGATCGACGCGCGCGTGAACGCCGTCGCCGAGAAGGCAGGCGCCACCGGCGTTCCGGCCGGCTTCGCGCAGTCGGACGAGCTGATCCGCGCCGTGATCGCCGACATCGACGCGATCCTCGTCGATGTGAAGGCGGCCGTGGAGGGCCTCGACGAGGTCGACCTCACGAGTCAGGACGTGGCGATCGAGATCCAGCGCGGGCTGGAGAAGGACCGCTGGTTCCTCGTGTCGCACATCGCGGCCTGACACCACGTACACGACGAAGGGCGGCTCCCTACGGGGCCGCCCTTCGTCGTGTGCGCGCTGCCTCAGGCGAGGTGCGTGAGGCGACCGCCGAGCAGCGTGGTGGTGACGGGCATCGTCCGGAGCCCCGCCGCGTCAGCGGTGCGAGGATCACTCCCGAGGAGCACGATGTCTGCGCTCTGACCGGGACGGAGCGACGTGCGGACACTCGCTTCGAGGGCCTGATCCAGCGTCACCCGCTCCTCCGGATGCCAGGCGGCCCTGTCGTCGTCGGTCCGCCAGACCGCCGCGGCGATCGCATGCCAGGGGTCGAGCGGCGCGACCGGCGCATCGGAGCCGAAGCGCACCTCCGCACCCGCCGACAGCAGCGAGGCGAGCGGGTAGCCGATCGCGGTCTGCTCCGCCCAGTGGTGCTCGACGAGGTCGCGGTCGTCCACCGCATGCTGGGGTTGGACGCTCGCGCGCACCCCGAGCCGGCCGAATCGGGCGAGGTCGGCGTGCCGCACCAGTTGCGCGTGCTCCATCGACCCCGTGGCACCGGAAGCGCCGAACGCGTCGAGGGCCGCCGTCACGGCGCGATCGCCGATCGCGTGCACGGCGACCTCGATCCCCGCTCCCGCCGCAGTGGTCAGCAGCGCCGTGAGCTCGTCCGGAGGCACCGTCAGCACCCCGAAGTTCGCGGGGTCGCCGGGGTAGGAGTGTGAGCACGCCGCCGTACGGGTGCCGAGCGAGCCGTCGCTGATCACCTTCAACGACCCGACCCGCACGAGGGACACGACAAGCCCGGTCGGATCCGTCACCGCAAGGCGCTCCCCCGTGCGGAGGCCCGCGGCGATCGCCCGATCGAGATCCGCCGGGTAGAACGCGAACTCGACACGGTGCGCGGCGAAGCCCGCGAGGATCCGTCGCGGCCAGGCATCGGCGTTCCACGCCATGTCGAAGTCGACCAGACCGGTCACGCCCCGTGCCGCGGCGGCCGCCCCCGCGCGGATGACCGCCTCATCGCTGTGGGCAGGATCGACGGCATTGAGCCGCCGGGAGATCTCGAACGCGTCCTCCTCGCGGAGCAGACCGTCGTCTCCGCGGAAGCCTTCGCGCGCCAGGGCCGCCGAGTTCAGCCAGACGCTGTGCACGTCCGCATTGATCAGGTAGGTGGGCACGACGCCCGTCTCGGCATCGAGCGCGGCCACGGATGGCCGATCCGGCCACAGCGCGTCCCGGAACCCCGTGCCGATCCGTCGGCCGTCCGGCAGCACGGGCGCGTCGCGCATCAACCTCGCGGCCCCGGCGGCCGAGTCCGCCGCGCCGAGCGGCACGCGCTCCGCGGCGAGTGCCCACTGCACAGTGTGCACATGGTTGTCCCAGAGCCCCGGCACCGCCCAGGCACCGTCGGCCTCGATGACCTCGCCGCGCGCCGGCAGGGCCCCGGTCGGCGCGATGTCGACGATGCGTCCGTCGGCGAGGTGGAGGTCGACCGGCTCATCATCCAGCAGGAACTCCCGCCCCGGACCGACGGGGCGGACGGCACGGACCGTTCCGACCTCGACTCCGAGGGCGCTCACGCCCTTCCACCCGTCCGTGCGTCCTGTGCACGACGCATCTCCGCGGCGAGGGCGGCGTTCGCATACGGCCCTTCGGCATGCAGCGCCGCGATCACCGCCTCGATGGTCTCCGCGGGCTTGTTCTGGCTCAGCTTCCGCTTGGCGACGACCTTCGTCGGGGTGAGGCGGAAGCCGACCGTTCCGGATTCGAGTCTTTCGATGAAGGCCGCGTCGTTCGGACGCTCCCACATCAGGCGCGGGTCGGGCAGCCGCGACTCGAACCGCGCGACCAGGGCATCGAGCACACGGAGGTTCTCCGCGGTGCTGAGGATCTCGGGAACGCCCGACAGGTGCACCGCGGTGTAGTTCCAGGTCGGGACCGCGGGAACGTCGCCGTACCAGCCCGGGGAGACGTACCCGTGCGGCCCCTGGAAGGCGAGCAGGATCTCCCGCTCCCCCAGGCCGTGGATGGCGTCGTCCGGGCGGCCCACGTGCCCCACGACCGTCAGATCATCGCGGTCGTCGTCGAGGAGGACGGCATAGTGCGAGGCGACCAGACCGTCCTCAGGCGCACTCACCACCGTCGCCCACGGGTTGGCGTCGATGACGCGGCGGATCTCGGCCACATCGGCGAGCGTGAAGCTCGGATTCTGTCGCATGGATCCCAGCCTAGAGCGGCGGGAGCCCCGGGGATCCCGCCCTCAGGCCTGACAGCGCGGGCACCAGTACAGCTTGCGGGCGCCGATCTCCTCCAGCGCGATCTCGGTCCCGCAGACCCGGCACGGCAGGCCGGCCCGGTGGTAGACCCAGTGACGATCGTCGCGGCTCGCCATCGCGGCGCGGTACTGCTCGGGAGACAGCCCGTCCATGGTCATCATCTGACCCGTCTCCACGCCGATGGCCAGCAGTCGCACCCAGTCATGCCAGAGCGCCCTGACGACATCCTCCGGGACGTCGCGGCCGGGCGTGTGCGGGTTCAGCCGCTGCCGGTAGAGCATCTCGGCGCGGTACACGTTGCCGATGCCGCTGACGACCGCCTGGTCCATCAGCAGCAGCGCGATCGGGGTCGGCTTCTTCCGCACGGCGCGGACGAACCGCTCCTCGTTCTCCGCCGGATCGCCGACGAGCGGATCGGGACCGAGCTTGGCCACCGTCGCCAGCATCTCCTCGGGAGTCTGCAACACGCAGGCGGTGGGACCGCGCAGGTCGGCCACCGTGATGTCGGTCATGAGGCGCAGCCGCACCTGACCCACCACGGGCGGCGGCCATTCGTCGACCTCGTCGGTCAGCCCCTTGGTCTGCTCGGACATCCGCACGTGGACCCTGGCGCGCCGCGGCGCCCCGATCGAGGCGAGGGAGTTCTCCCCCGCGTCGTCGAGGATCGCCTCGTCGAGAGTGGTGCCGCGCTGATTGGTCTGGCCCATCCTGCCGTTGGCCGACGCGATGGTGGGGTCGACGAGGATCTCCCCCGCGAAATCCCAGGCACCGTAGAGACCGAGATGCACGCGCAGCCAGAGGTCACCCTCCGCCTCGAGGAACATCTGCTTGCCCACGGCCTGCACGCTCACGGCCTGGCGTCCGTCGAGCACCGCGGCGCCCTCGGCGAAGCGTCCCTGCGGGCTGGAGGCGCTCATCGTCTTGCCGACGAAGTTGCGATCGAACTGCCGCGCGATGCGGTGGACGGAATGTCCCTCGGGCATGTCAGGCTCGGGGGTCCGGGAGGAGCGAGCCGTCGCGCTCGAAGTCGGCGATCTGTCCGATGCGCCGGACGTGCCGCTCGTCGCCGGAGAACGGCGTGGCGATGAACCGGTCGATGAACGCCGTGACCTCGTCGTAGGTGTGCTGACGAGCTCCGATGGAGATGACGTTCGCGTCGTTGTGCTCCCGCGCGAGCTCGGCCGTGGAGAGGTTCCAGACGAGCGCTGCGCGGACCCCGGCGACCTTGTTCGCGGCGATCTGCTCGCCGTTGCCCGAGCCCCCGAAGACGACCCCGAGCGCCGGCACCCCTGTCGCCTGATCGACGACGACGGCCTGCGCCGCCCGGATGCAGAAGGCCGGGTAGTCGTCGAGCGCGTCGTACTCCACCGGACCGTGGTCGATCACCTCGTGCCCCGCGGCGCGGAGATGCTCCTGCAGCTGGGTCGAGAACTCGAGTCCGGCGTGATCGGTGGCGATGTGGATGCGCATGGTCTCCATCCTAGGATCCGCTCTGCCCGCGACTCAGGGGGCGATGCCGGCAGCCGCGGGCTTGAACCCCGCGCGCACGTTCTCGCAGCACCCGGGACGGCAGACGTCGAACGCGCCGGGCAGATCGGTGACGTGCGGACGCTCCGCGTTCGGGCGACCCTGCAGGCGCTCCTCGATGAGGTCGACGATGCCCTCGACGAAAGCCTCGCGGACACCGGGCGTCGGCGTGCGGACGAAGGCGAGGCCCGCCTCCTCCGCGGCCTCGGCGGCCTCGGTGTCGAGATCCCAGAGGACCTCCATGTGATCGCTCATGAAGCCGACGGGGACCACGATGACCGCCTTGCGACCGCGCGCCGGGAGCTCCGCGATCACGTCGCAGACGTCGGGCTCCAGCCAGGGCTGCGACGCGGGGCCGGAACGCGACTGGTAGACCAGCTCCCAGGGCACGTCGGCGGCTCCCGGGACGGCGGCCCGCACCTGCTCCATCGTCCATTCCGACACGGCGAGGTGCTGGGCGGCGTAGGCCCCGCCCTCGCCCCAGTCGATGTCGCGGGCGCCGGAGCGCTCGGCGTCGGCGGTCGGGATGCTGTGCGTGGAGAAGAGGACCTGGATCTCGGTCGGCGCGAACCCCTGGTCGAGGTAGCCCTGCACCGACTCCCGCACGCCCGCCTCGAAGGCCTCGACGAAGCCGGGGTGGTCGTAGAAGGGACGGATCTTGTCGATGGTGACCGTCTCGCCGAGGCCGGTGTCGGTGAGCACGCGGGCGAAGTCCTCGCGGTACTGGCGGCAACTGGAGAACGAACTGTAGGCGCTCGTTGCGAAGGCGAGGAGGGTGGTGTGGCCGTTGGCCGACGCCTCGGGGAGCACGTCCTCGAGGTACGGACCCCAGTTGCGGTTGCCCCAGTACACCGGGAGGTCGATCCCCCGGGCCACGAGCGCCTTCTCCAGCGCCTCCTTGAGCACGCGGTTCTGGCCGTTGATCGGGCTCACGCCGCCGAAGTGACGGTAGTGGTGCGCGACCTCCTCCAGCCGCTCGTCCGGGATGCCCCGACCACGCGTCACGTTCCGGAGGAAGGGGATCACGTCCTCCTGGCCCTCCGGGCCGCCGAAGCTCGCCAAGAGGATGGCGTCGTAGGCGACGGGCGTGGTCGCATAGGGGTCGCCGCCGGCAGCGGCGGGCGAGGCAAAGGGAACGACATTCGGCTCGATCGCGGTCACCCCTCCATCTTCCCATCTCCGCGGACGACGAGCGTCCGCACGACCGTGACTATCCCCGGTTCGTGAGGATCGACGGCGCGCGCGTCGCTCTGGCGTAGGCTGTCATGGTTGCCGTCGGCGCCAACTGCGCCGACCCCCGGTTACATCCCCTCACCCCTGGGAGTACAGCTTTGCCTGGAGAGAACCTCACCCGAATCGAAGCGCAGGAGCGCCGCGACGTCGTCGACACGCACTCCTATGAGGTCGCCCTCGATCTGACCAAGGGCGCCGAGGTCTTCGGCTCCCGGAGCGTCGTGCGCTTCTCCGCGTCCCCCGACAGCTTCACCTTCATCGACCTCATCGCCCGCGACGTGCGCGAGATCTCGCTCAACGGAGAGCAGCTCGACCCGCGCGAGGTCTTCGCCGACTCCCGGATCGCACTCGCCGGGCTGCAGGAGGAGAACGTCCTCGTCGTCGACGCCGACTGCCTGTACACCAACACCGGCGAGGGCCTGCACCGCTTCATCGACCCGGTGGACGGCGAGGTGTACCTCTACTCGCAGTTCGAGGTGCCCGACTCCCGTCGCGTGTTCGCCGTCTTCGAGCAGCCCGACCTCAAGGCCACCTTCCAGTTCACGGTGACCGCCCCCGCGGAGTGGAAGGTCGTCTCCAACTCCCCCACCCCGGAGCCCATCGTCCACGACGACGGGGTCTCGGCCACCTGGGGCTTCGAGCCCACGCCCCGGATCTCCTCCTACATCACGGCCCTCGTCGCCGGACCGTACGAGGCCACCTTCTCGGAGCTCACCAGCGCCTCGGGCCGCGTGATCCCGCTCGGCGTCTACGGACGCAAGAGCCTCTGGCAGCACCTGGACGCCGACTACATCTTCGACAAGACCCGTGAGGGCTTCGCCTACTTCGAGTCGAAGTTCGGCGTGCCGTACCCGTTCGCCAAGTACGACCAGCTCTTCGTGCCCGAGTTCAACGCCGGCGCGATGGAGAACGCGGGAGCGGTGACGTTCACCGAGACGTATGTCTTCCGCAGCAAGGTGACCGACGCCGTCAAGGAGCGTCGCGTCGTGACGATCCTGCACGAGCTCGCCCACATGTGGTTCGGCGATCTCGTCACCATGAAGTGGTGGAACGACCTCTGGCTCAACGAGTCGTTCGCGGAGTGGGCGTCCACCATCGCAACGGCCGAGGCGACCGAGTGGACCGAGGCCTGGACCACCTTCAACGCGATGGAGAAGACCTGGGCCTACCGCCAGGACCAGCTCCCCTCCACGCACCCGATCGTCGCCGAGATCAACGACCTCGAGGACGTGCAGGTCAACTTCGACGGCATCACCTACGCCAAGGGCGGCTCGGTCCTCAAGCAGCTCGCCGCGTGGGTCGGCGTCGAGGCGTTCTTCGCCGGTGTCTCGCAGTACTTCCAGAAGCACTCCTGGGGCAACACCGAGCTCAGCGACCTCCTGACGGAGCTGGAGGCCACGAGCGGCCGCGATCTCGGCACCTGGTCGAAGAAGTGGCTGGAGACGGCCGGTGTGAACACCCTCGAGCCCGTCGTGGCCGAGGACGACAACGGCAGGATCTCGCGCTTCGCCATCACCCAGACGGCTCCGGCCGACTACCCGACCATCCGTCCGCACCGTCTCGGCATCGGCTTCTACTCGCTGCAGGACGGCGCGCTCACGCGCACCCATCACATCGAGGTCGACGTGGACGGCGACCGCACCGAGGTCCCCGAGCTCCAGGGCCTCGACCGTCCCGACCTCATCCTCCTCAACGACGACGACCTCGCGTACGCGAAGATCCGTCTCGACGAGAAGTCGCTCGCGACCGCGATCGCCCACCTCGCCGACATCCACGATCCCCTCGCCCGCTCGCTCGTCTGGGGAGCAGCCTGGGACCAGACCCGCGACGCGGAGACGGCGGCGTCCGACTACATCGACCTCGTTCTCGGCAACATCGGCCGGGAGACCGAGTCCACCACGGTCCGCACCACCCTCGCCCAGCTGCGCACGGCCGCGACCCTGTACGTCGTTCCGGCGGAGCGCGAAGCGGCACGGCTGAAGGTGGCGGATGGCCTCTGGGCACTCGCCGAGTCGGCGGAGGCCGGCAGCGACAGCCAGCTCCAGTTCGTCACCGCCTTCGCGAACAACCTGGTGACGCCGGAGCACGCCGGCATCGTCGGGCGTCTGCGCTCGGGTGAGGAGACTCTCCCCGGGCTCGACGTGGACGCCGACCTGAGCTGGCAGCTGCTCGTCGGCCTCGCGACGATCGGTGCGACCGACGCCGGGGCCATCGACGCCGCGCTCGCCGCCGACAACACCGCGAAGGGTGCGGAGTTCGCCGCGCAGGCGCGCGCCGCTCTTCCGGACGCGGCCGCGAAGCAGGAGGCCTGGGATGCGCTGATCGCGCGCGACGACGCCCCGAACACCATTGTCCGCTCGGCGGCGCTCGGCTTCGTCCACCCGGCGGGTGCGGAGGTGCTGGGCGCCTTCGTGCCGCAGTACTTCGACATGCTCCTGCCGGTGTGGGAGTCGCGGACCTACCAGATCGCGCAGTACCTGATCGTCGGACTCTTTCCCACCGCTCTCGCCGACGTCGCGCTGCGCGACGCGACGCGGGGCTGGCTCTCCGAGCACCAGGACGCGCCGCCCGCTCTGCGCCGTCTCGTGCTGGAGAACCTCGCGGACGTGGAGCGCGCCCTCGCCGCGCAGTCCCGCGACGCCGAGGACTGACCCTCCACCGCCGACACCGACACGGGCCTCTGCCGCCGCTCTTCCAGCCGGCGCAGAGGCCCTCTCGGTACCATCGAGACGATGCTGATTTCCGCTGAGACGACCCCCACGCCGACGCCGACCGAGCTCCCCCCATGGGTGGAGGACATGCTCACGCTGCTGACCACGGTCGGCGGCAAGCTCCTGCAGATCGCCCTGATCATCGGCGCCTGCGTCCTCATCGCGCTCGTACTGCGCCGGGTGATCAGGCGGGTCGTGCACCGCATCGTCGACACCGCCAAGAACAAGGCCGCCGTCGACGACACCCAGGCACTCGAACGCTCCCCGCTGGCCGACATGCGACTGGTCCAGCGCACACGCACACTCGGCACCATCCTGCAGAACATCGTCAACGTGATGCTCGTGATCATCGCGATCATCCTCATCGTCAACGCGATCGACAATGCTCTCCTCGGATCGCTCACCCTTCTCACGGCGGCGGTCGGTGCCGGCCTCGGTTTCGGTGCCCAGAACATCGTCAAAGACGTGCTGAACGGCATCTTCCTCGTCGCCGAGGACCAGATCGGCATCGGCGACGTCGTCGACCTCGGGCTGGCGAGCGGCGTCGTCGAGTACGTCAGTGTGCGCGTGACCCAGGTGCGGGACGTGAACGGGACCCTCTGGTACGTGCGCAACGGCGAAGTGACCCGGATCGGGAACATGTCGCAGGGCTGGGCGCGCGCGATCGTCGACATCGGTGTGGCACCCGATTCCGACCTCGAACAGGTCGAGCACATCCTGCTGGAGACGGCGCAGGGCCTGGCGAAGGACCCGAAGTGGCGCACCCGCATCGTGGAGAAGCCGGAGCTGTGGGGCCTGGAGTCGGTGGACGGCGACGCCCTCGTGGTGCGCGCCGTCATCAAGACCAGAGCGAACGCGCGAGACGACGTGGCGCAGGAGCTCCGACGTCGCCTTCGAGCCGCTCTGCTGGAGAAGGAGATCGACGTGCCACGTCTCGCGGACGTCGTGCCCACCGGATTGGAGGGTGCGCGCCGCGTCCGGGGCGCCAACCCGCCGAAGACGCGCCCCAACGCCGTCACCGGGGTGCCCGTCATCCCGGATCGCGGCATCTGGCGGCGCAAGAAGAACACCGGCGGCGACGGGAGTGCAGACAAGTGACGTTCTACGACGAGGTCGGTGGGCGCGAGACGTTCGCGAAGATCGTCTCGGTGTTCTATCGCGAGGTGGCCCTCGACCCCGTGCTCAAGCCGATGTACCCGGAGGAGGACCTCGGTCCGGCCGAGGAGCGCCTGCTCCTGTTCCTCGAGCAGTACTGGGGCGGCCCGAGCACCTACGGCGAGACCCGCGGCCATCCCCGCCTGCGGATGCGTCACATGCCCTTCCGGGTCGACCCCGACGCCCGCGATCGTTGGCTTCGTCATATGCGCACGGCCGTGGACGAGGCGCAGTTGTCCCCGTTGCACGAAACCACTCTCTGGGACTACCTGGAGCGCGCCGCCTATGCCATGGTGAACACATTCGAGCCGTCCGGCATCGGCACGGCACCCCAGGGGCGCACGACCCTGGAGACCCGCTCCCGTCAGGAATCAACGGAGACCCCATGACGACCACACCCCCGACCGCAGACGTCCTGGTGATCGGTTGGGGGTTGGCCGGTCTCGTCGCCGCCGCGGAAGCCCTCGAGGCCGGACGTCGGGTCGTCATCGTGGACCAGGAACCGCGGACGAACCTGGGCGGGCAGGCGTGGTGGTCCTTCGGCGGGCTGTTCCTCGTGGATTCTCCGGAACAGCGCCGCCTCGGCATCACCGACTCGCTCGAGCTCGCGACCCAGGACTGGTTCGGCACCGCCGGATTCGACCGCCCCGAGGACGAGTGGCCCCGGCGCTGGGCAGAGGCCTATCTGCAGTTCGCGGCCGGTGAGAAGCGCTCGTGGCTCCGCGCCCGCGGCGTCGGCTTCTTCCCGGTGGTCGGCTGGGCCGAGCGGGGCGGCTACGGCGCCCTCGGTCCGGGGAACTCGGTCCCTCGCTTCCACATCACCTGGGGCACCGGGCCGGGGATCGTCGCCCCGTTCGCGGCCGCCGTCGAGCAGGGAGAGCGCGAGGGACGGCTCACCGTCCTCGCCCGACACCGCGTCGAGGAACTCGTCCTCACCGGCGGGCGCGTGACCGGTGCCCGCGGGAGCGTGCTGGCGTCGGACGGTGCCGCCCGGGGCGTCCCCTCGTCCCGAGACGTGATCGGCGCGTTCGAGATCGACGCGACGGCGACGATCGTGGCCTCCGGTGGCATCGGCGGAAACCATGACCTCGTCCGCGCGGCCTGGCCCTCGCGCCTCGGCACTCCCCCGGCGCACATGCTCTCCGGCGTGCCCGCCTATGTCGACGGCTCGATGCAGAGCGTGAGCGCCGCCGCCGGCGCCCGCCTCATCAACGGCGACCGGATGTGGCACTACGTGGAAGGCATCACCAACTGGGACCCGGTGTGGCCGCAGCACGGCATCCGCATCCTGCCCGGGCCTTCGTCGCTGTGGCTCGACGCGACCGGACACCGGCTCCCCGTTCCGCTCTTCCCCGGCTTCGACACCCTCGGCACGCTCGAGCACCTGCGGCGGACGGGCCACGACCACTCCTGGTTCGTGACCTCGCGGCAGATCGTGGAGAAGGAGTTCGCGCTGTCCGGCAGCGAGCAGAACCCGGATCTCACCGGCAAGGACGTGGCCCTGCTCCTCAAGTCCCGCCTCGCGAAAGGGCCGACCGGACCCGTGCAGTCGTTCCTCGACGAGGGCGAGGACTTCATCGTCGAGAACGACCTGGAGTCCTTGCTGGAGCAGATGGCGGCCCACCCCGGGGGCGAGCTCCTGGACATCGAGGCCGTGCGCCGCGAGGTGGTCGCCCGGGACCGGGAGATGGCCAACGACTTCAGCAAGGACCCGCAGATCGGCATGCTGCGCTCGATGCGGGCCTATCGCGGGGACAAGCTCATCCGCACCGCGGCCCCGCATCGGCTCCAGGACCCCGCCGCCGGGCCGCTGATCGCGGTCAAGCTTCACGTGCTCACCAGGAAGTCCCTCGGGGGGATCAACACGGATCTCGACGGTCGCGCCCTGGAAGGAAGCGGCGCGCCGATTCCGGGTCTCTTCGCCGCGGGCGAGGCCAGCGGCTTCGGCGGCGGTGGCGCGCACGGCTACCGAGCCCTGGAGGGCACGTTCCTCGGCGGGTGCCTGTTCTCCGGCCGTCAGGCCGGACGCGCAGCGGCTGCCCTCGGCTGATCCGGAGCTGCCCGCCGGTCCCGTGGTCCCGTCAGGCGCGGGTGCCGGTGGCTCGCACGCCGGTCAGCCCGGAGGCCACGGGACCGCGGGCGAGCACGTGGCCGCGGCGGAACGCGAGCCGCGTCCAACGACCGGAACGCGTCACGGGCACGTCCTCTTCGCCGGAGATGAAGCCGAGCGCGTCGGCCGCGAAAGCGACGCCGCGCGGCAGGCCGCCGAGGTCGTCGTCCGGCTCGCCCCAGATCGCCGCGCGGAGCGCACGCACCGCCTCTTCGCCGGATCCCGGTCCCGCGCCGTGCGCGACCGCGGAGATGCCCCACTGCGCGCGCTGCGCGATGACGGAGGCGGGAAGGGTCGACTCCAGCGCCCACCCCTGTCGTGGGGGCGCGACACCGGCCCACGCGGGCGAGAGAGCGGTCTCCGGCAGAGCGAGGCGCTGCGGGTCGTCCGTCGACCTCAGGGCGTCGATCACGAGGTCGCACTCGAGTTCCGGGTCGGCACGGACGATGCGCATGGCAAGGATCGTCGGCGTCTGATCGAAGAGCCCCTGAGGCGCGAGGACCGCCGTGGTGAGCGCCAGGACGCCCTGATGAGCCTGGAGACGCACACCCTCGTCGGACACCCGGGCCGCGCGGCCCGTGAACGTGAGGACATCCTTCGCCGTGTCCGGATCGGCGAGCAGGAGCTGAGGGGTCACGCGTTCTAAACTACCAACGAGCGGCGACCCCGGGCCGCGGAGGGGAACACATGAGCGCCGACGAGCACGCCATCCAGACCGTGGAGCGTCTTCTCGACGTCCTCGACCTCGACGCCACCCAGGCGCGGACCACCGAGGACATCTTCACGGGCTCGTCGCACCCGATGCCGAGCGGCCGCATCTACGGCGGACAGGTGCTCGCGCAGACCCTCGTGGCCGCGGAGCGCACGCTTCCGGAGGACCGCGCCGTCCACTCGATGCACGGCTACTTCCTCCGTCCCGGCGATGCGAGCCAGGGGATCACCATCGCCGTCGACCGGATCCACGACGGACGTTCGTTCTCCACCCGCCGCACCCAGGCGTACCAGAACGGCGTGCCGATCTTCTCGATGATCGCCTCGTTCCAGGATGCCGACCCCGGGGTGGAGCACGCCGAGCCCATGCCCGCCGGTGTGCCCGTCCCGGAAGACCTCGCCCCCGATGAGGACCGTGTGCCCGGACTCGCCGGAGGCGCGCGACGCATGCTGAGCGAGCGTGCGGCCGACATCCGCCACGTCGACTCCCCCCTCTATCTGCCGAACGATGACGAACGGGTCCCCCGGCAGGCGGTGTGGATGCGACTGCGCGCCCCGCTCCCCGACGACCAGCGGCTGCATCGTGCCGCGCTGGCCTACCTCAGCGACATGACGATCCAGGAGTCGATCCTGCGCGCTCACGGGGTCTCCTGGTCACTTCCCGGCCTGAAGGTCGCGAGCCTGGACCACGCGATGTGGTGGCACCGTCCGGCGCGCGTGGACGAGTGGCTCCTCTATGTGCAGGAGTCGCCGAGCGCCCGCGGCGGTCGCGGCCTGGCCACGGGGCGCGTGTACACCCGAGAGGGCACGCTCGTGGCGAGCGTCGCTCAGGAGATCATGATCCGGGTTCCCGAGGATCGCTGACGCTGCGCTCAGCGGTGTGCGTACTCGATGGAGGGACCGACGTACGGCTCCCACGCCTCGCGCATCTCCGCCGTCAGGCGTGTCGGCCGTCCCCTGCCCGCGTCGACGAGCACGATGATCGCGGTGGATCGCGCATAGAGCTCACGCGGCTCGGCCGCGGGGTCGTTGTGTACCTCGTAGCAGACCTCGACGCTGGACCCGCCGAGCTTCCCGAACCACATCTGCACCTCGAGCGGGCGCCGCTGGTACGGAACCGGAGCGAGGTACTCGATCTCCTGCCGCGCGATGAGCGTCAGGATCCCCTCCTCGATCCCGGAGTCGAGGACGGCGGTGGACGGCGCCTCCTCGCCGGGTCCCGCACGCCAGAACGCGCGGACGCGCGCCTCCTCGAGCAGCTTGAGCATCGAGGTGTTGTTGACGTGGTTGAACGCATCCAGATCGCCCCAACGGAGGTGGATCGGGATGTGCAGGCGGGAACCCGGCGAGTCGGTGCTCATGGCCGCCTCAGTCGCGGGTGAGCTTGCGGTGCGTCGACCGGTGGGGCTTCGCCGCATCCGGGCCGAGACGCTCGATCTTGTTCTGCTCGTAGGCCTCGAAGTTGCCCTCGAACCAGTACCACTGGTCGGGCTTCTCGTCCGTGCCCTCGTAGGCGAGGATGTGCGTCGCGATCCGGTCGAGGAACCACCGGTCGTGGGTGATGACCACCGCACAGCCGGGGAACTCGAGCAGCGCGTTCTCCAGGGAGCTCAGCGTCTCGACGTCGAGGTCGTTGGTCGGCTCGTCGAGGAGGAGCAGGTTGCCACCCTCCTTGAGGGTGAGCGCGAGGTTCAGACGGTTGCGCTCACCACCGGAGAGCACGCCGGCCTTCTTCTGCTGGTCCGGGCCCTTGAACCCGAACTTCGAAACGTAGGCACGGGACGGGATCTCGGTCTTGCCCACCGTGATGAAGTCCAGGCCGTCGGAGACGACCTCCCACAGGGTCTTGTTCGGGTCGATCGACGACCGCGACTGGTCGACGTAGCTGATCTTGACGGTCTCGCCGATCTTGAGGTCGCCGCCGTCCAGCGGCTCCAGCCCGACGATGGTCTTGAACAGGGTCGTCTTTCCGACGCCGTTCGGGCCGATGACGCCGACGATGCCGTTCGGCGGAAGGCTGAAGCTCAGGCCGTCGATGAGCGAGCGGCCGTCGAAGCCCTTCTTGAGGTTCTTGGCCTCGATGACGACGTTGCCGAGTCGAGGACCGGCGGGGATCTGGATCTCCTCGAAGTCCAGCTTCCTGGTGCGCTCCGCCTCGGCCGCCATCTCCTCGTACCGTGCCAGACGCGCCTTCGACTTCGTCTGACGGCCCTTCGCGCTGGAGCGGACCCAGTCGAGCTCGTCCTTCAGGCGCTTGGCGAGCTTGGCATCCTTCTTGCCCTGGATGTCGAGGCGCTCCGCCTTCTTCTCCAAGTACGTCGAGTAGTTGCCCTCGTAGCCGATGAGGCGTCCGCGGTCGACCTCGGCGATCCACTCGGCCACGTGGTCGAGGAAGTACCGGTCGTGGGTGATGGCGATCACGGCGCCCTTGTACGACTGGAGGTGCTGCTCGAGCCAGAGCACGCTCTCCGCGTCGAGGTGGTTGGTGGGCTCGTCGAGGAGCAGCAGGTCGGGCTTCTGCAGCAGCAGCTTGGCCAGCGCCACACGGCGCTTCTCACCACCGGAGAGCGGAGCGATGGCCGCGTCGCCGGGCGGGGTGCGGAGGGCGTCCATCGCCTGCTCGAGCTGGGAATCGAGGTCCCAGCCGTCCGCCGCGTCGATCTCCTCCTGCAGCGTCCCCATCTCCGCGAGGAGCGCGTCGAAGTCGGCGTCCGGATCGGCCATCAGCGCGGAGATCTCGTTGAACCGGTCGACCTTGGCCTTGATGGCGATGCCGTCCTGGATGTTCTCGAGGACCGTCTTCGACTCGTCGAGCTCCGGCTCCTGCATGAGGATGCCGACGGAGTACCCCGGCGAGAGCTTGGCCTCACCGTTGGACGGGGTGTCGAGCCCGGCCATGATCTTGAGGATCGTCGACTTTCCGGCGCCGTTGGGGCCGACCATGCCGATCTTCGCGCCCGGCAGGAACGCCATCGTGACGTCGTCCAGGATGAGCTTCTCACCCACCGCCTTGCGGGCACGAACCATGGAGTAGATGTACTCAGCCACCGAAAACCGCTCCTTCTGTTGGCGTCGAAGATCGACACTCCAGCCTACCGGCCGCGAGTGGGCTTATCTGTGTACGCGAGTCACCAGTCGATCGGCCGCGTCGCGCCCACCAGGCACCGCCCGCCGGCGAGCTGGGGCATGACCGTGGTCACGACGGCACCGGTGGAGGGACCGACCTGTCCGATCAGGCACTCCTCCTCGCCCCAGCGGACCGAGAACTGGATGCTCTCCGCCGGGTTCCCGACGGTGGACTGGTCCGGCGTGAGCTGCATGGCCTCCCGATCGAATCCCGCCGCGACGAGACCGTCGACGTACGCGCGCCCCTCCCCGCGTTGCTCCGTCCCCCAGACCTGCTCCGCCACTGCCGTGAACACAGGGAGGTTGTCCTCGGCGCTCCCGTCCGGCACCAGGGCAGGAGCGGCGGACGGCGTCGGATCAGCGGTGGCCGTCGCCGTGGGAGTCGGCGTCGCCGTGGGCTCCGGTGCGCATCCGGCGAGGACAGCTGCCGAGACACCGATGACGAGCACGAGCGCCGCAGCGCGGGACGGGAGGACCGATCGGAGCACGAGCAGAGTCTAGGCCGCCTCGGTCTTCACAGGCTGATCCCACGCGTCGCGCGCCTCGTCATCCACCGTCGAGAGATCAGCGCTCTCCCCCGCCTCCCCGGATGACGGCCGGGAGCTCGGCCGATATGCCGTGGTCCCCCACCGCAGATCGTGTCCGATGGTGTCCGCGTCGATGTCGACGCTCGTCCCCTGCTTGCCGTTGCTCTCCCACGGGCGCACCCGGAGTCGCCCGGAGACGATGACGCTGTCGCCCACTCGCAGCGATGCCCGCGCGTGCTCCGCAAGCCGTCGGAAGGCGGCGATCGAGAACCAGTTGGTCCCCGCATCCACCCAGGTCCCGCTCGCCGGGTCGAAGCGCCGGTGCGTGCTCGCCAGCCGGAAGTTCGTGACGGGCACTCCGGCGCTCGTCCGCCCGGGGGTGGGGTCCGTCGCGACTCTGCCCACGATGGTCACGGTGTCGATCATGTGTTCGTCCTCTCGGTGCCGGCTCGGCGGCCGGATGACCTCCAGCGTGCACCGCGCCGACGGGTGCGCGAGGGCGCGATCGCGCGTTCTGTGGAAGGTCGACAGCGGAGAGGATCCGTGCAGAAGAGGCCCGGTCACCGCCGGATATCGACACCCGGACGAATGTCGGTGGCCGGTCGTATGTTCGAACCATGGAAGGAGAGACCATGACCGCCACCACCACCTCGACCCCCGCTCCCGGAGTCCCGCTTGCAGCCCCGCCGCTCGCGTCCCGTCGAGAGCACCTCGTCCGTGCCGCCGATCACCTGTGGCGTGTCCAGGACAGCCGCGAGCATGTCCTCGGTCACCTCCGCGCGGTGGCCGATCCCCTCGGCGTCCGCTACCGCGCGGAGCGGCTCCATCTGGCGACGGGCGGCTTCCGGCTGATCGGCGAGTTCTGGCGCGCAGACGACGCGGTCGACGCGCTGCGGCACTGCTGAGACCCGTCGATCTGACGGGCGATCAGTGGCGCCCCCGGCAGGATTCGAACCTGCGACCAAGAGATTAGAAGGCTCCTGCTCTATCCCCTGAGCTACGGAGGCGGACGTCTCTACCGTACCGCGCCCCGCGGGTCGATGTCGGGGCCGTCGATAGGATGGCGACATGGTGACTGCTTCGGAGAACGACCGCCTCGTCTGGATCGACTGCGAGATGACGGGGCTCGATCTCGCCGTCGACGAGCTCGTCGAGATCGCGGTGGTGGTCACCGACTTCGAGCTCCGTCCGCTCGACCCCGGATTCCAGGTCGTCATCCGTCCGAGCACGGACGCGCTCGCGAACATGAACGACTTCGTCACCGCCATGCACGAGACCTCGGGGCTCATCGACGAGATCCCGCACGGAGTCACCCTCGAGGAGGCGGAGGAGCAGACGCTGGCGTACATCCGCCGCTTCGTCCCCCTCGAGCGCCGCGCCCCTCTCGCCGGCAACACGATCGGCACCGACCGGATGTTCCTCGCGAAGTACATGCCTCAGGTCGACCAGTGGCTCCACTACCGCAACGTCGATGTCTCCAGCATCAAGGAGCTCTCCCGCCGCTGGTACCCCCGCGTGTTCTTCCAGGCTCCGGCGAAGGACGGGGGCCACCGCGCGCTGGCCGACATCCTGGAGTCGATCCGCGAGCTCCGCTACTACCGGGAGGCCGTCTTCGTGGACGAGCCGGGCCCTTCCAGCGACGACGCCAAGGAGATCGCCGCGCGCACGGTGTCGGAGTTCGCCCCGAACATGTAATAGACTCGTGGGGTTGCCTGTTTCGACGGGCGCATGGTGGGTATAGCTCAGTTGGTAGAGCGCCTGGTTGTGGTCCAGGAGGTCGCGGGTTCAAGCCCCGTTACTCACCCCAGCTCGAAGAGGCTCGGACCGGTTCGGTCCGAGCCTCTTCGCCTCTCACGCGGGCCCTAGACTGTCTTGGTGTCACTGGCGGTCTGGTTCTCTCTTCTCACCGCATCCGTGGTGATCAGCTTCACGCCGGGGGCCGGCGCGATCAACACGATGTCCAACTCCCTCACGCAGGGCTGGAAGCGCTCGATCTGGGGAATCATCGGCCAGCAGATCGCGCTCATCGTGCATGTCGTGATCGTGGCTGCCGGCGTCGGGCTCCTCGTCTCGCGCTCGGACGTCCTGTTCAACCTCATCCGATACGCCGGCGCCGCCTACCTGGTGTACCTCGGCATCCGTTTGATCCTGACCCGCCCCGCTCCGGCGCTCGATGACGCGCCGGATCCGGTGGATGCCCGGGAGAGCCACTGGTCGATGATGCGCCGAGGCTTCTGGGTCAACCTGCTGAATCCCAAGGCGATCGTCTTCTTCCTCGCCTTCATCCCGCAGTTCATCCGGCTGGACCAGCCTCCGCTCCCCCAGTACCTGGCCCTCGTCGCGACCGTCGTGGTCGTCGACGTGCTCGTCATGTGGGGATTCTTCGCCACGGCCGCACGCCCCTTCCGGCGCCTCACCCGCTCTCCGCACGGCCAGCGGATCCTCAACACCGTGTTCGGAAGCCTCTTCATCGGCGTCGCGGCGCTGCTCGTCCTCCTGCACTGAGGAACCCGTCGTCGTCCCCGTAGGCTGGAGGGGATGGACATGGACGCCGCGGCCTTCGAGGCCCTCGTGATCGACGAACTCGACCAGCTGCCCGACGAGATGGTCGAGCAGCTCGAGAACGTCGTCTTCGTGGTGGAGGATCGTCCCGAGGACGGCAGCCTCGATCTGCTCGGCCTGTACGACGGCCTCGCGTTGCCGGAGCGCACGCAGTACGGGATGGGTGAGCTGCCCGATCGCATCATCGTCTACCGGGAACCGCACCTCGCGCAGTGTGAGGACATCGACGAACTCCGCGACGAGATCCACACCACCCTCGTCCACGAGATCGCGCACTTCCATGGCATCGACGACGCCCACCTGCACGAGCTCGGATGGGCCTGACCGTGTCGACTG
Organism: Microbacterium sp. NPDC078814; assembly: GCF_040702645.1. NCBI lineage: Bacteria > Bacillati > Actinomycetota > Actinomycetes > Micrococcales > Microbacteriaceae > Microbacterium > Microbacterium sp. NPDC078814. Next base: position 558,537 of record NZ_JBFBLT010000002.1, read on the forward strand.
CTCTTCCCGAGATCGATGAAGCCACCGATCTCTCCGCTGCGCCCCTGGAGCCCTGGGAGGTCGTCGTGTGGAACGATCCGGTGAATCTGATGAGCTACGTCGTCCGCGTCTTCCGCACCTACTTCGGCTACACCCGCGAGCATGCCACCCGCCTCATGCTCGCCGTCCACCACGACGGACACGCGATCGTCGCCACCGGACCCCGCGAGACCATGGAGGTGCACGCACAGGCGATGCACGACTACGGGCTCTGGGCCACCGTCAGGAAGGCCGCATGAACACCCCACCGATCACCGTCTCGGTCGCCACGATCGAGGGCATGCACCTGGCCCGGCTCGTCGATGACTTCATGGACCTGCTCCGGGATTCCGAAGGCGACGACCCGGGCGTGGCCCGGTTGACGCCGACCGCCTATCCGGACGACGACGACGCCGCGGCGGCGTTCGCCTCGGCCACCCGCGCGGACCTCCTGGACCGACGGCTGCACGACGCGCGGGTCATGCGCACGGCGCTGCAGGTGTTCGACCCCGACGCCGAGGTGACCGATGAGGGCGCCCGCGTTCCCCGCGACGTCGTCGTACGCCGTGAGGACGTGGACGCGTGGCTCCGCACCCTCACCGCCATCCGGCTCGTCATCGCCACGCGGCTCGGCATCACCGACGACGAACCCGACGTCGGCGGTGACGGCCAGGCCGTCTACGACTGGCTGGGATACCGTCTCGAGCTGCTCATCGAAGCCGTGGACGAGAGCGACGCCCACTTCCTCCGCTGAGCGGAATCACGGGACCTCGATCACGCGGGTGGCGAGTTCCCTCGGACGGTCTCGCTCGAGGTGACGGCGCTCCTGCGCCGCCCACCGGTCCCAGTGCGGGCGGTAGGTGTCGCCATCCCGCGCCAGCGCACGGGCCTTCCGCGATGACTCGCCGGACTCCACCCAGATCCGGATGTCGGCCAGGCGTGCCGTCGAGGGTCGCAGGATCCCGCTGCCCTCGACGATGACGCCGAGGGCCGGATCGACGGCGTGGGTCTCCGCCTCCTCGCCGTGCTCCCAGTCCCAGCGACGCCACGCCCCGAGAAGCCCGCGTCCGTGGGGACGGAGGATGCCCTCGAGCGCGCGCTCCGCCCCGTCGTCGAGGCCGTCCCAGCCGGGATAGAGGGAGTCCAACGCGATGACCTGCACGCGTCCGGTGACCGGCCAGGCTCGCGCCACGCGCGCGGCCAGAGAGGTCTTGCCTGCGCCGCTCCCCCCGTCGATCAGCACGACGGGGTTGGAGGCCGCGAGTGCGCGGACGTCTTCCGCGATCAGCGTCGCCGCGTGCGAGAGCGCCGCTGCGACCGCATCGTCACTTCTTGAGGGCACGGATGATGCGCGTGAGGGCCCGACCGGCGACCCAGACGAAGGGCACGGCCACGACGAGGAGCGTCACGATGTTCGGCTCGAAGCGCAGGCCCTCCTCGCGCCGGACGTAGACGCCCACCGGCACCGAGACGCCGCCACCTCCGCCGCCTTCTCCGCCGTCCCCGCTGGCTCCGCCGAAGCCCGCGTAGGTGAACGTCACCGGAGTGACGGTGACGCCATCGATCTCCTGCGGTTCTCCGTACGCGCTCTTCACGCCGAAGGACGCGACCTGATTCCCGAGTTCCAGTGCAATGTTCGGCATGTTCCCACGGTAGCCGACGGCGGCCTGCGGCGCGCGGTCAATCGACGCCGTGGTCCTTCGGATGCCGCGCGGCGCCCCGTCCTTCACCGCGTCCGATGTGGCGCGCCCTGCTGATCGTCGCCGAACCGAACCGCGCCATGGCCTCGTCGACGGCCCCTTCGACCTTGCGCCAGTCCTCGTCCTCGTCCCACAGCGCCAGCGCGCCACCTCCCGCCGGCCGGAGGTTCTCCGCCCGGACGCCCACGAGGCGGACCGGATCACTGCGCTCGATGAGCGCGAACAGGCTCTGGGCCGCCTCGCCGATGCGCTGGCCGACCGCGGTCGGCTCCGGCAACGTCTGGGAGCGGGTGACGGTCCGGAAGTCGTCGAAGCGGATCTTGATCGCGACCGTGGAGGTCTCCCACCCGGCCCGGCGCAGGCGCGCGCCCACGCGATCGGCCAGCCGCAGCAGCTCCGCGCGGAGGAAGGCACGATCCGCGACGTCGTGGTCGAAGGTCTCCTCGTGTCCGATGCTCTTCTCCACGCGCTCCGTGTCGACCGCACGCGCGTCCTCCCCCCGCGCCAGCTGCGCGAGCCTCGCGCTCAGCGCCGGCCCCACGGCGCGGTCCAGCATCTCGGGCGATGCGGTGCGGAGGTCGCCGATCGTGCGGAGGCCGCGGGCCTCCAGGGCCTCCGCCGCCTTCGGCCCCACGCCCCACAGCGCTCGCACGGGGCGCGGCGCGAGGAAGGCGAGAGTGTCGTGTTCCGCGACCACGAGCATCCCGTCCGGCTTGGCCATCGTCGACGCCATCTTCGCCACATGCTTGGTCGCGGCCACGCCCACGCTGCACGTGATGCCGACCTCGGCGAGGACGCGCTCACGAATCTGGGCCGCGATCCGGGCGGGGCTCCCCCAGAGCCGGCGCACACCCTGTACGTCGAGGAACGCCTCGTCCACCGACAGCGGCTCCACGAGCGGCGTGAACGACTCGAAGATCGCCATCACCTGCCGCGAGACCTCTTGGTACCGGTGGAAGTGCGGCGGGACGATCCGTGCCGTCGGGCACAGCCGCACGGCCTGCGACACGGGCATCGCGGAGCGCACGCCGTAGCGCCGTGCCTCGTAGGAGGCGCTGGAGACCACGGAGCGGCCATCCGGAGCCCCGATGATCAGCGGCAGTCCGCGGAGACTCGGGTCGTCCAGCACTTCGACGGCCGCATAGAACGCGTCCATGTCGACGTGGAGGATGCGCGTACCGGAGTCGTCGGCATCGGCCGAGGACACCATGCGGCCTCTGCCATCACCGTGTCCCATGAATCCATTGTCCCCTGGGCCTCCGACATGGAGGCCCAGGGGCGAGAATCACTGCGCGGCGCGCTCGAGGATGAGTTCGCGGACGCGGGCGGCGTCGGCCTGGCCCTTCATGGCCTTCATGACCGCACCGATGATGGCACCCGCGGCCTGGACCTTGCCGTCCTGGATCTTGGCCATCACATCGGGCTGTGCGGCGAGAGCCTCGTCGATCGCCGCGATGAGCGCACCGTCGTCCGAGACCACGGCGAGACCGCGTGCGTCGACGACCTCCTGCGGCGTGCCCTCACCGGCGATCACGCCCTCCAGCACCTGGCGTGCGAGCTTGTCGGTCAGCGTCCCGGCGTCGACGAGCTGCTGCAGCGCCGCGACGTTCTCCGGGCTGACGAGGTCGACCGCGTCCTTCTCCTGCGCATTGGCGAGGCGGGTGATCTCCCCCGTCCACCACTTCCGTGCCGCGGCCGGCGTGGCCCCGGCGGCGATCGTGGCCTCGACGACATCGAGCAGACCGCCGTTGCGCACGTCCTGGAACTCCAGCGGGGTGAAGCCCCACTCGTTCATGAGTCGGCGCCGACGGGCGACGGGCTGCTCGGGCAGGGCGGCGCGCAGCTCCTCGATCAGCTCGCGCGGCGGCTGCACCGGAAGCAGATCCGGCTCGGGGAAATACCGGTAGTCGTCGGCGTCCGACTTCGGACGTCCGGGAGAGGTGGTCCCGGTGTCCTCGTGCCAGTGCCGGGTCTCCTGGATGATGGTGCCGCCGTCGGCGAGGATCTGCGCCTGACGCTGGATCTCGTACCGCACCGCGCGCTCCACGGATCGCATGGAGTTGACGTTCTTCGTCTCCGTGCGCGTGCCGAGCTTCTCCTCACCCCGACGACGGAGCGAGACGTTGGCGTCGCACCGCAGGTTGCCGCGCTCCAGCCGAGCCTCGGAGATGCCGAGTCCGCGGACTATGTCGCGGATCGCGGCGACGTACGCCTTGGCGACCTCGGGAGCCCGGTGATCGGTGCCGAAGATCGTCTTCGTCACGATCTCGACGAGCGGGACGCCGGCGCGGTTGTAGTCGACGAGCGAGTACTCGGCGCCCTGGATCCGGCCGGTCGAGCCGCCCATGTGCGTGAGCTTGCCGGCGTCCTCCTCCATGTGCGCGCGCTCGATCGGGATCGTCACCATGGTGCCGTCCTCGAGCTCCACCTCGACCGACCCCTCGAAGGCGATCGGCTCGTCGTACTGGGAGATCTGGTAGTTCTTGCCCAGGTCCGGGTAGAAGTAGTTCTTCCGGGCGAACCGGCTGGACTCCGCGATCGAGCAGCCGAGCGCGAGGCCGAGGCTGATCGACGAGCGGATGGCCGTCTCGTTAACGACCGGCAGCGCACCGGGCAGTCCCAGGTCGACCGGGGCGATCAGCGTGTTCGGCTCCGCCGCGTGGTACGCCTCGTTCGCGGGGTTGGGAGCGTCGGAGAACATCTTCGTGTTCGTGTTGAGCTCGACGTGCACCTCGAAACCGAGGACGGGCTCGAACAGCTCGAGCGCCTTGTCGAAGTCCATGAGCGTGGCGGCGGCCATCAGCGCGCGCCTCCTTCCAGCTGGGGGGCACGGGACAGCAGCGGCGCGCCCCAGGAATCCACGAGCAGCGTCTCGAGGGCGGCACCCACCCGGTAGAGGCGGGCGTCCTCCCGCGCCGGCGCGAGGAACTGGATGCCGACGGGCAGCCCGTCGTCGTCCGAGAGACCGCTGGGGATCGAGATGCCGGGGACGCCGGCGAGGTTCGCCGGGATCGTCGTGATGTCGTTCAGGTACATCTGCAGCGGGTCGTCGATCTTCTCGCCGAGCTTGAAGGCCGTGGTCGGGGCCGACGGCGTGGCGATGACGTCGACATCGGCGAAGGCCGCGGCGAAGTCCTGCTGGATCAGCGTGCGGACCTTCTGCGCGCTGCCGTAGTACGCGTCGTAGTATCCCGCCGACAGCGCGTAGGTGCCGAGGATGATGCGGCGCTTGACCTCGTCGCCGAAACCGGCGTCGCGCGTGGCGGACATCACGTCCTCCACCGTGGGGTTGCCCGCCGGGGTGACCCGGAGACCGAAGCGGACCGAGTCGAACTTGGCCAGGTTGCTCGAGGCCTCGGCCGGGAGGATCAGGTAGTAGGCGGCGACGCCGTACTCGAAGTGCGGTGCACCGATCTCGACGATCTCCGCACCCTGCGCTTCCAGCAGGGCCAGGGCGCTGCGGAAGGAGGCCGCAACCCCCGGCTGGAAGCCGCTGTCGGGAAGCTCGCGGATGACGCCGACACGGAGGCCCTTGAGGCCGTCCCCGCGCGCACCCTCGCGTGCGGCCGCCGCGAAGGACGGCCACTGCTCGTCGAGCGACGTGGAGTCCTTCGGGTCGTGCCCGCCGATCGCGTCGTGCAGCAGACCGGCATCGAGCACCGTGCGGGTGACCGGGCCGACCTGGTCGAGGCTCGACGCCAGTGCGATCGCGCCGTAGCGGCTGACGCCGCCGTAGGTCGGCTTCACGCCGACCGTGCCGGTCACGTGCGCCGGCTGACGGATCGATCCGCCGGTGTCGGAGCCGAGGGCGAGCGGGGCCTCGAAGGCGGCGACGGCCGCGGCGGAGCCTCCACCCGAGCCGCCGGGGATCCGGTCGAGGTCCCAGGGGTTGCGGGTCGGGCCGTAGGCGGAGTGCTCCGTCGAGGAGCCCATCGCGAACTCGTCCATGTTCGTCTTGCCGAGTGGGATGAGTCCGGCGGCACGGGAGCGGGCCACGACCGTCGCGTCGTACGGCGAGCGGTACCCCTCGAGAATCCGCGAGCCGCTCGTGGTCGGCTGATCCGTCGTGACGAGCACGTCCTTGATCGCGAGCGGGACACCGGCGATCGGCCCGAGGTCCTCCCCCGCGGCGCGGCGGGCGTCGATCTCGGCCGCCGCGTCGAGCGCGTGCTCGTTGACGTGCAGGAACGCATGGACATCGCCGTCGACCTGGGCGATGCGGTCGAGGTGCGCCTGCGTGGCCTCGACGCTGGAAACCTCCCGCGTCGCGAGCTTGTCGGCGAGCTCCGCCGCGGTCAGCCGGATGATGTCGCTCACTGCTCTTCTCCCAGGATCGCGGTGACGCGGAACCGGCCGTCGGCCTGATCCGGGGCGTTCTGCAGCACCTGCTCGTGCGTGAGCGTCTCGCCGACCACGTCGGGGCGGAACACGTTGCTCAGCGGGATCGGGTGGCTCGTCGCGGCGACATCGGCGGTCGCGACCTCGGACACCTTGGCGATGTTGTCGACGATGGCGTCGAGCTGGCCCGTGAGCCGCGTCACCTCGTCGTCGTTCAGCTGGATGCGCGCGAGCACGCCGAGATGGCGCACAAGATCAGGGGTGATTTCAGACACGCCCCCAGTCTAGTTGGCGAGCCGCCCGCCGCTCGGCGCGGCGCGGCCCGCCTAAGCTGGGCGCGTGAGCACGTTCCAGCCCCCTCGCCCGTGGATCGCCAGCTACGCCGACGGCGTTCCGGAGGACCTCGCCCCCGTCAGCGGCTCCCTCGTGGACATCGTCGCCGCGTCGGCGCGGGACTATCCCGATGCCCCCGCCCTACAGTTCTTCGGCAGGGAGACGACCTACGCGCAGCTGCAGGAGGCGATCCATCGCGCCGCGGCGGGGCTCCGTGATCTCGGCGTCCGTGCGGGCGATCCCGTCGCGATCGTCCTGCCGAACTGCCCGCAGCACATCGTCGCGTTCTATGCCGTGCTGCGTCTCGGTGCGGTCGTGGTCGAGCACAACCCGCTCTACACCCCTCGCGAGCTGCGCAAGCAGTTCGAGGACCACGGCGCCAAGCACGCGATCGTCTGGAACAAGGTCGTCGCGACGGTGCAGGAGTTCCCGAGTGACCTCGCCGTCTCGACTCTCATCTCGGTCGACGTGACGCGAGCGATGCCGGCCCTCACCCGCTTCGCCCTCCGGCTGCCGGTCGCGAAGGCGAGAGAGTCGAGGGCGGCGCTGACCGAGCGCGTCCGCGGCACCGTGCTGTGGGAGTCGGTGGTGGCCAGCACCCCGATCCCCGCCTCACATCCTCAGCCCGACACCGACGACCTGGCGATCATCCAGTACACGTCCGGCACGACCGGCACACCGAAGGGCGCCGCCCTCACTCACCGCAACCTGCTCGCCAATGCCGCCCAGTCCCGAGCCTGGGTGCCGTCGATCCAGCGCGGCAAGGGCTGCGTCGTGTACGCCGTGCTGCCGATGTTCCATGCGTACGGGCTGACACTCTGCCTCACCTTCGCGATGTCGATGGGCGCGCGTCTGGTGCTGTTCCCGAAGTTCGACCCGGACCTCGTGCTCGACGTCGTCAAGAAGCATCCGGCGACGTTCCTCCCGCTCGTCCCGCCCATCGCCGACCGGCTTCTCGCCACCGCGAACGCCAAGGGTGTGTCCCTCGACGGCATCGAGGTCGCGATCTCCGGGGCCATGGCCCTGCCGCACGAGCTCGTCGTGCCGTTCGAGGCCGCAACGCACGGCTACCTCGTCGAGGGCTACGGGCTGAGCGAGTGCTCGCCCGTCCTCATGGCGAACCCGGTCGCCGACAACCGGGTTCCCGGCACCGTAGGACTCCCTCTCCCGGGCACGGAGTGCCGCGTCGTCGATCCGGAGAATCCCACCGAGGATGTTCCGGAGGGCTCCGCCGGGGAGCTCATCGTGCGGGGTCCTCAGGTCTTCTCCGGGTACTACGGCAAGCCCGAGGAGACCGAGGCCGTGTTCGTCGACGGCTGGTACCGGACCGGCGACATCGTCACGATCGATGACGCCGGCTTCGTCCGCATCGTCGACCGCATCAAGGAGCTCATCATCACCGGCGGCTTCAACGTCGCCCCGACCGAGGTGGAGAACGCGCTGCGCCAGCATCCGTCGGTGGCGGACGCCGCGGTCGTCGGACTGCCCAGCGACCACTCGGGCGAGGAGGTCGTCGCGGCGATCGTCGTCGACCCCGGAGCCGATGTGGACGTGGAGGCGATCCGTGAGTACGCGCGGAGCATCCTCACCCCGTACAAGGTGCCGCGCCGCGTCTTCGTCGTCGACGAGCTGCCGAAGTCGCTGATCGGGAAGGTGCTCCGCCGGCAGGTGAAGGAGAAGCTGCTCGCCCTCACGTCGGGGGTCTGAGCCGGCCCCACAGGAAGAGGGGGGCCGGGCGCGCTACCCTTGGGAAGTGACCCCTGAAGAAGTGACCCCCGCCGACGCCCCCGACGAGTCCCCTGCCACCCCCGGATTCGAGGACCTCGGCATCACCGGGCCGGTCCTCAAGGCCATCAAGGATCTCGGCTACGAGACCCCGTCGCCCATCCAGGCCGCGACCATCCCCACCCTCCTCGCCGGCCGCGATGTCGTCGGCATGGCGCAGACCGGAACCGGCAAGACCGCCGCCTTCGCCCTGCCCGTGCTGGAGCGGCTCGACGTCGCGCAGAAGACGCCGCAGGCCCTCGTCCTCGCCCCGACCCGTGAGCTCGCGCTGCAGGTCTGCGAGGCGTTCGAGTCCTACGCCTCCCGCATGAAGGGCGTGCACGTGCTGCCCGTCTACGGCGGTCAGGGATACGGTGTGCAGCTGTCCGCCCTCCGCCGCGGCGTGCACGTCGTGGTCGGCACCCCCGGCCGCATCATGGACCACCTGGCCAAGGGCACCCTCGACCTCTCCGAGCTCCAGTACCTCGTGCTGGACGAGGCGGACGAGATGCTGAAGATGGGCTTCGCGGAGGACGTCGAGCAGATCCTCGCTCAGACCCCCGAGGAGAAGCAGGTCGCCCTGTTCTCCGCCACGATGCCCGCGCAGATCCGCCGCCTCGCGCAGCAGTACCTCCGCGACCCGGAGGAGATCACGGTCAAGTCCAAGACCGCGACCAACACGAACATCACCCAGCGCTACCTCGTCGTCTCGTATGCGCAGAAGGTGGACGCGCTGACCCGCATCCTCGAAGTGGAGAACTTCGACGGGATGATCGTCTTCGTCCGCACGAAGAACGAGACCGAGACCCTGGCCGAGAAGCTCCGCGCCCGCGGGTACTCCGCCGCCGCGATCAACGGTGACGTGCCGCAGGTGCAGCGCGAGCGCAGCGTCAATCAGCTCAAGGACGGGAAGCTCGACATCCTCGTCGCGACGGACGTCGCCGCCCGCGGACTCGACGTCGAGCGCATCAGTCACGTCGTCAACTTCGACATCCCCACCGACACCGAGTCGTACGTGCACCGCATCGGACGGACCGGGCGGGCCGGGCGGACGGGCGACGCGATCAGCTTCATCACCCCGCGCGAGCGCTACCTGCTCAAGCACATCGAGAAGGCGACCCGGCAGCAGCCTACGCAGATGCAGCTGCCGAGCACCGAGGACGTGAACACGACGCGGCTCGCCCGCTTCGACGACGCCATCACGACCGCACTGTCGGAGACGTCGCGCATCGACGCGTTCCGCGACATCATCGCCCACTACGTCCGGCATCATGACGTGCCGGAGGGCGACGTCGCGGCCGCTCTCGCCGTGGTCGCCCAGGGCTCCACGCCGCTGCTCCTCGACCCCGCAGACGACGCCCTGTCGCAGGCGGTCGCCGCCGACAACCGCCCGCAGCGCGAGCGGCAGACGCGGGAGCCCCGGGAACCCCGGGAGCGTCGCAGCCGGGGCGACTACACCCCGTACCGCATCGAGGTGGGTCGGCGGCACCGCGTCGAGCCGCGGCAGATCGTGGGCGCGCTCGCGAACGAGGGCGGTCTGGGCCGCGACGACTTCGGCGCGATCAACATCCGTCCCGACTTCTCGATCGTCGAGCTCCCGGCGAACCTCGACCCCGCCGTCCTCGACAAGCTCCGCGATACGCGCATCTCCGGACGGCTGATCGAGATCGCTCCTGACCGCGGTCCCGGCGCACGGCGGGGCTCGTCCTCGCGCGACGGCGACGGCCGCGGCCGGCCGGCCCGCTACGACCGGAACGACCGCCGCGACCGTGACGAGCGCCCGCCGCACCGCGACCGCGAGGAGAAGCCTTTCCGGAAGCCCCGCCACAAGGCCTGAGCGGACCGACGATGCGCATCGACCGCGCCGGCAGGGAGGATCTCGCCGCGCTCGCCCAGCTCAAGTGGGAGGACGTGCCCGCGGACCTGACGGCCGGTCGATCGCTCGACGCCTTCACCGCCGAGCTGGGCGACTGGTGGCGGGCCCACGACCGCACCCACGTGGCCTTCGTCGCGCGGCGCGATGACGACGACCGCATCGTCGGCGCAGCGTGGGTCGCCCTCGTGCCCCGCGTGCCGCGGCCGGGCGCTCCGCACCGCCTCTCCGCGGACATCCAGAGCGTCTTCGTCCTTCCCGAACATCGCGGGCGAGGAGCGGGCCGCGGTCTCGTCGCCGCGGCTTGCGCCCACGCCGTCTCCGTCGGCGCCGAACGGATCACCGTGCATTCGAGCGAGGCAGCCGTCGGGCTCTATCAGGAGCTGGGGTTCGCGGACTCCCCACGGCTGCGGCAGTTCCTCGCTCCCACCACGGCGGCGCCGGAGAACGCCTGATCCTCAGTCCAGCGCCGCGGGCCCCTCGTTGACCAGGACGTGGAACTGCGCGGCGTCCAGGATGCGGACGCCGAGCTCCTCCGCCTTCGCGAGCTTGGAGCCGGCTCCCGGCCCCGCGGCCACGAAGTCCGTCTTCTTGGACACGCTCGAGGCCGCCTTTCCGCCGGCCTTGATGATCGCCTCCTGCGCCCCCTCGCGGGTGTACCCGTCGAGGGATCCCGTCGCCACCACGGTGAGTCCCTCCAGCACTCCCCCGGCCGCGACCGCCGCTCCCGGGCCGGGGTGACCCGGCGTCGCCCACTGCACGCCCGCATCAGTCCACTGGCGGACGATCTCCTGGTGCCAGTCGACGTCGAACCACGCGAGCAAGGAGTCCGCGATGATGCCGCCCACGCCCTCGACCGCGGCGAGCTCTTCCCGCGATGACTCCCGGATCGCGTCGAGCGACCCGAACCACTGCGCGAGCGCCCGCGCAGCGACCGGTCCGACGTGACGGATGTTGAGCGCGACGAGGAGCCGCCAGAGGTCTTTGGTCTTCGCCTTCTCCAGCTCCGCGAGCAGGGTCAGCGCCTGGGAAGACGGCTGCGGACCCTCCAGACCCGACTTCTTCTCGGCCGCGGTCGGGTTGCGTCGGAACGGCGCGCGGGTCTTCACGAGGCCGTCCTCGTCCTCGCGCGGCAGACCCGTCTCCGCATCGCGCACGACGACCTCGATCGGCACGAGCTGCTCCAGGGTCAGGGCGAACAGGCCCGCCTCCGTCACCAGGGGAGGCTCCGCCGGACTCGTGGGCTGGGTCAGCGCCGCCGCCGTCACCTCGCCCAGGGCCTCGACATCGAGGGCTCCCCGCGAGCCGATGTGCTCGACGCGTCCGCGCACCTGGGCGGGGCACGACCGGGCGTTCGGGCACCGGAGGTCGATGTCCCCCTCCTTCATGGCGCGCAACGGCGTGCCGCACTCGGGGCAGTCGGCGGGCATGACGAACTCCCGCTCGGTCCCGTCCCGCTTCTCGACCACCGGGCCGAGCACCTCGGGGATCACGTCGCCCGCCTTGCGCAGCACCACGGTGTCGCCGATGAGAACGCCCTTGGCCTTCACCACGTCCTTGTTGTGGAGCGTGGCCTGACGGACCACGGATCCGGCGACGTGAGCCGGCGCCATCACCGCGAAGGGCGTCGCGCGACCGGTGCGACCGACGGAGACGACGATGTCGAGCAGCTTCGTCTGCACCTCCTCCGGCGGGTACTTGTAGGCGATCGCCCAGCGGGGTGCCCGGCTCGTCGCTCCCAGCTCGTCATGCAGGTCGAGCTCGTCGACCTTGACCACGATGCCGTCGAGCTCGTGCTCGATGTCGTGCCGATGCTCGCCGTAGTGCTCGACGAAGGCGACGACGTCGTCGATGCTGCGGCACACCTTCGTGTGCGGACTCGTCGGCAGCCCCCAGGCGGCCAGCAGCTCGTAGACCTGGCTCTGGGCCGCGACCGGCGGGTTCGTCCAGGCACCGATGCCGTGCACGTACAGCGCGAGCGACTCGATGCGCAGCAGACCCGCTTCCAGCTCCAGGCCGTCCTTCTTGTCGATCTGCTGACGCAGGCCGCCACTGGCCGCGTTGCGGGGATTCGCGAAGGCCGGGAAACGCCGTGCCGCCGCGGTCCGCGCCTTCTCCTCGTCGAACGGCTTCTTCGCGCCGCCCCTGGCCTCCCAGCGCGCGAGGGCGTCCGCGTACGCGCGGTCTCGGAACGCCGCCTGCGCTGCGTTCAGCCGCTCGAACGCGGCGACGGGGATGAAGACCTCTCCGCGCACCTCGACGATCGGCGGATGCCCCTCCCCGGCGAGCCGTTGCGGGATCTCGGGGAGTCGGAGCGCGTTCTCGGTGACGATCTCGCCGACGCGCCCGTCGCCACGGGTCGCCGCCGACGTCAGCACGCCGTCCTCGTACCGCAGGTTGATCGCGAGGCCGTCGATCTTGAGCTCGGTCAACCAGTCGACGTCACGCCCGGCGGCGGCGCGCGTCTTCTGCGCCCACTCGCGCAGCTCCTCGATCGAGAAGACGTTGTCGAGGCTGAGCATGCGCTCGGCGTGCTCGATGGTCGCGAGCCCCGTCGCCTCGGCCGCGCCGACCATCTGCGTGGGCGAGTCCTGTCCCTGCAGCTCGGGGTGCAGGCGCTCGAGCTCTTCCAGGCGCCGCATCCAGCCGTCGTACGTGGCATCGTCGACGAGCGACGTGTCACGCCCGTAGTACGCGTCCTTCGCCTCGAGGATGCGGGTCGTGAGCTCCTCCGCCTCGCGGCGGGCGTCTTCCAGTGAGATGTTCTCCGGCACTCCGTCAGTCTAGGAGCGGCGACCGACATCCGCCCGGATCAGACGCCGACGGGGACCGCGGAGACGGTCGCATCGATCGTGAACTGCCCGAGCACGCGCGTGCCGATGTAGAGCACGGCGGTCTGCCCCGGGGCGACGCCGTCCAGGGGCGTGTCCGGGACGACGCGGACGCCCTCGGCCGTCACCGTGGCCGTGGCGGGCACCGGCTCGGCATGCGCGCGGATCTGGACGTCGCACGCGAACGACGACGAGGTCGGCGCGGCGCCGGCCCAGCTGAACCGCTCCCCCGCGATCTCGGCGATGGCCAGGGCCTCCTTCGGGCCGACGACCACCGTGTTGGACACGGGGCGCACCTCGAGCACGAAGCGCGGCTTGCCGTCCGCCGCCGGGACGCCGAGCTTGAGTCCGCGCCGCTGACCGACCGTGAACGCATGAGCACCCTCGTGCGCACCGACGACGGCACCGGAGCGGTCGACGATCTCACCGGTGGCCGTGCCGACCTTCTCGGCGAGCCAGCCCCGGGTGTCCCCATCCGGGATGAAGCAGATGTCGTGGCTGTCCGGCTTCTGGGCGACGCTGAGACCGCGCTGTTCCGCCTCCGCCCGCACGAGCGCCTTCGACGGCGTGGTGCCCAGGGGGAAATAGGTGTGGGCGAGCTGGTCGGCCGTGAGGACGCCGAGCACGTAGGACTGGTCCTTCGCGTTGTCCGAGGCGCGGTGCAGCTCGAGTCCCGCCGGGCCGTCGACGAGGGTCGCGTAGTGCCCGGTGCACACGGCGTCGAAACCGAGCTCAAGGGCGCGCTCCAGCAGGGCGGCGAACTTGATCTTCTCGTTGCACCGCATGCACGGGTTCGGCGTCCGACCCGCACGGTACTCGGCGACGAAGTCGTCGATCACGTCGTCGCGGAACCGCTCCGAGAAGTCCCACACATAGAAGGGGATGCCGAGGAGGTCGGCGGCGCGACGCGCGTCGAGGGCGTCCTCGATCGTGCAGCAGCCGCGGCTGCCGGTGCGCAGGGTCCCGCCGGCGCGGGAGAGCGCGAGGTGCACGCCGACCACATCGTGCCCCGCCTCGACGGCCCGGGCGGCCGCGACGGCGGAGTCCACACCACCGCTCATGGCCGCAAGGATTCGCATGGGTCCAGTCTACGAGCGCTCGGCTGCACGGGCCCCGGATGCCCGTGCGTAGGCTTCTCCGATCACCGCCAGCACCGCATCCACATCGGCGTCGGTGGACGTGCGCCCGAGGGAGAATCGCAGCACGCTCCGGGCGTCCGCCTCACTGCGCCCCATCGCCATCACGACGTGCGAGGGCTCGGCGACCCCCGCCTGACACGCGGAGCCCGTGGAGGCCGAGACGCCGGCCACGTCCAGCAGGAACAGCAGGCTCTCTCCCACCGCACCGGGGAAGAGCAGATGGGCGGTACCCGGAAGACGGTGGTCGGGATCGCCCAGGAGCTCGGCCGCCGGCACCCGCGCACGGATGCCCTCGACCAGGCGGTCGCGCAGACCGCCCACCCGGACGCTCTCGGCGGACCGCTCCCGTTCGGCGAGTTCGAGCGCCGTCGCCAGCGCCGCCGCTCCCGGCACGTCCTGCGTGCCCGCACGCAGACCCCGCTGCTGGCCCCCGCCCCGCAGGAGCGGGGTCAGCCGGGCGGACCGGGCCACCACCAGCGCGCCGACGCCGACCGGCGCGCCGACCTTGTGTCCGGCGACGCTGAGCGCCACGAGACCCACGCCGTCGTCCGCGCGGCCGCGGAGGTCCCGGAAGGACAGCGGCAGATGCCCGAGAGCGGCGACGGCGTCGAGGTGCAGGGGTACACCGGCGTCGGCCGTGGCCGCCGCCAGCGCGGGCGCACCGTTGATCGTCCCGGTCTCGTTGTTCGCGACGAGCGCGGTCGCGAACGCGGCCCCCGGCAGGGCCGCGGCGAAGCGATCCTCGTCGATGCGCGCGTGGGCCGACACGGGCACGGCCCGCACCTCGGCACCGTCGGCCACCAGGGCTGCGACCGTGTCCATCGTCGCGTGATGCTCGCCGTCCGGCACCACGACAGCGGTCGTCTCCGGACGACGCGAGTGCCACAGTCCCTGGAGGGCGAGGTTGATGGATTCCGTCCCACCGGAGGTCAGCACCACCTCGATGGGATCGGACCCGAGGACCGCGGCGATCCGCTCCCGTGACTCCTCCAGCACCCGGCGCGCGTCCTGCCCCGCTCCATGCGTCGACGACGCGTTGCCGACGATGACCGACGCCTCCAGCCACGCGTCCCTGGCCTCCGGGCGCAACGGGGTCGTCGCCGCGTGGTCGAGATAGTGCCGCATGCTTCGATTCTCCCCGATCCGCGCCCCGAGCGGTCCGTCTGCGCGTGAGACCGGGTGCGTCCTGTCATGAGACTGAAATGCAACACGTTTAGGGTGTATCCATGTCTTCGTCCCCCGACTCCGTCGTGCCCGGTGGGGCGATCCTCGACAACCTCGGCGTCCGGCTGCACGACGGCGTCGGCACGCTGCGGGTCTGGTCGCAGAACGCCTCCGCCGTCGAGCTCGTCGTCTTCGACGCGACGGACCTCGACTGGGTCGTCGACCAGGCTCCGCTCGAACGGCGGCCCGGAGGCGTCTGGGAGATCACGACGCCGTTGCTGCAGCCCGGAGTCCGCTACGCGCTCCGCGTCGAGGGTCCGCACGGGCCCGGCAACACGTTCAACCCGGAGACGCTGCTCCTCGACCCGTATGCGCGAGGCCTCGCCCAGGGACACGGCTACCAGGAATGGCGAGCCGTGGTCATCGAGGACGGCTTCGACTGGGGCGGCTCCACGAAGCCGCGGATCCCCGCCGACCGGACGCTGATCTACGAGGGCCACCTGAAGGGACTGACCAAGCGGCACCCCGACATCCCGCCCGCGCTGCACGGCACCTACGCGGGCCTCGCGCATCCGGCCATGATCGCGTACCTCCGCACGCTCGGGGTGACGTCGGTGGAGCTGCTCCCCGTCCACGCCTTCGTCCCGGAGCCGCGGCTGCTGGAGCGGGGGCTGACGAACTACTGGGGCTACAACACCCTGAACTTCTTCACGCCCCACGCCGCCTACGCGACGGAAGACGCCAGGAAACGGGGCCCCGAGGCGATCATCGCCGAGTTCAAGGGCATGGTGCGTCTGCTGCACGAGGCCGGCCTCGAGGTGATCCTCGACGTCGTGTACAACCACACGTCGGAGGAGGGCATCGGCGGGCCGCGCTCCAGTCTCCGCGGTATCGACAACGCGCGGTACTACCGACAGGACGACGCGGGCGTCTACATCGACACCACGGGATGCGGCAACACGCTCAACACGGCCACCGACGCGGGCGCACGACTGGTGCTGGACTCGCTCCGGTACTGGGCCGAGGAGATGCAGATCGACGGCTTCCGCTTCGACCTGGCGACGGCGATCGCGCGCGACGGCGCTCACGCCTACACTCCGGATCATCCGCTGCTGCAGGCGATCGCCGCCGACCCCGTCCTCGCGGACACCAAGCTCATCGCGGAGCCCTGGGACGTCGGACTGGGCGGCTGGCAGACGGGCAACTTCCCTGCGGGGTGGCACGAGTGGAACGACCGGTACCGAGACCGCGTGCGCAACTTCTGGCTGAGCGACATCGACTACGCACGACGGGCCTCGGCGCCGGTCGGCATCGGCGGCTTCGCCACCCGGCTCGCCGGATCGTCCAACACCTTCAGCGAGGACCGCGGACCCCTCGCGAGCATCAACTTCGTCACGGCGCACGACGGGTTCACGCTGCACGACCTCGTGTCGTACGACGTCAAGCACAACGAGGCCAATGGCGAGCACAACCGCGACGGCGCCGACCTGAACCGCTCGTTCAACCACGGCGTCGAGGGACCGACGGACGATCCCGCGATCCTCACCGCCCGGCGTAAGGCCATGCGCAACCTGCTCGGCACCCTCCTCCTCTCGGCCGGCATCCCGATGCTCACCGCCGGGGACGAGGTGGGGCGGTCCCAGCGCGGCAACAACAACGCCTACGCGCAGGACTCGCCGCTGTCCTGGCTGTCCTGGGAGTTCGAGCCCTGGCAGGACGACCTCCGGGCCCACGTCGCGCGCCTCGCCCGGTTGCGCGAGGAGAATCCGGCGCTGCGGCCGAGTCGGTATGCCCGCCTCGGCGAGCACATCCCGAACGCCTCGGTCATGGACTGGTACGACCAGGACGGCGCGACCATGGAACCGGGGCAGTGGACCGATCCCGGCAATCGCACGCTGCAGTACGTCGCCGCCTCCACACCGGACAAGGAACCCGCCAACCGCATCCTCCTGATCGTGCACGGGACGGAGGCGCCGATCGACGTGCGGCTCCCGGAGGAGATCGAGGGTGCCAGCCGATTCGTCTCCCTCTGGTCGAGCGCCGACGAGCGCCCGTCGGAGGCCGAGGAGACGTACGCTCCGGGTGACGTGCTGCCGATCCCCGGCACATCCATGCGCCTGTTCCGGGTGGAGTGATAGCACGGTTCGGCGCCGGGGTCGAGCGGTAGGTTCCGACAGGGCCGAGCGGTAGATTCGGCATGTGACTGCTCGTGCTGGAACCCGACCCACGGCTCTGCGGAGCCCCGTTCAGATCCCGACGCGCGCCGTCGACGCCGACCAGCCCGGAACCCTGCGGACCACCCGGATCCCGCTGCTGGACGGCACGCCGGTGGTTCCGGGAGGCTTCCCCGCCAAGGCGTTCGCAGGCGAGGTCGTCCCCTTCCGCGTCGTGGCGTTCCGCGAAGGGCACGACCTCATCGGCGTGCACGTGCGACTGACCTCACCGGCCGGCGAAGAGAGCCTGCACCGGCTCACGGCGCTCGCCGACGGCACCGATCGCTGGGAGGCGGAGATCGCCCTCGATGCGGAGGGCCTCTGGCGGTATCGCTTCGAGGCGTTCTCCGACGACTTCGCCACCTGGGCACACGCCGCGCACGTGAAGATCGCCGCCGGGGTGGACGTCCCCGTGATGGCCGCCCTCGGAGCCGAGCTCCTGCAGCGGGCGGCTGCCGAGAAGGACCGCCCCGCAGCGCAGCGCACGCGCCTCAGGACCTGGGCGGAGGAACTCCGGGCCGGCGACCCCGTCGTCGCCGCCGAACGTGCCGTGGACCCCGATCTCGCGGCGATCTTCCGCGATCGCCCCGTCACGACGCTCCGTTCCGCCTCCGCGGAGCAGCTCCTCCGCGTGGAGCGCACCCGCGCCGGAGTCGGCGCCTGGTACGAGTTCTTCCCGCGGTCGGAGGGAGCCCGCCGCCTCAAGGACGGAACGGTCCGCAGCGGCACGTTCCGTACTGCAGCGAAGCGCCTGCCCGAGGTCGCCAGGATGGGCTTCGATGTGATCTACCTCGTCCCCGTGCATCCCATCGGCACGACCAACCGCAAGGGTCGCAACAACACCCTCGTCGCCGAGGCCGGGGACCCGGGCTCGCCGTACGCCATCGGAGCGGCGGAGGGCGGGCACGATGCGATCCACCCTGACCTCGGCACCCCGCAGGACTTCCGCGCCTTCGTGCGGGCCGCGCGGAAGGAGGGACTGGAGGTCGCCCTCGACCTCGCGCTGCAGGCCTCTCCCGACCACCCCTGGGTGCGCGACCACCCGGAGTGGTTCACCACCCTCCCCGACGGCACGATCGCGTACGCCGAGAACCCGCCGAAGAAGTACCAGGACATCTACCCGCTGAACTTCGACAACGACCCGGAGGGGATCGCCGCCGAGATGCTCCGGATCGTCCGGCACTGGGTGGCGGAGGGGGTTCGGATCTTCCGCGTGGACAACCCGCACACCAAGCCGCTGCAGTTCTGGGAGTGGCTGATCGCGACGGTGAACGAGACGGATCCCGACGTGATCTTCCTGGCCGAGGCGTTCACCCGACCGGCGGTGATGCGCGCGCTCGCCGCGGTGGGCTTCCAACAGAGCTACAGCTACTTCACGTGGCGCAACACCAAGGCGGAGCTCGAGGAGTTCCTCACGACGATCTCCCACGAGACGGCCGACTACATGCGCCCGAACCTCTTCGTCAACACGCACGACATCCTCACCGAGTATCTCCAGTTCGGCGGACGCGCGGCCTACCGCATCCGCGCCTGCATCGCCGCCACCGCGGGCCCCGTGTACGGCGTGTATGCGGGATACGAACTCATCGAGAACGTGGCCCGCCCGGGTTCCGAGGAGAACATCGACAACGAGAAGTACGAGTACAAGTTCCGCGACTGGGCGGGGGCCGAGGAGCGCGGGGAGTCGCTGGCTCCGCTCCTGCGGCGGCTGAACGAGATCCGTGCGGCGCATCCGGCGCTGCGGCAGCTGCGCAACCTCGAGCTGCACTGGAGCGACGATGACGCCATCCTCGTGTTCAGCAAGCATCTCGACGCCGCCTTCACCGGAACCGGGCGGCCGGACACGCTCATCGTCGTCGCGAACGTCGACCCGCACTCGGTGCGCGAGACGACCGTCCATCTCGACACCACACGCTGGGGCGTCGCCCTGGGTGAGAGCTACGAGGTGGAGGACCTGCTCACGGGCAGCGTCTGGACCTGGACCGATCACAACTACGTCCGGCTCGACGCCTTCGCCGAGCCGGTCCACATCCTGAAGGTGAGGGAGCGCGCATGAGCGGCATCGACGACACCGCGAACGCCGAGTGGGAGGCCGTGGCGGAAGGGCGGCACCACGCACCGCACGCCGTGCTCGGCGCCCACCCCGGGAAGGATGCGGCGGATCGGGCCGTGACCGTGATCCGGGCTCGCCGTCCGCTCGCCGAGACGGTGGAGGCGGTCTTCGACGACGGCAGCCGCCTGACGCTCACCCACGTCGCGCAGGGGGTGTGGGAGGGCACCCACCCCGGACCGCCGCTCCCCTACCGTCTCGCGACGCGCTACCGCGGCGAGGAGGAGAGCGTCGCGGGCGACCCGTACCGTCACGCGCCGACCCTCGGCGACCTGGACCTTCATCTGATCGCCGAAGGCCGTCACGAGCGGTTGTGGGAGGCGCTGGGAGCCCATCCCCGCACGCAGGGCGACGAGCAGGGCGTGTCCTTCGCCGTCTGGGCGCCCGATGCCACGGCCGTCCGTGTGGTGGGCGATCACAACGGCTGGAACGGCGAGAGCCACGCCATGCGCTCGCTCGGCGCGAGCGGCGTCTGGGAGCTCTTCATCCCCGACCTCCCCGTCGGGACCCGCTACAAGTTCCAGATCCGGACGCGGAGCGGCAGCTGGATCCTCAAGGCCGACCCGATGGCGTTGGCGGCGCAGGTGCCGCCGGAGACCGCCTCCGTCGTGACGGCGTCGTCCTACGTCTGGGAGGACGGCGCGTGGATGACGCGTCGCGCCGCCACGCATGCCGTCGCGCAGCCGCTGGCGGTGTACGAGGTGCACGTCGGCTCCTGGCGGGGCGGCCTGGGATACCGCGATATGGCGGATCCGCTGATCGCGCACGTGCAGGAGACGGGGTTCACTCACGTCGAGTTCATGCCGCTCGCCGAGCATCCGTTCGGCGGATCCTGGGGATACCAGGTCAGCGGCTACTACGCGCCGACGAGCCGGTACGGCTCCCCCGACGACCTGCGCTACCTCATCGACCGCCTGCACCAGGCCGGCATCGGCGTCATCATGGACTGGGTGCCGGGCCACTTCCCCAAGGACGACTTCGCCCTGGCGCGCTTCGACGGTCAGCCCCTGTACGAGCACCCCGACCCCCGGCGCGGAGAGCACCAGGACTGGGGCACGCTCATCTTCGACTACGGTCGTCCCGAGGTCCGCGGCTTCCTCGTCGCCAACGCGCTGTACTGGCTCGAGGAGTTCCACGTCGACGGTCTGCGCGTCGACGCCGTCGCCTCGATGCTCTACCTCGACTACTCGCGCCGCGAGGGTGAGTGGGAGCCGAACATCCACGGCGGACGCGAGAACCTGGAGGCGATCCGCTTCCTCCAGGAGGTCAACGCCACCGCCTACCGCCTGCACCCCGGGATCCTCATGATCGCCGAGGAGTCCACGAGCTTCCCCGGTGTCACCGCGCCGACGGATCACGCCGGCCTCGGGTTCGGGTTCAAGTGGAACATGGGGTGGATGAACGACTCGCTGCAGTACATCGGCAGAGACCCGATGTACCGGGCGCACCACGAGGGCGAGATGACGTTCTCGTTCGTCTACGCGTTCGGCGAGAACTACGTGCTGCCGATCAGTCACGACGAGGTCGTGCACGGCAAGGGCAGCCTGCTGTCGAAGATGCCCGGCGACCACTGGCACAAGCTCGCGAACGTCCGCGCCTACCTCGCGTACATGTGGGGGCATCCGGGCAAGAAGCTGCTGTTCATGGGTCAGGAGTTCGGACAGCTCGCCGAGTGGTCGGAGGGGCGCGAGCTGGACTGGTGGCTCCGCGACCAGCCTTCGCACGCCCAGCTCCAGGACTTCGTCGCCGCGATGAACGGGGTGTACCGGGCGCAGGCACCGCTCTGGGAGCGCGACAGCGACGGCTCGGGGTTCACGCGGCTCGGGGCACCGAGCTGGGATCCGTCCGTGATCGCCTTCGAACGGCGGGACGCGCACGGCGGCCGTCTCGTCGTGGTCAGCAACTTCGCCGGCGTGGAGCGCACCGGGTACCGCCTGGGATTGCCGCGCCCCGGCGTCTGGCAGGAGATCCTGAACTCCGATGCCGACGTCTACGGCGGACGCGGTTCCGGCAACCTCGGGATGGTGGTCGCCGAATCCGGAGACGGGGGCACGGCGACGGCCTCGATCACGCTGCCGGCCCTGTCCACGCTGTGGCTCCGCCATCAGCCGGAGCCGCACGTCCCCACCGTGAACAACGGCTGACGGGGGTCTGCGCGGGGGCGTTCCCCCGCGCAGACCGCTCAGAAGAGCAGCGAGGAGAGCCGGTTGCGGGCCGCGATCACGCGCGGGTCTCCGGCTCCGATGAGACCGAAGAGCTCGACGAGGCGCTCGCGCACAGGCGTCCGCTGATCCGACGGCAGCTGCGCGAACAGGTCGAGCAGACGGCCGAACGCGTCGTCGACGTGTCCGCCGGCGAGGTCCAGATCGGCGACGTCGAACTGCGCCTGCACATCCTGCGGTGCGGCGGCGGCTGCTGCGCGCGCGGCCTGGAGGTCGAGCCCCTGCACGCGGTCGAGCAGGCGGACCTGACCGAGACCGGCGATGGCGTCCTCGTCGCGCGGGTTCTCGGCGAGGGCCTTCTCGTAGGCGGTGATGGCGGCCCGGTAGTCCCCGCGCTCGATCGCGGCGAAGGCCTCCGCGTGCAGCGGCGGCAGCTCGGGCTCGGCCGGGGCGGCGGCCTCGGCCGCCTCGCCCTCTCCGACGGGCAGCGACCCGGACACCCCGTTCTGCGCCGCTACCTGCAGCAGCTGCGCGAACACCTCGCGGACCTGCTGCTCCGGAACCGCGCCCGTGAACATGGGGACCGGCTGACCGGCGATGAGGGCGACGACCATCGGGATCGACTGCGCGCGGAAGCTCTGCGCGAGCTGCGGGTTGGCGTCGACGTCGACCTTGGCGAGGAGGACGCGTCCGCCCAGCTCACGGGTGACCTTCTCGATGATCGGGCTCAGCTGCTTGCACGGCCCGCACCACTCGGCCCAGAGGTCGACGACGACCGGCACCGTGCGGGAGAGCTCGAGCACCTGACCGAAGTTCTCATCCGTCGCGTCGACGACGACATCCGCGACCGGAGAGCCAGCGGGGGCAGTCGCCGAGCCGCCCGCCGGGGCGGAGGGGCGATGGCGCAGGCTGGACAGGTCGACGGCACCGCGCAGGGCGGCGGGAGAGATCTCGCTCACTTGATCACCTTCACGGACACGAGGTCCTGGCGCGACGCCAGGAGCCGGATCGGGTCGCTCGATCCCTGCGAGGGGACGGCGAAGAACAGCTGGAATGCATAGGTCGTCTCGGCGCCCTTGGCGGACTCGTTGGCACCGGTGAGGGCCTTGGCCTCCTCGTTGTCGCCGAAGCGGATCACCACATCGGACGAGGTGGGAGTGATCGTCTCGACGTCGAGCACGGAGACGGCGACGATGGCTCCGCTGTCCAGGGTCGTCAGGGAGACCGGGTCCTCCTCCGTCGGCGTCATGTCGAAGCCCGCCGTCGAGGTCTCAGCGGCACCGGCGTCGGCCAGCCCCTGCACCAGGCTCTGGCGGCTGTCGGTGATCGACTTCGCGAGGTTGAGTGCCAGCTCGTCGAACTGTCCGTACGACTCGCTCTTCTCCCCGTTGTCGACGACGTCCGCGAAGGCGGCGGCAACCTCGTCCGGGGGCACCGACAGGAACGCGGAGTCCGCGGGGACGAGGGAGGTGCCGAGCCAGCTCGCCGCCACCTCGGGAAAGGCCGCGTCGGCGGACATCTCGGCCATGTTCGTCACCTTGTAGTTGGACCAGGGGTCCGCCTGCGTCATGGTGAGGACGACGGGCGGCACGGTGTCGTCACCGGTGCTCTTCGAGAGCATGAGGACGGTACGCGGCCAGCGGTCGGTCGCCTCGGGAAGCACGACCTCGACGTCGTCGGTCGGGATCGCCGCCGGTGCGGGGCGGTCGGGCAGCTTCTCCCGCAGGGCGTAGTCGGTGGTGCGGGTCGCCAGCGCGGTCCCGTCCAGGCGCGTCGCTGCGAGATCGAGGTCCTTCTCCTCGTCGGCCTTCACCAGTGTCTCGGAGATCTCCCCGAGGATGCGGTCGGCCTGCGTCTCGGTGACCGCCGGGGGTTTCTGGTTGTCGGGCGCGATGACGGTGGGGCTCGGCGACGGCGACGCAGAGGCATCCCCGAACTCCGGCCAGGACTCGGCGCTGCAGCCGGCGGCCAGCACCGCGGTCAGACCGAGCGCGGGCACGACGAGCAGACGCCGACGACGGCGCGGGCGCACACTCTGCATGGCGTTCTTCCCCTCCGTGGGCTTCTCGTCGACGACCTCCGCGTCCTCCACGTCGTCCGTCCGCTCCGGAGTCTTCGGCTCCGTGCCGTCCGCGGCCTCGAGCGCCTCCCGCTCGGACGGCGGGAGCGCCGCCACGTCGATCGGCTGGGTCGTGGGCAGCGGCCCCGGCCCCTTCCGGCGCGGGCCGCGGCCACGGCGCTGGTGGCGGATCGCGAGCACGTAGAGCACGAGCCCCACCAGCAGCACGACTCCGCCCGCGACCATGAGCGGACCGGCGAGCGGGGTCCGCGTGTCCAGCGGCCAGGAGACGACGATGTCGTCCGGCGCGTCCTCGCTGCCGTCGTAGGCGATCAGCACGCTCGTCCCCTCGGGGAGCTGCATGGTGTCGGTGGAGAGGAAGTTCTTCTCGCTGAAGGAGTCGAGCCACAGGTCCGACCCGGCCGGATTGCGGCCGGCGGGCTCGGCGGACTCCTCGTCCTCCGGCGCGGGGGTCTCGGAGTCGTCCGGCGCGGGGGTCTCGTCCGACTCCTCCGGGTCCGGGGCCGCGACGTGCTCGACGAGGAGCTCGTCGTCGTCGCCGACCGAGACGTGGTTGTACTCCGCGTCAGAGAGCCACGCCTCCATGTCGGCCGTACGGCCGTAGCTCGCGAAGATCTCGCCCTCGCCGCGGATCAGCACCTTCTGCGCGCCCGGGTTCATCCGGAGCACATCGCCGTCCATCAGCACGTACGGAGCGGGCTCCTCGATGTCGACGCGGGCCTCCTGGGACGAAGGACCGACGAAGACGGTGCGTTGGGCGATCCCCGCACCGATCAGCACGGCAGCCAGCACGAAGGCCACGACGGCCCATACGAAACGCACGAATAGTCTCCTCACGCACCACGGCTTCCCGCCCGTGACGCCACACTCGACATTTCAGACTAGCGAAGTCACCTGTGTGTTGACCACGAGGCCCCTCCCCTGGCGACGCTGCGGCACGTCGGCGACGCGTCGTGGCCGGTCATGGGTAGCCTTGCTGCAGCCGTTCCGAGGAGTCTGCATGAAGATCCACAACCCGTTCCGCACCGCCCTCGTGGCGACACTCGGCGTGGGCCTCGGCATCGTGCTGATCAGCAGCGTGCAGACGCTGTCCACGGTGCTGCTCTACATCGGCACCGCTCTCTTCCTCAGCCTCGGGCTCGATCCGCTCGTCACGTTCCTCGAGCGACGGCGCCTGCCCCGCTGGCTCGCGGTCCTGGTCACGATCGTCGCCGTGCTGGCGGTCTTCAGCGGGATCGTGCTCATCGTCCTCCCGGTGCTGGTCGACCAGATCTCCCAGCTCATCGCGCAGATCACGGCGATCGTGCAGCGGGGAACCGCCATCGAGGACCTGCGCACGTGGATCCAGGAGACCTTCCCCAACCTCCGCGTCGACGACGTGTTCGCCTACGTCGAGGACTGGCTGGCGACGAACCTCGCCGAGATCGGCGGATCGATCGGTCAAGGCGTGCTCGTCGCCAGCGGGGCCGTGCTGAGCGGGGTGTTCGGCGCCTTCATCGTGCTCATCCTGACCATCTACCTCACGGCCTCCACCCCCTCGCTCAAGCGCGCGGTGTACCAGCTCGTGCCGGCGTCCAAGCGAGACCGCTTCATCGACCTCTCCGAGCAGATCACCGACTCCGTGGGCTACTACGTCATGGGGCAGGTCAGCCAGGGGGTCATCAACGGCATCCTCAGCGCCATCTACCTCACGATCATCGACGCGCCGTTCCCCGCCGTCCTCGCCGTCGTCGCCTTCTTCTTCTCGCTCATCCCCCTCGTCGGCACCCTGACGGGTTCGACGATCATCGTCCTCGTCTGCCTGATCCCCGGTCTCGGCTCCCCCGGCACGGCTCTCGCCGCGGCGATCTACTACCTCATCTACATGCAGATCGAGGCGTACGTGATCTCGCCGCGGATCATGAGCCGCGCCGTGTCGGTGCCCGGCGCCGTGGTGGTCGTGGCCGCTCTCGCCGGAGGAAGCCTGCTCGGTTTGCTCGGCGCGCTCATCGCGATCCCCGTGGCGGCCAGCATCCTCATCATCTACCGGCAGGTGCTGATCCCCCGCATGAACGAGCGGTGACCGGACCGTCGCTCCGCGTCAGCCCTCGACGGGCCAGTGCGTCGGCAGCGGCAGGGCCGACGGGTTGACCGCGGCGACGATCTCGGTGAGCACGCGCCTCGTCTGCGTCTCCCCCACCCACAAATGCTTCCCGCCGTCGACGGCGATCAGCTGCGCGTGCGGGATGCTCGCGAACCGCTCCCGGGCCTCGGCGGGGCGCAGGTAGTCGTCCAGCTCGGGGACGAGGATGACGACGCGGTGGTCGGTCGTCCCCCAAGCGGCGACCTCCTCCGCCGTCGCGCGGTGCAGTGGCGGCGAGAGCAGGATGATGCCCTCGATGTCGTGGTCGGCGCCGTACTTCAGCGCGAGTTCCGTTCCGAACGACCAGCCGACGAGCCAGGGGCGAGGCAATCCGCGGTCACGCACGAAGTCCATGGCGGCGGCGACGTCGAACTGCTCCGCAGCCCCACCGTCGAATGCGCCCTCGCTCGTGCCGCGCGGCGACGTCGTGCCGCGCGTGTTGAACCGCAGGACGGCGAGATCGGCCAGGGCAGGCAGGCGTGCGGACGCCTTGCGGATGATGTGCGAGTCCATGAAGCCGCCCGCCGTCGGCAGCGGATGCAGCGTCACCAGCGTGGCCACCGGGGCGGCCGTCTCGGGCACCGCCAGCTCGCCCACCAGCGTGAGCCCGTCTGCGGTGTGCAGCTCGATGTCCTCACGCGTCGCGGGGAGCTCGAGCGGTCCGCGGATCTCCATGGTCATGCGATCCTCCAACAGGGGGTGTGCCAGTGTCTGCGGTCGGCCAGCGCCGCCGCCTCGCCGAGGATGCCATCCGCCCGCCAGGCGACGAGATGCGCCGTCCCGGGGTCGACGGACCGGCCGCAGCCTGGGCAGACGTAGGCCTTCTGCGCCTGGACGGCGGAGACCGGCTGGACCGTCCACTCCACGCCACGACGCACCTCGGTGCGCTTCCACCCGGCGAGGAGGCGATCGAACGAATCCTCGCCCTCAGGGCGCGCGGAAGGACGACGACGTGAGCGGGGCATGGTGCCGGCTCACCACCAGTGGTTGGTGACCCAGAAGTTGTACGCGCCGGCCCAGCTGCCGTACCGACCGGTGGCGTAGCCGGTGGCCCAGCGGAGGTTGTCCACCGGGTTGTAGCCGTTGCCGGGCACCTTGCTGCAGGGAAGAGCCTGGACGAGCCCGCAGGCACCGGAGGAGGAGTTGGTGGCGTTCGGGTTCCACCCGCTCTCCCGCGACACGATGTAGTCGACGTACTGCCAGTCGCCCTGAGCGATGCCGGCCGCGGCCATCCACTCCGCCGGCGCACCGCCGCCGCTGTACGGCGGGAGACCCCCGCCGGAGGACCCTCCCTGCGAACCGGACGACGGCGTGCTCGCGGGAGCCGCCGGCTTCGGCTTGGGCTTGGGCTTCGGCTTGACGTACACCTCGAAGGACCCGCGCTCGACGGGGGTGATCGCTGCGCCTTCCACGGTGACGGTGAGGTTCTGCGTGTCCGCGAGAGCCGCCGCGTACACGGAGTCCGGAGCTTCCGTGGCGACCGGCTGCGCGAGGGCGACGCCGGTCGGAGCGACCATCGCGGCGGCGAATCCGACGACCGCGAGAGAGCTGAAGACACCGGCGACACCCCGGCGACGCGACCAGCGTCGCGTGCCTCGGGAGGCGGACGTGGCCGTCGCTGCGGGTACCAGCGCGGCGTCGCTTCGTTCGGGAATCATGTCGTTTCGGGAGTTCACGATGGTGGACAGTCTACGCATACCTGCCTGAACAGGCCATCAGGCAGGCTCAGCGGACCGCCAGGATGACGTCGATCGTGGCGTCGAGCAGCGCATCGACCTGCTCCTCGCGGTAGCCGCCGCGCTGCATGCGGAACGCCGCGGACCGCAGCTGTTCGGCGGTCAGCGGGTCGCCGTCGCGGAGGTACCGGACGATGCGGGAGGTGACGTGATCGACCTCGTCGACGCGGTACCCGAAGGTGAGGATTCCGGTGCGGGCGAACCGATGACGCCGCGGACGCGCGAGATGGTCGAGGATCACCTGTGCATCGGCTCTGGCCTGTTCCACCCAGGCTCCCGCTCCGCGGGCGCGCACGGCGCGCTCGCGCTCTCGGGCCGCGAACGCATCCTCGACCCGGCCGAGCGCGGCATCGACCTCCGCCACCGCATACCCCTCCTTCACGAGGGGGAACGAGGCGGTGCGCACGTCCTCGGCGGTGAGGTCGTCTCCTCCGCCCTCGAACGCCTGACGCGCCGAGGCGAGGAAGGTGTCGACGGCCGCACGGTGGTAGCCCTTGGTGCGACCGCTCGTGAGCGCGAACGCAGG
Source organism: Microbacterium sp. NPDC078814 (assembly GCF_040702645.1). Lineage (NCBI taxonomy): Bacteria > Bacillati > Actinomycetota > Actinomycetes > Micrococcales > Microbacteriaceae > Microbacterium > Microbacterium sp. NPDC078814. The sequence goes on from NZ_JBFBLT010000002.1 coordinate 586,646, forward strand.
CTTCGCCGTGCTGCGCTCAGAGGTGTCGACCCCGTCGTCGTTGATCACAGCACCGCTGTCGTTCATCAGAGCACCAACCAGGGAGAGAGGAGGAAGTACAGGCACAGGGCGGGGATGGTCGACAGCAGGATGCTGTCCAGGCGATCCATGAGACCGCCGTGGCCGGGGAGCCAGGAGCTCATGTCCTTGATGCCCAGGTCGCGCTTCAGCATGGACTCGCCGAGGTCGCCGAGCGTCGCGGACAGCAGGATCGCCGCCCCGAAGATCACGCCGCCCCACCAGGGCAGATCGAGGAGGAACAGGGCCAGGAGCACGCCCGCCGCCAAGGAGGCGACCACGGCGCCGCCGAAGCCCTCCCAGGTCTTCTTCGGGCTGATCCGGGGCGCCATCGGATGCCGGCCGAACGCCAGACCCGCGGCGTACGCCCCGGTGTCGGCCGCCACCGCGATCGCGATGAAGCTCAGCACCCACCACTGGCCGCCCTCCTGCTCGAGCAGGATGAGGGCCACGCCGGCGAGGAACGGCACGTACACCTGGATGAAACCGCCGATCACGGCGTCGGTGAGCACGTCACCGTAGGTGCGACCGTCCTTCGCGACCATCTGGGCGAGCAGCCGCCACACGATGACGAAGGCCACGGCGACGAACAGCATGACCCAGCTCAGCCACGGCTCGGCGAAGTACGCGGACAGCACCAGGAAGGTGGCCGCGACCAGCTGCGGGATCACATCCACGCGGCGTCCGGCCGCCCGCAGCGCCCGGGACAGCTCGTAGACGCCGAGGAGGGCGGCGGCCAGCGCGAACGGGACGAACAGCGCTTTGATGAACAGCAGCGATCCGAGGAGGGCGGCGCCGAAAGCGAGCCCGATCACGATCGCGAGCACGAGGTCGCGGCCGGTGCGCTGTTTGATGCGTTCGTTGGCCTGATCGAGCTGGTCGCGGGCGTGCGACACGTGCGTCCCGAACTCATCCCGCGCCTGGCGCCACTGCTCGCGGATCGCGTTGTGATCCGCGGTGTCCAGCCGCTCCGCCGTGACGGATGGAGCGGGAGGCGTGACGGGGAGCGGAGGACGCGGCGGCACGCTCCCGGCGTCGAATCCCGGGAACGACGCATCGCCGAGCGGGGCACCCCCATCGGAGACCCGGTCCGGCTGTGCCTCCCGGCGGGTCACCGGAGTGCCCTCCTCGGCGCCGCGCGATTCATCGGACATACGAGCTACACCTCGAGGAGTTCGGCCTCTTTGCGCTTGAGCGCGTCGTCGATGAGGTCGACGTGCTGACGGGTCAGCGCGTCCAGCTCCTTCTCGCCGCGGGCGATCTCGTCCTCGCCGAGCTCGCTCTTCAGAGCGTCGAGCTCGTCCTTCGCCTTCCGGCGGATGCCGCGGACGTGGACCTTGGCGTCCTCGGCCTTCGACTTCACGAGCTTCACGTACTCCTTGCGCCGCTCGGCGGTGAGCTCGGGCATCGTGACCCGTACGAGGTTGCCGTCGTTCGTGGGGTTCGCCCCGAGGTTCGGCATGTCGCGGATCGCCTGCTCGATCGCCTTGAGCGCCGACTTGTCGTACGGCGTGATGATGAGCGTGCGCGCTTCCTGGTTGGCGAGCGAGGCGAGCTGCGCCAGCGGCGTCGGCGTGCCGTAGTAGTCGACCAGCACCTTCTGGAAGAGCTGGGGGTTCGCACGACCCGTGCGCACCGTGGAGAAGTCCTCCTTGGCAGCCTCGACGGCCCGGGACATGCGGGTGGTGGTTTCAGCGAGGACGTCCGCGATCACGGTGGCTCCTATCGTCGGGGTGTTCTGGAAATTCTATCGGGAGCGGGCTCCCGTCCCGTGCAGGCGCTCAGGCCGTGACGAGCGTGCCGATGGGCTCGCCCAGGAGCGCGCGGGTCACGTTGCCCGCCGGCTCCATCCCGAAGACGCGCATGTCCATGTTGTTGTCCATGCACAGGCTGAACGCCGTGGAGTCGACGACCTTGAGTCCCTGCTGCAGCGCGTCGCGGTAGGTCACGCGCTCGATGCGCTCCGCGTCGGCGTGCTTGTTCGGGTCGGCGGTGTAGATGGCGTCGACGCCGTTCTTGGCGACGAGCACCTCCTGCGCGCCGATCTCCAGGGCGCGCTGCGCGGCCACGGTGTCGGTGGAGAAGTACGGCAGGCCTGCGCCGGCGCCGAAGATCACGACGCGGCCCTTCTCCATGTGGCGCTCTGCGCGACGCGGGATGTAGGGCTCGGCGACCTGGGTCATCGAGATCGCGGACTGCACGCGGGTGGCGGCGCCCGCCTGCTCCAGGAAGTCCTGCAGCGCGAGCGCGTTCATGACGGTGCCGAGCATGCCCATGTAGTCCGCTCGTCCGCGGTCCATTCCCCGCTGGCTGAGCTCCGCGCCGCGGAAGAAGTTGCCCCCGCCGACGACGACGGCCACCTCGACGCGGTCGACCGCGGCGGCGATCTCCCGCGCCATCTGGCTGACCACGTCAGGGTTCACGCCGAGCTGACCGGCGCCGAACGCCTCTCCGGAGAGCTTCAGGAGGACGCGGCGGCGTCCGGTGCGTTCAGTCATGGGGGATGTCCTCTCGTCCCGATTCAAGATAGTGCCTGGTGGGCATGAAGAAGGGGTTCGGATCGAGTGATCCGAACCCCTTCGACAGTGCTACGCGCCGACCTTGAAGCGCGCGAAGTCCGTCACGGTGATACCGGCGTCCTTCGCCACCTGGGCGACGGAGAGCTTGTTGTCCTTCGCGTAGTCCTGCTCGAGCAGGGCGACCTGCTTGATGAACGCGGCGACACGGCCCTCGACGATCTTCGGCAGGGCGGCCTCGGGCTTGCCCTCGTTGCGGGAGATCTCGGTGACGATCTCGCGCTCCTTCTCGACCGCGTCCGCCGGAACGTCCTCGCGGGACAGGTACGACGGGTTGGCGAACGAGATGTGCTGGGCGATGCTGCGCGCGGTCGCGGCGTCGTCACCCGTGTAGGCGACGACGACGCCGATCTGCGGCGGCAGGTCCTTGCTCGTGCGGTGCAGGTAGACCTCGACGCTGTCACCGGTGACGGTGCGCACGCGACGGAGCTCGACCTTCTCGCCGATGATGGCGGCCTCTTCCGAGATGAGCTGCTCGACGGTCTTGTCGCCCGCCGGAGCGGCCAGGGCGGCCTCGACCGAGTCGGCCTTCACGGCGGCGACGGCGTCGGCGACCTTGTCGGCCAGCGCGATGAAGCGCTCGTTCTTCGCGACGAAGTCGGTCTCGCAGGCGAGCTCGACGAGCGTCACGGCGCCGTCCTGCTCGCGAGCGACGACGAGGCCCTCGCTGGTCGAACGGTCGGCGCGCTTGGCGTTGCCCTTCGCACCCTTCAGGCGCAGGATCTCGGTGGCCTTCTCGACGTCGCCGTCAGCCTCCTCGAGCGCCTTCTTGGTGTCGACCATTCCCGTGCCGAGCTGCTCACGCAGCGCCTTGAGGTCGGCGATGGTGAAGTTGGCCATGTGTGGTGGCTCCTTGCTTCGTTGTGTGGGTGTACGAGGGATTACTTGGCGTCAGCGGCCTCGGCGGCGGCGACCTCGGCGGTCTCCTCACCGGAAGCGGCGGCGATCGCCTCGTCGTGCGCCTGGGCACCGGCCTCGTCGGCGGCCGGGGTCTCGACGACGGCGGCCTCGTCATCCGCGGTCACGACCTCGGCGGCGTCAGCGGACTCCTGCACGGGAGCCTCGAGAAGCTCCTTCTCCCACTCGGCCAGCGGCTCGGCGTCGCCCGACTCCGGGTTGTGCTTCTGCTGCAGGCCCTCGGCGGCGGCGTCGGCGATGATGCGCGTCAGCAGCGACACCGAACGGATGGCGTCGTCGTTGCCGGGGATCGGGTACTGGAAGTCGTCCGGGTCGGCGTTGGTGTCGAGGATGCCGATCACCGGGATGCCGAGCTTCTTGGCCTCGTCGATGGCGAGGTGCTCACGCTTGGCGTCGACGACCCAGAGGGCGGACGGCGTCTTGGTGAGGTTGCGGATACCGCCCAGCGACTTGTGCAGCTTGTCCAGCTCGCGCTTCTTGAGCAGCAGCTCCTTCTTCGTAAAGCCGGAGGCGGAGGGGTTCTCGTAGTCGAGCTCCTCGAGCTCCTTCATGCGGGCGAGACGCTTCGCGATGGTGGAGAAGTTGGTGAGGAGGCCGCCGAGCCAGCGCTGGTTCACGTAGGGCTGGCCGACGCGCGTGGCCTGCTCCGCGAGGATCTCCTGCGCCTGCTTCTTGGTGCCGACGAAGAGGATCGTGCCGCCGTGCGCCACGGTCTCCTTGACGAAGTCGTACGCCTTGTCGATGTAGCCGAGCGACTGCTGGAGGTCGATGATGTGGATGCCGCTGCGCTCCGTGAGGATGAAGCGCTTCACCTTCGGGTTCCACCGACGGGTCTGGTGTCCGAAGTGCACGCCGCTGTCGAGCAGCTGACGGATGGTGACCACAGCCATGGTCGTCTCCTGATTCTGGCGCGGGACGCGCCGTTGAGGTTGTCATGCCGACCGGACGGTCGGACATCCTGGTGCCCGGCTCACGCCCACCCGTTCGGAGACGGGACCTGCGGGAGTGGATGCCACGACGGAGTCGCTCTGGGCACGCGTAGTCACCCCGAGATCGAGGTGCTCGTCCAGCATACAGGATCATGCGCCCACAGCTCGTCCTCCCCAGCAGCGCAATTCCTGGTCTTCTCCCCTGCCTCCGGCCCCGGCGGAGAGAACCCGCTCCACCGGCCCGCACCGGCCACGCACACTCGCGTGATGACTCCTCCATCCCCTCCTCGCCCTCGCTCTTTCCCGCACCCCTCGCTGCTCCGGGTGCTGATCGCCACCGTGCTCGCCGCTGTCGTGCTCCTGTGCGGCGGTGCTCCGTTCCCGTCTCCTCCCGCCGCGCGAGCGTTGTCGGCACCGCACAGCCTCACGCCCGTGCCCGACGAGTTCGTCTCCGACGTTCCCTGGCGGTGGCCCGTCGAGGGGACTCGGCGCGTGAGCGTCGCCTACCGCGCGCCGGCGCACGCCTACGGTCCCGGGCACCGCGGTATGGATATCGTCGCGAGCGCGGGCGACGCCGTCCTCGCCCCGGCGGAGGGGGTGGTCGCGTACCAGGGCGTCGTCGTCGATCGCCCGCTGCTCACGATCCGACACGCCGACGGTCTCGTGAGCACGTTCGAGCCGGTGGAGTCGCCCCTGCGCGCGGGAGACCCGGTCCGCCGGGGCCAGGACATCGGCCGTGTCGCCACGGGCGGTCACACTCCCCCGGACGCGCTGCACATCGGGGTACGACGCGACGGCGAGTACCTCAACCCGATGGTGCTGTTCGGCGGTCTCCTGCGGGCGCGCCTCCTGCCCTGCTGCGACGGATGACCCGACGCGCGGGCTTCGCGCTCAGGCCCGAGGGTGCGCCAGACGATACGTCGCCGTCAGCCGCTCCGCCGAGACATGCGTGTAGATCTGGGTGGTGCCCAGGCTCGCGTGCCCCAGGATCTCCTGCACCGCGCGGAGATCCGCACCACCGTCCAGCAGGTGGGTCGCCGCCGTATGGCGGAGGGCGTGCGGACCGACGGTCTCGGCGCCGACGACGGGCGCGAGCGCACGGGCGACCACCTCGTAGACCGTCCGCGGACCGATACGTCCCCCGCGACTGCCGAGGAAGACGGCGGGCGACGCGGCGCCGGACCGCGCGAGCAGAGCCGGTCGAGCGCGGCGCAGGTAGGCGGTGAGCGCATCCCGCGCCGGCGCGCCGAACGGGACGACGCGCTCCTTGTCGCCCTTGCCCCGCACGAGGGCCGTGCCCCGATCGAGATCCAGGTCGTCGATGTCGAGGCCGCAGAGCTCGGAGACGCGGACCGCGGCGCCGTAGAGGAGCTCCAGCACCGCATGGTCGCGGAGGGCGGTGGGATCGCCCGAGGACGCCGCCTGCCGGTGTCGCTCCAACAGCTCCGTCATCGCGTCCTTCGATGCCACCGTCGGCAGCGTCTTCGCGCGCTTCGGCGCCACGAGCCGCAGGCTGGGGTCGAGGGGGACGATGTCCTGCTCGCGCGCCCAGCCGAAGAACGCCCGCGCGGTGGCTGCGCGTCGGGCCAGCGTCGCCCGGGCGTCACCACGCTGGGTCGCCTGCCAGAGCCATTCGCGCAGCATCTCCAGGTCGATCCGGTCGACCGGGCCGCCCCCGACGCTCGCCCTGAGGTCTCGCAGATCGGAGCGGTACGCCTTCACGGTCGCCGGAGAGAGCCGACGTACCTTCTCGAGGTGGTCGGCGAACGCCTCGACGGCGACCGCGAAGTCCATATCCCCAGCCTGCCGCTCCCCCGCCTTCAGAGCGACGCGCCCCGCCGGGCGCGACCGACGACGAGCGCTCCGCACCCCGTCAGCGCGTACCCCTAGGGCGCCGCGCCCCTTCCGCGCCAGCCGTCCCCGTCGCGGCGAGCGAGCCCGTCGAGGTCGAGCAGACCGAGCAGGGCCCTCGTCCGCTCGACGGTGAGACCCGCGCGCTGCGCGAGCTCCGCCTCCGTCCGAGCGGTCCGCGTGCTCAGCGCGCGGAGGAGCCCCACCCGCCCCTCGTCCGTCGCTTCACGTCCCCGGGGCGACCGGGCACCGACAGGGAGCATCTCGGCGACCTCCGCCGCGGAGGTGACGCACACCGCGTCGTATTCGCGCAGCAGCCGGTGACAGCCGGCCGAGGACGCAGACGTCACCGGACCGGGTACCGCGCCGAGCGGCCTGCCCAGCGTCGCCGCATGCCCCGCCGTATTGAGGGAGCCGCTGCGCCAGCCCGCCTCGACGACCACCGTGGCCTGCCCCAGGGCCGCGATCAGTCGATTGCGCGCGAGGAAGCGCCACCGCGTCGGCGCCGTGCCACACGGCACCTCGCTGACGACGACCCCGTCGACCGCGATCCGGGCCAGGAGGTTACGGTGACCTGCGGGGTACGGGCGGTCGACTCCCCCGGCGAGGACCGCGATCGTTCCCCCGCCGACGGTCAACGCGGCGCGGTGTGCCGCTCCGTCGATGCCATAAGTTCTTCTACCCTCTTGTGCGTGTTGCAACGCCAACTCCCGACGGCACGCGAGGCTCTACTCATGTCCACATACGCCGAGCGGTTCTGGAAGCTCTACTACGTACCGCGTTCAGTGCCTGTCTACGACGAGACGGCATTCTCGAGAGCACTGGATCTCTCCGATTCAAGCGACGCAACGATCCAATTGCCTGCGCGCCTGGTTTCCCGCCCCTTCCTGATCAGTCAAGCCGGCGAGCTTCATACTGCTGTGAACAGCTTCTTTGCTAGCGCGAAGATGCGTAACAGGGCAGAGGATACGAACAAGAGGTACGCACGCTCCCTCGTGGTTTGGGTGGAATTCCTGCACGGCCGAGGCGTGAGCTGGAAGGAGGCAGACGAGGAAGATCTCCTTGACTTCAAGTTCTGGCGCCGACACGATACCGAGAACTCAGGGAGGATCGCGGGCTCATCCTGGGCAAGCGATCTCGCTGCGTTCAGTGAGTTCTATAGGTGGGCTCAAGCGCGGCTGGACGGCCCCCCGCTGTTCGCATCCAATCGGTCGAACGCGCGCGTTCGCTATCCGTTCACTTCTCATGTAGGTCGTGAATCAAGCGACTTGAGGCCCACCGCCGTTCGACGCGCTTCAGTCAAGTGGTTGTCCCCCGGAGCGGTCGTTCGCTGGAGGAACGTTGGGATACACGGGCTAACGGCGGACGGCGAGGAGCGAGTTCGATGGAGACCGCGCTCACAATCGCGAGACGCCGCATTCGTTGACGGTCTCTACGGAAGTGGGCTTCGAGTGCAGGAATGGAGCAGCGTCCTCGTCGAGGAGCTCAGCCGTCGCTCGCTCCAGGGCTACTCCACGTTCCGACTCGCAGACGCCTGTGCCAAGGGCGGAAGAGGACACGCTTTCTGGCTTCGCGAGGATGCTCTGAACGCCGTTGCCGTATATGTGGAAACCGACCGAGCTCGAGCTGTGCGGCGAGGACGAGCCTCAGGACTCTACGAAAGCGATCAGTTCTCCCACGTCATCCAAGAAGTCCGAAGCAGGGAGGTCTTGATCCTCAGGGATCATAAACAGGATTCCCGCACCGCCTCAGTTCGGATGAATGATCTCAGCCCCGCCGAACGAAGCCGACTCTTGGTTGACGAAAAGGACGGGTACGCGCCAGCGATGCTTTGGCTCAACGAAGACGGCACTCCGCGCAGGAAAGGCGCATGGACGAAGACGTTCGAGCGCGCCAACGCTCGCGTTCGCCGAGCCGGTATCGAAGGGCTTATCTGCCACCCCCACATGCTGCGGCACAGTTTCGCACTGCGTTGGTTCGCAGTTGGGAGGACGATTTGGTCTAGACAACGATCCGCAATCGATGATGACCATGAGCGAGACTTCCGCGAACAGTTCGGAGACACGTGGTCCCTCGTTCAAACGATGCTTGGACACTCTGACGTGTCGACGACAAAGGAAACCTACTTAGAGCCATTTCGGAATCTCGAGGCGAAACTGCTTCTTGAGTATGGCCGCACGGCGCTCGATTCTGAAACCCTCGTTGGTCTCCTGGGGCAGGATCCACGAGTCCGCCTTTCCGACAACGGGAGCTGGGAGTGATGGCGCACGCGGCGATGCCTCAAGACAGCTATTCCCGGCCACCGTCGCTCGTTGACGATGGAACGCTATTGGCGGTCGAGTTTCGACCGGAAGGGGGCGGCACGCTGCGCGTGTTCCGCTTTGACAAGTTACCCGGGAAGCGACCGATGCAAGTCGCTCTTGCCGAGGGCTTTGCGCGCGTGTGTGGACCGGGAGGTACCCGGCGCACTGAAGAGTCTGCCCAAACGATGCACTCTCACGCTAGGACCATCCTTCGGCTGCTCTCCAGCGAGTCACCAGTCCCCGGATCACCCCAGGAACTGAGACCGGTCCACCTACACGAACTGCGTTTGAAGGGCAGTCGCTACAGCTCGTCGTTACTGCAGTCTTGGCGGTCGCTTCTTCGCGGGAATGCAAACCTCACCCCGCAGTTTCGAGAAGCGCTTTACGCTCCGCTTCCGCTCGGCGTCGAGAAGTCAAAGGTCAGTGCCTACTCTGAAGCCGAGTACCGGCAGATCCGCAGAGCCGCGCGTTCACGCGTTCGCCAAGCGGTGGAGCGGGTACGCGCGGCCGAGGGCGAGCTCGCAGCGTGGCGTACACGAGATACGACCGAATATGAGGGCGACCGGACGCGCGGAGCGCTTCTCGATCACATAGCTCACACGGGCGATGTCCCCCGTGATCGCCGAGGCATGATCCGACACAACGTCAACGACCGCGGAGCCTCGCAAGCGGCCAGAGACTTGTTTCCCTCATTCGCAGATGTCGCCGCTCTCACTGTTCTTATGATCTGCGCGACAGGTCATAATCTGACCACGGTCCTTCGGCTCCCCGCCGCGCATCTCAGAGCCGACGATCAACTTGAGGAAACACGAGTGACCCTCGTACGTGCGTCAAAGCCCCGCCGCGGACCGGAACGGTCTGAAATGGACCTTGCGTTTGTGGGCCCTGATCCGGTCTTCCCGGAGAAACTAGACCTCGAGTCAGATTTCGGACTTCACACGATCGCAACCGAGCTCTGTCGTCGGACGCGGCACTTCGCAGGCAGTGATCTGCTCTTGGTGGCATTCAGCCCCAAGTGGCAGAACTCGCGGGCTGCGTTTCGCCCGCTCCCCCAAGGCATCTTCGAGCAACTGACTCTGCTCGCTCCTGATGGGACCGAATTGCCGCGCGTCGACGCACGCCGCTTGCGGCGGTTCTATCTGCTGCGACATCAAAAACCCGTCGGCAACACCGAGCACACGCTCGCGGACCACTACCAGAGAACAGAACCCGCCAGTGTTCGCCAAAGCCGCGTTCTCGTCTCCGAGACTCTTGATAAAGAGGTGAAGCGGTTGAAGGCGAGGTCTGAGGTAATCACTCTCAGCCCCTCCGATCTCGAGTCGATTGCTGCCGACCCAGGGCCCGCCGCCGCCCGTCTCGGCATCGGCGAGGAACAACTGCGTTTGCTCGCGCAAGGGCAACTCGACACGGTCGCAACGGCATGCGTGGACAATACCAACGGCCCAAACAGCGCAGCCGGGAGCCCGTGTACCGCATCGTTCCTGCTCTGCCTTGGTTGCCCCAACGCCCGCTCAGAACCACGACACTTTCCCGTGCAGGCGCTTCTTAGCAAGAGGTTGCGCGATCGCCGCATCGTCACGACCGAAGCCGAATGGAACACGAGGTTCCGCACGCCAGATGAGCAACTGACGGATCTGCTGCAACGACAGCAAGTTGATGTCGAGAAGTACGCGTCACTCGCAAGTAAGCGACAAGAACATCTCGTTGAGTTGCTTCTAGACGGAAAGCTGGATCTGCGATGACGGCGCAACAACCTCGAGCCATCGACGTCATCTCAGCCGACGCACCAGTGTTCCATCGTCGGCCAACGCGGCCTGATGTTCCTGACAGCTCGCTTCCACGCTTCCGCGACGACATCTGGGACTTCAGCGTCAGCAACTTCGCAGATCACAGCACTAAGCAGCAGCTGAATTTCACCTCATACTCTCCCGCGTGGCGCACCCCGATGAAGACGTACTTCTGGATCCTGATCAACGAAGAAACGGCGCGCCCGATTCAGAATGGCCCCACTACCGGGCGGCGCACTCTGACCTCAATACCGCTCATGCAAGCGCCGCTGAAGCGAATCCTCGAATGGGTGGATGCTCAGGAGCTGAACAGCCTTCAGGACATCACCCCTGGCAACCTAGACGAACTCTTAGTGGAGATGGCCGGCCGTCAACTTCCGGATAGTGCCATGCGCGGGATAGTCACCGAGACGCGCCGGCTCTGGAGATACCGGGACCTCGTGCCCCCCACGATCCGCCTACCGCCAGCATCGCCATGGGAGGATTACCACCCACGGGACCTGCTCCGTCTCGCTCCCACTTCTTCCTCCAATCTCACTCCACGCATCGATGACGCGACTCTTGCGCCCTTGATGTCGTGGACCGTCCGTTTCGTCGAAGACTTCGCCGACGACATCATTGCGGCGTACCGCGACTACAAGAAGCTACTTGTCAATCAGTACCGATACCGCGCGCCCGGGCTTGATCCGTCCAAGATCCCCGGGATGAGGCGCACGAAGCTGGCCGAAGCTCTCGAGAGCCTGCGCTCACAAGGGAAGGGACTTCCTGGGCACACCGATAGGTCCGAGATCAACTGGACACACCTGGGTCGTCTGACCGGCTACTTCGGCTCTGCGCACGCTGGCTTTGACCGCGATGTCATCGCGACGAGTGGCTTGCCGGTGGATGTCGCGTCGTACCTGCGTCCCCTCACCGGCGGTCTCCTAGACGGCCTGCCGTGGATGGACCCCTCGATTTGCTGGGGTGACGCGGTAGTGCTAGCGGATCACCTGACCACCGCCTGTTTCATCGCGATCTCCTACCTCACGGGCATGCGTCCAGGCGAGGTCTTAAGCATCCGACGGCGTTGCATCGAGTTTGATCCCCAGAGCGGGCTCTGGACATTGCGGGGCGTGCGCTGGAAGTCGGCCATTGGATCCGATGGATCGCGGATGGACCACGGTGAGGTTAGGCCGGAACCGTGGGTTGTACATCCCGTCGGGGCGCGAGCAGTCCAGGTCCTGGAGTTGCTACACGACGAGGAACTCCTTTTTCCGAAGAATCTGAGACCGACAGCGCAGCGCGGGTCGACTCCTTCAGGAAAACTGCGTGCCGGAACCGCAAGGACGTCGGCGCGGATGACCACGGACATCACGCGTTTCATTGAGTGGGTGAACCGCTATTGCAGCGACACCGACCGAGCGGACACCATCCCGGTGGATCCCGCTGGGCCGCTTACGGGCAGCAGGTTCCGACGAACGCTGGCCTGGCACATCGTGCGACGGCCGGGAGGGCTGGTCGCAGCGGCAATCCAGTATGGCCATGTTGCGACACATATCACCCAAGGCTACGCAGGAAACTACGCATCAGGTTTTCCTTCGGAGCTCGCACTCGAGCGCTGGCTTGAGCGCGTGGACAATGCAGTCGATCTCGATCACTACCTCGGCGCGGGCGGGCATGTAAGCGGGCCCGCGGCTGGAGCATTGCGCCACCGAACCGCGCGCGCGGTCGCGAAATACGCCGGTCGCTACGTTCCCACCAGACGCCAGGCGGAAACGATGCTGACAGATCCGTCGCTTCAGGTATTTCAAGGCGATGGGTTGCACTGCGTCTTCGATCTGGAGACAGCACTGTGCGCCCGAACTGCCGCTGGGCCCGTGCTCGGCGATTGCCGTAGCGCCTGCAAGAACGTCGCGCGCACGGACGCCGACGTTGACGACGTACGTTCCGCGATCATCGAGATCGAACAGGACACGCTTGCGCCACCTATTCGATACGGCCGGGCACAGCAACTCATAGATAAGAATCGACAGATTATCGAAGAGCACCAGGAGAGCAGCACACATGAGCATCGATGACGTATCAAGCCCGGCCGGAGCAAGAGCAGCAAACGAACGCGAGGAGGTGAGAGCTCGGCTGAAGCAGGCTGCCGACGACCTCCTCGAAGGGCGGGTGGCTGGACCACTCACTGGAGTGCGACTTGTCGAAGTCGCAGGAGTGAAGCGACATCGCCTCACCCACGACAATCCGGAGCTCGCCCGAGCTTTTCTCGCTCGTGCGAGAGAGATTAATCGCACCAAACCCGAGGTCGAGCGCCTGCGAGCAAGCCTCGATAAAGAGCGAGTCCGCAACCGACGGCTCATTCGAGAACGTGATGCCCTCGCCGCGCAGGCGAAAGCCTACGCCGCCGCACTCCTGATCGTCACCGAGGAGCGAGATCGGCTCCGCTCAGGTTCCGGGCGAGCGAAAGTTACTCCAATTCGATAGGACTAGCGATTTCGAAGGTCGGGGACCGTCGACGGGAGAAGCTGCTCCAGTGGGACGTCGAAAACCTGTGAGATCGCAATGACCGAACGTAAAGCAGGGTTCGAGGGGGTGCCCCTGCGCGACTCGCCCTTCTCATACTGCCTGTAGATGAACCGACTCAGATTGGCCCGGCTGGCGACCTCTTCCTGACTCAAGCCCGATTCAAGCCGGAGTCGACGCAGCTGGACGGCAAGGTGCCGGACGAAGACGCCCCACTCCTCATCCGCGCTTGCCCTTAGCCTGCTCACTCTTCAAGCGTTCCGAGGAACGCTTACCGGTATGGGCTTACACGTATGCCATAATTTCGTTGGCCATACGAAACAATCGACTACCGCCGGATCCTCTCCACTCTGCACGTGTGCTGCCTGCCCTACGGACACCGCGGTCGCACCGCAGGGCAGGCCCGATGCGTGCGACCGCGATTGTGACGGTGATCGTGGCGAACAGGCGATGGACGGCTTGGTGGCGGGACATCAATCATCCCCCGCCCGCCTCGTGGCGCTACGCGTTTGAAGAGTTCACGAGGGACGACGCGGCGGACGAGTGGGCACTCGCGGCAGCGATCTTCATCGCCCAGTATCGTCGTCGGCACTCTCAAGGGCCGACCTTCCGGGAGCTATTCGAACACCTGCTTCCTGATACGGGAGGTGTTCCATCGGCTCTCCCGTCAGAATGGGAGGCACTGGATCGCCGCCGCGGAAGCAACGGCTTCCGTCGCCACGTAGCAATCGAGTGGCGCCGTCGCGGCTACATCGGCTACGAAACGCAAGTGACGCGAAGCCTGCGAGTGGGCCCGCGGTTTCGTGAGCAATCTCGAGCGCTCAACACTCGAGCGCGAGATCGCCTCGAGCTTCAAGACGCTGCACGCCTCCTGGAGTCCCGCGGGGTGGTGGTCTTTCGGGCCCGCGGCGTCGTGACCGCGACGGGGTGAGCCATCGTGCGATGGTCAGTGAGAACGACCAAGA